>CAZFDT010000051.1:0-36447 GCA_964518335.1 uncultured Phycisphaeraceae bacterium
CGGCAGGGTGGGTGTGAGTGGGGAGGCGGGGGCGAGGGGGGGGGGGGGGGGGGGGGGGCGGAGGGGGGGGGGGGGGGGGGGGGGGGGTCAGGGATCAGGGATCAGGGATCAGGGAACAGGGTCGCAAGGCGATGGGAGTGGCCGCATGACGTGGTTTTGCTTCACGTCATCCATCATCCATCAGCCATCAGCCATGTCGTCGGAGGGCCACTGCCGAATGGGCAGGCGCATCGACTGGTGAAGATGAAAACCCAGTGATTCCGATTAACGCAAGTCTCTCGAGGGATGGGGAACACGGCCGGGGGGATTACCTGGCGAAGACGAGATAGGTGGGCAGGGCCAGGCCGGTCGCGGCATGATAGGCGCCGCCGAGGGCGATGAGAAGTGTGGCGGCCAGGAGTTCGCCGGCGATGATGCCGACCATGAGGGGTCGCAGGTGTCGGAAGGCGAGTTGGCCGCCGACGGCGATGACGGCGGACTTGATGGCCCAGCCCAGGAGGAAGGAGACGCTGAGGATGATGGAGGGGAAGGTTCCCCAGAAGACGAAGAGCACGGGGTGTAGAGGCCACCAGGGCAGTCGCAGGCGGGCGGCGGAGCAGAGGAGGAAGACGGCCAGACCCGACGCCAACCAGGCGGCGTGGTGGCGGTGGAGGTGGATGAGGTTGAGGCGATCCAGGCCGTGCGACCAGACGGCGTCGTGCAGCTCGCCGGTGGCGCGGAGGTCGGAGACGGTGGCGGCCAGCTCGTCGAGGGGGAGTTGGGAGACTTCCTCGGCGATCCACCAGCCCACGGTGCGGTTCATGCCCATGGCGTAGTGGGTGGCGAGTGTGACGATGATGGTCACGGCCAGCCCGAGGGCGAGCACGCCGCCGGCGAGCGGGGCGAAGCGCCGCGGGGCGATGCCTCGGGGGCGATCGGCCAGGCGCAGGGCGTTGGCGAGCTGCGGCATGAGGGCGTCGCTGGTATCGACCAGGAAGATGAGGCTGAAAAGGGTCAGGACGAGCAGCCCGGTAGGCCCGATCGTCTGGGCGCCGACCAGGGCCACCAGGGCGGTGACGGGCAACCAGCCGGGGTGGACGAACAGGGCGCCGGTCTCGGCGTTGACGCGGGCGATGACCAGTTGAATCATCAGGGCCATGGCGACGACGACCGCGGCCCAGACCAGCGGCACGCCCAGTCGGTGAAGCACGAGAATCATCGCCGCCACGCTCAGCCCGAAGAGGCGAGCGCCCCAGAGGCAGTACGAGGGCGTCCGGGCGTCGCGGCCCAGCCCGACGGCGGCGCGGGCCACCCGCAGGTAGTGCTCGCGCCCGGCATAGAGCGTCATCACGGCCAGACCGATGCCGGCGCCCAGGAGCATCATGTTGTGGTTGCCCGCGTTGTTCCAGCCGGTCTTTACCTGCGTGCCCGCGCCGATGAGCACCGCGCCCATGGCCGTGAACAGCGGCAGGGACAGGCCCAGGCTCAGCGACACCTGCCGCGTGAGGAAGAAGGCGAAGGCGATGGCGGTGGGCAGGATGAACGGGCGGTACAGGCCCCACGAGCCGGGGACCAGTTGGGCATCGGGAAAGAGCGTCATGAGGGCGGAAAAGTCCTGCCGCAAGGGCAGGTGTATGGGGAAGGCGGGCCACCACAGGTGCAGGGCGTTGCAGGCGTGCAGCAGCAGCATGGCGACGAAGCCGATCCAGAACAGGGAGGTGCGAGCGACATCGGGCAGCACGCCGCGGCCGGTGCGTGTGGCGGCAAGCTCGATGAACTGCACGACGGGGTACGCCAGCCGCTCGCGTTGCACCCATTGGGGGTGGACGACGAGCACCAGTCCCAGGGACGCCAGCGCCAGCAGCAGGAACAGGCCGCCCCAGAGGCGAATGGCCGGCCACCAGGCGCGCCAGGGCAGCGAAGCTGCGGTCGCCGTCGCACCGTCGGGCGAGCCGGTGATGATGGCGTCGCTGACCTGGGGGTCGTTGCGGCCGCCCAGCAGCAGCACGCCGTCGCCGCCGGGCATGGGCGCGATCCAGTCGGGATATGCCGACGCCAGCTCGGCCCGCCGTCGTGCGGCGATCGCCTGGGCATCGCTCGTGTCCGGCGGCTCGATCCAGCGGTTGATTGCCGTCAGCAGCAGGTCGGCCTGGCGATGGTCGGCATGCTCGGAGGTGATGACGGCGTCGATCACTCGACGAGCCTCGTCGTCGAGTGATCGCCACAGGCCGACCGCCGGGTCGATGCCAGCCTGGGCATCGTGGCGCAGCGCCATCGCCAGCGCCGGCCAGTGGCGGACGTGGCCGGCGCCCAATGTCGCCGACCCGCTGGGCACATACGACAGGGCGTGCGCCGACTGCCAGTTGGGCTGGTTCTTGATCCAGTGCGAGGGCAGCGCGACCATGGGCATGAACAGGCGGGAGAACGCCGAGCCTGGAAAGCTGCACGCCAGGAGAATGATCGCACCGATGACGATGGCCTCGACGCCGGTGAGCGGCGCCCGATCGCCCGCCAGGCGCAGCAGCGGATTGAGCAGCAGGAGCAGGGCCGTCACCGCGCCGAACGCCGCCACGGGCAGAAGCGAGCCGGTGAGCGGCTGCTGCAGCAGCACCCAGTCATTGTGATAGCCCACCGCCGCGAGCAACAGCGCCAGCAGGACACCCAGGACCAGACTGCGCCACGTCACGCTGATGCGACTCCTTCGTGCGAAGCGGATCAGGCATCCACCCGCGCGTCGACGACTTCGGCGGCCTCACGGCCTGCGGCCGGCATGTCGGCGCGGTGAATGTCCGCCGCGTAGTGGGCCAGCAGACTGCGGCTGAGCTCCACCGCATCGCCCTGGGCTTCACAAGGATAAGCATCGGTCCGACGGGCCCACTGACACTCCCATTCGCACAGGTCGCGTTGGATGCGATCCCACTGCGGCGGCAGGCCGGCGTCCATCGCCAGCTTCACCTCGTCGAAGAAGCGACGCCACCGCTCGTGGTAATAGCCGCGCATCAGGCCCGACCACTCTTTGCGGGCATAGTCGCGCAGCATCCCGCCGGGTCCGCCCCACATCGTGATCTGGGTGCGGGCGTTCCATTCGTAGTGATCGGCCTCGGCGTCGGTCGTCGCACACGCCCGCGCATCGCGCAGCCAGCAGCCCAGCAGGAACTCGCGCCGCGTCGCCAGCAGCCGATCCATGTCGAGAACCAGGGCCAGGTAACGTTGCATGGCCAGCTCCATCGCCGGGCGCTGGCCCATGTCGTGGTGGCGCTTCACTTCGCCCAGCAGAAGCGGCGCGAGATTGCTCAGCACCTGCCGTCCCACGTCCACCAGGTCGTACAGCCACGGATCGACGCCGTGCAGCGCATGGTCGCTGATCAGCAGCAGCTCCCAGGCCTGCGCCAGGTCGGGGAGGGGGTACCACGTGTCGAACCGGGCCGACACCTCCAAACGCGGCGGGACGGTGAGCAGGCACGAGGGCGTGGCTTTGACCGAGGTGGGCATGCGATAGACGGTGCGTTCGAGGATCTGCCACGCCTTGGCGGCCGAGTGCGGCAGTTGACCATAGCGGCGACGGGCGTACTCGACGATCCACTCGTCCAGGCGTGGGCGTCGGTCGCGCCACATGAGGTCGGTGGTCAGGTCATAGACGACGGGGTTCTGGCCGATGCCCTCGGAGGTGACGCCCATGCCGATGAGGTGGCCGCGGTCGGGATGGGCGCGGGCCTCGTGGAGTTGTCGGGCGATGGCGCGGAGGTTGCCGTACATGGACCGGTTGCCGCCGAAGCCGTGCAGCACGTTCCAGATCCACGGCGTGCCGTAGTAGCCTTCGGTGCGTTGCCAGATGGGGTGCTTTTCGCTGTGGAGATCGAGGACGACGAGCCTGCCGCGCGGCACGGCCTGGAGAAAGGCCTTGATCTGCGGCGGCTGCCAGAAGTCGGGCGCGTCGGGGTTGAAAAAGAACATCCAGCCCTGCATGACGTAGTGCGCGTCCGGATCGACGCGGGCCATCACGTCGTAGAGGGATCGGTTCATGCCGCGCAGGTATTCCAGGTCGTTGCTGGGGGGGCTGTTCTCGTTGAAGCAGTCGCAGGAGTAGAAGTGGTCGGTGCCGTACATCCGCGTCTGCTCGCGGAGGAAGGCTTCGCCGATGCGGGTGAAGAGCGGGTCGTCGGGATCGAGCAGGTACGTGCCGGGGAAGTGGCTGGCCCAGTCCTTGAGGCGACGGATGCGGGCGTCGGGATAGAGTCGCTGCAGTGGTCCGGGCACGTGGCCGGTGAACGCCGGGAGCAGCGGCGTCATGCCCAGCTCGCGCTGGCGGGCGAGAATGCGCTGCTGCAGTTGCTGGCTGCGGTCGATCCACGACTGCGGCAGCGGGCCGCCCCAGCCGTCGAGATTGCCCATCCATCCCCACGCCAGGAACGCCGGCCCGGCGAAAAAGCCCCCCAACTCCTCGTCGGTCAGGCCCATCGCCCGGTACACGCGCTGCCACACCGCCTCCTGCCCCGTGATCGCCAGCGGCAGGTTGATCCCCGACAGCGCCATCCAGTCGATCTCGCGTTCCCATCTTGCCCAGTCCCACCACGCCATGCTGTAACTGAACGTGCAGTAGTTGAAGCAGTAGCGGTAGCGAAAGGGGCTGGTCACGACGGTGAGTCGCACGTCGGGCAGGGGCGAGGGCAATGCGAGCTGGTCGCCGCACCAGGACAGGTGACATTGAGCGACACGCTTGAGGTACCAGTGCAGCCCGGCGGCCAGGGTCAGGGCCGAGGCGCCCCGCACGGTGACGCGGCCGGCGTCGGCCTCGACCGCGAACGTGTCGCGGTCGTGGGTGTTGACATCGGCGGGCTCAAAGGCAAACTCATGGGCACGCGGCCCCAGCACGCGCTGCGCCAGGCGCCGCACGGCATCGCAGGCATCCAATGGCGGGGTCGCTCGGGTGCTGCTCAAGGGTTCTCCCAGCCGACGGGTCGAGTCATGCAGACGACGCGCACCAGTCGTGAAAATCGCTTGACAGGACGACACCTGCAGCTTAGACTGAAGTCAACTTATCGTCAAGTTTGTCCGCCGGTTCGTTCGCGAAGCGCAGCGAGGAAGTGCCCCCTGCCATGACCACTCGAAGCGGCAACATCCACCGTCCCAAACGCGTCACCCTCCGCGACATCGCCGCCGCCGCCCATGTTTCCATCCCCGTGGCAGGGCTGATCCTCAACGGCGGGGCGGGCAACAACTCCCGCGCCAGCGAAGCCACCACCCAGCGCGTCCGCCGCGTCGCCCAGCGCATGGGCTACCGCCCCAACCTCGCGGCGCGTCATCTCCGTGGCAAACGAACGTTCACCTATGGCCTGCTGGTCGCCTCCGCCGGCGACCCCCAACGCGCCCTGCTCGTTCAACAACTCGACATCGAAGCCGTCCGGCTCGGCTGCCACACGCTCATCGGCAACACCATCGCCACCAATCTCGCCAACCAGTCGCTCGACCAGTTCGACTACCACGTGGACGAGTTCGTCCGTCGCGGCGTCGATGGCGTGCTGTGCGCGGTGCATGCTTGGTCGCAGTCGGATCGCCGCAGGCTACTGCAGCAGCATCCGAATACGGTCTTTTATGAAGATCCGGGCATCCCCGGTTCAGCATGGATCGCGCCGGACTATCCCGCGGCGTCTCGGATCAGCGTCGAGCATCTGGTGAAGCGCGGCTGCCGACGCATCGGGCTGGCGATCCTCGATCTGCCGTGGGACACCTATGCGCAGCGCGTCGAAGGCTATCGCGAGGCGATTCGCGCGGCCGGGCTGACCGGGACGACGCCCGACATCCACTACTGCGCCTGGCGCCGTCTGGCGCCGGAGTTGGTCGGCGGCATCGTGGCCAGCTTCGATTACCTGTGGGTGATGGCTAATCAGATCGTGGATGATCTCGTGCTGCGCCAGAAGGCCGACGGCATCATGACGTATGACGACTACCTGGGCGCAGCTCTGGTGACGACGTTGCGGCATCGCGGCATCAAGTGCCCCGATGAGGTGGCGGTGGTCGGCTTCTCCGATCATATTCTGTCGCCCTGGGCCGATCCGTCGCTGACCACGGTGGACCTCAATTACGGGCATTCGGCAGAACTGATGGTGCCGATGCTCGAGCGGATCATCACCGAGGGCTGGCCGTCGATGGACGACCGCTCGGCGCGAACGGAGCCAACGCTGGTCGTGCGTGGCTCGGCGTGAGGCGTAAGTCGACACGCCGCGAGGTGGCGACGCCGCATTGGGACTTATCGTCGAGTGTCCCGGAAAGGAAGGTCGGCAGATCAACAGCACAGCACAGCACGTCTGACACGACAGTCATCCGGGCCCGGGGACGTCGGATCGCTTCATCGTCAGTCATGTGCGTGTCGAGTTCACACGCCTCGCGCGAGGCAATCGCACGGCATGGCCATGTATGGGTATCAAGTGGAGAAACAGTCATGTTGATGAAAAGCTCAATCGTGGTGTGGGGTGGCATCGCGTTGCTGTCGGCCTCCGTCGCTTCGGCGGGGGTTTTGTTCACGCCGGCGACGCAGACGGGCGGAACCAGTGGAAGCGGGATGTTGTCCGATGGCCTGCTGGGACCCGAGATGGGTTCAGTTGACAACACCGCCTACGGCAACTTCTGGGGCAACGGCAGCGGCGACGGCGTCAACAGCTTCATGGCCACACGATTCAGCGGTCCTATCGAAGGCGAGTGGGACCTGGGTGTCGTCCATAACCTGGACACCTTCACCGCCCGCTACTGGAAAGTCGGCGACGATGGCCCCGGCCAGTTCGAGGTCTATCTCAGCGACGACGGCAATTACGACGTGTCCCCCACGGTCACACTCCTGACTACCGCGCAGCCCCCGTGGGGCACCGGCTGGGACGGCGTCCTCTACTTCAGAGCCTACGAGCAGGCGTACGACCTGAGCGGATACTCGGCCCGCTTCATCAAAATCGTCGCGCCCTTGGCGTCTCAGACGTTTCCTGACGCCTATGTGGGCATCTCTCCGGCTGGTCTCTCGGGCTGGCAAGGCATAGCCGAGTACACGATGACCGGCGGCCCAGTTCCCGAGCCCGCGTCGGCGTGCCTGCTGGCAGCCGCGGGTCTGCTGCTGTTGCCCAAACGGCGCCGCGCCTGATGCGCTTGGCGTCTTGCTCGATCCCTGGGCATGCCGACCGCGACGTCGCCCCATGGATCGGACTGACTCGCCGTGTATCCTTACTCTGCCTTGCGGTCGTGAAAGGTTGTAGGCAATGACCTCTTCGCAGTCGAGTCATTCGGGGGTGGCTTCCGGGCCCCATTCGGCGAGCCAGACGATCAATGCCGGCGCGGGCACGGGCCAACTTGTGTTCTGCTGCTCCGAGCGGAACGACCTGTGGCGCGTGCTGGCGGATCGCCGCGATCCGGCGATCCGCGCGCGGGTGGACACACTGGCCGACGCGATGGCCGCGGCGCGGCGCGGGGATGGGCTGCTGGTGCTCGCCGACGGCTATCCCACGGCGCCTACAACGTTGCCCGATGACTTCGTAGAGCGCGTGGTGGAGCGCGGGTTGCGGGCGTATGTGGAGTTTCCCGCACGCCTGTCGGGCCTGAATGTCGCGCCGCCGCGTGCCATCGACAAAGAGCGAATTGTCGTCACGAGCGACGTTTTCGGTCGCGACCTGGCGCCGATGCACATCGCCATGCTGCACGACTGCCATTACGTCCCCGTGTCGGGCGAGGGCGTCGAGCCGGAGCTGGTAGTCGCTCACGTGGCGGGTTTCGAGACGGCGGTGTACGGGTTGCCCAAGGATGCGCAGCCCATTCTGCTGCAGTTGCCTGGCCGGCCCGTGATGGTCGCCACCAGCAAGCTCAGCCACTTCATCACGGCCCGCTATGCCCCCATCGGCGCGTGGCAGTCGATCTGGCGGCGGATCCTGGGGTGGCTTTCGCCGGGCAGGGCGATCGGCGACCTGAACTGGACACCGACTGTGCGGCCCAGCTTCGCGCGCGATGATCCGATGCCTGCCGACGAGACGGTGCGCGCTGTTGCGCGCGGCGCCGATTGGTTTTTCCGCGCTCGCATGCTGCTGACGCCCGACTGGCGCGAGGATGGCGATGAGGTGGGCGACGGACGCCACGGCGTAGCCGAATGCTTCCAGAGCCGCATCCTCACGGATGGTTCGCAGCCGTACGGCAAGACCTTGCGCAACGACTGCATCGGCGAGTGCGCCATGGCACTGGCGGTGGCCTCGACGCTCACCGGAGAGGCGAGCCACGCCATGGCGGGGGCAAATCTGGCCGACTTCGTCTTTGACGGCCGCGTGCAGACGGGCACTTATGATGACCCGGCGAGCCCCAGCTACGCGCTGATGCGGTGGTCCGAGGGTTCGATGCAGGTTTACTTCGCCGACGACAACGGCCGCTCGGTGATGGGCGTCCTCGCCGCGGCCGCCGCGCTGGGACAGTCGCGGTGGGACCGTCGGCTGGTGGCGACGATCCTGGCCAACTTCCGGGTGTCAGGCCCGGACGCGCTGCAGGGGCACAACCTCTGGGAGCCCCTCATTCACAAGTATGGCTGGCAGCATTACTGGCGCACCGATCAGGCCAGCCTCTCGCCGCATTTCGAGGCCTGGATCCTCGCCTGCTATCTGTGGCTTTATGACAAGACCGGCCACGCCCCGCTGCTCGAGCGCACGCGCCGAGGTATCCGCCGCCTCATGCGGGCCTATCCGCATCAGTGGCACTGGACCAACGGCATCCAGCAGGAGCGCGCTCGCATGTTGTTGCCCTTGGCATGGCTCGTGCGCGTCGAGGACACGCCCGAGCACAGGCAATGGCTCGATCGCATGGCCCAGGACATGCTCGCCTCGCAGGACGCTTGCGGCGCGATCCGCGAGGAACTGGGCGATCCGCGCCAGGGTCTCTACGGCGCGCCGCGCAGCAACGAGCGCTACGGCAAGAGCGAGGCGCCGCTGATTCAGACCAACGGCGATCCTGTTGCTGACATGCTCTACACCAGCAATTTCGCGCTATTGAGTCTGACCGAGGCTGCGGCCGCGACGGGCGATGCGAAGCTGCATCGCGCCGCCGATCGCCTGGCCGATTTCCTGCTGCGCATTCAGACCCGGTCCGAGGCTCGGCCCGAGCTCGACGGGACGTGGTTCCGGGCCTTTGACTTTGCACGCTGGGAGCACTGGGCCTCCAACGCCGACGCCGGCTGGGGCGCCTGGTGTACCGAGACCGGCTGGACGCACGGCTGGATCATGACCATGCTCACCCTGCGCCAGCGTGGCATCGACTTCTGGTCGTTCACAGACCGCGGCACGATGATCGAGCACCTCGACGCGCTCAAGACCATGCTCCCACCCGATGTCGCGGCGGAACGATCGCCGCTCACGCCGACACGCCCAGCCACGCACTGGCGCAGCCGGACCATTTTCCATGATGACGTGTGGACCTGCTACGTCGGGCACGATGTCGAAACCACGCTCGATCTGGGCGTGACCACACCCATCGCGCGGCTGGCCATCGACTTCTGCCTCAACCCCCAAGTCGGCCTGGTCCTGCCCGGCCGCATCGAGTTCCTCGTGTCGGACGATGGCCAGACGTTCCGCCAGGTCGCTCTGCTCAACCCCCCACCTGCCGCCGCACGCAACAGCAGCACCTTTCAACGCGTCACCACGCCTCCGCTTGATGCCGCCGCCCGCTACCTGCGCGTGCGCGTCTGGCGACCCCACAGCACCCAGGCCGTCTGGTCGAACGCCCAACCGCTGCAAGCCCCCGTCGGCGGCCGCCAGGAATGGTTCTTCTTCGACAGCGTCCTGCTGAGCACCACCGACTCCGAGGCGCCCGCGCCAACCATCCACATCAAGCCTCAAGTCCCTATCCGCGCCTGATGTGGGCGACGATGCTTGGGGGCGAGGCGCTTCCATCACGCAATCACGGAGTACGCGGCGTTTTCAGTACAGAAAAGCCTCGTGCAGAGTCGATTCGCCAATGGCGTGTGTCGGGAAGACGGCATGCCGCGAGCGGCTGCGTGGGCTGCTGCGCCGTGACTACCGCGAGGCGGTGTAAGCGGCCGCGTCATCGACGTTCGCGTGGGTCAGACTACTTGTCCAGGGCGGGCGTTGTTGTTTTCCTGCGTACGAACACGAAGCGAATCATGGGCACGCCGGGGTCGCATTGCGAAGACGGCGGAGCAGCCGCACGATCATGAGCAGGTTGCGGGGAATGTGGAAGAAGCACTTGACCCACGAGCCTTTCTGCGGTGAGAGCACGTTGCCGTAGGCGTCAAGGTAGCTGTACCACTCGCCATACTCGTGGTCCACAAAGTGAGCGTCCACGTAGCGATGAAGCATGTCGAACTGATCAACGAACCAAGGATCGTTTGTGGCGACGGCGGCGGCGGCCAGTGCGTAGAGCGCCTCCGAATGCACCCACCACACCCGATCGTTCCACCGTTCGCCCCAAGGCACCGGCGCTTCTGGACCCAGGGGTCGTCCGCCGCCGGGCTTGGTGAACGCGACGATGCCGCCGTGCTCGCGGTCCCACCCAAGTTCAAAGCTCCAACGGCACACCTCGGCAGCACGACGGACCACCGCGAGTTCTCCCAATCGAAGCGCCTCGTCAAGGCAGAACCAGGACGCCTCCAGGGCATGGCCAGGATTCACGCGTCGCCCCCAGTCGGTGTCGACCACGTTCCCGTCCAGCGACACTGTTTCAAAGAGTGCGCGGTGCTCGTCCTTGGCATGCACAAAGAGGATGCGTTGCATCGCCGCCCGTGCCGTCGCGTCCAGTCGGTCGGAGGGGAAGTACGGCCGCAGTGCGGAAAGGCCGCCGAGCGTCACCATGTCGGCTGCATTGTGCAGGTACCCCGTCGGCAGGTTGTGATGGAACCACTCATTGACGGCAGGCGGCGCAACGCGCTGGAAGTATTGCTCGGCGGTTGTCTGGATGAGCGGCCGGTCATCGTCTCGACCTGAGGCGGTGGCGAACTCTGCCAGCGCCATGGCCGTGTTATTGTCGGTCACCAGCGAACGCGAGTCGTTAAAGACCCGGCCATCCCGCGAGAGCAGATACGCCCATCGGCCATCGCCCATGTGCGCGTGCTTAACGAGGAAGTCACGACCCAGACTGGCGGCGTCCAGCCATTCGACTCTGCGCTGGTAGTGGTTGAAGAGGGCCGAGAACATCCATGTCATGCGGGCCTGACACCATACATACTTGTCCGTGCCCAAGGTTCGGCCGTCGCGGCTGATCTGCACAAGATACCCGCCGTGCTCACGATCCATCGCGCAGCGCAACCAGAACGCACAGAGCGTCTCGAGCTGACGCTCGTAGTATGGCAAGTGAGCAAGCAATCGATCACGCATTCGATAAGGCCCTTGCAGGACGCGATGCAAGCAACTCCTCCACGATCGGCAGGGCTCGAAGTCGAGCCACAAAGCCGTCGTCCGGTCGCGAGAAGGGGCGGGGGGCGTAGAACCCCGGAAGACCCCGGAGATTCATGAGTGTGGTGAACAGTGGACCGAATGGCAGTGTGAGGAACAGCTCCTTGATCTGTGAGAGTTTTTCCTGCCAGACAGATGCTTCGTCCCAGGCTTCGCGGCGGACTGCGTCGGCCATGGCCACCGCCCAGTGGGGGCAGACCGCGTAAATGCCATCGAGATGCTCGGCGTAACCGTAGCGGAACAACATGTCACTGAGCACCGGTTCCGAAACGATCAGACGGAACTTGCGATCACCCAGTCGGTGCCGCAGTCGCGAGGCGTCGGGGACGTTGGACGATAGCTTGACCCCCGCGATGTTGGGATGGTCCGCAAGCGTGCAGAGCGTATCGATGGACAGGCGGACGCCGGTGAGGGGCTGCAATTCGTAAAGGTAGAGCAGATGCCGTGACGCATCGGCGAGAACGGTGTAGTAATCCACATACTGCGGCTCGGTAAACTTCACATAGCCGGGCGTCATCACGACGACGCCATCGATGCCTGCAAGGGTGTTGACATACCCGATCCGGTCCAAGGCACGCGACGTGCTGACATCGGTGGCCCCGACGAGAAGCTCGGCTCGCCCGTCAAGCAACTCGGCCGATCGGACGAGCAAGTCTCGCCAGGTCTGGTCGGTCTGCAGAGGCATCATCCCCATGGTGCCGCCGACGAGGACACTGTCGATCCCGGCGTCGAGTTGGTCGGCGAGATGCCGGACAAGGCCTTCGTCATGGAGCCGATCCTCGCCGTCAAGCGGTGTGCCGACAGCGGTGATGAAGCGTGCGTGAGTCATGTACGGTTCCGGTTGGTTGTGTTGCTGGCCTCGTTGTTGCGGTGAGGGTCGCCTCTAATTCGCAGACCCGGCGGAAGGTTGCCCAAGATGATTCCCCCACGTGTTCGGCCGGGTCTCCGGGCTTGACCCGTGACGCGGAGAGCTTAGCCCGAGCTGAGGTTGGAGCGTTGGTTTGTTCGTCAGTTCGGACAGACTCACTCGAGCTGATCCAGAAGACCTCTGATGTACCCCATCGCGTGTGCCATGCCGGCGTGCCACGGGCCTGGACAACTCAACTGCGGCGTGTGGTCTGGAATGATCACCCCGCCAAA
Source organism: uncultured Phycisphaeraceae bacterium (assembly GCA_964518335.1). Taxonomy (GTDB): domain Bacteria; phylum Planctomycetota; class Phycisphaerae; order Phycisphaerales; family Phycisphaeraceae; genus CAZFDT01. The sequence goes on from CAZFDT010000051.1 coordinate 12,540, forward strand.
CCCGTGCTTTTTCAGGATGGCCAGCACGCGGGTCATATCGACGTCACCGTCGTCAATAAATGTTTCGTGATAGCTCGGAACCTTTCCATGTACGTTGCGAAGGTGAACGTATACGATACGAGACTGGGCTGCGTAGCGATCCACTGCTTCATATAGATCGCCTGCGCTCATTTCAGCCAGCGTGCCGATGCAGAATTCCAGTCCATTGGCCGGACTGGGGACAATATCCAGCAAGCGTTGATAAAGGTCGGGTTGATACACCAGCCGCGGTGAGCTGCGCACCATCGGAGCGGGCGGATCGTCGGGGTGTGCTGCGAGCCTTACACCGGCCGCCTCCGCCACAGGCACGACGGCGCGAAGAAAAGATGCGGCGCGATTCCACAAGGTCTCGTGCGTGATCGGGTCAAGTACGCCCTCCGGTGCGCTTGGGTCGTAGATCATGTTCCACACCATGCCCCGCGGGATTGGTGTGTCATCAACCCCTCTCATGCCCACGGACACCGCATGGCCGCGTGCGAATGGCCCTGTCACCCGGCTGGCGACACCGGCGATCGAAAAGTTGTAACCAAGTGCTGGGATCCCAGCCGCACCGATGTTGCGAATCACCTGTTTCACGCGCTGGAGCTGCTCTTCGCGTTTGGGTCCATCCAAGAGGATGTCGTGCCAATCTGCGGGATCGAGATTCTCGATCGCAGCCAGTTGGAGGCCATGAGCTTCGATGCGTTCGCGCAGCCGTGTGAGTGCGTCGACCTCCCACAGTCCTGCGCTATGACCTGCCACGCCCCAACCGCGGCGGTTGCCGACCGGTTGATTGTCATCGGGGTTGTCGGCATCAGCTCCATGGAAATAGTCCACCAGATGCGCCACGATGTGTGTCGCGCCCAACTGACGCGCAAACGCGAAGTGCTGATCATCGAGCATCCGGCGATACAGACCCAGTCCTAGCTTCATCTGACTTTGTTCCAGGCCAACATCGCGGCTCAGCGAGCCATGGCATCACGGGCAATCACATAGACACCGGAGTCATCAACTGCTGTGTACTTCATGGCGTTCAGATCCTGACGAGGCTTTCAGACCATCGACCACGCCACGCAGTACTTTGAGCTTGCCGCCCGCACCCGAGCGGAGAAAGATAACATCGACACCTCCGACGATCATCTGATAGCCGAATTCAACGGCCAATCGAAGCGACTCGGGCGTCATCGCGACAATACCCGCCCATTTGCCTGCGGCCCTGGCCGCGTATGCCACGTGACGTTGCGCCTCGATCAACTGATCATTTTCATGAGTGGCTGTCGCCAGGTCTAGCCCCATTCTCAGCTTCATGTCGTCCGCTCCAAAAAACAGCATGTCCACACCTTCAACAGCCGCAATGGCCTCGGCGTTGTCAGCGGCCGCAAGTGACTCAATCTGCACAATCACGAGAAGGTCGCGACATCTGTGAAAATCGCGGCCGTGACGATCGATCACGCGGCGCCCGCCATAGCTGCGATCGCCAACCGGCGGGAAATGCAGCGACTGAGCAACATGGGCGGCCTGTTCAACCGTGTTGACCATTGGAACCATGACTGCATCGGGGTCCATATCTGCAACCTTGGACATGGCATCGGACGCTTGGCCCGGCACACGAACCACAGGATGCAGTTTCATGCACTCGGCGGCACGAATCGCTCCAAGTGTCGAGGCAAAGTCATGTTGCCCGTGCTGCATGTCAATCCAACTGAAATCCCATCCCGCCCCCATTCCCTCGATGATGCCCGCGGCAGCGTACATGTGGCCCAGGCCTAGAAGCACTTGTCCATGATCAAGGCGATCTCTCATTGATGCACTCATGGTGATGTCCATCTTGAAGGTGTGGGGGTCAAGCATCGTCGGTTCGTATCGTGCGCTTCAGTTAAGCCGCCCTGCGTTTGAGTCATCACGGGTGACTCCAATCCAGGGTGGACGGCTTAAGGTTCCATTCCACGCATGTGCAGCTCGCGGCCTCGCGGGCGGGGGATGATGCGTTAGCGGTACTGGTTGATGTAGACGTAGCGGATGCGCTCGCCAGCGCGCAACTCCACGGAATGCATCGTGTTCTTCGGAATCACCACCATCGTCGCCCCTTCGATGTGGTCGGCTCGCCCCGGCAGGTGGATCGTGCCTGACCCCTCCAGAATCAGGTAGATCTGCTCCCAGGCATCGTGCGCGGCGGGGGTCTTATGGATCGGGCCCACCAACTCGACAAGACCGATCTGCAGGCCCGGCACCTCGTCCTTCGCCAGCAAGAGAGCAAACCGGGCCTCTCCCGGTTCGTCCTGGGTGTACGGCCGGGCATCGGCAAAGGTGCGGATGATCGCCTCAATGTCGACGGCTTTTGTGGATGTCACCATGGGAAACTCCGAGCGAAGGCTTCGGCGATCAACCCTGCGTGTTGCGGCCGGGATGCTCAAGCGGCCATGCGTGTCGGCTCATGACGAACAGGGACACTCCGCGCCCTGATCAAATGATTCTAAAGGTTTAATCAATCCACGCAAGGGCCTGGTCTGATGCCTGGTGCAATCGCATGGATTCATGCCCCCTCGTCGAGCCTAGAGCCGGTCGGTGCCGCGTCGGTGGGACGCCTTCCATGTGCTTCAAGGCCGACTTTATAGGGCCATGACGGGTCTCGCCGACCTGTCGGGACGGGACAAGCACCCAGGCGTCAGCGATGTTCCCCTCATCGCCCGCCCTTGCTCGGAACTGCCGTGAAATACGCGAATCGGGGCAGCGCAAAAAAACACTTGATAAAGCCACGATCCGCGGGTATACTGGCTCGCGAAATGATTAATAAATTTATCAAACCGATGGGATCAGAGGGCGAGGCAGCCTCGACTCCCAAGCGGGCGACCTTGGCTGATGTCGCTCGGCTCAGTGGGGTCTCGACCGCCACGGCTTCGCAGGTGCTCTCTGGCGGCAAAGGCTCGATTCGGTACAGCGTTGAAACCGCCGAGCGCGTCCGGTGGGTCGCCCGGTCCTTGTACTACCGGCCCGCCTTGGCCCGACGATACCTGCGCCAGAAGCAGACGAAGACTTTGGGCATCACGTTGCCGGGTGTCTCCGCCACAGGCGACTTCGAGCCTTACTCGTCCTGTCTGTTGCCCGCGGCGATTCACGCCGCCGTCGAAGCCGGGTACGAACTGATCGTCACGATCGCCAAGCTCAAGCCGCAGGAGTTCAGTCAGCGCATCACGCACCTGCTTGACCGTGATGTGGACGGGTTGATTCTGATTCCTCCCAAAGGCTTCGAGCAAACGGATGTGTACCGCGAGTTGATCGAGACGCAACGTGCCGTCGTCACCGTGGAACACCCTCTGGCGGCGGATGCCTTTGACTTTGTCGGCATGGACGACATGGCCGACTACCGTCAGGCGGTGGAGTATCTCAAGCAACTGGGGCATCGGCACATCGGGTTTCTATACGAGCCCGAGAGCGATATTCCCTCGGCCCATCAGCGCCGCGTCGAGTTTGAGCAGGCGATCGATGAGGCCGGCTTGCCGGTATCGCCTCGTTGCTATCAGCAGATCGCCGGTTCGGACGACGTGGAAGGCGCAAGGCAGACTTGGAGGGAGCTTCAGCATCCGGTGACGGCCGTGGTCGTCCGTGGTCACATGCGCACACAGTGGGTCTGCGACCATCTCAAGGCGGTGGGCGTCCGCGTGCCACAGGACGTCTCCGTCATCAATATCACGGCTCATGACTACTCGGAGATGCGTATGCAGTACGACTCGATCCGCACGCCGGTCGGCGAGATCGGGCGACGGGCCGTGGAGTTGCTGATCAATCGCATCCAGCAGCACCCATTGCCACCGCGCCAAGTCCTATTGCCCGGCCATCGGGTCGCTGGCGCGACCTGCGCGGCCCTCAATCCTCAAGCAGGGTGTGCCCAATGAGCATTATCACCAGCAAGTTAGGTGGTCTTGCGCCCGCTGATCCCGTGCGGATCGATCTTTGCGAGCCTTTTGCGCCTTCGACGGCGCAGCCTGTGCTGTTCCTCGATGACCGTTACATCGCGCACCGGCAAGGTCTGACGCGGCGGTTGGGTCGCGCGGAGAAGTGGGGCGCCAACCCCATTCTTGAGCCGGAGCACCCGTGGGAAGGTCGGTGCGTCATTCTCTGGGGATCGGTGCTGTGGGACGCGGCCGATGGGCTGTTCAAGATGTGGTACGAGACCTACAACCCACTGGAACCGATGCCCCATCACCGGTTGTGCTATGCCACTTCAGTCGACGGCCTGGCCTGGCATAAGCCGCGGCTGGGCCTGGTCGCGTGGCGCGGCAGCAAGGCTAACAACATCGTCCACGTGGGCAACGACGTCATCGACTCGGCGACTGTGGTGATCGATCCGTTCGATCCGCCGGCAGATCAGCGTTTCAAGATGATGCTGTATGACCACGAGCACCGTTCGCTGGTGCGCTTGGCGTCGGCGGACGGGTTGGAATGGCGGTCACTGGGGCGCGTGCCAATGAATGGCTACGTGGGCGATCGTCACAGCCTGATGGTGGATGCCGAGCGTGGCACATGGACGATTTACCACCGGGGCGAGTCGTGCAAGCGCACCATATTCATGTCCACGAGCGAAGATTTCGAGCACTGGGAGACACGCGGGCAAGTGCTGGCGCCCAACGACGAGGATCCGCCTGAAACCGAGTTCTACGGATTGATCGGATTCAGCGATCAGGGGATCGGGCTGGGATTCCTGGAGATGTTTCACGTGCTCGAGCGCCGGCTGGATGTGCAGTTGGCGCGGTTGGACGAGCATGGCGTGCCGTCGCGGTACATGCAGGGTCACACGTTTTTGTCGCGTGGCGCCTGGGGCGAGTGGGACAGCGCGTGGGTGTGTCCGGGCAATTGCCCGCCGCTGCGGGTGGGCGAGGAGCTGCGGATCTATTACCAGGGCCGGCGTACGCTCCACTGGGCGGACCCGCCCAACGGCACGGGGCACATTGGCGCGATCGGCCTGGCGCGGCTTCGGCCGCATGGCTACGCGTCGCTGTGTGCGGCTGAAAATGATGGCCAGGTCACCACGGTTCCCTTGCGCGTGAGCGAAGGGGCCCTCATCGTCAACGCCGACGCCTCGGGCGGTGAGCTGCGCGCGGAGCTGCTCGATGTCCATGGCAAGCCGATACCCAACTACACCGCCAGTGACTGTTACCCATTGCGTAGCGACGCGACCTGGTTCAAGCTCAATTGGGCGGGCCGCAGCCAACTCGATCAACTGACCGGCCAGGTGGTGCGGTTGCGCCTGCACTTGCGTGGCGCCAAACTTTACGGCTTCTGGTTCACGAAATACCCAATTTGAAAACACTCCACCCCGATACGGAGGACACCGATTTGAGCAACGGCGCCATCAAAAGCAACCTTGTGCATCGCAGCATGTCCATGAGCAACTCTCTTTCACACCCTTCCAAAGGAGGTTTCGCCATGATTCGAACGACGTTTGGACTGGCAGTGGGTTTGGGTTTAGTGATGGCGCTCGTCGCGCCGGTGCAGGCGGATTCAATACTTGAGACGGTCGCGCACGATACGGGCCTTGAGCCCCGGCCTGACCTGCAGAACAACAACAACAACGGCAGCGACCGCATCATCGTGGGCGGGACGACGACCAACAACGACTATAGCGTTCCGATCCTGCGATGGACGCTGTCCACCGTGCCCCTGGATCACCAGGCCGTAACCGATGGCACGATGACGCTGACGGTCTATCCTTTTGCCGATCATTCGAGTTCGGTCGGCCAAACGGTGAACGTGCATGTGATCAAGGCGGCCAATGCGGGCTGGCTGGAGAGCAAGGCAAGCTGGAATCACAAGGATAAGGACACTCCGGTCGCGTGGTCGGGTGGCCCGGGCCTGGGCAACCCCGGCGACGGTTACGAGGCGATACCCGTGAATTCATTCATATTTTCAGGGGGATCGACGGTCGCCCTGACCATACCGCAGTCGGTGATCAATGATTGGATCGCCAATCCCTCGGACAACGCGGGCCTCATCATGTTCATGCAGGGCATGGACGGCACGGAGCGATTCCTGCGCTTCTGGTCCAATACTGGCGCTGTCCCGGCGACCCTTGGGTTTGAGACGGCGCTGGTTCCCGAGCCAGTGTCACTGGCCTTGCTGGCTCTGGGTGGCGCGTTCATACTGCAGCACCGCCGTAATCGCGACTGAAGCCATCCTTTCACTTCGTGTCGCCTGACGGCAACACGAAGGCTTGTCACTCGCTATTGGGAGATGGGTCATGGACAACATTGCCAGCACAACGCGCAACTCACCACAGCGAGGCTTCACGCTCATTGAGCTTCTGGTCGTCATCAGTATCATCGCGCTGCTGATCGCGATGCTTCTGCCGGCACTCGGCGAGGTTCGCCAATCGGCACGTGCGGTGCAGTGCAGCAGCAACATCCGTCAGTTCGGCGTCGCGTTTCAGGTCTACGCGGTTGACAACAAGGGCGTACTGCCGATCCTCGATCGTGACGCCGCCGGCAATACGATCATGAACGTGGGAAGTTCGGCATGGACTGTGCAGTTGGCCCAGATCATGGGTGTCAACTGGTCCACGCATGCCAGCCTGGATGGCAATAACGAATTCGTCGGTGCGGGGTCCAATCCCAATCGGATATGGATATGCCCCTCGGATGAGAAACAGTTCGTCCTGGGCTACAGCGTGAACTATCCACACGTTGTGTATTACACCCCAGGCGCATGGTTCGGACGACGACCTTACGACCTCAGTCAGATCAAACGGCCCTCGCAAGTCGCTTCCATGATGGAGATCAGCAACAGGAGCTATCTGCCATACTCCCTCGACCGTCGATTTCTAGACGGAGACGGGGGTTGGTGGCAATACGGCGCGGACTTCGACTATGACGGTGACGGCGTGACGGACACCAGTTCGATTCTGTTTCCAGCGCCGTACAACATCATCCACGGTAACCTCGGTGTCCGGCACGGCAAGAACGCCAATGCCGCGTTTCTCGATGGGCACGCGCGCCTGGTCCCTCTTCACACTTACGCCACCAATATGAATGACATCTGGGGAGCCTACGTAGTGGAGTAGACGCCACCAGACATGCCATGCCCCTGCGAACGCTTGGCACTCAACAGGGGCAACACGATTTCACGGAAGCCTGATTGGTAATCGAACGTCGATACTGCGTTGTCGATCTTTGGGGCGCGGGCTATGCGATACGCGGATAGTCCGGCGACTTGCTGGATTCAAGCTCAAACGAGTGCAGTCAACATGAAGAAGAATTGGTGGCAGTTTGGCGCCTACTATGTCGCGACGGGCATCTTGGCCTTGTGCAGCCGGGCCTATGGCGGTGAAACGCTCTACAACGGCATCATGCTTCCCAACGACTGGCCGCCGAATGTTCGCTCGATCGGCAGCGATCCGTCGCCAGCGCCCCACTATCTTCAGAATCCCCCGGCGCTGATTCCCATCGATGTGGGGCGGCAACTGTTCGTCGATCGTTTCCTGATTGAGAGCACGACGCTCACGACCCGGTATCACGCCGCCATCGTCCATAAGAATCCCGTGCTCACGCCGGACAAGCCCTGGGAATCGGGCATCAGTCCCAACACGCCGTCGGCGATGACGTTCAGCGGCGGCGTGTGGTACGACTCGCAGGACAAGCACTTCAAGGCGTGGTACACGGCGGGATTCAACCAGTCGATTGCTTACGCCCAATCGAATGATGGATTAAGCTGGACCAAGCCCGAACTCGATGTCGTGCCCGGCACCAACATTGTGTACAGCGGCGCGCACGATTCCAATACAGTCTGGCTGGATTCACAGGCTGCCAACTCAAGCCAGCGCTTCAAGATGATGCTCCGCGACAACGCCTCCGGCCAGCACCAGATACGCTATTCGGCCGACGGGATTCATTGGAGCCCGACGGTGGCCACCACGGGCGCGGCCTTCGATCGCTCGACTTTTTTTCACAATCCGTTCCGAGATCGATGGGTTTTGAGCCTGCGCGGTGATGTGTACGATCCGACCACGGAAACGGTCTCCGGCGATTTTGCCGGCCGTGGCGAGCTGGGAGGCGGAATGGTCTCACTGCCGCGCATGCGCCGCTACGCCGACGGACAGACGTTGGTCGAAGCCGCACAATCCTGGCCCACGGCGACATTCGATTCAAGCCAGTGGTATGCGGATACAACTATCCCGACGATGTGGGTCGGCGCTGACAGCCTCGACCCGACGCGGCCGGGCGGCGCCGCGGCGGCTGAGTTGTACAACCTCGATGCCGTGGCGTACGAAAGCGTGACGGCGGGGATGTTCTCCATTTGGCAGGGCGCGAGGACGGAATCGCCCGACCGCGACAAGATCAACTACGTCGCCGCTGGTTTCAGTCGCGATGGGTTCTATTGGGACCGGACGAACCGCGAAGCGATCATCGACGTTTCGGAGGACCCTGATGCGTGGAACCACAGCAACGTTCAGTCTGCAGGCGGTTCGTTCTTAACGGTGGGGGATCAGCTTTATTTCTACACGAGCGGTCGGCAGGGGCGCTTCTCGGGGGTGGACAGCACCGGCCTGAGCACGATGAGGCGCGACGGATTTGCCGGCATGCAGGCGGGGCAGGACGAGGGCGTACTGACCACGCGAGCCGTCGAGTTTTCAGGCAAGTACCTGTTTGTCAACGTTGACAATCTCGCCGGGCAGTTGCAGGCGGAAATCCTTGATCAAAACGACAACGTGATCGACGGATTTGCCCGGCAGAATTCCGTATCACTGACGACGGATTCGACAACGGCGCAAATGACGTGGAACGGAGGCGGAGACATCTCGAGCCTCGCCGGTCAGCCGGTGAAGTTCCGCTTCTATCTTTCGAGTGGCGAGTTGTATTCGTTCTGGGTGAGTCCGGATCAGAGCGGAGCGAGCCACGGGTATGTGGGTGCCGGCGGGCCGGGCTTCACCGGACCCACGGACACCGTGGGCTTGTCGGGTGTTCAAGCGGTCAGCCTGAAGGCAGCCGCCGACACGGTGATCAGCTATCGCCCTGACCTGCAGGCTTTGAATGCGGGACATTCCACCAAAGCGAGCATTGGCACGGGCGGCAGCGAAAACGATGCGGCGATGGCTGTCGTGCGTTTCGACCTTTCGGACTACGCCGGTGCGACCGCGGTCGGGAACGGAACACTCACCTTGCGACAAGCCATCGGCGATCTGCCGCTGAATTTCCACGGTCAAACGCTGGACCTCTATGCCATGCCGCTGTCAATGCTGATTGGCAAGAGGGGCAGGGCCAGATGGATGCGGTGGACGGCGCTGCCTGGAATCGCAGGCATGGCCCGAACAGTCTGTCTCCCCCTGATAGCGACAAATGGTTGCCGACCGACTTCAACGATCCGACGTGGGGCATGGAGTTGATCGATTCGATCGTGTGGTCAGACAGTCTGGGAACCGATAGCGCGGTCTTCACGATTGCGAACGAGTTTGTGAATCGCTGGCTGGAAGACGGCGTGGTCAGTTTCATGATCCGCAGCGATTCCGCGGAGGAATGGATGATGTTGGGCGACTTCACACAGCGAACGTGGTATGCCGCCACGCTGCAGTCGGGAAACGGTGCACTGGCTCCGCGATTGTCCTTCACCATCGTGCCGGAACCGGCCAGCTTGGTATTGGCGTTGGGACCATTGCTGTGGGTCGCCACCACTCGACCAGCAAGCCGGAGCGAATAACTGTCCATCAACTTCATGCGACCCCGTGTCATGCCACGCGGTTTTCAGCAAGACAGCAGCGAAACGATGTGTTTTGCCGAGGCTCGTCCAACACGCCCTGAGCAAAGAGGAAGTCTCAAATCCATGCCCACGCATAAGCTATCCGACCAAGACATACGTCAGTACTTTACCGAAGGCTACCTGGTGGTCGATCGCTTGTTTGACGTTGTCGACCTGCGCACAGTGGACGCCGCGATCAGGGAACTGACCGAGCAGGCTCTGCGCAGCGGCGATTCCAGCAAGGTGTTGGAGCTCGAGCCCGCGCCGGTCGATGGTCAGCGGGTGCCGCGGCGCATTTACCACCCCTTCGATCAGCACGAAGCGTTCCGATCACTGGGCAGCAACGATCGCCTGCTGGACAAGATTGAATCGTTGATCGGCCCGGACATCAACCTGCAGCACAGCAAGCTCAACATGAAGCCGGCCAAGGTGGGCTCGGTGGTGGAGTGGCATCAGGATCTGGCGTACTTCCCGCATACGAACGACAGCTTGGTGACGACGCTGATCTACCTCGATGATGCGACCATGCAAAACGGTTGCCTGCAGGTCCTTCCGCGACATCACACGCACTTTTTCAGTCACAGCGACGAGCGGGGCTTTTTCGCGGGCATGATGACGGAGACGATCGACGACGGGCGGTTCGGCCACCCCGTGCCGCTGGAAGCGCCGGCGGGCAGCGTGATCTTCATGCACGGCATGACACCGCATACCTCGCTGCCCAACCACTCGGACCAGCCGCGGCGGACGCTGATCTTCGAGTACCGCGCTTCGGATTCGTTCCCGATCCTTTACGAGCACATGAACGTGGCGGACGTGCGTAAGCCGCACCAGCTCCGTGGCAAGCCGGCGCTGTTCGCCCGCCTCGCCGGGCCGGCTCCGCTGGTCACGCCGCGCGCTGAAAAGTCGCAATCGCTCTACCAGTTGCAGGATAAATCGCGCCAATCCAGGGCGGCATCGTCGAGGGGCGGGGTGTCACTCACGCCGTCCAGTGCCATGTAGAGCGTTGCTGCGCGTCTGGGATATCAAACTTGCGGACGGCGGTGATCGATCGACTCAGCGCTACTTGAACTGACACCTCCATGAGTTCGTCCATGCCTACGCTCCAGTCCACCCGCGATCGTGCAGTATCGCCCGAATCCGTGTTGCTTCGACAGGCTCATCTGTCGCGCGATCCGATGCCGGTTCCCTATTTGGAAAGGCCACCGACCGTCATCCCCGTGGACGTGGGACGACAACTTTTCGTCGATGACTATTTGGTTGACAGCACCACCCTCGGCCGCGTGTATCACAAAGCCGTGGCACATGCGGGCAACCCCGTGATCAGCCCCGATCAGCAGTGGGAGCGCAAGCAGCATGAAGCAAAAGACCCCCCGCAGACCATACCGTTCAGTGATGGATGCTGGTACGACCCGCGGGACCATTACTTCAAGCTCTGGTACGCGGCCGGCTGGCATCAGTCAACATGCCTGGCGGTGTCGCGGGACGGCTTGCAGTGGCAGAAGCCCACGCGGGATGTTGTGGCACGCACCAATATCGTCCACCCCGGCACACGGGATTCGGCAACGATCTGGCTGAACGATGCAACCACATCCCGGTCGCGCCGCTTCACGATGATGCGCCGCGACAACGACAGTGAACGGCACCTGATCCACTATTCCAGCGATGGTGTGCATTGGAGTGAGCCGGGCCTGCCTGTCGGGAACGCCTACGACCGCTCGACGTTCTTTTACAATCCGTTCCGTCAAGTGTGGGTCCTGAGCCTGCGCAGCGACAGCGTTTGGTTACAGCGCGAAACATACGACCCCGACATCAAGACACGAAAGATCGACGGTCCTTTGGCCATGGTTCCCCGCTTCCGGCGCTATCGCGAAGGACCCACACTGATCGATGCAGCACAGTCATGGCCCTATCGGCAGAGCAGCCTGGATCAGCCGGCCAGCACGGAACACTGGCATGATCCGACGATCTGGACCTGGGCCGACAGGCTCGACCTTCCGCGTGCTGATATCGGTGCAACACCAGAACTCTACAACCTCGACGCGGTGGCTTATGAAAGCGTCATGCTTGGCCTGTTCAGTATCTGGCGAGGTGTGCCGCAGAACTATCCTGCACGCGACAAGATATGCGACATCTGTCTCGGGTTCAGCCGTGATGGATTCCACTGGCATCGCCCCTTCCGCCAACCCGTTATCGACGTCGATGAAGACCCCGACGCATGGAACCACAGCAACGTGCAATCCGTGGGCGGATGCTGCCTGATCGTGGGTGATGAGCTTTATCTGTATGCCAGCGGCAGACAGGTGCGTGACATCCGCGAACGCCACGGTTGCAGCAGCACCGGTCTTTTCAAGATGCGCCGCGATGGGTTTGCCTCGATGACCGCGGGGTCACAGCCCGGCGAACTTCTGACCCGCCCGCTTCTGTTTAGCGGAAGCCATCTGTTTGTGAATGTTCAGGCCGCCAAGGGCGATCTGGCGGTCGAAGTGCTCGATGAGACCGGGCATGTGGTTGAGCCCTATGCCATGCGGTCATGCGTCGTCGTGCGGACAGATAGCACAAAGCACATGGTGCGATGGGCCACGACCGACGACTTGTCCGCGTGCCGCGGCCGCCCGGTGCGTCTACGCTTCCGTCTCCGTGAGGCAAGCCTGTATGCATTCTGGATCAGCAATGACGTGACCGGCGCAAGTGGTGGATATGCCGCGGCGGGAAGTCCGGACCAGTCCGGGTGACCGCGGGTCAAGTGCAGCACGACGGCAAACACAGTGCGGATCGCAAGCATGAAGAAGCACATCGTCATGGGTATCGATATCGCGGACCACTGGTGGGAAGGCTACCGGGCGGGGTACCTGTACGACGCCGAGCGGATGCGCCAACTGATCCGGACCGTCGCCGACTGCGGTATCGCTGCGATCTGCTGGCGAGTCGACGCCACCGGTCGTGTCAGCTATCGCAGCAACGTGCGAACACCACTGGATGCCGATCTCAGCGGCGAGCAGCGACTCCGCCCGATGCCGGTGGACGGTCTCATTCTCAAACAGTGCGACCCACCGCAGGTCGCAGTGGAGGAGGCGCGTCGTTGCGGGTTGAGCATCTTCGCATACATGACGCTGTTTGATGAGTACTACCCCGGCGGAGGGGAGAGCGCGTTTGAGGTGGCCCACCCACAATACGCCTGGAAGCACCGTGTCTTGGAGCACCGCATCCGCGGCCTGCCGAGCTATTTCTATCCCGAGGTGCGCGAGCATCGGCTCGCTCAGTTGCGCGAACTCATCGCCTATGGCTTTGACGGGGTTTACCTCGACACCGCACGGACACACGCCGGCGCCCAGTTGGTCATGCCCCTGCCGCTGACCGGCGGCGATCCTTACATTCAGTACGGCTACAACAAGGAGGAAGTCGAGGCTTATCAGAACGCCACCGGGCAATCCCCGCCCGAACCGGACCAGCATGCGACGCAACCGGATGCATTCCACCGATTCCGCGGCACGTTCCTCACGCAGTTCCTCCGCGAGGCACGCGATGTCACCCGCCAAGCCAACGTGCAACTCCACGCGGGAGTCTATACCGATGCGTCAACTTATCTCAGCCCCGCCGGTCGGCGCGGCCGTGTCCCCATGGGCTGGTTCCATCACGACGTCGGTACGTGGATCAAGGACGGCTTGTTGGACGGCTTGAACGTGTTGATCGAGCATCGGCGTTACGGCGATCGAGACTGGCGAGACCACACGGCGGCACAGTTCGCCGAACCGAGGCGAAACAGCCTGCGGGTCTTCATCCAAGCCGCCACGCAGCAGCGGGTTGATGAGCTGGCCGACTCGCCGGTGCCCGTCCCCGTCGATATCGCCCACGATCGCGCCGGATTTCTTCGCGCGCTTGAAGCGGGGATCGACGCCTGCCTGTCGCAGTCGGCGGACGGTGTCTACCTCTATGACGCCATCGCTCCCGAACGGCGCAACTACTGGCACGACCTCAAACGCATTCTGTCCAAACACACATAAGGAACCGCGCACATGTCGGCGAAACACCTGAGGTGTCCCTACGCGTTGATACGCATGCTGGCGCTATGCCTCTTGCCGTTGTGGCAGACTTGCAGTGTGATGATGGCTTACGCGGACGACCCATTGCCGCAACGAAGCCGCGATGCGTGGACAAAATGGAGCGTGCAGATCGGCAAGAGCGGCGAGGCTTCCCCAGAGGACATCGCGCTGTTGCGCCGTGTCGTGTCGTCGAGCGAGTTGCCGATGGCGGTGCGTGGTTACGCGAGCTGGGCGCTGGACCAGTTGGAGCCCTGGCCCGCCGATGCCCCGCCGCGCACATTCCACGTGGCGCAACAGCACCCCGACGCCGACGACGCCAATCCCGGCAGCGAGGACCGGCCGTGGCAAACGATTCAGAAGGCCGCCGAGACGTTGCAGCCAGGTGACACGGTGGTGATCCATGCCGGCACCTATCGCGAAATGGTGCAGCCGTTTCGCGGCGGGACGTCACTCGACCGGATGATTACGTACCACGCAGCGCCCGGTGAGCAGCCCGTCATTCAAGGATCGGACATCTGGAAAACCTCATGGAGCGATGAGGGCAAGGGCCTGTGGTCCACCGCGTACGACCGCCATCCGTGGGACAAGCCCGAGAAGTGGAAAACGCCATTTGAAGGCGCGATGTTCCGTTGCGAGCAGATCTACGTCGATGGTCAGTTCTACACGCACGTGGATACGCTCGACGAATTGCGCGAACAAGCGAATCGTTTCTACACCCAGGACGATGGCGCGCATGGCCGGCTATGGACTCACCTGTCCGATGACAAGACGCCCGACGCTGTCGTGATCGAGCGTTCCATGCGCCAGCACTGCTTTTATCCGGTGGTCCGGGGCCTGGGTTATGTGCGCGTCACGGGCTTGCACATGCGTCACACCGCGGCCCCGGAGTTCAGCAAGGACTGGGGCGCGATCGGAATGCGGCCGGTGATGAGCGTGCGGGCCGGGCATGGCTGGATCATCGAGGACAACACCATCGAGTGGGGCAATGCCCAGGGTCTGGATATCGGCGCCTGGAGTTGGGGTCAGGACGGAGAGAACGATCCCTACGTCACCGATACCTTCGGCCACCACCAGGTGCGGCGCAACCGTGTAGACCACAACGGCATCAGCGGCATCGCCGGCCTGGATGCCGTGCGATATCTCGTCGTCGAGGATAACCAGACCAAATACAACGGACACAAGGGCCATTTTCATCACTACGAAAAGGCGGGCATCAAACTGCACACGCCCAAAAACACCATCATCCGACGCAACGTGTCGATGCATAACGACGGGTTCGGTATCTGGCTCG
The DNA here is from genome assembly GCA_964518335.1 of uncultured Phycisphaeraceae bacterium. Lineage (GTDB taxonomy): Bacteria > Planctomycetota > Phycisphaerae > Phycisphaerales > Phycisphaeraceae > CAZFDT01. The sequence continues at coordinate 27,612 of CAZFDT010000051.1, forward strand.
ACTGGGACGCCCGCGACAGCCGCATCACCGAAAATATCGTGGTTGGCAACATGGGTGGCGGGATCTTTATCGAGGCGACCGACGGCCCGGTGCTCGTCGATACCAACGTGATCCGAGATACACGGCTGGCGCCAACCCCCTCCTGGCCCGACAACCCGTGGGCCGATGGTGTTTACGGCCACGACGCCAACAGCACCATCGTCACGAACAACTACATCGCCGATTCCGCCAGCATGGGTGTGCGGCTGCGCGTGTTGTTCGGGCGTGATGGGCCGGGCGATCAGAAAACGACCGCGCGACACAACCGTGTCTTCAACAACATTCTTGCCCGCAACCAGGGCGGCGGCATCTGCTTCAACCCAGACACCAAGCTGTCCGGTGATAATCAGAGTGACAACAATCTCTATTTCCAACGTTCCGATCAGCCGCTGGTGATGGTGCTCGAACACGCCGGCAGCGACGTGAAGTGGCGCGAAACACCCATTGGGCGCAAACTCAATCTACAAGGGGATGTCAACGCGGTCATCCCCCTGAATCTCTGGCAAACCATCCTGGGACAGGACAGGCAGAGCAAGGTGCTGGCTGCCGCCGACCCGTTGGCGTCCCTGGCGCCGCCCCAGGTCTTGGCCGTGCTCACGCAGTTGAGGCCCAGCCCACCGGAAGACCCACTGGCGGACCCACGGACGTGGTGGAAGCCGCGCGACGCCGGCGCTCTGTGGAAGGAACTCAAGGATTTGCCCTCGCCTTGAGGCGCGTGAAGCCCGATGGCTCGACATGGATGACAGAAAGCGACGGATGACCAGCCAGCCTTCTATCCTGTGTTTGCCGGATATGGATCCTTCGCCCGAGGCGCTGGCGTTGTTGCGCCGGGCCGGTCATGTGGACGTGCTGCCCCAGCCGACACGAGCGCGGCTGCTGCAATGCATCGGCCAATACCACGCCTGCATGGCCACGCTTGAAATACGGTTCGACCAACCTGTCATCGAACGTGCCTGCCGGTTACGCGTCCTGGCGACACCCTCGACCGGACTGGACCACCTGGACATGCCGCTGCTGCGGGAGCGAGGGATTGAGGTGCTGTCGCTCAAGGATGAGCGGGCGTTTCTGGATGGGATCACCGCGACGGCGGAGTTGGCGTGGGGTCTGTTGCTGGCCGCAGTCAGGCGCATCCCCGCCGAGTTTGACGACACCAAGCGCGGCATCTGGCATCGCCCGGTGACGCGCGGAAGGCAACTCTCGGGCAAGACGTTGGGCATTATCGGTTTCGGCCGCCTAGGCAATATCGTCAGTCAGTACGCCCACGCATTTCGCATGCGTGTCCTGGCCACCGATCCGGTCGCCTTCGCGCACCGGTATGTCCAACGCGTCGGCTTCCATGAATTACTCGCTGAGTCCGACGTCGTGTCGGTTCACGTGCATCTCAATGACCAGACGCACCACCTGCTCGACCGCGACGCGTTCGCACGCATGAAACCCGGGGTTGTCCTTGTCAACACCAGCCGCGGTGGGATTATCGATGAGCAGGCGCTGATCGACGCGCTCGACCGCGGACGAGTCTCGGCGTGCGGGCTGGACGTCATCGATGGCGAGTGGATGCCTGACAAGCTGCAGCACCCCCTCATTCAGTACGCACAGACACACGACAATGTCGTCATTACGCCGCACATCGGCGGCATCACGCTCGACTCGCGGGACATGGCTCTCCAATACACCGCCAGACAACTCATTCAACATCTCCAGACCAAGGCGTCAGCACGTGACTGACTTTTTCTCCAAGCACTTTGGATTAGCGGGCAAACGGGCCCTGGTGACCGGCGCGGGCCGAGGCATCGGCAAGGCGGTTGCGCAAGGACTGGCGGCGGCAGGGGCTCACGTCGCCGTTCACTACCACGCCAGCCACGATGATGCGCTGCACACGGTTGAGGAGATTGCGCAGGCCGGCGGAAAGGCGTTCGCTTTGCAGGCCGACCTCACCGATAGCCGACAAACCAACTCGTTGTTTGAGCAGCTTCGCGCCGACTGGCCGACGCTGGATATCCTGGTCAACAACAGTGGCGATCTGGTTCGGCGTTGTCGCATCGAGGATATGGACGACGAACTGATCGACCAGGTGATTCGCGTCAACCTGCATACGACGCTCTATGCCACTCGTGCGGCGATTCCGATGCTCCGAGGTGCGGCCGCGCCGGTGATTGTCAACGTCAGTTCGGTCGCCGCGCACAACGGTGGCGCCAATGGTGCGACGCTCTATGCCGCCACCAAAGGCGCGCTGCTCACGATGACACGGGGCCTGGCCAAGGAATTGGCGCCGCACATCCGCGTCAACGCCATCGCGCCGGGTGTGGCGAATACCGACTTTCATCGTGTTCACAGCACGCCCGAGGGTCTGCGCACCATCGCGCACAACACGCCGCTTCAACGGCTGGGTGAACCGCGCGACCACGTGGCTGCCGTGGTCTTCCTTTGCGCTCCGGGCGCCGCCTTCATCACCGGAGAAATGATCGAAATCAACGGCGGTCTGTGGTTGGCGTGAGGTTCAAAGGATCAACCCGCCACAAGCCGTCTGCCCTAGTGAGGTCATCATGAGACATCAACGCGTCCGGTCGTCAGGTTTAGCGCTGGCGGTATGGACGGCCATCGTCGCCGCATCCACCCCCGCGATCGCGACTGATGTCGCGCGGTGGAATGTGGAGTCGCTACTGCGATGGCAGATGCCCCGGGACGTGGCGCTTCAAGCGGAGCGCCGCCATGACATTGAGTTGCGCGTCATCCGCGAGTTTGCACCCTGCATCAAGTTGCGTGTGCGCCAGCCGCAGGACTGGTCGTTGCGACTACTCGAAGCCCCGGTGGAGCCGGGTGCGACCTACATCGCTGCAGTGACACTATCCGCCGCCGCGTCGCTGGGCCAGGGGTTCACGGTCGATATCGCCAACTTTCGGCCGGAGAATAGGCAGGCGGATGCCGGGGAGCTATCGCAGGGCAACGGCACGGGTCAGATCATCGTGACGCCGCGCGACGAACCGCAGCGCGTGCTCGCGTCGATCAGTGTGACACCCACCACCTGGCACACCTTCACGCTTCCCGCGTTCACTGTGCCCCACCGGGTTGACACAGTTGCGATCCGTTTGGTCGGCACGCAGGGGGGGATCTATCACATTGCCGACGCGGCCCTTGCCAGCGGATCGAATACGCCGATGCTCCACCGGCCTGCGGACACGACGCTGCCGCTGCTCTTCAATCAGCAACAGGAGGAAGCCAAGTCGCTGATCGAGCCGGGACGAGAGCACGGGATCTATGCACCCGGCCAGACGATCACGTGGCGCGTGGCACCGCCGGAAGCTGCATATGACGCATGGACGTACATGGTTCTCGACGCCGAGGGCAACCTGCTTGAACAAGGCCAGTCGGGTGGTGCCGCGACCATCGCTTACGACCCGCCGGACGTGGGCTATTACGAACTGGTGCTGCACAGCACCTCGTCGCGGGATGCGTCGCGGCGCATGTTCGACGTGCAAGGCGCGGTGGTGTGGACGGAGGCGCCCAGGCTCGGCATGGGTGCCACGCCGTTCGGTGCACAGTGCGGCACCATGGATCTGGCGGGCTTGCTGGGCGCAAGCTGGGTGCGCTCGGGGCTGTACGGCTGGTTTGATGAGATCACCGAAATCGATCCGGCCAAGGACGAAAGCCAGACGATCGAACGGTTTGTTCGTGCGGGCATCCTGCCGATGCACCACACGAACAACATCGCGGGCAAGAGCAATTCGTTTCCGCCCGGCGGGGTCGAGCACCTGCCGCACGATCTCGACGCCTATGAGCAAGCCTACGCCACGCTGGCGAACCTTGGTGGTGGATTCGTGCAGCACTTTGAGTTCTGGAACGAGCCTGAAGGCCGACTCGGCGCGACCGAGCACTGGACCATCGAGAACTTCATGGCGGCGATGCGTGCGGGCCATCGCGGGATGAAGTCGGTCAGCCCCGACGCGAAGCTCACCGTCGGCAGCAATTTCGACATGATAAAGCAGATCATCGAAAGAGGCGGGAAGGACGACTTTGAGATCGTCGTGCTGCACCCGTACCCCTGGCCGCTGGGCGGAGAATGGAACACGCCCGAGCAGGGCCGGCTGCACGAGCAGTGCATCGAAGCCAGGCGCTGGCTGGACGACAACGGCTGCGCGGACAAGGAAATCTGGTCCACCGAGTACGGCTACTGCTCAGGCACAACCCGGGGAGGCGTCAGCGAACTGGAGCAGGCCCAGTTGAATGTCCGCGCCACGCTGCTGCAGTTGGCCGGCGGCCTCGACAAGGTCAATCCCTTCCGACTCGACGACGTGTGGTTCTGGGGGCAGGTGGACGGCAGGTTCGGCTTCGTGCGACAGAATCTCACACCCAAGCCCAGCCTCATGGCCTACGGCACACTCATCCGCACCCTGCGCGCCCTGCCGCACCGCGGACGATTCGACGTCGCGCCGAACGTCGCGGCCATCGTGTTTGGCAACCAGCATGAAACCGTCATGGCGATCTGGACCGATCGGGAGGATCAAGAGGTGACACTGAGCGTGCCCCGGGGTGCCCGTCATATCGACTTGTTCGGTCGCGTCACGCCCCTGGATCAGGATCATGCCACGCTTACGGTTACACCATCCACGCAATACATCCACGCTCCAATCAGTTACGAATCCTTCAGTGCGATGCAGACCTCACCGTTCCTGGCGGGACTGCACGGCGGTATCTTCGAGTTGTCGTCCCAAGGCAAGCAGTGGTCGATCCCCATCCTGTCGGTAGCGCCGCGCGTCGATGGCCTGCTGGATGAGTGGCACGGACCGGCGATCGAGATGGTCGATGCCAACGCTGAGTTTTCGTCGCAGGTGCGCACCGCTTTTCAAGGTGAGTACCTCTATCTCATGGCGCAGGTCCGTGGCAAGTCGCCGGGCAAGAACCCCCAGCGCGACGGCAACATCTGGGACGGCGATTGCATCGAGCTGTATCTAGGTACGCGGCCGGACGACCGACCAAGCGGCATGTACCGTGACAGCGACTTCCATATCACCGTCGCGCCGGGTATCGATGGTATGACGGGTCAGGCGGCAAACATCCTCGCTGGCGCGCCCCCGCAGATCCCCGGCAGCGTCGCGCGCTATCGCCAGCACGAGCAGGGCGGGTACGACCTGGAAGCGGCGATCCCCTTGGCGTTCTTCCGCCTCGAGCATGTGACCGACGGCCAGCGCTTCGGGTTCGACATCCAGGTCTGCCTGGGCAATCCCGACGCGGAAGTGCTCAATCGCCGACACCAGGCGACATGGTCCGGCACAGGACAGAATTACCTGCACCCCTATCTTTGGGGGCAGGCGGTTGCTGTAACAGCAGACGAATCGGCGCAGGCCGAAGTTGAGAAGCAGTCCACCGCTGCGCCGTCACCGCCGCGCCATCTGGGTTGGACCATGGGGGTCTGGCCAACACTGCTGCACAATTCATCGCTCCATACCAACGTGATCGAGCTGGACGATCCGACGTGGCGCGAGGATTTCGGGCAAGGCACGATGCGCCGGTTGTTCGCCGTGACAGGCGCGTGGATCGACAACTGGAGCACCTTCGCCTTGCATGATGACCAGTCGCTCACACTCGGTGGCGACGCTCCGCACGAAAGCGCCGCTGTCATCTGGCGTTTCGCCGCCCCAGGGGACAAGCATTTCAACGGGGGCGTCGTCCGTGCCACGGCCCGATGGCTCAACAACGCCTCATCACTGGAGCAGCGCGATCGTCCGTCGCTCGCCGTCGGTAGGCAACTGCAGCTTCGCGGCGGCGGGGACTACTGGCAGGGTTTCCACGGTTATAACGACGCGGACTTTCAGCATGTCGCCTTTTCGCCCGACTCCAGCGCACAACAGACCATCGATATCCAAGTACCGGCCGGCGTCTCCGAGTTCTTCGTGGTGCTGACGCGACCGTCGAACCCTTTAACGGGGACACAACTGCGAGTTGAACGGCTGGAGATTGAGGCACAATTCGACGATCCACATGGCTTGACGATTCGGTTTGAACCGGAGGAACCCTTGTGGTCGGTCGGCGACCCTGTGCTGCTGACGATCAACGCGACAGGCGACCCGCCGCCGGGCAACTGCGGCTGGTCGCTCCATCGCCTGGATGGTTCGACCTACGCCCAAGGCGTGCTGCCAGTCACCGAACAACACACCGTGACACTCGACCTCACCGGCATCGATGCGGGCATGTTCGAGTTGCGCATCCATGACCCGGAGAAGCCTGACCGTGAACTCGACCGCCAGCACCTGGTCATCTTGCGGGCTCAAGACCTGACGATCACGCACGAACGAAGCATTTTCGGGGCGTTTGACGCCATGAGCGAGCCCGAGATCGCCAAGCGGATGGGTGTGAAGTGGACGGTCCAGACCTTTCAGTGGGCGTGGAAACAGCCGAAGCCGGATTCGGTTGTCGATGCCGAATCCGTATCGACACTCAACGGCATCCGCAAGCACGGTTTCGAGCCGATTGTTCTGATCGACACCTCGCCGCCCTGGGCCAATGGGGGTCGTGAGCCCACGTCCCCACCGCTGGCGGAATTTGAGGACGATTGGCAGGCATTCCACGAAGCTGCGGCCCGCGCGATGCGTGGTCACGTCACCTGGTTTCAGAGTTGGAACGAGCCGAACAACCCACACGCCCTCTCGATCGAACCGTGGACCGCGACCCAGGCCGCCGCGACCGCCAAGCGTTTGCAGTGGCTGCAGCATCGCGGGCTCAAGAAGGGCAATCCGGAAGCGAAACTCATCGGCGGCTGTTTTGCCGGGGTTCCGGCTGACTGGTTCACAATGTGGCTCTCGGGTCTTGACAGCGTCCGAACCCACCAGGAGGCCATGAGCGCTCATGCCTACTGCAGGTCGTTCGCCAATGAAAACTTCGCTCACAAGTACCCGCCCGAGCCGACGCTCGTTCCCGAGATCGTCGCCGCACGCCGGGCGATGGATCAGCACGGTGCCCGTCATCAGCCGCTCTTCTGGACTGAGTACGGCTGGGAGATGGATAAAGTCAATGACATGGACCACGCACGCTGGACTGCGCGGCACCAAGTCATCATGAACGCATATCGCGAAAAAACCCGGACGCTTGCCGACTGCCTCTTCTCGATGCAACCGGCCAGCAAGTACAGCATGTTTCGATCCCCCGAGGCCATTCGCGGGGGTGAACACCGATTCCGACCGGTGATCGCCGCCTACGCCACAGCCGCCAGCCTTCTCGCCGGCAGCAGCCCGTCGAGCGCCATCAGCGACTATCCGCGAACCGTGCGAATCTATTCGTTTCAGCGCAACGACCATCGCGTCTATGCCATCTGGTCCACTGAAGAGTCGCAGGCATTCGCGGCGAGGCTGCCGGTGCATCAAGCTCGTACAGCGCTGCGCGTGGATTTGTGGGGTGAGGAACGGTTCGAGCGATTGAATGCGGAGCAGCCGCTTCACACGCCTGACAACCATGATCCGGCATACCTGATCCTGTATGACAAGCCGCATCTCAGGTCGCTGCCACACGCGTTGTACGCGCATGTGGATGAGCGCGGGCGAATCGATGATGCGCAGATCCAACTGGCAAACCTGGGGCCGGGTTCGATGCAGGTTCGGATCGCCAGTGACGTGCCGTGGATGACGCCGCAACAGTCGGAGGTCACGATAGACTCGCAGGAGCCAGTCACGATCGCCATCCAAGTCGACGCAGAAACTCTATCCTCCGGCATGCACGCCGCAACACTGCGCATTCAATCCTCGGACGCAGACGACGTGGTCGTACCGATGAGGCTGTCAGTTCTCGCGGCGATTCAATCGCGTCCCAAACCTGAATGAAGTCAAAGCCCCCGTCTTTAGCGACCGGTTATTCCAAACGATATGCCAGGGTGCGGATTCGGCGTTTATAAGGAACCGCTGTTACAAGGAATCACGTTGTGTCCCTGTTATCCGCCGCGATCGATACCGAAGTGTGCGACTTGATCCACTCTTATTTTCATTTTCATATCGACGTGCAAAAGAAGCCGCCCAGGACGGTATCGCATACCCCGCCGTTTACCTTGAATCAGGTGCGTGTACCCCTGGAATGCCGCGTGACGATACTCGACTCGCGCGACGAAAGGCTGCGGACGTACTGTCTCACCGCCAATTGCAAGACAGAGTACGTCAGCGTGGATCGCGATATCTGGACACGACCCAACGCAGATTGCCTCTTTATTCCCGCCGACGACCGCATCATGGTTCTCAAGACCTTTGATCACTGTGGTCGGAAGATTATGCTGCATCCGTCGAGCCTCGGCGAGCAGCCGCATCGACAGATCCTGGACATGCGCGAGGCGTTCGATGCGCATCGACTCGACTTGAAGATGGTTCCGGGTCGGCGACTGAAGAACAACGAGGCGATCATCCACGCGATCCTCAACAACCACTCGCTTGTCTCACGCACGATGGTCCGGCAGGGCCCTTACACGGCGACGATTGAATACCCCATCAAAACGATCAACTGCTCGCAACGCGATGGCTACTACCAGACCGATACCGGGCCGATTCTGGTGCCAAACCTTGACTGTGAACCTGACGACATGCTCAGCAATCTCAGTCTCGCGTTTATCGCGCACGCGGCTCCCGACTGGGCGGAGTGTATTCTCCGTAAGCCTTGCCCAATAGATGACAGCGGTGTCTATGTCGAACACTATTGTGAGTCACTACGACTTGAAGGCATTAGAAACGAAGTGATTCAATGCGATTGACCATTGTCACTAATGGTCCCCGCCACACAGGCTGCAACTGATTCACGGCGCGCCGGGGCGATCATGCTGCCAGTTCTT
>CAZFDT010000052.1:0-35850 GCA_964518335.1 uncultured Phycisphaeraceae bacterium
CGGGGGCGTCGCCCGCCGGCTCTGGAGTGAGCCCGTTTACATTTCGACTCGTCAAAGTCGGGTCCGGTGGACCGCCGGCCGGCTCTGACTCGCCTGGTCATCGGGGTCTGGCCGACGACCTCTCGAAACCCGATCGAACGCCCTTCGGCGGCCGATCGTCACCCATCATCCACAACACCCCCCCTGCTCCAGCCGGCGACGCTCGGCCTCGCGGTCGAAGTCGGCGGGGATGTCCTGCCGGGGTGTCGGGTCCCAGCGCTGCACCTGGCCGTCGATGATGTAAGCGCGCAGCGTCGGTGTGTCGATGTCCACGGTCACGCGGCCGCTCGCCAGCTCTCTCACGACTTGAACGCGGTGCTTGCTCATATCGTGAACGTCAGGGGTTGATTGCAGCGCTGCACAAACGTCGGACCGCCGAACGTATGCTCGGCCTCGATCGTGCCGTTGACACAGGCGATGTCGCCGGTGATGAGGCCGATGAACTCGTCATGTATCTCTTCGTCCGTGGCAAGCGGATCGGTGTGGATGATCGCGGCCCATTCCCCCGCCGGCACGAAGATCTGGTTTTGCGCGAACTCGTGGGCCTGCACCAGATTCCCCGACCCGCTGGCGGCGCTGTAGAAAATCCACGCCCGCAGCGCCCAGGCGGCCGATTCGAATCCGTTCTGTTCCCCGCCGTGAAACCGCCACTCGCACAGATCGCCCGACGTGCTCTGCGCGGAGAACATCACGAGCGTGTCGTTGCAGTTGCTGCACGGGTCGCCAGTCAGCCCGGACAGCACCATGTTTGGCATGGTGCAGCCGCAAGGATTGCAGCGGGGCAAACAGTCGTCGGTCATAGCGGCCAACTTCCCGCCGAAGCGGCCGAGCTTGCCGTCGCCGCATCGTCGCAGGTAGCCCATCACTCATCCTCGTCGCACAGCAGCGCGATCTCTTCGATGGCATCGAGCAAAACCAGCGCGCCCGGCGTGCCGCCTTCGCCAATGCGGTAGCACGCCAAGCCGAACGAATCCTCCGACGCTGGGGCGTAGGCGATCTTGGGATAGCGCTTGCGCTCGGGCGTCGCCGCCTCCAGCAGCTGATTGCCGTCGAGGTCCTCCACGTCGTAGGTGAACGTGCAATCGTTCTCGTCGTCGCCAGCATTCCCGGTGACGTTCGTCAGTTTGACCGTAAACGCCTGCCCGTAACCGACCGGCGACTTCACATACCAGACCGGCGTTGGCTCTTCGTCGTCGGTCATCCCGCGCCACGCCTCGACCACTTCGCCCGTGGCGAACACGCCCTTGAGGCGGTTGACCTCGCGGAGCTGCGGACGGTTGCCCTCTTCGCCGTCGAACGGCGTGGCCGTGCTGGTCGTCAGGTCCGCGTTGAGCTGGACGCCCAGGTAGTCGCCGTCGGCATCCCCGGCGCCCGCGATGCGCGTCAGAACGACGGACGGGGCCGGCACGAAGATCAGGAACCACGGCGCTCCTTCGCCATCCTGGTTGGCCAGTCGCAGCCAGACCACGTCATCGACAGCGGCCGTGCCGCCGTTGGGCAGGTAGGCGTTCTCCTCGCCGGCGATCTCGGGCGTCCAGTCCTCGAACGTGCCGGCGTCGGCGGCGGGGTACACCATCTTCCAACTGTGCGCGCCGTCCTCGGCGACGGCGGTGATCTGGGCCCAGAAGCCGTTCTCGCCGAAGTGCGGCGCGCCGCCGGGCCGGCTACGCGACGGCCGCGGGATCTCGCGGAGTCGTCGCCCGATGGCCTGCAGCGTGCTGTTGCTGATGCGCGGCATGGTCGCTTCCGGGGGGTCAGTTGAAGTTGATACCCCAGTCCTCCTCGGGGTACGGCAAGAATTCGAGCAGATCGGCCGTCGAGCCGGGCGGCTTGGCGGCGCCGATATTTGGGCCATCGGCCGTCACCAACGGCCAAGGAGTCTCGACGGGCGTGCCAACCTTGGTCAGGATCGGAACCAGGTCGCCATCGTCGTTGAGTTCCTTAAAGCCGCGATTCGGGATCAGATGCACATGCCCGTCGCTGTCGGCCGCCAGACGGAAGGTGACGGCGAAGTAGTGGTGCGTCGTCGCACCGATCTGCTCATAGACCTCCTGGAACGACGGCGGCAGAAACAGCAGTGTGTTGGCGGCGAAGACGATTCCCTTGATGGTGACGCTGCCGCTGTTGGTCGTGTACTTGATGGAATCATAGAACGGCAGGGCGAGGTCGCTGTAGTTCTTGGTGATCTGCAGGACCGGGTCGCCGTTCTTGCGCTGGGGGAAGGATTCGAAACGGTCGCCGGCGGTGTTCACGACGTGCTTGGGCGTCGCGCTGTTGTCGATGAAGTAGTCCTCGGTCCACTCGTCGTAGCTGCCGCTGAGGACCGAGGGCCGATCGAGCGGGTCCGTGGCGCCGCCGCCCGCGACCGACTGCCTGTACGTTGCGCGCGTCTCGAACGCGAGGGGGTTGCGGTTGATGTGAGCTGCAGTGACCCCGTCGAGGATATAGCCGGTGGGCACGGGCTTGGCCTCGACGGCGGCGATCGCGGCGTCCACGTCGTTGAGCGCATCCACGAGGCACTGGTAGGTGTCCTCGACGGTCTTCTCGCCCTTCGTGTAGCCCTTGCTTCGCTTGATGAAGTTGGCGATGGTGGCCATGGGTCACTTCCGGGGGTCAGAAACCGATGAGGCCGGCGACGGCGCCGTAATCGCCGTCAGCGACGAGCTGGCGCATGAGCGTGCGGATTTCCCCCAGCTCGACGTTGCTCTTCTTCTGCTCGTCCACGGTCTGCTTGGGGTAGTTCCTGGAGTCGCCGCCGGAGGCACGGGCCTGGTCGTATTGCAGGGCCAGCTCGGCGGCGCTGCCGGCCATGTTCAGCGGCGTCAGCCTGTCGCCTCCGAAGGCGTCCTTCTGGGCCTTGTCGCTGAGACGATCGAACTGGAACTGATCGATCCTGCCCTTGTCCAGCCAGTCGTTGAGCTGGGCCATCTGCTCCTGGTACTGCTCCAGCGGCGACTTGATGGATTCGAGCGCGGCCTTGACCTTGGTCTGCGCGTCGATTTCTTCGAGCAGGCGGCGGGCTTCCTCCAGCTCGTCGGGGTTGAGGATGCCCTGCTTGCGGATGTCGGCGAAGCGCCGCTCCACGTCGTTCATGCCCAGGGCGTCGAGCTCGCCGGAGAGGTCGCCCAGGATCGATCCGGCCTGCAGGCCGCGGAGCGTTTCCATCTGCCGCTTGAACTGTTCGATGCTCTCCGGAGTGGCCCCAGGCGAGGCCGCGAAATCCGCCAGCCGCTTCTGCAGGTCGGTCATGTCGAACTGGTCGATCTCCTTCTGGAGCTTGGCCAGTTCCTGCTGCAGTTGCTCGGGAAGCGAAGGTCCGGCAGGCCCATCGATCTTGATCTGATTGACGGCAGCGGCCGTGGCGTCTGCCGCCTCGGCCGCCTGCTGCTTGATGCCGGCGAAGAAGGCGGCGATGCGCTCACTGGCAGAAGGCGCGACCAGCATCTGTGTGAGCTCGTCACCCAGCCGCTTCTCCTCATCCTCCATGCCCTGAATGAAGCCCTCGACAAACTGCACCGGCGCGTCAACGGCATTCGCCGCCGCCTGGAGCGAGCGGGCGATGTCCTTGCCGATCTTGGGGATCTTCGCCGCGACCTCGGCAGCGGCGCGGAGCATGCCCGTCAGCGCCTCGGCGATCGACCGCTGAATGTACGTGAACGCCTGCACCGTGAACCGCTGCACCGTGACGACGACGAGCTGCAGACCCTTAAACGCGACCTGGGCCAGCTGCACGGCGTCACCGACCTTGCCGATTGCCGCGCCCGCAATCTCCATGGCCGCAAGAATGCGGTTCCCCGTGCCGACACCTGCCGCGCCTGTGGCGCCGAAGTAGGCCATGAGAGTACCGAAGCCGTCGACGGCCAACGTGACCACCGTATCCAAAACGGACTTGATGACAGGAATGAGTGCGGTGAACTCCGCGACGAGGCCCTTCAGATCGATCGACTCCATCAAATCGTCGCTAATGCCCTTGAGCATCATGCCCACGTTGTCCTTGAGCGTCGAGATCAGGCCGAGCAAGGACTGGCTCTGCTTCTGATTCATTCCGAAGAACTTGCCGCCCTCGCTGGTGGCGTCCACGAACGCCTGCGTCACCTCGCCGATGCCGACGCCTCCGGCGGACATGCGCTCGCGCAGCGCCGACATCGACTCGCCGGTGCGTTTGCTGATCTCCAGCAGCGGATTGAAACCGGCATTGATGAACTGCATCAGGTCCTGCCCGGTGAGTCGGCCCGCCGAGGCGACCTGGCCGTACACCAGCGCCAGCGACTTCATCTTCTCTTCGTTGCCCGCCGCAACGTTCGAGAGCATATCGATCGTGGGCAAAAGCTGATCGCCGGCGACGCCGAGGTTCAGCAGCGTCTTGGTCGCCTCGGTGATGCCCGGCAGGCTGAAGGGCGTGTTGGCGGCGAAGGTGTTGAGGCCTGACAGCACTGCTTTGGCCTGGTCGGCCGAGCCCAGCATGACCTCGAAGGCGATCTGCGCCTGCTCGGCGTCCATGGCGAGCTGAGCGCCGAAGGACAGTGCCTTCTTGACGCCGCCGACAGCGGACGTGATGGCGTTCACTCCCAGCCCGCCCACCAGGTTGCCGATGACGGACTGGCCGATGCCGGCGAAGGTGCTGCGCGTGTCGGCCGCGAAGCCGGTGAGCAGGCTGCGGGCGCGCCCCACCGCGCCCACCAGCGGTGCGGTGTTGAGTCCGATGGTTCCCGTGATGGCGCCGGCGTTGAAGCTCATGTTGCAGTGGTCTGGTTTGCGGGCGGTCGGATCACAGTGCCGCCCACGTTGGCGCACCAGGCGAGCAGGTGCTGCTTGACTTCCTCCTCGCTCTTGCGCGCGAGCGCTTTAAGACGAGGGAAGAAGCAGGTCGGATCGAATCCGCCCTTGCTCCCGAACGCGCTGTTGGCGATCGCGGCGCAGATCTGCCCCGCGCGCCAATCCTCGGCCAGGCTCGGGTCGTGCTGCTCATACCAAGCGATCCATAAGGCCAGTTCGTCAGCGTCCAATTCGTCGCCGAGCTCCGCCAGCGTCTTGCGCCTGTCGTGTGCCAGGCGAAGGCAGAAGGCCAGAAGCGGCGACGCGATCAGTTTTTTTCGGCGGCCTCGACCTTGGCCTGCAGACCGTTCACCGCGTTGCAGGCGTTAATCAGCTGCTGAACGATCTGCCAGTCGGTGTCCTGAACTGCTGCCGGATTGGCAAACACAGGCGCGCCGTCGTCCTCAACGATGCTGGACGCCACGAGGGCGACGCCGGCCTGCTCGGCCGGGAGCTTGCTCAGGTCGAGCATCTGGCCGGTCTTGAGTCGGCGCACGCCGACCTCGCCCAGGCCGTCGATCTCGACCCTCTCGATCGGGGCCGCGGATCGCTGCTTAATCTTCTCGCGAATGGTCATGTGTTGCTCCAAGTGTAGAGGTCAAGTGTAGAGGTCATGTCAAAATCGACGCCGAGGACTCACGCCGCCGCGGTGAACGCGGGCTTGCCGCTCAGGCGAATCAGCACCGGCACGACGACCTCGTCTTTGTCCTGAGACTCCTGGCCGATCTCCTTGATGAAGCCGTTGACGATCAGCTTGCTGCCGTCGCTGAACAGGACCTTCCACGTCTTGAACTGGCGCACGAGGCCGTACAGCGTGCTGATCTGCGACTTGTTGAAAGCCAGCTTGACGCCGAGCTGGCCGGGGTCCACGTGGTCGGGGGCAAACTGCTTGAACCAGTCGTGAACGCCGGTGCCCTCCTCCTGATCCACGCGGGTGGTCTCGAACTCGTCGGCCACCTGCTTGGGCAGCTCGGTGAAGCTGTCGATGCCCGCAAGTTGCGTGGCGGGGTCGGCCGTGCCCAGGTTGTCGTAGAACAGTTTCGTGCCTGCCGTGGTCGCGTAGCCATTCATGATCGAAGTCCTTTCGAGCGGGGTTTATGGGGCGGTGAATCGCACGTCGAAGTTGAACGCAATCTCCCAGCGGCCGGCGTCGTCGCGGCCGATGAGGCCGGGCGGCTGCTGCAGCACGATGAGGCGGATGTTCCAGGTGGTGACCCCCGTGTCATTCACGACGCCGCCGGTGGTGGCGTCGATCTTCTTGCCAGCGACCGACCAGGTCTGACGCGGCCGGCCGGCGTTGGCCGAGTCGTGTAGTGCGGCGTAGAGCCGGGCGGACAACTGCAGCCCGTCCGACGCCACCATCGCCCGCGTCATGCACTGCACGCCGACCACCGGGATGGGCCGCAGCTCGCTCTCGACCGGACCACCGTAGATGCGGAGGACCGCGGCTGGATCGGCCGAGGAGGCGGGCAGCTCGTGGACGAACAGCGCCTGCCCCAGCACGATGGCGGGACTGCCAGCGGCGGCGGCCATCGCGTGCGCCAGTGACAGCAGCAGGTTGGACACGTTCGTCGCCATCAGACCAGGGGCTCCTTGCGCACGAAGAGTTCGAGGTGGGACAGCCCCGCGGCTGCCGGGCCGAGGCGATCGCCCTGCGTGACCACCTGGGCCATGTACGGCGTCGCGGCGTGATCCGGCTGCAGGCGCATGCGGTCGCCGGGCACGGGATCGGCCACGCCCTGCAGGGCCGGCCGCTCGATGTACACGGCATGATCGGCGTCGCCAAGCGTCGTACCCAGGGCGAAGCGCTGACGCGTGCTGATCGCATCGACACAGCAGCGCACAGCCATGGCCTGGCCCTGCACGATCAGCGGCCGGCCATCGGCGGTGTGCCCGCTGGGCCGGTCGATGCGGAGGATGGTGGCGTTGGTCAGCATGGAACTCGTAGCCTCGTCATGCCAATGCGAGGCTCTCCCTTACAGCAGCCCTCCAGAGCGCAGGCGGTAGCGGTCCATCAGCCGCTGGGCGCGGTCGCACAGGCCGGTGCCGCCGCCCGCCGCCGCCAGGTCCTTGGCGGCGACGTAGCTCTCCGACAGCGACCCGACGCTCTGCGCCGCCAGGCCGGAGCGGATCGCCTCGATGCGAGCCCGAGCGGCAGGATCGCTCTGCAGCGACGCTGCCTGCAGCACACAGGCGAGCTTGACGGCGCTGGGGACCACTGCGCCAGAGTCGTCGTCCCAATCCCACACCCCCGCCCCCGGAAGCGCCCCCGGAAGCGCCCCCGGAAGCGCCCCCGACCCCGGAAGTGACCCAGAAAGATCGCCGCCGGGCAGGCGCGGGAACTCGCGCTCCTGGCCGGCGTCGTACCGCCGGCCCTGGTAGGGCATGGCGCCGTCGATATCCAGCGTCGCGGCCAACAGCAGCGCGCCGAGGTCCGCGTCGTCGGCCGCGATCAGCGCCGCCATGCCAGGTAGCGAGGCGAGCGCCTCGGCCATCTCGCGGGCTTCGTTTGGCGTGATGTAGGCGGTGAGGGTCATCGTCGTCAGTACGAGTACTCGATGGCCAGGCTGATCGTGTCCCCCTCAGCCGCTTGGGCCAGCACGCGTATTTCGTGCGGTCCCGGCGCGATGCGGAACTGGATGCGGCTGCCCTCGGGCGCCTCGTGGAGGGGCACCTCGACCGGATTGCCAGCGTTGTCCAAAGGCCCGACGATTCCGTGGACCTTGTCGATCGTGGGCGTGGCGAAATCCTCGTCGGCGGCGAGCGGCAGATGGATGCCACCGACCTTTGCGGCAGTGGTGACGGCCAGGTGCGCGAGGTCGCCGCCTAGAATCGTGGCCGTGATCATGACGCCGCGCCCGCTGGGCTGCAGCAACAGCGCCTCCCCCAACTGGGCGGGGCCGATTCCCGAGGCTGTGATTGATCCATCCATAAGAATCCCTTTCGCTGCAGTTACACCATGGGTAAGGCGATAGCCGGTCCGGTGCGGTAGTGCACCACCGGTTGCGGGTTGTCCGCGCTGATGTCCAACTCACCTGCGACGCCCAGATTGGTCACGCCAGCTCGCACATCGGCGGGATCGGCGACGGCGGCGTGGCTGGGGCCGTATAGTGTCACGCCTCCTTTGCTGAGTGAGGTGGTGTTTGCAAACACGTAATGAGGGAACTGATCGAAAAACGAATTGCTGTCGTAGATCAGATCGCCATAGAAATTACCACCGCTGATGTAGGCACCACCAGTTGCGTCCACCAAACCATGGAACGTGCCCCCATATACAGCAGCGATTCCGTTTAGATCAACGCTACCATTAAAGGTACCGTCGAGAATCTCGTAGTTCACCGACACGGGACCGTTGAATGTGCCCAGATGGATGGGGGCATTATCGATCTCCACTGAGGCATTGAATATCGCCCCGTAATTGCCCGCGATAGTTATGAAACCGCTTACCGGTTCATTAAACGTGCCTCCCTCGATGATGCCAATACCTGTTACCACACCGTTGAACGTGCCAGCGTAGAGTGTTTCGCCTCCAGTTGCCATAAATATGCCCCCGTTGAACGTGCCTCCATCAATAGTGGCCGAATTACTCTCAAGATGCCAATCCGCATCCGATGTTCCGGTCTGTGGTGAGTTGGCCACGTTCGCAAGGGTTCCCATCTCCACAGCGTCATCCTCACCGGGCACAACGGTCAGTGGATTCTCGTCACCATCGACAAAGTTACCGGGCACGTCGAGGTTGCTATCGATGCCGCCCGACCAATAATACGTTGCCATCACTTGCCTCCCTTCGACAGCTCGACCTGCGCGATGGGCAGCAGCTTCTCGCTCGGCACGTCCTTGGCCAGATTGGTTAGTTGGTTCTGCAGGGTCGCCGAACCGGCGTCAAAATCGGCAATACGACCGTCCACTGTTTCAAGTTGCTGCTGCAGCCTGTTGCGGCTTGTCTGAGTTTTCGCTCGAATCAGTTCCCGTTGCTTCAACGCTGCGAGCGCAAGTTCATATCGCCTTACCTTTGGATCGGTAGTGGCGAGAGCATGCTCACGCAGTTGTGTGATTTCAAGTTCGGTCATTGACTACTCCAACCAGTGTTTCACCCGCTCCCCCATCACAACCCCATCTGCCGCCGAGCCTCGGCAATTAGCGACGCCGGCGACGCGGCGATGTCCAGCGTCAGGGCCGGCCCGTCGAGTTTGCGGTTACCCGTGCCGGCGGGGCTGCTGGCCACGCCCGCCGGGACGTTCCAACCGTAGTTCCACACGATGCAATCTCGCACGACGGCGGCAGCGTCAGCGTCGAGCTTGATCGGCAGCCAGATGCGGCTCGGATTCGGCGGCGGGGTCGCCGCGGAGTCGATCAGACAGATGCGCTCCGCGAGGGTGCCCTGAGCGCTGCCGCTGCCCTCGATCGAGACCGGCTGGTCGATGTCCCACCAGCTAGAACTCGTGGTCCGTCCAAAGCGGTAAGCGAGCACATCGCGCAGCACGACGTTGCGGTTGGGCGGCGGCGTCGGAGTGACGTCCTGCCGTTTCATGCCGAAGAGGCGGCCAGCCTCGATCCCCACGCATCGCTCGAACAGCAGAGGGCCGCTGCCGATCGTGTGCGAACGCACGTTGAAGGCATTATTCGGCGCGCCGCTGCTCCGCACGTCCCGCACAGCGCCGTTGCAGTCCACCAGGTACATGCCGTGAGCGTTCGTGAATCGCTTGCCTGGATGCTCAATGCTCACGCGCTCGACCTGCAGGCCGCTGACGTTGAAGCCGAAGATGCCGTGGACGGTCTCGTTGGGCACGCGAACGAGCACGTCTCGGATCGTCACGTTGCGAGTCTGGTTTGGCCTGGCGTCGATGATGATGCGGCCAATCACGATGGTGCGCTCCAGCGTCTGGCCGGTGGCGAGCCGCACGACGCCGTCCGCGGGCTTGCGCGTCGTCCAGCCGGTGGTATCGGGCCAGCGCGGCGATGTGGCCGGCGGCGGGGCCGGGGTCGCCATGATGACGATCGCCTGCTCGGCATGATGCAGCACGACCTGGCCGCGCTTGATGTCGGCAACGAACAGCCACGGCCCCACGGCGGCCGTGGCGATCTCATGCAGTGGCACCCAGGTCTGCGTCTCGCCGCGCCAGAGGCCGGCCACCAAGTCGGCGTCGTCGGGCTTGATCGCGGTCACACTGGGCACCGCATCGCCCGGCGACCAAGTGGCCGGCACGCGCGACAGGTCGATCGACAGCGACGGCGCCGGCGGAGGCTGCGCCGGATCATCGGCGGGCGACGCATCCAGGCGGCGGGCAAGCTCGACCACCTGCTGGCGGAGCTGCGCGAGCTGCTGAGACAGCTCGGCGAGGCTCGTCACCGCAGAGGTGTCTGCCGCGCGCAGATCCTCCAGCTCGCGCTGCAGCGCCTGCGGCGCCGTCTCCGCGGAGCAGGGCGCGACGAGCATCACTGCGGCGAGCAGCATCCAGGCCGTCATCGCCAGGTGGCAGGCGCGCTTCGAGATTCGTGGAGGGTGCATGGGGGTCTCCTTGTCAGGCGGCAACGCGAGGTTCGAGGATGTCCACGTTTGAGCCAGCCCATGGCCAGTTCGGCCGGCCGTGGAAAATGAACCTGGTGTGGGGGGATTGATCGAACACGCTCTGCATCATGGGGCCGTAGTAGGCCATGGTCATTTCGTGCATGTCCAGGCCGTCGCGGCCGTCGTCGTAGTCGCGGACGATCTGCCGTGCGCTGGATCGATACCCGCTCATGCCGACCAGGTGGACCGCACTCGCGCGATGGATCGCGGCGAGTTGCGTCAGGAAGCAGCCCGAGGTGCGCCCATTGCAGAGCCGTCCTGGCGTCCACTGTGTCAGCCACGTCGTGCGGTACATGTACAGATCGTCCACCAGCGGCGCGAAATCCGGCCGCAGGCGCAGCGTGGTGACGCTCGTGGCGATGCGGGCGCCGCGACGCTTTGCGTCGCGGGCCTGGTCGATGTGCAGCTCGACGGCTTTTGGATCGGTGAGCCAGTACACGGTGGGCGCTGGCTCGATGGCGATGCCGTTGTTGCACGTCAGCACGAACGCTTCGTGGTAGTCGCACAGGCCCGACTCGGGGGCGCAGAGGCGGCGGTAGTCCGCCTCTGCGCCGATGCCCGAGCCCAGGACGATCCACGTTCGGCCCGCGGGCGGGTCGAACGGTTCGAGCGGCGTGGCCAGCCGCTGCAGACTGTCGGTGTACACGTGCATGCTGCAGTGATCCTGCCCCGCGCGCGTTGCCGGGGCGGGGCGTCTTCCATCGGCGGCGTCAGACCAGGGCTTCGAGCGTGGCGGCGGCGGCGCTGGCGTCGGCGGGGGCGCCCGTGCCGGCAGGCAGGGGGTTGATCTGGATGCCGATGTAGCGCTTGGCCGTGGTCGGCAGTCGGAAGCGGTGCGTCGCCCCGGCGGCGCCGGCAGCACCATCGCCCGTCTGGATGATCACGGCCGGGTATAGCGTGACAGCGGCGCTCAGGTCGGCGCTGTCCGACATGATGACGTCGTACTCCAAAGCGTCATCGTCGGGCAGTTGATCCGTGGTCAGTGCGGGGGCGGTGACCAGGAACTCGACCATGGCGAGCTGCCTGCCCTGGTCGGTGACTTTGCCTGTGTCGATCGCGTCGGACGTGACGGCGATGGTCGCCGGCAGCGCTCGCGTGACCTTCAGGAGTGCGTCTCGAACATTCATCGGTGTGCCTTTCGTGCTCGTGACCATGAGCCGCCGCCGCCACTTCCGCGGCGGCGGCTCTGCGATGGCGTGTCAGACCAGCGCCTCCAACGTGGCGGCGGCGCCGCTGGCGTCGCCGGTGCCGCTGGCCGAGGGCGTGATGGTGATGCCGATGTAGCGCTTGGCCGTGGTCGGCAGTCGGAAGCGGTGCGTCGCCCCGGCGGCGCCGGCGGAGTCTGCTCCGGTCTGAGTGATGACCGCTGGGTACAGCACCGACGAGCCGCTGAGGTTCGCATTGTCGGAATGAATGACCGCGTACACCTGCACCTTGGTGTCGGGAAGCTGCGCTGTGGTCAGCGCCGGAGCGGTGATGAGGAACTCGAACTGGGCGAGCTGCCCGCCCATGGTCGTGCTCTTGCCCGTGTCGATGGCGTCAGATGTGACGGCGGTGGTGCTGGCCGGCAGCGCCCGCGTGATCTTGAGCAGGGCATCGCGCACGTTCATGTCGGCGAAGCCCATCGCCGCGACGGCCGCGATGACCAGAATCAGGAGAATCAGGAAGACCTGCATGGTGTGTGCCTTTCGTTTTGTGTGGGAGAAACCCCCGGTCACAGCGACCGGGGGTGTGACCGGGGGTTTACCGGCGTCAGAGGTCCAGCGACTCGGTGTCCTTGATCGCGTCGGTGGGCAGGATCGGCACGCCCTCGAAATCGGTCGGCACCGAGGCGACGTTCTGCACGTTCGCCTTGGCCGTGCCGGGGCCGACGTTGAGGACCGCGGTGCGGCTGACCTGCAGCTGGAACAGGCTGCGGCGCGACATGAAGATTGCGTCGGGCTTGCGGCCCACCGGGAAGAGCGACATCGCCTTGGCCAGCAGGGCATCGGTGAGGCCCTTGCCGCTGTCGGCGGTGAGCTTCTTGATGCGGACGACCGACTGGATCGAGTTGGCCTGGAGGCCAGGGTAGGCCGTCAGCGAGCTCACGTAGCCGTCGAACTTCTTGTTGTTGGCGTCCAGGAGCGTTTCCTCGCGCACGGACGACATGGCGAATACGCCGTTGGCGCCCCAAACCCACTGCACGTCCTGCGGGCCGAACTTCACCAGCCACACCGACGAACCGGTGGCGGCCGTCGTGCCCGTGGCATCGACGACCATGTTGGTGGCATCGTGCATGTTGATCAGGCCAGGGTGGCCCTTGGCGTGATTGCCCGCGCCGTAGTAGAACTGCGACGCCAGGCCCTGCATCTCGCCCTCCATGATGCCCTGGCTCTCCTGAGCGATGTAGACCTGCGGGCCGTCCTCGTAGCGGTCGGCGACGGCCTTGTCCACCTCGAAACGCGGGTTGAGGATGTACGTCTCAACCAGGCGGTTCTCGTAGGTCGCCTTGATCGGGTCGAGGCCCTCGTTGGCGTCGCGGAAGCTGCCGGTGACGCGGCCCAGGGCGACGCGCACGCGCGTTCGGAAGTTGAGGCCCTTGATCGTGCGGGCCGGCACGGCGGTGAGCTCGGGATGCGCCTTGATGGTCTCATCGACCAGGCCAACGACGGCATCGTTGCCGTTGGCTTTCACGATATCGAGCAGTGTCGGACGACTCATGTGAATCCTTTCGTGTTAAGAGTCGGTGGGGTCGGGTGCTGCAGTGAGCCGCGTTACTTGGCGGCCTCGGTCGTCTTGGTGTCAGTGGCCGCACTTCCGGGGGCGGCGGCGCTGCCTTGGGTCGGGAGCTTGATCGATTCGGCGAACTTCGCCACGCCGGGCGTCAGGCCGTTGAGCGCGTTGGCCGCGGGAGACGCCGTCTGGTTCGGCGTGGTCCCGCCATCCTTCGACGCGGCGCCGAAGTCGGGCTTGAGCGCCTTGGCTTCGGCGGCGATCAGATCGGCCTGGGCCGTCAGCTCCTCGTCGGTCTGACCCGTGAGCAGCTTGCCCAGGTTGGCGTTGCCGCCGAGCTTCTCCTTGACGATCTTGTCGATCGTCGCCTGTCGCGCGGCTTTCGCCTGGTCGGACGCGGCGGCGGCCTTCAAACGCGCATCGAGCTGATCGCCAACGATTTTGGCGACCGCCTCGGAGTTGAGACCATCGCCCGGCTTGATCGCGGCGACCTGGTCGGCGATGGGCTTGACCGCCTCGGTGACCGTTCCGGTCACGGTGGTCTTGACGGAGTCGAGGATCTCCGTCTTGAGGTTTGTCATCGCCTCGGCGATGAGCGCCTTGACGTCCGGCGCTTCGGGGTTCGTGGTCTGCTCAGGCATCGCTGAGTCCTTTCGGTTGCGTCGCCGGACGCCGGCGAACGGGTTGAACGATGGAAAACGCATTGGACTGCCTCACTTACTCCGTCGCAGGGCGGCGCGCAGCCGCTTCTCGTCGGCGGCGAACTTCGCGGGGTCGCTGCCGATGTTCGAGTGGTAAGCGTCGGGGATGTCCTTCATGTGCGTGGCGATGAAGTCGCGCCGTGCTTGCGCGCGCGACTCGGCGGACGGCGCTGACCTTGACGGCCGTGGCAAGGTCACTTCCGGGGTCACTTCCGGGGGCGGGGGCGCTTCGGTGGTCTTGGTGGTCCGTGGCATGGTCATGCTCCTGTGTTAATCGCTTCTGTCGGCTCACCGAACAACACGCTTGGCGTCTGTGACGCGGCCTCCGCGTCGAGCTCCGCTTCCTCGTCGCGGACCGTGGCGGGGTCCAGCCACTGCTGCTGCAGTGAGCGCTTGCGGCTCATGGACCTCGCAGCGCGCAGCGTGGCGATGACGTTGGCGCGCTCGACCTCGTCGTCGGGCATGCCGTCGCGCATCTCCACGCCCAGGGGGATGGCGGGCGCGATGCCCGCCTGGCTCTCCATCGCCATGGTCATCGCCATGACGATCGCCTGTCGCCAGACCACCGCCTTGCGCGCGGCCTTGGCCAGGGCCGGCGCCGCCGCCAGTCGCATCTTGGCCGCGGTCTCGACGGCGCTGTCGTCCTTGACGCCGAGCACCGACAGCGGCATCTCCGCCACGGTCGCCAGGGCGGAGAGGGCGAACTTGCGGTCCTCCATCGCGCTGGCCAGCTCGGCGTTCCAGGTGATGTACTGGGGCAACTCGTCTTTGTTGCGGTAGAAGAACACTTCCGCCGCCGCAGGCAGGTTGCCGGTCTGCGGATCGACCATCGCATCGGGTGCGGCGAGCTTTGGATCGGCGTGCTTGGCCAGCACACGACCGATCTGCGTGTTGGCGGCGTGCAGCGAGTCCTGCAGCTCGATCAGGCCGTCGTAGTCGCTGCGACCGCCAAAGCCGTTGGGCACCCGAATCAAGTTCGGCCGGCTCAATCCGGTCGGCTCGCGCTCGGGCAACGGCTCGCCGGCGTCGGTGCGAGCCGGCCACTTGTCGATCGGCAGCGACTCGGCTCGCTTGAATCCGGCGGCGTCCACCTGGTCGAGCCGATAGACGCGACGTTCGATGAGACCGGCCGTGTGGTGGGTCTCCAGCAGCAGGGCGGTGGGGGTCGTGCCCTCCTGCGTCAATGCCGTCGCATAGCGGATGTAGCGCGGGTACTGTCGGTCGGTCGTTTCGTGGCCTTGGGGCCACACTTCGTCAGCGGGCACATGCCCGATGCTGGCCTGACCGTTGAGTCGGCTCAACTCCAGATACGTCTCGCCCGCCCAGCAGCACTCGGCGGCGGCGTCGATCAGCATCGCCGGAAGCCACGAGCGCTCCGCGATGGTGTCGACCGCCAGCTGCATCGCGTCGTTGTCGATGTAGAGTCGCGGCGACTCGCCGAACAGCAGGTCGGCCATCTTCTCGCACACCAGCGTGAGCAGGTTGTAGGGTCGGAAGTACGGCGGCTCGTGCTCGCGCAGCGACGGGAATGGGTGGGCCGATCGGCCCTCGCAGAGGTAGTAGTCGCGGTGCCGGCCCTCGAAGAGCATGCGGGCCTGGCGCAGCCGCTCGGCGCGACACCGCTCGGCCGGCGTCATCCACGCCAGGCCTGACCGGGACAGCACGGCGTTGGCCCCGCCGCTTGAGCGGTGCCAGACGTTGCCGAGGTTGTGCGTGTGCATGACGCTCATGTTGCAGTTGCCATCTATTCCGGGGGCTACCAGCCGGCGGGCTTCCTCATCAGCGGGGCGGGGAGGGGACGCTTGTTGTCTTCGGCCGCGTGGTACGCCAGGGCCAGCGACCAGAAGCGGTCGGCGTGCCCATCGCTGTCGGAGCGATCAGCGTCAAAGCGGACGTTTCCCGCGGCGGTGATGATCTTGCGGACGCTATGGAGGTCCTCGCGCACCGCGTCGTCCATCGGGACGCGGATCAGCCTGTCCTCGAACAGCCTTCGAAGCGGCATCGCAAGCTCGCTCTTAACCGCCGCGGTGAAGCTGACGGCCTCGACCCGATACTTGCCCCAGCGGTCCTGCAGCCGCTCGGACAACTGCAACCCGATCCCGGTGGAGTCCATGCACAGCCGTCGCACACCCGGATTGGCCAGGAGCGCATTGATCGCGCCCTCCTGAGCGGTGAAGTTCACGCGGTCGAACACGCGCAGCACTCGCGTCCAGAACACATCGCCGACGCGCTCGACCACCCACAGAACTGACAGATCCTTCTTGCGGCCCACGTCGAACCCCGCGTACAGCGCCCCCGCCCCCGGAAGTTGAGTCGTCACATCGTGGAGCTGCAGATTCGCCACTTCGCACGGGCGGATCAGATCGTAGTTGAGCAGCGACGTGGCGTCCGTGCTGCGGATGCACAGATACTCCTGGTTCCATGTGTCGGCGTCGGGCACCGTCGAGCGAAGCTCATCGAGCCACGCCTGGCGACGGCCGGCGTCCGGGGCGGGCACGTGGTCGAGCCGCTCCTTGCGCATCTGGATACGCTCGACAATGCCCTGCTCGACGGCATCCAGCACCGTCACGCGGTGCAGGCTGCCCTTGAGCGTGCCCGCCTCGATCTGCTGCACCATCTGGGCCATGAACGTGCCCTGGCCGTTCACCGACGACCAGATCCGCATCGGGTAGCCCCAGAACATCGCGGTCGCGTGGCCGGCCTTGAACAACTCGCGCTGGTCGCGATGGAAATCGAACTCATCGAAGCCCACCGCGCCGCCCTTGCTGCGGAAGAACTTGGGGTTGCTGCTGCCGGCGACGATCTTGTTGCCGTTGGCGAAGGTCATCACCAGCGTCAGAATCTCGTCGTCGTCAATGACCTCCTTCGCCTCCGTCACCTTGGCCACCGCGTTGACCATCGCCGCCCAGCCCTCGCACTCCTGGATGAACTCGACGCTGGCGGTCATGTCGGCCGAGGTGTGGTAGTAGTGCGATCTTGCGGGGACGCCCTCGATGCGGTCGAGCACGGCGCCCAGGGCCTGCGTCCACGTCCATCCGATGCGGCGCGACTTCTCGCAGACCGCCAGCGGCGCGGGATCGCGCAGCCAGGCGAGCTGGTAGGGGCAGAGCAGGTTGAACGGGTGATTGCTCATGCTGCCGTTGTGATCCCCAAGGCTTGCTTGATCGTGGCGACCACATCCGCGCCGGACGCCCCGCCAGCAGCGGCCGCTTGCGCCCTGGCCAGGGCGTCCTGCTGCCGCTGTTCGTACTCGCGCTTGACCTTCTCGATCCGCTGCTTGGTGGTCGCCGCCTGGTTCATCGCCATCGACAACTGCAGCAGTTCCTTGGCGTCCATGTCCCCGTCCACGTCGATGCTCAGGAGCTTCTCGGCCATGATCTGCTGGAAGCGGGCCAGGCTCGCCTCGCCCAGCGACTCGACCCCGCCCTCGCGGGCCACGTCGGCGAAGGCCCGCGCCAGCTCGGCCGAGCGGCGCACGCCGTCGAGCGTCTCCTGGAAGTTGCGCCGATGCTTCCACACCGCCCCACGCGACACGGCGAACCCTCGCTCATCGAGCCAGTCGAGAAGGTCATCGATCGTCGTCGCCGGCTGGCGCAGCAGCGCCTGGTATTCGGCGCGGTCAGCGTCGGATACTTCCGGGGCGGCCAGCACTTGATCGACTCGGTACTTGCGGCTCACAGGCGGTCATCCTCGACCAGGGGGTTAGGCGCGATCGCCTGAGCGACGAGCGCCGTGCCGTCGTCGGTCACGCGCACGATCAAGTGTTCGTCGGGCGTGCTGAACGCAGCCGCCAGGCCACTGCGGCGATCGATCGTGAGGCAGAGGCCCGCGGCGACCAGGTCGCCCAGCAGGCCGCGCCACGCCTGGGCGTCGTCAACGTCCTCGCCCACGTCCGCGAGGATGTCCATGAGCGTGCGCCAGCGCAGGCCGCCGGAAGCCCGCGCGGCATTGACCAGTTCGAGCAGGCGGCGGCGCTTGCGCTTGTCGGCCATCGTGCTGTTTCCGGGGGCGGGGTTCATGCGCCGTCCTTGTTGGCGGTGTTGTGATCGCAATGCACGCACGCACCGGCGATGCGGTTGACGGTCAACTGCAGCTTCACGAGCTGTGCGGCGATGTCGCGCAGGTCCTCGCGCGTCGCGGTCGTGCGTTTGAGTTCCTCGATCTGCTGCTGGGTCTTAAGCTCCAGGCGGTGGCGGTGTTCCTTGTTCTCGTCAAACTCGTCGTCGCCGCGCTCCAGGCGACGCTGGATTTCCGCGACGATCGTCTTGAGCGTGGTGATCGCCCCCGCCATGTCCCCGGCAAGCTTGCCGAAGCGCAGGTCCACCGCGTCGGCGGCCGCCGCGCGGAGCTGGTCCTCCAGCTTGCCGATCTTGGCCGTCTTCGAGCCGACGTAGAACAGGCCGACCGTCACCGCGATGGTGGCGATGCCGTTGATGATCGATACGGCCAGTGCTGGTTCCATGCGTCGCGTCCTTACGGGGGAGCGGGGGAAAAGCCGACGGCGCCGGGTCGGACGCCGTCGGCCAGGAGGTCAATGGTTGAGGGCGGGCGCACCCGCCCTCAACGCGAAACACGTTGCGCTCTGGCGCGCCTTGTGGTCAGGAGTCGTGCACAGCCGCGACCGCCGCGTCAGGCGGCGCCAGTCGCTGCAGCTTCCGGGGGCGGGGGCGGGGGCAGCAGCGCCTGCCAGCGCTTCTCCGCGGCGGCCTGCCGCGCCTTCACCTGGGCAACTTCCTCGGGCGTCGGCTCTCGGCCCTCGCGTTGCAGTTGCTCGGCCAGCGTCATCAGGAACTGCATCCCCTCGCCCATCACGCGCATCAGCGCCAGGAGTTCGAGTACGGTCATCGGCGTTTCCCTTCTGCAATCGCAAGCGGCGGGCGATCAGCTCGTCCATCGCGGCGTTAAATGCGGAGACGGCGTCGGACCACCCGACCCCGTCGCCGTTAAGCGCAGCTTGCTCCATGAGGTCCAGGGCGACGGCGGCCTGCCCCCGGAAGTGTTCGATTTCCAGCGTCGCGGCATCGCCGATCAGCCCGGTCTGGCGGTACACGCTCAGTCCGTTGAGCGTGGCGGTGTACGTTTCGCGGCCAATCACGGTCTGCTGCAGCGGCGACAGTGGGCCAGCGGCCATGCAGCCGGTCAACAGCAGCGGGGCGATCACCACGGGCAACAGCAGCGCGAGGTTGCGGTCGGCGGGCTTGAGCACGCCCCCGGCGTGCAGGCGGTGGATGACGAGGTCGATCAGAAACAGCACGACGGCCGCGATCGCCGTGGCCATGGCGTCGGACAGCGGGGCGACCTGGGGCGGGGGCGAGGCGGTCTCGGCGGCGCCGCTGAGCCAGGCGGCGACGGCCGTCAGCGCGACGGCAATGTAGCGCGAGATGAGCTGCACGATGCGAGTGGTCATGAGCGATCTCCAAAAGGGGTGTTCGGACCCTGATCCCCGATCCCTGAACCCTGAACCCTGCCTGCCGAGAACTCCAGCCAGGCGATGG
Organism: uncultured Phycisphaeraceae bacterium; assembly: GCA_964518335.1. GTDB lineage: Bacteria > Planctomycetota > Phycisphaerae > Phycisphaerales > Phycisphaeraceae > CAZFDT01. Next base: position 19,332 of record CAZFDT010000052.1, read on the forward strand.
GGATGCGCATCACCGGCGACTCTTCGCCGGGCGTCCAGTCGTCGCGGTGGACCTCCGCGTGGCGCATGCCAGCGCGCTCGACGAACATGCCGGTCGAGCGGCTGCCGTCCGGCCAGTTGATCGCGCACGGCCGCCCCTGCGGCGGCGTGGCGCGGATCGGCTTGCGGTCGTGCGTGGGCATCAGGCGGCCCTCCCTTCCAGGGACAGCCCCGGATTTGCATCGCGGGGTTCCAGATTCCGGGGGCGGATGCCGCCGACCACGCGGTCGCCGATGAGGGTCATCCGGCCGCGGGTGGCGCGCTCGACCTGGCGGGCGGTGATGCGATCGAACTCGCGGCGGAAGGCCGCGTCTTTCTCCGCGTCTTTGCCGCGGTGGGCGCGGGTGGGGTCGGGCTTATGTGCCATCCCGCACCCCCTTCACGCGGGCCTCCGCCTCGCTGATGGCGATCTGGGCGGCGCGGCAGGCCTGGCGCAGGGCGTCGTTGTTGCCCGGCCCGAACGGCCGAAACTCACGCTTCACGTCGTAAAGGGCGTCCCAGGCCAACTGCAGCGTCCGCAGCCTGCGCTGCTGCACCGGCGTCAGCTTCCGGTTGGCCGGTTTCCGGGGGCTGCTCCCTGCTCTGGATGTGCGGGTAATGCTGGGCATCCGTGCGCCGATCTGCGAGCGACCATGCTCGCGCGATCCGCTGCACTTGCCCCATGAACAGAGCAAGGCCGCGGAGCATCGCATCGGATACTCGCACGGCCCTAAAGTCGAGTTGAATCACAGGGGTCTTGCGTCGGCGGGCAGTCACTCCCGTTCTTCCGACGTGAGGAGGGTATCGACAAATAGGAGCGCCGTCAAGAATATTTTTCTAGGCCCGATCTATGATGCTGCTGCACTTGCGGCACCTCCAGACCTTGCGACGCTTACCGCCGATGAACAAGGCGAGGATGCATAGGGGGATGCCGATGATGGCCCCGACAACTGTCAGCGAGAGTGAGACGCCGACGACGAAAATGATCAGCGCCAATGCGATGCCGAGGGCGTTGCCGCTACTGATCGTCCTCTTGACCATTTCGCCACCACAGTGTTGACAGGCCAGCCCGCCACGCCGCTTGGTGGGGCCAGGCGAGGCAGCGACCGGGGTTGGTGTTTCGGCCGCTTCGCTTGTTCGGATCGCGGTGATGCAGTTGCCGCAGACGGCGTGATCATGGTGGAGGTGGACCGTCTCAAGCTTTCCAATGATTCGGCCGCAGTTCTGGCAGCTTTCCTGTTGTGGTGTCACAGTCCGATTCATGCTGTTGCCCCATATCATGCGGCGACGCGCAACCACCGGACCACCCGGATTGCGAGAGGCCGAACTGTTGATCTTTTCAATCCATGTGTTAGCATATTGTACGTATCTGTTCAATACCGATTTTCCGGAGTCCTGTCATGTCTATGCACGTTCCGGTCGGTCCGTTCGCGTATGAAATCCGCCTGTTTTCGGGGCCGATACCGCATCCCGACGGGCCTGCGATGGGCACGTGCGACACCGCGGCGATGCTCATCCTCATCAGCGACTGCGTGCCGGCGGGCAAGCGCATGAGCCTGTTCTGGCACGAGCTGGCTCACGCCATCAAGGGCGAGTGCGACGTGACGCTGGCGCCCGGCCTGGACGAGGAGGCGATCGCCAACCTGATGGGGCTGGGTCTGGCCCGACTCGACGCCCGCACGCTCGCCCGCGTGCAGGTGTATCTGCAGCAGGGCATCGAAGCGCGCGATGTGATCATGCTGCCCGGCGTCCATGATGCGATCCCCGTCATCAGTCCCGTGTGGGCTTAGGAAGCGTTTTTGCCGCGATTTTAAGGGGTTTCGTGACCCCTTGGCGCCCGTCAGACTGTTCACTTGAAGCGACTGCCTGCGCGATCATATCACTCACCCTATGATCCAGTTCAGCCCTTTCAACCCTCTGGATGTATTCTGCCTGGCGATCCCGAGTCGACTCAAAAAACATCACGAGTGCCGCTTCCACGCAAGTGGACTTGAGGCCTGGCCGCCCAAACGACGCTGCAAGCCTCGAAACCTGCTGGATGGCAGGCAGATTTAGCGCCCAGCCAACTTTTTTCTTCTGCTCGCTAAGTGCCATAAGACGCATAGTTTACCCTCACGTGACGCAGATGTTTTCTAGATTGTGTGTAGATCGAGGGTTGACACAGCCGATGATCTGCGTGTAATCTAGATTTCACGCAGATGCGAATTTACGATCCAACCTCGAAGCGCGTGTACGTGACGGCGACGGACGCCCGGACGAAGAAGTCCCGATGCCTGACTGTCGAGGGCATGACGCCCGCCCAATTCATTCGCTTCGTCAAAGATCAGATCGAGCGTCAGCATCAGGAGCAAGATGCCGAACAAGCCCCGCCCCCGGAAGTGGCGGCGGCCGCATAAGCAGTCACCCGCGGGGCGTACCCGCGGAATCACAGGGTTCGTGCGTCGGAAACGTCGCACGGCCCTTTGAGGGCGAAAGCCCTCGACAACCCCCGGAAGCCCGCTCGCCGCCTCGCGGCGGCGGCGGGTTTGGAAGATGCCTTTGAAGGAGTCGGTCATGGGTGCATCCAAGGCAAGTGCAACAGTCAGGCGACCTTCCGCAAAGCAGCCGACGCGGCGAGACGGTCATCGGGCGGCGGTTCAGGCTCGGGTGGCTGGGGCCGGGTCGCGTACTCCAGCCACTGCATCACGGCGATCGCCACATCGATTGGCTCGTCAGTCGCTGCAAACACTTCGATTCGATTACCCCCTCGAAGCCCGGCTTGCAGATCTTCGAAGCTGGCTTGAATCCCACCCAGAATGGTGGCCGGATCGATGTCGAGGATGTGCTGGCGCAGTCTATCGATGCTCCGATCTCGTGCCGCCCACGCTGTGGTGCGAAGCAGCTCTTCTCGAAGCAGTCCGTGCAGAGGTTGATAGGCCTGGATCGACGCGCCTCGGCCAATATATTCTTGCACAGCTCGGGGTATCAGCAACCGGTGGACCTCCTTTAGAAGCTTCAGCTGCGCCTTCTGCTCGGCGTCGAGCGCGATGGCAGGCTTCTTCTTTGACTTCCTCTTCTGCGCCATCACGCGGTCTCCTTGGGAAGGGTGGCCGCCATCGTACCCCCGGAAGTACCCCGGCGCGCTCGTCGCGCGGCGGAGGATTCCCTCGTGAAGCGCCTCGCCAGGCCGACTCCCCTGGCGGGGTGTGACAGCAACCCGGCGCGAACCTGCCATGGTCGCAGCGCCGGAGTGCATAGCGGGCCGCACGGACGACGGCCCGGTTCCGGGGGGACAACGGACTGTCCGAGGGGCGCCACGGCTCGGTCGGGGGCGCCCCGTCGAGAACAACCGCCCGCCCTCGTGGGCCGGCGCATGGACGATAGACGGTCGCGGATTCGCAGGGACGCGAAAATGACTGCTGCAGTAGAACCAGCCCGCGATTTCGTCCCAAGTTCCGGGGTAACTTCGGGGGGACCGGAGGCTCCCTTGAGCGTCGATATCCTCACCCGCTGCCACCAGGACGGTCTGATCGACCCGCGCGAGCTGGCGGACCTGTTCGACCTGTCCTTGAGCGGCGCGTACCGCTACTTCGAGGCGACGGAGCTGTCGTACTCGCGCCTGCGACGTTTGTTTCGCGCGCATCCGAAGGTGGCGCTGCTGCAGCGGTTCCTCGATGACCTGCTGGCGACGCGCAGCATGGTGGCGGTCGAGGTCGCCGACGCAGGCGAGCTCGACGCCAACGGCGACGGACGGCTCGATGCCGAGGACGCGCTGACCGGCGCGCTGGACCTGTCGATCAAGTCGGCGACGGCGGCGGCGCGGATTCACGCGTCGGCGGAGGACCGCATCATCAGCGCCGCCGAGCTGGGCACGATCAACGAGCTGCTGGGCCAGGTGATCGCCGAGGCGGCCAGGGCGCGACAGATCGTCAACGTCCTGGCCGAGCGCCACGCGTCGCGGCGCCAGGCTCGGCCGCTGCCGAGAGAGGCGGTGCGACGATGACGCGCGCGGGCGAGACCATCCACGACCGGCTGCTCATGGCCTGGGCGCGCGACCGGCGGCCGGCGATGGCGGCCACGGCGATGCAGCGGGCCAAGCTCACCGACCTGCTCATCCAGGAGGTCAGCGAGCACCTGGACGCGATGGCGCGGCACGGCTGGCTGAGGCGGATCGAGACGCCGACCGCATCGGGCCGGCCGTTGGTCACTTACGAGCCGACCGTGTTTGGCGCCCTGGCGATGGAGGCGATCAAGGTCCGCCGGGCCGTCGAGCGACAGCGCGAGCGCGGCCGGCGTGCGGAGAGGAGGCTGGCGTATGCCTAGCTGGACCGAGCCGCGCGAGCAGCAGGAAGCCAAACTCACGGCGATCCACACGATCGGCCTGGGCGGCAAGACGTTCGCCTGTCTGAATGCGGCGCAGGCGCACGTGGTGCGCTACTGCCGCGCCGTCGGCGAGACGCGGCTACGCGTGTACCGCGGCTACGACGACCACCGATGCAGGGAGCCGGTGCTCAAGGGCGAGCGGCTGTGGCCGCTGGTCGAGCGCGGACGGGTCAACGAGCATCTGTTTGACGACGTGCCCGAGTTCACCAAGCACATGCTCAAGCATCGCTGGGCGAGGGCGATGAGCGGGGAGGTCAACTGATATGGCGCTGCGCCTGACCACCTGGCCCGTCGAGACGGTCGAGCACGTCGAGTGCGATCGCGCGCCCGCGGCCGGGCGGGTCGAGTGCGTGATCTGCGGCAAGACGTACTGCGTCAATGCCGTCGTCGTGGATGAGGTCAAGCCGATGCCGACGGCGTTCGCCGGGGGTGGTCTGGACGTGGTGCGGATCGAGGTCGGCCGGTGCAGGCTGTACTGCGACCACTGCAACAAGATCATCGAGTGGCGAGCGGAGATTTTCGAGGGCGGCCCGACTCGCAACGTGTTCGGCAACCACCGCCTGATCAGTAGCCCGAAGGTGATCCGCCAGTTCCTGGAAGATCACCCCGAGGCTGCAGGAGTCCAACAGCGATGACCGGAAGTCTGCTCGTGAAAATCCTCGTCGTCGGCGGCATCGGCCTGATCTACATGCTGATGATCGCCGCCAACACCTACATCCAGGCCGAGCGCCGCGACGCGCGGCGTCGAGCCGAGCGGCACTTCGTGCGCCTGCCCCATCGAGGAGCGCTGACCCGCCACATCCGATGAGTGCGATGCCTGTCCCATCTTCGTTCGCAGCGTCGTCGCCGATGCCTGTGGCGCAGTGGATCAGCCTGCCCGAGGCGGCGCGGCGGCTCGACAAGAGCGTTGGGCATCTTCGCCGGCACTGTCGCGCGTGGGCCAAGCAGGGCAAGGCGCGGCAGATCAACGAGCCGGGCAAGCGCAGCTATTGGCAGGTGCGTGGGTTGGCCCCGCATTCGGAGCATGGGGCTACTGCCGAGGCTTCCGCCGTCGGCGCGCCCGCGGCCGGCGGTCATCTGCGTCTGGCCGGCGAGGACATGCGGAGCATCCCCGAGGCTCATCGCGCGGTGGTGCTGCAGCGCAAGGCGATCCTCGACGCCTGGCAGGTGGCCATCGCCGAGGCCATCGGCCGGGGTGGCACGAAGGAGGAGGCGACCGAGTCTTTCCTGCGCAGCCGGCCGGGCCTTTCGCGCCGAACGCTGTACCGTTACCTCGGCGACTTTCAGCGATCAGGATTTGCGGGGCTTATGGACGCACGTAAATTGCGCGACGCGGCCGACGCGGACGATCCGTTCGTCGCTGAAGTGCGACGGACGTGGCTGCGGTTGGGCAAGCCCAAGCTCACCACCTGTTACGACATCGCGCGGCTCGAAGCCCAGGAGCAGGGTTGGTCGCTCGTCTCGTACCGCCGCGTGTGCCAGCTCATGCGGAAGATCGAGCCAGCAATTCAAATCATGATGCGCGAGGGGAAGAAGGCATTCGAGGACAAGATCGAGCCGTTCATCGAGCGGGACTACTCAGCGCTGCGGTCGAACGAAATCTGGAATGCCGATCATCATCGCTTCGACGTGATCGTTGTCGTGGGCGAGCGGATGGACCAGGCCACCGGCGAGATCAAGCCGGTCTTCGGCCGGCCCTGGCTGTCGGCGGTCCAGGACTGCGCCAGTCGCAAGATCACCGGCTACGTCATTCGCGCCGAAGACCCGAATACCGATGTGATCCTCGAAGTCTTCCGCCTGGCTTTCGCCAGCCACGGCGTGCCCGAGATCATGTACTGCGACAACGGCAAGGACTTCGACGCCGTCGCCCTGGCCGGCGAGACGAAGCAGCAGCGCCGCAAGCGGCGCAAGCTCCGAGTCGAGCTGGACCCCGAGCGGATGCAGGGCGTGTACGCGAGCTTTGGTATACAGCATCGCCATGCCCAGAAATTCCATGGACAGTCGAAGCCGATCGAGCGATGGTTCGGCACGGTGAAGGATCGGTTCTGTCGACTGCAGCCGACGTTCTGCGGCGGGAAGCCCGATGAGAAGCCCTACGGCCTGCAGGACCGGCTCGACGCGGGCGAGGCGCCCACGCTGGCCGAGTTCGTCGCATCCTTCGCGCGCTGGATTGAGGCGGACTATCACGGCCGCATCCACCAGGGCGACGCGATGGACGGACTCACGCCCAGTCAAGCGTTCGACGCCAAGCTGGTAGAGAAGCGCACGGCGCCCGAGAAGCTGCTGGAGGTCATGCTGCAGAAACGGTTCGCTCGCACAGTGGGCCAGGCGGGGGTCTGCTACAAGGGCCTCTACTTCGGCGACCGCGACCTGGCATTGGCCAGGTGGTTCGGCAAGCAGGTCTTCATTCGCATCAATGATCGCGATCTGAGTTCTGTGTCGGTCTGGTCGCCTGATGATGACTTCATCTGCGCGGCAACACAGAATCAGAAGCTGCCGTTCAACGCGGGGGCGCAGGAGCTGCGCGAGGCGCTCAACGAGAAGCGCCGCCACCGCAAGGCGATCGTGGCCGGCGAGGACGCCAAGCGGGCGCTGCGCGAGCCGCTGGCGGATCGGCTGGTGCGCGCCGCCCAGGACAAGGCGAAGTCACAGCCCCCGCCGCCGGAAGTTGAGCCGGCTGTCATAAAGCCCATTCGATCACCGCTCGAATCGGAGTTGGCGGCGCTTCAATGCGACGAAGCTCGTGCAACCATGCGCAAGGCCGTCGGCGACGGCACGCCGCATCCGAGAGCGGGGACGGCCGCGGTGAGCCGGTTCGCGTACCAGCCCACGTTCGCGGCCGACGACGCAGACGCTGCGCCGGCCGGATTCCGCTTCGCATACACGCGCATGGCCGAGAATTCCTGGGGTGAAGAGGAGGACTTGTGATGGATGACACCCCCAAACCCAGCAACGCGCTGATCGATCGAGCGCGGATCAGAGGAGCATCACGGATGATCGCTTCAGGCACGGACCCCAAGGATGTGACGCCGGAGCAGATTCAGCAGGTCGCGTCGGATGTCGAGCTGTTCTGCCGTGCCAATAAGGTCAGCCGAGCGGCGGTAGCGAAGGCGATCGGCTATTCGCAGAGCGTCGTGACCGAGTTCCTGAAGGGAACCTACGCCGGCAAAGCTGGCCAGGTGGCGCTGGACCTGGAGGACTGGATGACCGCCGAGGAGCAACGGCGGGCGAACCAGCTGCAGACGACGTTTGTCTGGACCAACGTCGCCCAACAGATCAAGAGTGTTGCGTCCTACTGCCTCGACATGAAGAAGGTCGGGCTGATCTACGGTCCCGAGACCAGCGGCATCGGTAAGACCACGGCGCTCAAGGCCATCGCGCAGGAGCTCGGCCCGCGACGCTCGACCCTCGTCACGATCGACAAGTGCGACGCCAACCCCACCGGGCTGCTGCGGAAGATCCTCGCCGGCATGCGCCTGGAGCAGAGCGGTAGCAACGCGCAGCGGATGGACCGCGTGGTCGAGCACCTCAAGGGTCGATCGCACCTGCTGATGATTGACCAGGTTCACAACCTGCGCTTCGCCAAGGAAGACCGCCCGTTCTACTACCTGATGGACATCTACGAGGCGACGAGCACCGCGCAGCTGTGGTGCGGTACCAGTGACCTTGTCGCGTATCTAACGCGGCAGAAGACCAAGACGCTCGATGAGCCTCTGGCGCAGATCAGAAGCCGCATCTTTCCCTGTGTGGACCTGATGGAGGTGTTTAACCAGTCGGGCGGCGGCGACCCGCTGTACACGGTCGATCAGGTGCGCGAGATGTTCGCGGGGTTCGGGCTAAAGCTCACGCCCACGGCGGGCCAGTGGCTGTGCAAGCTGGCACTTCAGCCTGACAGCGGCGCCCTGCGGATCTGTGTGCAGGTCATGGAGTTCGCAATCTTCCTGGCCAAGGATCGCCGTCTGGGCTCGGTCGATGTGCCGCTGCTCAAGGAGGCAATCAAATGCAGCCTGACCAGCGACCGCGCGATTCGCATGATCCAGAACGTCGAGCAGCCAGAGGCCCTGCTGAAAGTCGCGTAGCGACAGGAATGGAGCGCCGGATGCAGGTATCGGTGTCGAGTCTAGCGGGATGCACGATGCTGGTGACGGTGGTCGCCACGCGAAGGCTTCGTCTTCGCGTCCTGCTCGCGACGTGGTTGATCTGGCTGGCCTGCCGTGTGCTGCGGTGTGATGTTCAGTTTCAGGAGGCGCGATGAGCTTCGACGTGTCCAAGTTCCTGGCAGGTTTATCCGGCGAGGGCAAGCGCCGCACTATCGCCGCGGGCGTGGCGGCCGTGGACAAGTTTGCCAACCACGTGGTGGGCAAGGCCCAGCGGCTGGCGCCGGTGGACACGGGCGCCCTCAAGGCGTCGGGCATCGCCGAGCCCCCGGAAGTGGCGGGCAACAGCATCACGGCCACGGTCGGGTTCAACACCGACTACGCGGCCGCGGTGCATGAGCGGTTGGATCAGCATCACGCGCAGGGACAGGCCAAGTACTTGGAGGCGCCCATGCGGACCGAGGCCCACAAGCTCGTGCCGTTTGTCGAGAAGGAGATGCGCAAGGCGCTGTAGCCGATGGCGATCGACCACGACCAACCCGATCCTCGACTCGTCGCCGAGCTGGTCGCTCGCTACGAGGGCGCCGCTGCGCGAGTGCGCCAGCGCGTGCTTCATCCGCGCGGCAAAAGCGATAGCGCGCGCCAGTGGAATCAGGCCCGCGCCGCCCAGGTCCTCGCCCAGGTGGAAGGTGAGGTCGCCGGCCTCAAGCAGCAGGCGGCAAAGTGGACGGGGGCCGCCCTGTCGCGTTCGGTGGCCCGCGGCGTTGCGGTCGCCGACCGCCAGGCGGCACAGGCCGGCATACGCCCGCCGAGCACGGCTCTGGCGGGCAGCTTTGCCGTCCTCGATCGCGGCGCCGTCGAGGTCCTGGCGCGCGACACCGTCGGCGACCTCACCAAGGCTGCGGACTCGATGCGCCGGCAGGCGGACAACGCACTGCGCCGCATGGCGGCTGCCGGCGTCAGCAACGCCGAGGTCAACAGCATCCTGAGCGGCGGCGTGATCGAGGGCCAGCCGGTGCAGGCTGCCCGCGAGCTGCGCGAGGCGCTGAAGAAGGTGCATGGGCGCAAGGTCACGATCACCGACAAGAACGGCGATCCGATCGAGTTCGACGCTGGTTACTACGCCAAAATGGTCGCCGTCACCAAGACACGCGAAGCGACCAGCAAGGCCCGCCACGCCAGGCTGGCCGAGCGTGGCATCGACCTGGTGGTCGTCACCGGCCGCATCAGCGCCAACTTTTGCACCGCCTACGTGGACAAGGTCTTTTCCATAGCCGGCGGGCACCGCAAGTACCCGCCACTGTCCTCACTACCGGGGGGCGGCCCGCCGTTCCATCCCAACTGCAGCAAGAGTACGGCGCCGTTTATTGAGGATCTGGCCAACCCCGAAGAGATCGCCGCTGGCCAGCCCGACCCCGACACGGACAAGCTGCTCAACGTGCGCAACCGCAACGAGCTGCAGAAGCGCTACCAAGCCCTGCAGATGCGCCAGCAGGTCCAGCAGCGCGCCGCCACGGTTCGCACCGACGCCGGGCGACGCGCGCAGACCACTGCAACGGATGATCCCGAGTACCAGAGCCACCTGCTCAAGGAGTTGGGTGTTGAGACCGTCCGCCTAGGCGGCGATGCTCAGATCGGCGACATGCTCGTGCGCGGCCTGCAGCAGGTGGTCTCGGCAGGCGGGACGCTGCCCAGCGAGATCGTGGTCGATGAGTTCCTTTTTCGGGACCGGCGTGGCCACATCGACCCCCACGAAATCGCTAAGACCAATGACTCGGGGCGGATCGCAATCAACCCACGTTGGATCGGCTGGCACGACGGCGGCGCTCGCATGAAAGCGCTCGGCGAAGCAAGGGCATTCTCGTCTGGGCACCGGCTTCACGTCGTCTTCCACGAGGCCGCGCATGTTCATGCGGTCGCCACGGGCGCGCATCACCGGCAAGCCATCTTCGTGGACTTGGATGATCTGGCCGTCGCCGAATCGGTGTCCGTTCGAGCGACCGTCAACAAAGATGAGTTTCTTGCCGAGGTCCGAGCGGCGAAGATGGCTGGGCGTCGATTCGGTTCGGATGTGCTGGACTTGTACGAAAGGTTGGGAGGCCGATGATCACTGATCCCCAGCAGTGCCTGCGTTGCAAGCATTACAAGGCCGGCATTCGATGCGCCGCCTTCCCCGAGTTGCCTGGCATCCCGCCAGCCATCCTGGACATGAAGTTCGACCACCGCCAGCCCCACCCAGGCGATCGCGGCATCCGCTGGGAGCCGCGCGAACCGGGCGTGAAACACCCGATGGAGGAGGACGACTGATGCAAGTCCAGCGAAGCACAGCGACATGCGGTCGCCCACCTGGATGGACGCCCGATCAGATCAGGGCGTTCCAGATCGCCGCGCGCGACGCGCAGGTGGGCGACGCCAAGTATTCGATCCTCAGCCGTTGCGGCAATCGTGCGATCGTGGACGGCCGGCCGTCCAGCAGGTCGCCGAAGCTCAAGCAGGAGGACTTCGAGTTCTGCATGGCTGTGCTGGAGGAGACCGCCGCAGGTAAAGGCTTGAAGCTGTCGGGCAAGCCCCTGGGCTACTGGCAGCACAAGGCCGCCGACGAGCTGCAGCGCATGCGCTACGTCGCGCGTGGCATAGCCGAGTTGCTGGAGGCGACCGAAATGGTCAATCAGCCCGGCCATCGTCTGCTGCAGCCTGGTGGCGTCGGCCTCGCCGGTTGGATTGAGTCGCGCGTCACCAGTGGACGCACCGACCGGCTCGAAGACCTCACCCGACCCGAGCTGAGCAATCTCATCGAAGGGCTGAAGAAGTACGCCGAGCGACACGGCCTACGCGTCACTCACCAACGCACGGAGGCAGCATGAAGACCGAACAAGCCATCCAGCAGGTTCTCACTGCCTTCAACGGTCACGAGCTGCAGGAGGATGGTTCACTCATGGTCAGCGATTTCGACGGCCTGGGCGAGATCGAGCAGCACTTCGACGCGCTGCGTGACTCGATCCGCAACAAGGAGCGGTCGATCGAGCTGCGCAAACACGCCAAGGACATCGCCGCCAAGGCGATGCGATTCATGGTGGATCGGACCTGAACACACGGACGAACGAAAGGCAAGGATGCCTCGCACACTGCAACAGATTGAAGATGTGATCACCGGCCGCAGGCCCTACGCGCTGCTGCAGGGCGACTGCCTGGACATCGGGCGCCAGCTCCCCGCCGGGGTCTTCGACGCCTGCATCATCGATCCGCCCTACGGCGTGGCCTGGACCGGCGAGCATGGCACGCTCAAGCCGATCGCCAATGATGATCGTCCCTTCGTGTGGTGGCTGTACGACGCCTTTCGCGTACTCAAAAACCCGGGCGCTTTGGCCTGTTTCTGCTCGTGGCGGGTGCAGCAGGATTTCAAGACCGCGATCCGCCTGGCGGGCTTCGATCTGCGCAACCACGTCATCTGGGACCGCATGCGCCCGGGCATGGGCGGCGGGCACACGTCCTTCATGATCCGGCACGAGGTGATCTGGTTCGCCACCAAGGGCCGGTTCCGTTTCCCCGCAGGCACACCCGCCACGGTGCTGCCCTTCGAGACCGTGCCGCCGCAGCGGCGGCATCACACCACGCAGAAGCCTCACGATCTCATGGCGACGCTGGTCAAGCGCCTCACGCCGCCGGGCGGCGTCGTGTTCGATCCCTGCATGGGCAGCGGCTCGACCGGCCACGCTGCAGTGGCCGCCGGCTTTCGCTTCGTCGGCGTCGAGCTTGACGGGGACAACTTCGCCATCGCCGAGCGACGCCTGGCCGAGGCCGCCAGGGCCAGGCGAGAGCCCAAGGCCAAGATCCCGCGCGCCACCCACTGCACCCTCGCCCGGAGGATCGCGGCATGAGCACGATCGATCTTATGCGCGTGGTCGAAGACTGCCGCCGGCTGCCGTGCCCGCTGTGCGGCGCCACCTGCACGCGCGAGGCGCGAGTAGGCACGCCCTCGCTGCGACGCATTCATGTCGAGTGCAGCGATCCCCTTTGCGGCTTCCAGCAGCTCGTGGAGATTCCGCTCGATGGGGGCGATCCCCGTCTGGCGGCGCCGCCACAGTTCGATGCCCAGCCTGATCCCGAGCCGTTCAGCATCGGCCCGCGGCGCCGAAGTCCATGCGTCGGGCAGTGTGGCCGCGTCGCGGCCGAAGGCGGTTTTTGCGAGGCGTGCCGCGTCGCTTGGCGCAACGCCGGCCGGCCCGAGCCGCGCGACGCATGGGCGCAGCAGCGGGCCGAGCAGACCAGGTCCGAGCGTGCGCGGCAATGTGCCCCGCCAAAGCCATCCCCACCCGCGGCCCCGCTTCCGAAGGCGGCGCCGCACAACCCTCCGGGGGCGGAGGTTTCGATGACAAGCTCTAGCCAGCTGTACGACTCGCTGACCCGCTCCGAAAAGATGACGCTGGCGTTCTACAAGCGCGCACATCCCGGCGTGACGATCGAGCAGTGGATCGCCGCCGGCAAGCCTCGTGCTGGCAAGCCCAAGCCCGCGGATGCGAAGCTAACGACGACTCGGCAGGCAAAGAGGCCCACTGCAACGTCGCCCGACGCCGCGACGTTGCCGAAATTGACACCAGCACAAGCGGCCGCTCCTCGCCAGGCGTCTTTGACGCTTCGTGAGACGCGATCCGTCGATGTCGCGCACGCGAGGGTCCGCGTCGTCATGGTCGATGCCGAGATGACCAACGAGGGCATGCAGCAGATCCTCGACCAGATCGGCCGCATGTTCACCGGGGGTGGAAAGGCGGCGTAAACGCATGGCCACTCCGATCGAAACCATCAAGCCGCGCGAAGAGGAGGCCCAGGCGATCGAGCAGGCCGCCGGCTACATCGTCGCGCGCACGTTTGGCGACCGGCCTCCGCAGCAGTATGGGGGCGAGCGCGACTACGACGCCGCTTGCAGGGTCGCCGCGTCGTTCGCCGCCAGTTACCGCGGCCAATGCTTCGGCGTCTTCAAGCTCGTCCGTGACTTTGCGTGTGACCCCTCACAAGGAGAGCAGACGTGACCCTCACCGCCGATCAAATCGCCGCCCTCAAGCCCGGCGACATCGTCCAGGTGCGCGACGCCCTGGTCGGTCGCGCCGACTGCGGCTGCTACATCCGTTGCCTGTTCGTCGGCGAGATCGCCGCGGGCTGGGCGCTGGTGCGCTCCGAGCGATGTCTGACCAAGGCTGATCTGAAGCGCGGCCACTTCGATCCCTGGACTAAGAAGATCTTCCGCGTGGCGATCGAGGAGCTGCAGTCGCCATGAGCAACACGCCCGACCATCAGCGTCTGCCCGAGCGCGCCGCCTATGCGCTGGCTCGCAAGATCATGGACTGCATCGCGCCGGCCTGCGATCGCGTCGAGATCGTCGGGTCCGTTCGCCGGCGGACGCCCCATGTGGGCGACATCGACCTGCTGCTCATCCAGCGCGAGCTGCGGACCGTGTTTTCCCAGGGGCCGATCCTGGACGATCTGCTGCAGCACCTCATCGACCAGGGCAAGCTCGGCCCCCCGGAACTCGACGGGCCGAAGGTCAAGAAGCTGCCGATCATCAAGCATCCTGGCGTGGCACTGAACCTGTTCATCCTGCAGCCTGGCGACGACAACGCCTGGGGCATGCACTCGATCGTCCGAACCGGATCGGCCGACTTCGCGCGGCGGATGGTCACGGCTCAGGACAAGGGCGGGCACCGGCCCGAGTACATCGACATCCGCGACGGCTTCCGCGTGTTCCTCGACGGCAGCTTCCTGCCCTGCCCCGAGGAGGCCGACGTGTTCCGCGCCTACGGCATGGCGTTCGTGCAGCCGAAGGAGAGGCGATGAACATCAACGTTCCAGCCTGGGCACGCGACCACTTCTGGGAGGAGCCTCCGCCCGGATCGTGGGAGTTCTGGTCGTTTCGTTTCCGGCCGCCGTGCGAAGTGGGCCACGAGATTGTCTTCCGGTTCGATCATCGGCCTGTGGCCCAGGCGATCGTTGCAAAGATCGAGCGACCGGGCGAGTCACAGTGCGAAAGCACCGGCCGATTCGCGCGGGGCTGGAAGGTGTTCTGGAAGCGGGAGTCATTCGTTGATCTGCGGTGAAAGGCTCAAAACGAGAATCCACATGACCATCCAAGAAGCACGCTCGATCCAGTCTCTCCTGCTGCACGTGCTGCATCAGGTTGCGCCGGCAGATCATGAGATCGGAAGTGAGTCGCGCAAGGCGCGCGACGCGGCAGTGTTCCTGGCGACACAGTCGGCCCAGCGTCTCGATCGAGCGAGGATCAAGATTGATGTCATGCCTCGCCATGTAGAGCGGTGTTGGCCGGTCCGCCTGTCCGCGCTGGTCGAGAGGATCAATCGAGACCTGGTGGCTTCCGCTGACGCCCCATAACCCCAGCTATGTTGCAGTTGACGATATGAAGATCACCACCTTGGCACCTTGGTACGGCAGCAACCGCACGCTTGCGGCGACGGTTGGGCTTCAACTCGGGCAACTCGCATGGTGCGGCGTGCCGTTCTGTGGTGGCTGCCCCGAGCTTCCGCACATCCGCACGCGCGGTGGTGTGGCCAGCGACCTACATCGCCACATCATCAACCTCGCGCGATGCATTGCCGACGTGGATTTGAAGGCTGAACTGGTCGATCGACTCGACGGCCTTCTATTTCACCCCGATGAGCTGCGCGCGGCGCAGCGTCGATGCATTGAACGAGTGGCTGTGTCGCCGCTGTTCGGCCAGCGTGCCATGTGCAATGGCGAGGCTGATCCAAAGTGGGCGGCCGATTACTTCGTCTGCTCTTGGATGGGCCTCGGCGGCCACGCCGGCAAGCGGACTGAGTTCGGCCAGGGCCTGTCGCTTCGATACACGTCGAGCGGGGGCGACTCGGCGCGCCGGTTCCGCAGTGCGATCGAGTCGCTCGAAGCGTGGCACCTGTCACTGCGCATCTGGTCGTTCGACTGCGTCGATGCCTTCGCCATGCTCGATCGCGTCGTGGACCAGGCTGGCCACGGCCTCTACATCGATGCGCCCTGGCCCGAGGCGGGCGATGAGTACGAGCATGAGTTCAGGGGCGCCAGGCATGACCGCCTGGCCGAGCGACTCGGGGAGTTCGAGCATGCCCGCGTCGTCATCCGCTACGGCGATCATCCGCTGATCCGCGATCTGTACCCGGCATCACAGTGGACCTGGGTCGAACAGCAGAGCCGCAGTCAGACCAACGGCACGGTGGCCGAGGTGCTGATTCTCAATGGACCGAGTTACGACGGAAAGGACTCCACATGCCATCGCACGGAAGCAATGGCGACTGGGACCGCAACGAGTCCCGCCGCATCATCCTGATGGCGCTCGAGCAGCGCCGCCGACGGCGGCCCGACGACGGCCCGCGACCGATCAGCGCGCGTCGCCTGGCCAGGGCGGCCGGCGTGGCGCCGCGATCGTCCGTCGAGACTCAGCGTCGCCGCGTGCGCGAGCTGATTGATGACCTCAAGGCCGAGGGCGTCGCCGTGGTCGCCCGGCCCACGGGCTACCACCTGGCCGAGACGATCGGGGACATGCTCGCCCACGAGCAGGCCCTCGACCGCCTGGGCGTGTCGAAGCTGATCGCCGCCCGAGTCGCCCGCCGCAGCCAGGCCCGCGCCGACGCGGCCGGTCAGCTCGCCCTGTTCGCCGCCGGCTGAAAGGCCCGCGGTCGAAGTTCCTGAGAACGGCCATCGAAGGCCGTTCGAGGCCAGTTCCGGGGCACACGACGGAATCGATCCTCAAGGATCGATGCAGTTGTGGTTTGCATGTGGGCCGTTTTCGGGGGCGCGCGATGTACGCGCGCCGCGCGCGATTCCTCAGAGGCCGCCCGATGCGAAAACACCGTGAACTCAGGCCTTTATGCGATGTGCCGACGAATCGCGCGCGGAGTGCAATTTTGCCTGAATCGCCCGTTTCCGCCGCCGCCGTGCCAACTATGCCATTCGATCCCAAATCGTCGTAACCCACGTCTCCCTCGGCCCTTGCCGTTCATCTAAATGCCGCCCTTTTCGTGCCATGTTCGCCTTCCTTTTACA
>CAZFDT010000053.1:0-34926 GCA_964518335.1 uncultured Phycisphaeraceae bacterium
GTTAGGGACACTTCTATCGAGACCTAGGAGGTCAGTTCTATCGAGCTACAACAGTTACCAGCTTCCCTAACTTGGTCTGACATGCCTACCCCAATATCAGGTTACCAAGAAGAGCGGATTCAATTCCAAAGCGCAACGCCGGGTGCCGAGAGAGACATCGCGGGTGATCCGGTGGATTGAGGTTGTTCTACGACTGCAACCTACGGAGTCCGCGATGCGTGGAGGTCAGCTTACCACCGACGAGCGTTACGCCACGCTCCGCATGCGTCAGGCTGGGGCCGGACATCGCCGGGCGCATGGCGCAGCATGCGGGCGGGCCGGGCATTGACCGGGCGGCGGGATCGGTTATAATGTTCGGATTATGTTCGCAACGCCGGCCACCGTGGGGCGGGTCGATTGGCGCGGGGCGCTTCGGCGTCCTGCGCCTTCAGCAGCGCGGTCTGTTCGGGTCCATCTTGCCCCTCGGAACCTGCAACTTGCCCTGCGTGGTGATGGGCAAGTTGACGGGCACCCCGCCTGGAACGCTGTGGGCGAGGGTCGGACGAGGCAACTCGATCATCAAAACCTGCAACTTGCTCTACGTGGTGATGATCAAGTTGACCGCGTTGCGGGGCGTCGGCTGGGGGCACTTCGGGGCGGGGCGGGCAGGCAACTTGAGGGTCGGATCGTGCAACTTGATGTGTGCGGCAACAAGATGAGTTGGTTGAGGTGCGTGCAGTGTCCGCAGGGGAGGGTGGGTGTTGTCGGCCGCGGCCGACGCTGCGACGGGAGATTTGACACCGCCCCCCGCGCCCGTACACTTGCGCAGCTTTTCCGTTGGCCGACCGTGACCCCCGGAAGTCGCCCGTGTCCACAGGACGCAAGGCGGACGACGGGGGGCGCGGACAGGAACTGGTTCGACCGGCTTGAAGAACCAGAACGAGCCCCCGGACAAGTGCCGCGACCCCTTCTGGCCCCTTCGGAAGCTCACTTCCGGGGGCAGCTAAGTGGCGCGACTGGTTGGACGAAGGCCTGCCGCCGATTAGCCCGTGGTGTAACGGTAGCACAGCAGGTTTTGGTCCTGTTAGCCCTGGTTCGAATCCAGGCGGGCTAGTTGTTTGATCTGCGATGGATGATGGCTGATCGATGATGTGAAGAGCCATTGGCACGGGTAGTCGCCGCATGAACAACATCATCCATCATCCATCATCCATCATCGATCGCCCCCCCGACGCCATCATCCTCGCCGCGGGCAAGGGAACCCGGATGTCCGGCGACCCCGGCAATGTGCTGCCCAAGGTGGTTCACCCCGTCGCCGGCGAGCCGATGGTGCGCTGGGTGGTGCGCGCGTGCCAGGACGCGGGCGTGGAGCGGTGCATCGTCGTCGTCGGTTACAAGCACCAACTGGTGCGCGACGCCCTGGCCGACTTTTCGCACGTCGCCTATGTCGAGCAGCACGAGCAGCTTGGCACCGGGCACGCGGCGCGGATGGCGGCGCCGATGTTCGGCGAGGAGGCGCGCGACGTGTTCGTGCTCGCCGGGGACGGGCCGCTGATCCGCCCCGCCACGCTGACGACGCTGCTGGACACCCACCGCCGCCGCGGCGCCGCCGCCACCCTCGCCACCGCCATCCTCGACGACCCCGCCGGGTACGGGCGTATTTTGCGCGACAGTTCCGGGGGCTTCCGCGGCATCGTCGAGCAGAAGGACGCCACGCCCGATCAGCTTGCCATCCGCGAGGTCAACCCCAGCTACTATTGCTTCCGCAGCGACCTGTTGTTCGCCGCGCTGGAGCAGGTGCGAAACGACAATGTGCAGGGCGAGTATTACCTCACGGACGTGCCGGGGCTGCTGCAGCGGCAGGGGCACGTGGTCGCGGTGGAGGCCGCCGTGCCGCCCGAGGACGTGCTGAGCATCAACACGCCGCTGCAGTTGTCCGAAGTGGACCGCATTCTTCGCCGCCGACTGGGGAAACTGGAGCCCGTGACATGAGCCGAGCCGACCGCGATCAGCTCAAGATCTTCACCGGCCGCGCCAGCCGCGCGCTGACCGAGCGCGTCTGCCGCTATCTCGACCTGCCCGTCGGACAGGGACACACCGACATGTTCCCCGACGGCGAGATCATCGTGAAGCTCGACGAAGACGTGCGCGGCCGCGATTGCTTCGTCATGCAGTCCACCTATCACCCCGTCAACGCCCACCTGATGGAGCTGCTGATCTTCATCGACTGCCTCAAGCGCGCGTCGGCGAAGCGCATCACCGCGGTGATCCCGTACTTCGGCTACGCCCGGCAGGACCGTAAGGACGAGGGCCGCACCCCGATCACCGCCAAGCTGGTGGCCAACCTCATCACCACCGCCGGCGCCGACCGCGTGCTGGCCGTCGATCTTCACGCCGAGCAGATCCAGGGCTTTTTCGACATCCCGATGGATCATCTGCACGCCGTGCCCGTGTTCATCCGCCACTTCGAGAGCATCCGCGAGCAGCTTGGCCCGATCGTGCTGGTCAGCCCCGACGTGGGCAACGTCAAGCGCGCCAACCGCTACGCGAGCTACCTCGGCGGCGACTTCGCCATCATCGACAAGCGGCGCAAGAGCGGCAGCGAGGTGGTCTCGACGAACATCATCGGCGACGTGAAGGGCCGCACCGTGCTCATGGTCGATGACATGATCTCGACCGCCGGCACCATGTGCGAGGCCGCCAAGCTGGTGATGGAGCACGGCGCGGTCGATGTCGTGGCGGCGGCGACCCACCCCGTACTCGTGGGCCTGGCGATGGAGCGCCTGCAGGAAGCGCCCATCAGCCGCGTCATCGTCACCGACACCATCCCCACCGACGGGCGCTGCAACCCGATCCAGAGCAAGCTCACCGAACTGAGCGTGGCCGACCTGATCGGCGAGGCCATCCACCGCATCCACCACAACCAGAGCGTGTCCAGCCTGTTTCGCAAGAACGGCGAGAAGAAGAACTGACCCCAAGCCGAGGGCTGAGGTTTGACGAAGCCCCGGATCGAACCCGCAACAAACACAAACTCACAAACTCAGGAGCAAACACCATGGCACACGAGATTCCCAAAGTCACCGTCGAGACCCGCGACCGCCTGGGCACGCGCTATGCCTCGCGTCTGCGCAAGACCGGCCGCCTCCCCGCCGTGATCTACGGCCACCAGAAAGACCCCGTCCACGTGGCGATGAACGCCAAGGAGATCACCACGCTGGTGCATGACAACGCGCACCTGCTGGAGGTCAAGCTCGCCGACGCCGCCGAGCCCTGCCTCATCAAGGACGTGCAGTGGGACTATCTGGGCAAGGAAATCATCCACGTGGACCTGACCCGTGTCGATCTGTCGGAGACGGTCGAGGTCGAAGTGGGCATCGAACTCGTCGGCGAAGCGGTCGGCCTCAAGGAAGAGGGCGCGTTCATGGACAACCCGGTGAGCCAGATCACCATCGAATGCCGCGCCGACAGCATCCCGGAGCTGGTCGAGGTGGACGTGAGCCAGCTCGCGGTGGACCAGGCGATCACCGTGGCGGACCTGAAGCTGCCCGAGGGGGTCAAGTGCACGATGGACCCCGACACGATCATCGCCCAGGTGTCGATCGCCGAGGAAGAGGTCGTGGCGACCGAGCCCGCCGCCGAGGGCGCCGAGCCCGAGGTCATCGGCAAGAAGCCCGAGGAGGGCGAAGCCGAGGCGGCGGAAGAGAAATAAGCTTCGCCAATGCCGAATGTCGAATGCCCAGTGTCGAATGAGCTGCAGGCTCAAGCGCATGTGCATTCGGCATTCGGTATTCGGCATTCGGCATTCCCATGAAGCTCATCGTCGGCTTAGGCAATCCCGGCCCCGAGTACGCCCGAACCCGCCACAACGCCGGGTTCATGGCGATCGATCGGCTGGCGACGCGGCACGGGCTGAGCGGGGCGAAGTCCAAGTTCCACGCCGGCGTGCTCGAAGGCGCGATCGCCGGCGACAAGTGCGTGCTGCTGCAGCCGGTGACGTACATGAACCGCAGCGGCCTGGCGGTGGGCGAGGCCGTGGCGTTCTACAAACTGGCGTTGAGCGACCTGCTCATCGTCGTCGATGACGTGGCGCTGCCCGTCGGGCGTCTGCGCCTCCGCGCCGGGGGCAGCGCGGGCGGGCACAACGGCCTGGCCGACATCGAACGCGCCCTGGGCACGAGCGAATACCCGCGCCTGCGCATCGGCATCGACCCGCCTACTTCCGGGGGCGGTCGCGTGCGACAGCACGACTATGTCCTGGGCCGCTTCAGCCCCGACCAGGTGCTCAAGCTCGAGCCGCTGCTCGACGTGGCCTGCCACGCCATCGAGTCATGGATCGCCGACGGCATCGCCAAGGCGATGAGTCTCTACAACGGCGGCGACTGACCCGGCGCGGGTGGCGATGCACGACCGCTGCGCCGCATGGCCGCGGCGACGAGGGCCTCGATGCGGGCCAGCGTGCGATCGATCTGGGCGCGAAAAGCGTTGTACGGAAACAGCACGACCAGCGCGACGACAAGGCCCGCGGCGGTGGTGAGCAGGGCCTCGGCGATGCCGGCGCTGACCGCGCGAGGATCGGTCGTCGCCTCGTCGCTGAGGATGTTGAAGCTGGCGATGATGCCCGTCACCGTGCCGAGGATGCCCAGCATCGGTGCGGCGGTGATGATCGTCGAAAGCGTGGGCATGAACCGTTCGAGGCGGTGTCGCTGCGATTCGACGGCCTCGGTGGCGACGGCCTCGCTGACCTGCTCATCGACGAGCATGCGCACGACCACGCCATAGACAGACGTGTCCCCATCGATCAACGCCTTGACGCCGCTGGTGTCGCCCTGACGCAACAGCTTGGCGAGCTGCGCCAGCTTCCGCGGCCGACCGGGATAGTTGGTCTTCGCCCAGAACCAGCACCGCTCGACCATCAGCGCCACGCCCAGAAACGACAGCGCCAGCAGCGGCCACATGATCGGGCCGCCGCGTCGCATCAGGTCGTCGAACTGATCGATGATGAATTCCAGCACGGCCATAGCCTACCATGACGCTGTATGTCGTCACGACCTTGCGCCCTGGCTGTCCTCCTCGCGGCGGTCCTGTCGTCACTTGCGGCTGGACAGTCGGCCACCGATGCCGAAGTGGACCGACTGGTCCGACTCATCACGACCGACAAGCGACGCGAGGCGGGCGAGCGGTTGCGCGAGCTGGGGGCGACGGCGGTGCCGCGGCTGCTCCGCTACCTGCAGAGCCCGAATCTGCCGGACCGAATGGTGGCGTTGGGCTGCCTGCAGTATTGCTGGTCGGACGAGGCGGTGACTGCGGTGGCGAGGGCGGCCACGGACGTGGACCACGATGTGCGGCAGTTGGCGTTGCGCGTGCTGGCGCACCAGGTGCAGCCGCCGCGGCTAGTGGAGGTGCTCACGCCGCTGGCCGATCAGGCCAATCCGCGCATCGCCGGGCCGTCGATGGAAATGCTCGAATACTTCGATCCCAGTCCGCAACGGATGCGGGCGGCCGTCGCCAAGCCGCTGATGTGGAACTTCGTCGTTAACCACCTGGCGCGGCATCATGCCGCGGAGTTGACGGCGGCGACGATCACCATGCTCACGTCGGAGAATCCGCGGGTCCGCGCCGCGGCGGCAACGGGGTTGATCGAGCAGTTCGCCGATGAGGCCCGTGTCAGACGGCGCGTGGTGCTGCTGTTGTCCCCCAGCCAGCCGCCGCTGATGCGCGACCTCGCCGCCGAGCACCTGCGCCGCTTCGGCACGGCCGACGAACTCGATGCTCTGCGCCAGGCGGGCGAGCGCGAACAAGACCCGTGGGCCCGCGCGAGTATCGACGCCGCCATGGCGCGAATTCAAACACGGCCCGCACTCACCGCAAAGGACCGCGGCGATCATTCATTCACGCCCATCTGGCGCTACACCCACCCTCGTGACGATCACCCGTCGCAGGCCATGATCGATCGGTCAGCACGCCTGCGCCGCGCCCTGGGCCTCGTCGATACGCCGATCGAGCCGCCGGCTTCAGCGCCCGTCGCCGACGCGTGGGTCACGCCCGTGCGCAACTACCTCGACGAGCAGCGACGCAGCTTCGGCGTGCAGATCGACGATCCCGAAATGGGCCCGTTCCTCGGCCGCGTCCACGTGGGCGACGACGTGGCCTGGCGCAGCGAACACGAGACGGTGGTGAGCGTCGCCGCCGGCGTCGTTCGGTTTGTGGGCGTGTGCGAACGATCGTGGGGCGGGCTGGTGGTTGTCGAGCACAACCTGCCCGACGGGACGCAGGTGTGCAGTCTCTACGGCCACCTCGACCCGCTCATCCCCGTGCGCGAAGGCCAAGCCGTTGCAGTGGCCCAGAAGATCGGCACGATCGGCCGCACCTTCACCTGGGACAACGGCGGCTACATCGCCCACCTGCACCTGGGCGTCCATCAAGGCTCCTTCGCCGACGGAAACTGGATCGCCGGATATCTCGCGCCCGATGCGTTTAGAAACCAAACGCACGGCTGGCTCGATCCGCAGGCTTTCCTGCGCGAGCGCACCCACAAGTGATCAGCGTCTCGACCCCGTTGCAGCCCCGAAGGCAGCGCAGTGGCGGTCTTCGTGCCGCCGTCACGTCGCCGACAGCGAAAGCATGTTCAGTGCGCCTTGCACGACGTGCTCGACGCTCAGGCCGCAGTAGGCCAGCACGTCTTCGGTGGTGCGGCCGGACTTGGGCAGGCGAGTGACGTGCATCTGCTTGACGGTGAACCCGCCGCCGTCGTCGGCGCAGGCGTCGGCGATGGCGCTGCCCATCCCGCCGCCGTAGTTGTCCTCGAGGGTGAGGACCATGCCGTTGTTTTCGTTGGCCAGGTCGAGGATCGCGTCGGTGTCGAAGGGAATGGAATAGAGATCGACGAGGGTGGCGTCCACGCCCTGGGCGTCGAGCTGCTCGATGGCCTGGTTGGCGACGTGGACCATGTAGCCGGTGGCGAGAATCAGCAGGTCGCGGCCCTCGCTGAGGACCTCGTGTCCGCCGAGTCGGAACTTGTCGCCGTCGCCGTAGAGAAACTCGGTGTCGCCGCGGATGGTGCGCATGTAGCACGGCCCGTCGTACTCGGCCATGGCCAAGGTCAAGGCGTAGGCCTGGTAGGCGTCGCTGGGCTGGAGGACGTACATCAGCGGGTTGCCCTTGTGGCTCTGCGCGGTGGCGAAGCTGCGAAACCAGGCGATGTCGGGCAGCGACATCTGTGAGGGACCGTCGGCGGCGAGGGTGATGCCCGCGTGCGAGCCGACTACCTTGAAGTTGGCGCCGCTGTTGACCGCCATCTCGATCTGGTCGTACCCGCGCGCCACGAACTTGGCGAAGGTCGAGCAGTAGGGAATCTTCCGTCCCGCGCTGAGGCCGGCGGCGACGCCGAACATGTTCTGCTCGGCGATGCGGCACTCGAAGTAACGGCTCTTGAGTGCATCGTCGTAAGCGAACATCTCGGCGAAGGTCGAGTTCTTTACGTCGGCGTCAAGTGCAACGATGTCACTGCGGGCGTGACCCAGGGCGCGCAGCGCCACGCCATACGCCTTGCGCGTGGCGTACTTGCCCTTCTGCAAAGCCTTCTCGTGGCCGTACTGCTTCATCGCCTCGCCGAAGCTCGGCGCGGCGTTCACCGCCGGCGCCTCGGGCTTGCGCGGCGACATCAGTCCGATCTTCAGCGACGTGTCGGCGATCGCACCCAGCGACCGGGCCGTGTCATCGAGTTCGGCCAGGGCCTGGGTGATCGCCTCGCCCTCGGCGGGCTTGCCGTGGTGGCCGTCGCCCTGTTGCGACGCGCTGCCCCAGCCCTTGACCGTGCGGGCGACGACGGCGAACGGCGGCGACTGCGGATCGTGCATGAGCTGGGCGTGCGTGCTCAGGGCATCGAGGATCTCGCTGGGCTTGTGACCGTCGATCACGATCACCTTGAACCCCGCGGCTTCGAGCTTCTTCTGGTTGGTCTCCCACGACTGCTGCGGGCTGACCTTGTCGCTCTGGGCATAGACGTTGCAGTTGAAGATGGGCAGCACGGCCGAGAGCTTGTGATCGGCGATGAAGTCGATGGCTTCCCAGATCTGCCCCTCGCGCGACTCGCCGTCGCCGATGATGCAGAACACGCGCTTGTCCAGCCCGTCAAGCCGTGCGGCGGCAGCCAGGCCCGCGGCATGACTGAGGCCCTGCCCCAGCGAGCCGGTCGCCGTGTCGAAGAACGGGAAACCCTCCACCGGGTTGGGATGCCCGTCCACCGGCGACTCGATCGCCCGGAGGGTGAAGGCGTCGTCGCGCGTCATCGGCTTTTTCGCGTCACCCTTGCCGATCAGCACGCCCAGATCGGCGCACGCCGCATAGACGATCGGCACGGCATGACCCTCGCTGAGCACCAGCCGATCGCTCGACGGGTGCGACGGATTGGCCGGCTCCCACCGCATGTGCTGGTACATCAGCACCGTCACGATGTGGGCCAGGCTCGCCCCCGTCGTGGGGTGGCCCGATCCGGCGGCGGCGGTGATCTCATAATTCAGCTTCGTCAGTTCAATGGCTTTGGCGTGGACAGTGGAGTCAAACGACATCTGGCGATTCCCTTCTCGTGTGAATGGTCCGCATCTCGGACCGAAACCGGGATTATCAGGGTTCCTGCCCCGCGCCGCAACGCCGGTTGACGAAAAAGTTGGATTCGACGCCGATGGCGACGCGCCGCGACAGCTGCGCTGGGCCATACACAGCCGTCTGCCGATAAAGTAGCGACAAGCTCACGCCCCTGCCGAATCATGAGTGACGACGCCTCGCGCCATTCCGCCAACCTCGACCGCCTGCGCGTGCTGGCGATCCTCGACATCGTGCATTTCCATGCCGACTGGACCGCCACGCGCTGGCTGGGGGGCGTGGGCCTGCCCATATTTCTCATCACCGCGATCATGCTCGCCTGTCAGCGCACGCCGCCCAAGCCGTGGGGGCAAACCCTCGTGCCGCGGGCGCAGCGCATCCTGTTGCCGTGGTTGGCGTGGTGCGCGATTTACGCCATCTTCGTGCCGACACGCGAGCCATGCTGTTGGGCTTCGACAACGCGTTCGTCCACTTCGAGTGGTGGATGCTGCTGTACGGCACGGCCGCTCACCTGTGGTTCCTGCCGTTCATCTTCGTCGCCGGCCTGGCGGCACGAGCGCTGCACGGCCTGACCTGGCGACTGCCCACGTGGTTGGTGAGCTGGCCGCTGCTGGCGATCGCGGTGCTGGGCCTGCTGATCGAGCCTTTCGGCCCGTATCCGATCCCGACGTGGTGGATGAGCTGGCCGTGCATTCCCTTGGGCGTGGTGCTGGGCCGCTGGTCGGGCCAGGGATATCTGCAGCGATGGTGGGCGACGCCCGTCACGTTGGCGGTGGGCGCGATCGGAGCGATCTACATTGCACAGAGCGGGCTGGCCATCGCAACCGGACGCTTCGCTGTCGCCGCGGCACTGATCGTGTTGGCGCTGCGTTTCCCCGGGCGGCCCGCTTGGGACACCCGCACGCTCCCGCCGCTGGTGTACGGCATCTTCCTCGTTCACATCATCGCACTGATGCTCCTGCGCGACGTGCTGCCCGACGGCCCCAGCCCTGAACTGCTGGCCGTGGCCGCATTCACGGCCTCCGCAGCGATCACGTGGCTGATGCAGCGAACCCGACTCAGGGCTCTCGTGTAACTCGTTGTTGCGGTGGTCGGCTTGTCACCGTCTGAATCGGCCCAGGATCGCGCGGAGGTGCGCGTCCACGTCGTCATGGCCCGTGGGAAGCCAGGCGGGATCGAGCATCGAGCCGGCCTCAAGCAGCAGGTCCACGCAACGCGGGTAGTCCTTGGGATGCCCGGTGTCCCCACTCCAGCCACCGGCCCAGGCGTGAACGCAGCAGGACAGCGGCGTGCCGCCGAACTCGTTGAGAAACGCGACCGGCGGGTCAGGGTCATGCTGCAGCAGCACCTCGACGATGTCGGCGTAGCCGTGGAACGCGGCGCGGTCGAGCGGCGTGGAATTGTGAACACCCGGCAGGTGCGGATCAAAGCCCAGTTCCAGCATCAGCTTCAGTGCGTCGGCATGATGCCACCACGCCGCGTGCGGCAGCATGTGCTTTGCATCGTCGGCCAGTTCAACGACCAAACCGGGGTGGCGAGCCCGCAGTGCAATGGCCTCCTGACGATCGCATCGGTAGATGGCATCGACAAATCGTGTGCGCGTCGGGGCGTGGTCGAGCAAGAGGCGATGGATCGCCGCGTGCCCATTTTGTCGGGCCAGTTCAAGCACGCTCAGCGAATGTCCCAGCGTCCAGTTGTAGATGCTGCCCCCCTCGCTCTTGTGCGTCACCCAAGGCGGGTTGCCCAGGCGATGCGTCACACAGGCCGGGTCTTGCTCGATGCACGATCGCACGAGGGCCTCATTGCCCAGAGCCACCGCGGCGAAGATATCGATCCGGGCGCCGCGCTCGATGAGCCGGCGTGCGACGAGAAGATTGCCGATGAGATACTGCAACGGCGTGGATTCGTGATCGACGCAGCGTGCTTCGAGGTCGGCGCCGCGATCGACGAGCAGGTCCACGATTTCCGGCGTGGCGGCACAGTGCAGCGGTGTCTTGCCGTCGCCGCCGCGGCCTCGTATGACAGACGGCCCCGCGGTGATGATCTCGCGCAAACGATCGATCATGCCCAGGTAAGACGCCGCCCACGCATCCACTCTGGCGCCACGCATCAGCAGCGCCTCGGCCAGATCCGGGGTGCAATCCGACTCGAGCACGCCGAATCCACCCGCCCACCACTTCGTCCGCGCGTTGATGTTGGCGCCGTGGGCCAGCAGCACGTCCAGCAGCGGCAGGTTCTTCTTCGCCAGGTGCACCGGCGGCGCGTCGAATTGGTCGGCGATCGGTTCATCGATCCTCGCCCGCACCTCCTCGTGCTGCTGCAGCAGTTGCCGCGTGGCCTGGACATCGCCGCACTTTACCGCCGCGACGAAGCGCTCGTAGGGCGTCTTCGTCAGCGATTCGATTTTCGCCTTCATCGCCGCCCACCCCCGGAATCCATACCCACATGCGATCGCAAGCTGTGCATCGGCGAGCTTCGCCTCCTCCGGCCTCGGCGGGTGCGGGTGAAGCCCCAGGAAGTATTCGATCGCCGCTGCATCGCCCGCCCACAACTTCCGCAGAAGGTCCTTCGCCCGCTTCTGCTGCATCTCCAGGCTCGGCTTCGCGGGCAACGGCTCAATGGGCGGCATGCGGTCGCTCACAGGACACACCCTTTCGCCCGCAGGTACGCCGCAATGTGCGGTTGATCGCAGTGCTCGGCCCAACCCAGGGGCGTGGCGCTCCAGATGCGATCGCGGAGGGTCAGGTCGGCGCCGTGCGCTACGAATGCTTCCACGGCGGCCATGGCTCCGGCGCAGACGGCCTGGTGGAGCGGCGTCGCGTGCGCGTGGCAACCCGGCGGGTTGTAACGATTGGGATCGACGCCCCGATCGAGAAGATATCGGCAGGCGTCCACCTGGGCGTTGGTCGCCGCCAGCGCGAGGGCCTTGAACCGTTCGGCGTCGCCGGCGGCGGCAAACGCCCGCTGCAGTGGTCCCATTCGACCGGTGGCGGCGGCGACCGACAGGGTCACGGCGGCGCCGCGCTCGATGAGCCGCTCGACAGCGTCCATCTCGCGGTGCGCCAGCGCGGGATCCGCGCAGTTGGGATCGGCCCCGGCATCGACGAGCACATCGATCAGCGCCCGCTGCACGCCGCACTCGCGGGCGACGCAGCCCGACACCACCAGCGACAGCGCGTAGTTCAATTGCTCCTGGAGGTTCTCGACCTTGTGCCGGCGGGCCGCGTCGATGATCGTCCGCGCCACCACGGCGATGTTGGCCGGCAGCGTGCGGTTGCGGATCGGGTTTTCCGCCACGAGCCACAGCAGATAGGGCTCGCGGAAATAGCCCTCGCATGGCGGGTCGTGCCAGTCGGTGCGGTGATGCACCAGCCCCGGGTGGTCATCGATGAGCTGGGCCAGCTTCCGGGGGTCGCCGCTGTCGATGGCGGCGATGGCCTGTTTGAACAGAGGGTCGCTGGGGTGTTGCGCAGCCACGACGAAGCCTCCCTTCGAGAGGATTGTCGCCCGTGGTCCGCGTGCGGGCTGGAGGTTCGTCAGGCAGTTGGATGTCAGTCACCGACGGCAGGCGGGAGCGTCCCTTTCCGCGGACGGGCGGCGTCCTGCAACGCCACGTCCAGTGTAGCTTCGCCTGCCCAACCCGCAACAGCGGCGCGCTGGCCCCGGGCGCGCTCGACGGCGGCGACGACCTGATCGATGGTGTAGAAGTCGGCCTTGAACACCTCGCGGCCGTCGGGGCTGAACACGACCAGCAGCGGGATGGTCACGCGGTTCATTTTCGCCAGCATCTGGTTGCCGGCCACATTGGCGCTGCTGGTGATATCGACCTTGATGGGCACGACATCGGGCGCTTCGAGCAACTCGACGACGCGCTGACTTTCGAGCACGCTGCGCTCGAGCACCTTGCAGTTGATGCACCAGTCGGCGGTGAAGTCCATGACGACGACGCGACCGGCGGCGAGTTCGGCGTCGAAGGCCTCGGGTGTGTAGTAGATCCACTTGATGAGGCGGCTGTCATCGCCGCCTTCGCCGCCGGACTCGGTGACGCCAAGGGGGATGCCGACGGCTACTGCAGCGACCGCGACGAGCGCGCCGAGCGTGGAGAACACGGCGCGGCCCAGCTTCGAGCGAAGGGCAAGCCAGGCCCGAACCGCCAGCCACGCCCCGCCTGCGGCGATGAAGCCGAACACCGCCCACCAGAACGCCTGGCTGGTGGCCCTGGTTCCGTCGGACACCAGGCCGTTGATGCCCGTGCCGATGAAATAGGCCGCGGCGGCGAGCATGAAGATGCCCATGACCTGCTTGAGCAGTTCGCTGCCGGGCCCGGTGCGGGGCAGGCGATCGACCCACCGCGGGAATGCAGCCAGGGCCAGGTATGGCGAGCCCATGCCCACGCCGATGGCGGCGAAGGTGATGAGCGTCACCACGGCTGGCTGTTGCGTGGCCCACCCGGCGGCGCCGCCCATCACCGGCGCGGTGCAGGGCGTCGAGAGGATGGCCGTCATCACGCCGAACCCGAAAGAGCCGTGCAGCGTGTCCTGCCGCGGATTGATGGCGTACACCCATTGCGGCAGGCGGACCGAAAACATGCCGCACATGCCCACGGCCATGACGGCGATGAGCACGCCCACGCCGATGGTGAACTCGGGGATCTGAAAGAGCCGGTTCACCGCCTTGAATTGCGTCGTGCCGACGATGAGCGCGGCGATGGTCATCCAGAAGGCCAGCACGCCGGCAAACATGACCACGCCCAGGAGCAACGTGCGGCGGCGATCGTGGTGGGCCGAATTGGCGAGGCTGAGCACCTTGATGGGGATGACCGGCAGGACGCAGGGCGTGAAGTTGAGCAGCAGGCCTCCGAGCAGGGCCAGCAGAACGTAACGCACGATGGAACCCGACGCCTCCGCGGGCGCCGCGGCGGGAGGCTCCTCGATGCGCACCATGGCCGCGAAGCCCGCAGGATCGAACCCGGCAAAAAGGTCGCCGTGATCGGCCGCCTCACCGATCGGGGCGTCGAGCGACGTGACCTGCAGCGTCGCATCGAGCTTGAGCGTTCGCGGCGGGAAGCACACTTTGTCGTCGCAGGCCTGGTACTCGAACGCAACGGAGATCGCTCGCTCGCCCGGCGCTGCAGTGGCCTCAACGATGACGGGCACGTAGATCACCGCGCGGCGCTCGTAGATCATGACCGGCTTGTCGAAGTAGCCCACCTCCAGGGCGTGCGGCTCGGGGAACTGCGGTTGACCGATCTGCAGGCCCGTCACCTCGCCGCCGATGGTGACGCTCGACGGATAGGGCGACCAACCGGCCACGCCCTGGGCCTGGGCGGCGTCGGGGTTGATGTGGAAGCGGTCGGCGATGTCCACCACGACGGCCAACACGCGCTGGTCGCCCGGGCGGGCCTGCGCCGACGACCAGACGACCGAGGCCTTGACCACATCGCGGGGAGCGCCCACCTGGGCGTCGGCGACGCGGCCCCCACCCCAAACCACGGCGCCGAGCATCAACAACCACGGGAGAATTCGCATCGGCATCATCGTACTCATCGCCCCCATGGCCAACGCGCGCCATCGCCGGATTATTCGAGTCCGGCCCGCCGGCCGCCCGATAATCAGGTCGTGGCGGAAGTCCTGGATCAATCTGAAGTTGATGCCCTTCTCGCGGCGGTTGATGCCGGCGAGGTCGCGCCATCGGATTCCGAGCCGACGACGCGGGTCTTCACCCGCCGTCACGGCGAGTCGAGCGGCGGCGATGCGGAGATCCGTCTCTACGACTTCAAACGTCCCGAGCGCGTCAGCAAGGACCAGATGCGGGCGCTGGAGAATCTCCACGAGGGCTTCAGTCGCAACTTCAGCGTCGCCCTGTCGGGCTTCCTCCGCACCATCATGGAGGTGAAGGTCGCCAACATCGAGCAGATGACCTTCAGCGAGTTCACGCACAGCCTGCCCAATCCGACCTGCTTCAACCTCATCGCCTGCGATCCGCTCGAAGGCAACATGTGTCTGGAGATCAGCCCGCTGATCATCTATCCCGTGATCGACCGGCTGCTGGGCGGGAGCAACGCGGACCTGTTTATTCCGCAGCGGCCGCTCACCGCGATCGAGCAGCGGCTGGTGGGCAAGATCATCGACCGGGCGATGAGTGCGCTCAGCGAGGCGTGGGCCAACATTCTGCCGATCAAGTTCAAGCTGCAGGAGAGCGAGTCGAACCCGGCGCTGGTGCAGATCGTGCCACCCAACGAGGTGGTGGTGGTGATCGGGTTCGAGTTGAAGATGGGCGGCCGCGCGGGCACGATGAGCCTGTGCATCCCTTACAACGTGATCGAGCCGGTCATCGAGAAGCTCAGCAACCAGACGTGGGCGGCGTACAAGCGTAACCGCCGCGATGAGAAGCTGCGCCACCGCATGATCGATCAGCTCGAGGCGGCCCGGGTCACGGTCACGTGCGAGCTGGCGACGACGACGATGACCCTCGGCGAGCTGTCGAACCTGCAGGTGGGCGACCTCATCCTGACCGATAAGCCGGCGATGGCGGCCCTGACGCTGCTGGTCGAGGGCAAGCGCAAGTACGTCGGCAAGCTCGGCCAGTACCGGGGCAACCGTGCATTCAAGGTGGAACGGCCTATCCAGCCCAAAGATCGCGTCTGATACAACCGATACCACCGGCATGCGAAGCTACAGTGACATGGAACGGTCCATGCGGGCCAAGTCCATCGCGTTTGTGGTGGCGGTAGCCCTGCTGATGGCGGGCTCGGCGCTGGCGGGGGCCATGGCGCACCGGTCCGAGCGCTTTCGCGAGCTGGTTCGCGACGTGGCCGAGGGCGTGGGGCTGCGCGAAGCTGACGCCCCGGCGCCAGTCGCGCAAACGCCGGACCTGGTGCTGGACCCGTCCAGTCCGGGCACCGCGGGCGTGCGGGCGCCGGGCGACGCGGGCTTCATGGTGCGGCCGGGCTACGACGTGCAGCGCGTCGCGTCGGGTCTCACGCTGCCGGTGTCGATCGCGTTTCCGCACAAGCCCGCCGTGGCGGACGACGATGTGCTGCTGTACGTCACCGAGCTGCACGGCGGTGTGCGTTATGTCAGCCGCGACGGCGAAGTCCATGACTACAGCGGCGACGCCCTGGCCTTCGCACGCAGCCCGCACAAGCGCCTCGACGAGGCGGGGTTCATCGGCATCACCCCCGTGCCCGACTCCGAAGACCTGTTCCTCAGCGCCAGTTACCTCGACGAAGCTTCGGGCCGACCCAGGAACCACGTGCTGCGCCTCGTCAGCGAGCCGGGCGGCCGCAAACTCGCCCGCGCCCAGGTCATCCTCGACATCGACGAACTCAGCGCCACCGGCCACAACATCGGTTGCCCACGCATCGGCGCCGACGGCAAGCTCTACGTCGGCATCGGCGACGGTTACGACTGGACCCGCGCGCAGGACCTAGACCGCTGGGGCGGCAAGATCCTGCGCATGAACTTCGACGGGTCGGCGTGCAGCGACAACCCCTACTACGACCCCGACCAGCCCCGCGCCGCACGAAGCTATGTCTTCGCCTTGGGACTGCGCAACCCGTTCGACACCGGCCACGATCCCGACACCGGCCATGTGTATGCCGTCGATCACGGCCCGTCCATCGATCGTCTGCTCATCCTGCAGCCCGGCGCCAACTACCGCTGGAACGGCGAGAACGACTCGATCCGCACCAACGCACTCTACGTCTGGAACATCCAGGGCAACCTGTCGCCGGGATGCATGGCGATGCTCAGCGATCGGGCGCTGCACTACTCCGACGGCGGCACGCTGGTGGTGGCCGGCTTCGGCCCCACGGGGCGCACCGAAGCCGACTACAGCAAGAACATCGTGCAGTTCCGGCTCGATCCGCAGCGACGCCTGCTCGCCGGGCCGCCGATGGTGCTGGCTCGATATCTCGGCGGAACGTGGGCCACCGTGCTGGGGTTGGCCCAAGGCCCCGACGGGCTGTATTTCAGCGACTTTTTCGGGCGCGTCGTGCCCGCCTATCCGCCGCCGCCGCATCAAGAGAACCTCGACATCCAGGACCAGTTCCGCGGCAAGGCCGCCATCTGGCGCGTCGTCAAGAGCGAACAGACACTCGCCGCCGCCGCCGATGCAGGCGCTTCGGCGGCCATGGGTGAACGCCTCGTCCGCACCACCTGCGCCGCCTGCCACACCATCGACGGCGTCGGCGGCCTCAACGGTCCCGACCTCACCCATGCCCACACGCGGCTCGAGCAGCGACTCAACAACCCCAGCTACGATCTGCACGTCGCTGGCCTCCTCAGCAACCAGGCCCCACGCTTCGATCTCCACCGCCCGCGCCTCGACGCCGTCCTCGCCGCCGCCGGCGACGAACGCATCCGCCTCTGGCTCCACCACCACCTCGAAGACCCCACCTTCGACAACCTCCGCGCCCAGATGCCCGCCTTCAATCTCCTCCCGCAACCGCAGCGCGACGCGATCATCGATTACCTCATGACGCGAAAATAGGCGTCAATTGTGTGTGGCAAGCCGTGGATGCCCACGGCATAACCGCCTACGAGCAGGAAGTCGATCTCATGGTCGAGAAACGACTTCAACCACACGCGAAACTCGTCGGGTACCTGGGCGTCCGTAGGCATAATTGATGCGCCGAAGAAACTCCATGTAACGCAATCGCTCCTGCGGTGTCCGACGATGCCAATACTCCCGTGACGGGTCGGGATCGCCAATACTGCCGTAGGACACCACCGACGGGTCCCAGCGGAACTCGGGGAAGTCGGCTTCGAGTTGTTTCCAGTCGACGTTCTTCACGCCTTCATTCTATCGGCACGATTGGGCGTTGGCACGCTCAATCAGCGGGCGCAGGGCCGCGTGGGACAGCAGATACCGGGGATTCATGACCTTGGTGCCGATGGCGAAATGGTCGGCGCCGGTCTGGGCGTAGTCGTCGATGTCGGCGGGGGTGGTGACGCCGCCGCCGCCGATGATGGTCATGGGTTCACTGTAGCGTTGCCGCAGGTCGCCGATGCACTGCAGGGCGACGGGTTTGAGCGGTTTGCCACTGACGCCGCCGCCAGGCGAGGGCAGCGTGTTGCAGCAGTGGAACGTGCGCACGCCCTGCTCGATCGCCTGCTGGGCCAGCAGGTGGTAGTTCACCGGCGGGAGCTTGACGATGACCGTCAACCCCGTCGCCACGGCGCGGCCAAACAACTCCGGCGGCCACTCGATCGCACCGACGTTGGGGCAGCTCATGTTCAACTCGACGGCCAGGGGCGCGATCGTGGCGGCTTGATCGAGGAGGCCAAACCAATCCTCGTCGCTGAAGCCGTGGATGCTCACGATCTTGTCGCTCACGTCGATGCGGCCCTGGCGGACGCGCTCGACGAGCCAGGGCATGCCCGGATTGCGCAGGCCGATCTGATTGACCCATGCCTTGAGTCGGCGGTAGTAGCGCACGGTCTTGACGATGCGCCACAGTCGGCCGGGGCGGCGCTGGGCGGTGAACGTGCCGAGGGTGGGCGTCGTGCCCTGGGGCTGCACGTAATTGCCAAAGGGTGCGGATATGATGAGGCGATGCATCTGGGGCACGCACGTGAGTATATCGCCGCGGTGCGGACGTTTTCGGGCGCACTGGTGCGCGAACTGGTGGGCGAAGCGCCGCCGGGCCCGGGCAGCGGCGATTGGCAGCCCGACGACGTGAGCGATTACTGTCCCCGCTGCGGGGCAAGCATCGACGCCACCGCGCAGACGCCGCGCGGCTGCCCGTTCTGCGTCCATCACCGCCTGCCGTGGCAGCGCCTCGTGCGGCTTGGGGCGTACCTGCCGCCGGTGCAGGACTGGGTGCTGGGCACCAAGTTCGGCGGGCAATGGCGCTGGTCGTCGGCACTGGGCGAACTGCTGGCGAGGCAGATCGGGCCGTCGCGTGCCGAGCCGATGACAGCCGTGTGCCCCGTGCCGATGCACTGGGCCCGACGCTGGCGCCGCGGTTTCAACCAGGCGCACCTCATCGCACAGGGGATCGCCTCCGCCCACCGCTGGCCCCTGGCGCCCGTGCTGCGCCGCACCCGCTACACGCGCCCACAGACCGCCGTCGCGCCCTCGCAACGTCGCGCCAACGTCCGCGACAGCTTCACCATCGCCACAGTGGACCTCTCGGGCTGGACCGTCTGGCTCATCGACGACGTCAAGACCACCGGCGCCACGCTCACCGCCTGCGCCGACCTGCTGCATCAGCGCGGCGCCCGCTGCATCAACGTCGCCGTCGTCGCCGTCGCCGACCCCAAGGGCGGGGACTTCAAGCGGATCTGAGGCCTCTCACCACACCACCTTCTCGCGCTTGCCGCTGTGGGCGCTTTTCACGGCGGCCAGGACCATGGCCAGGCTCTTGATGTTGTCGTCGCAGGGGCACATCGGCTTGCGTCGGCCGCCCGATCGGACGCAGTCGAGGAAGTCGTGGATCAGGTACTCGTGGCTCGTGCGTTCGAGCGTCACCGGCTCGACGGCCACGTCCTGCATCTCGGCGTGGAAGCCCGGCTTGCCGTCGGGCTTGACGCGCTGGGCGCGGATCGACTGGCCGCCGTCCCACAGCAGCGTGCCCTTGCCGCAGACGATGCGCCACTGCGACTCCCAACTTGTGGGCAGGCCCTCGGCGCACCACGAGCCGCGGTAGGTGAAGACCACATCGCCGCGCGGCGTGCGCATCTCGAAGATCGCCACGGCGCAGGCGTCGCCCCGGTACCACGACCGCTTGGGGCTGAACGAGTGGCAATACACGGCCACCGGGTCGGTGTCGGTGAGCATCCGCGCCTGGTCGAAAGTGTGAATGGCCATGTCCACGAGCAGCACGTCGGCCATGTCGTCGCGGAACCCGCCGAAGTGGGCGCCGATGAAGAAGTCGCAGTGGGCCTCCTCGACGCGCCCGAGGGCTCCGCCGCGCAGGAGCTGCTGGATGGTGAGCATGGCCGGCAGCGGGCGGCGCGTCTGCGTCACGGCGTAGAGTCGCCGCGCCTTGTTCGCCGCCGCGACCATTCGCCGCGCTTGTGCCAGCGTGTCGCTCATGGGTTTTTCGCCCAGCACGTGGCAGCCGTGGCGCAGCGCTTCGATCGTGACCTGGTGGTGTGCCGCTGGGATGGTCACGTCGAACACGGCGTCGGGCCGCGTGGCGGCGATCGCCTGCTTGAGCGTGTCGAACACCACCGCGCGGTCCAGCCCGTGACGTTGCGCCATCGCCTCGGCGGCCTCGCGCCGCACGTCCACCAGCCCGACGATCCGCGTCCGGGGCGCCGCACGGGTCACGCTCACCCAGTGATTGGACATGCTGCCGCAACCGACCACCACCACCCTCACATCGCTTTTCTTCGCCATGTCAAAGCTCGCTTACGTCCGCAACTGGGCCCCCACCGCCGCCTGAAGCGATTGCACCACGCGCTGCACCTGGGGATCGACTTCGTCGTGACGCAGCGTCCGTTGCGGATCGCGGAACTGCATGCGCAGCGTCAGGCTCTTGCGGCCTTTGTCGATGGGCTTGCCCCGATACGTACCGACGAACGTCAGCGATTCGAGCAGCTCCGGCCGCGCTGCAGTTACCGCCGCCTCCACCGCCTGCCACGGCACCGTTTCATCGACCACCACCGACAGGTCGCGCTCGATGCCGGGGAACCGGGGCAACTCGCTCACCCGTCGCACCGGGGGGTACGACGCGATCAGCGCGTCCAACTCGAGCTCCGCGGCGACCACTGGCGACTGCAGGTCGAAGGCGCGAATGACCGCCGGGTCGATCGCGCCCATCGCGCCCATGGTCGTGCCGTTGGCGTGGATCGCGGCAGCTTGGGCCATGCCGCGTGCGTCGCCCGGCTCAAGGGTGACAGCCTGGCCGCTCAGTTGCGCGATCAATTCCTCGATGCCGCCGCGCAGGTCGCGCAGGGCCTGCTGCACGTCATGCCCCGGCACGTCGGCGAGCAGCGCCAGCCGTCGTGTCTCGACGATCGTGCCGCCCTCGCGTCGGTACGTCGCCGCCGTCTCGAACAGCCTCACGTCCCGGTTGCCCGCGTCCTGGTTGGTTTTGCGGCAGGCCAGCAGGCTCGGCAGCAGCGACGGGCGCAGCATCGGCTCGGCCTTGCGCCTGGCATCGTCGATCAGCACGCCCTCGACTCCGGGCGCCGACGCCACGAACGCCTGGCCGTGCTCAGGTCGCACGAAGCTGAACGTCACCGTCTCGTGGTAGCCGTGGGCCGTCAGCACCCGCCGCAGCTCGCGCATCGCTCCCACCGACGCCTGCGGCGGACGCACCTGCAGCGACAGTTTCTGGGCCACGGCGATCTTGTCGTACCCGTCCAGCCGCGCCACCTCCTCGATCAGGTCGATCTCCCGCTGCAGGTCCCGCCGGTACGACGGCACGGTGCAGGTGATCGCGTCATCGCCCGCACGCACCGGGGACAGCCCCAGCGACTCGAGCAACGCGATGACACGGTCCACGCCGACCTCTCGCCCCAGCAGTTGCCCGCAGCGCGAAAGCCGCATCGTCACCCGCCGCGGCGACGGGTCGTCGCGTCCGGCGCGAATCACGCCCTCGCACAACGTCCCCCCCGCCAGTTCCACGATCAGCTTCGCCGTACGTCGGCTGGCGCGATCCACCCCCAGCGGATCGATGCCGCGCTCGAAGCGATAGCTCGAATCGCTGGCGAGCTTCAACGCCCGGCTGGTTCGCCGCACGCCCAGGGGCGAAAACTCCGCCGACTCGATCAGCACGTCTGTCGTCGCCGCGCTGACTTCGCTGTCGAGCCCGCCCATCACGCCCGCCACCGCCACCGCCGCGTGGTCGTCGGCGATCACCAGCATGCCCGGCTGCAGGCGGTGCTTGCTCGCGTCGATGGCGGTGAACAGCTCGCCGTCGCGGGCCGAACGCACGACGACCTTGTGGCCGCGCAACTTGGCCAGATCGAAGGCGTGCAGGGGCTGGCCCATGTCGTGGAGCACGAAGTTGGTCACGTCCACCACGTTGTTGACGCTGCGCAGGCCGATAGCCTCCAGCCGCTGACGCAGCCACGCCGGGCTCGGGCCGACCTTGACGCCCCGAACCACCCGGGCGGTATAGAGCGGGCACAGGTCCGCCGCGTCAAGGGTCACGGTCGCCGCGGCATGGATATCGCCACGTGCCGCCGGCAGGCTCGCGTCCGGATCGATCACGCGCCGCCCCGACGCCGCCGCCACCTCGCGCGCCACGCCCACGTGACTGAGGCAGTCGCTGCGGTTGCTCGTCACCTCCACGTCCAGCATCTCGTCGCCCCCCGCCGTCGCCTGCCGCCCTTCCAATGGAAACCCCACCGCCGTCAGCAGCGCTTCCGCCTCGTCGCCGCCGACCGCTCGGTCCAGATAGCTGTTGAGCCAGGCCAGACTGATCTTCATGGGCCGGCCAGCGTAGCAACGCCCGCGAAAGCGGCAACTCGCCCCGCCCCTGCGCGGACAAGAGCCCGCTTCGCCGCCGCATAGGCATCATCCACCGTGTTGGCGTAAACCTGCCGCCACGAGTCCCCGAGACCAGCGGCCTCGATCCGCCGCGGGAAGGAAGTGATCGTTTTCCGCCGCGGGGTATCATGTCGGGGTTGTGTCTGGGTGGGCATTGGAGATGACGCCATGACCATGTTCGCTCGGGCGCGGTGGGCGGTGCTGCTGTGGGGTGTGGTGGCGGCGGGGTGGGCGGCGGTCGAGGCGAGGGAGGGGGATTCGCCGCCGGTGTATATCGATGACGCGCGGGTGCACGATCGGATACTGGCGGAGGCGACGCGGATGCTCGAGGCGGGCGAGGCGTGCGTGCCCAATGAGCAACTGCAGCAGCAGCTTGCCAAGGCGCCGCGGACGTGCGCGTTGCCTGTGCCGCCCGTTGTCGAGGACGGGGGCGAGGCGGTGAAGGTGTACGACCGCGT
Source organism: uncultured Phycisphaeraceae bacterium (assembly GCA_964518335.1). GTDB lineage: Bacteria > Planctomycetota > Phycisphaerae > Phycisphaerales > Phycisphaeraceae > CAZFDT01. The sequence continues at coordinate 22,488 of CAZFDT010000053.1, forward strand.
GCGGCCGGGCGTGCTGGTGGTGGGCGACGTGTACCTGTGCGAGAACTGCGACCACCTGCACCTCAACGCGGCCAGCGGGTTCGTGGTCAGCGCCGATGGGCTGGCGATCACGAACCATCACGTGCTGGCGAACAAGGACGCACGGACGTTCGTGGCGGCGACGTTCGACGGCCGCGTCGTGCCGGTGAAGGAGATCGTTGCCGCCAACGCCGACGATGACGTGGCGCTGATCCGACTGGGTGGCGAGGGGTTCGCGCCGCTGCCGATCGCCCGCGCCGCCGCCGTCGGCGACACCGTGCACTGCCTGTCGCATCCCGACGGCAGCTTCTACTCTTACTCCAAGGGGGTCATCGCGCGGTTCTTCATGGAACCCGCCGAGCAGGGCGACGCCGTCAAGCGTCTGGGCATCACCGCCGATTATGCCCGCGGCTCGTCGGGCGCACCGATCCTCAACGACCGGGGCCACGTCGTCGGCGTCGTGACCACGACGAACTCGGTGTATTACGACGACGAGGACGGCCGCAAGGACGATCTGCAGATGGTGTTCAAGAACTGCGTCCCCTACGAGCGCGTGCTGGCGCTGTTCGCCGCGCCGGCGGCGAGCCCACGTGCGGAGCCGGCGCCCTCGGCACCAGCGAAGGATTGATCGTCGGCGATCGCCGCGCAGCATCAGGCGTCGCCGGTCGCGGCGACCGGTCAGGCCTGTGGCAACGCCCAGTCGAAGACGATGCCCATGGTTTGGCCACGGCGGGTGTTGGCGAGGGAGTAGGCGTCGGGGGCGTTGGGGCCGGGGATGGTGTGGGTGTTGAGGCCGTCGAGGTTGAATCGGCCTGAGGCGGCGAGTCGGAAGAAGAGTCGGTACACGTCGGCGTGGGTGTGGTGAGGCCAGGGGTGGTTGTCGTGAGCGCCCAGGACGGTGACGTTGCGGGTGATGACGTCGCCGGTGAGTCGCTGGTGGGTGGGCGTGCCGGTGTCGCCGAGGAGGACGACGCGGCCGTGGTCGGCGGCGATGCGGAGCGCGGCGGCGAAGACGTCGGGGTTGCCGGTGGAGTCGATGACGACGCGGGGGCGTTGGCCGTCGTTGGCGTCGAGGATGGCGTCGGTGGCGTCGGCGATGGGCCGGTCGATGACGGCGGTGGCGCCGCCGCGCGTGGCCAGGGCGAGTCGATCGGCGACGCCATCGACGGCGATGACGGACTCGGCGCCCATGGCGACGGCCCAGCGGATGGCCATCTGCCCGATGGGACCGGCGCCGATGATGAGCACGCGCTCGCCGATCTCGAAGGCGGCGCGCATGACGCCGGTGCCGGAGATCTTGGCCAGAGCAAACCAGGCGGCGTGGGTCGGGTCAAGAGCAGCGGGGACGGGGAAGACGCGATCGGCGTCGGTCACGAAGGCCGAGGCATGAGGTTGGCGAGCGGCGACAAGGTCGCCGGGCTTGACGGTGGCGACCTGGCTGCCCACGTCCTCGACGCGGCCGATCGTGGCATAGCCGGGGTGGAAGGGGTACTTGACCCAGCGGTCCCAATGCGAACCGGGCTCGAAGAGACGGTTGAAAACGATGTTCTCCGTGCCGGTGCTCATCAGGGAGCAGACGGAGGCGACGCGCACGTCGGCGGGCGAGAGCGAGGGCAACTCGAAGGACTCGACATCGACCTGCTGCTTGCCCGTGAACCTGACGCGAAGCGCCATGGGGGAGCATCTCCTGGGCGGTGCGGGCGGCGTGTTGGTGGTGGCGTGGGCTCAGAAGCCCATGTTGTCGGGGGCGCCCATGCCGCCCATGACCTGGGCCATGACGGTGCCGACCACGCCCATGACGGCCTGCTTGAGCTCCTCTTTGGTGTCGGCCTTGCCCATGGTGGTCAGGCCGGTGTCGATGCTGTTGAGCAGGGCCATGACCTGCGGCTTGTTCTGGGCGAGTTGCTCACCGGTCATCTGCGCGAGACCTTCGCGGGCCTCGGCGATCTTGGCGTCCCAGTCGTCGGCCATCTCCTTGGGCACCCACTTGCCGCCGACCTTGGCCATCTCCACTTCCTCGACATCGTCGCCGGAGGTGACGCGGACGCTGGCGGTGGTGTCCGTGCTGCTGATGACCTCGACCCGGGTGGCGGCGAGCTTGGCCTTGTTCTGCTGGTAATCGTTGGCGTCGGGGGCGAGCTCGGCGATGCGGTCCATGTCGTTCATGAGCTTGGCGCCGGTGGTGCCCAGGAACTTGCCGATGTCGAGCTTCTTCAGCCCGTCGATCGTGGCCGCGTCGCTCTTGGCGATGGCGCCGACGAAGGAGACGATGGTGTCGTAGCGGGCCTCGACGTCGGCCTTCTGCACGGGCATGGCCTGACCCAGCTCGGGATCGTCCATGAGTTGGAGCACCAGCGCCTTCTTGTTCGCCAGCACGTCGGCGAGCTTGCCGGTGACGGCGAAGGTCTTGTTGTACACCTCGGCGTCCATCTTGTCGGCAAAGGTGCTCACGAGGCTGGTCACGTCGGCCTGCCACTGTTCGGGCATGGCGTCCCACACGGCGCGGGGCTGGTTCTTGGCGAGGTTGTTGGCGACGGCCAGGACCGTGCCGTCGGGCGTGGCGGGAATGGCGGTGGCCGCGCTGCCGCCTTCGCCGCAGCCGACGGTGGTGAACGTACAGACAGCCAGCAGTGCGACAAGCCAGGTGGACAGACGAGTCATGTGGAGCCCCTTGGGTGTGATGGAGGACAGTGAACAGGCCAAAGCGTAACGCGCCTCGGCGCGGGTCACAAACCGGACGAGGCCGCACTGGCGTTGTCGCGGGGTTTTGCTACCTTTGCGGGGTTTGACGCCAGGAGTTGACCTATGCCTGATCGTGCCGCCATCGCTCACGCCGCCGCCGCCGGACTTCGCAAGTTCGCCCAGGACATCGGGCAGACCCCCGTTATGGTCGGCTTCGACGGGTTCGTCGATTCCATCATCAACGTGGTGGACACGCGGCAGGACCTGGACCACTACACGATCATGCCCACGATCGAGCGATTCGGAAGCAAGATTCTGGCGGCGGCGGGACAGAGCTCCAACTTCGAGCTGGTCATCACGCGCGAGAAGCTCGGCGGCAACGGGCCGATCATGGCCAACGCCCTGGCGTCGCAGGGATTCAAAGTCACCTACGTCGGAGCGCTGGGCTATCCCAGTCTGCACCCGGCGTTCGAGGAGCTGTCGTCACGCAGCACCGTTCTGTCGTTCAGCAACCCCGGCTTCACCGACGCCCTGGAGTTCCACGACGGCAAGCTCATGCTCGGCAAGCACTCGACCCTGCGCGACATCAACATCGACCGCCTCCTCGAAGTCCTCGGCCCCGATCACTTCCACAGCGTCATCGCCCAGAGCCAGATGCTGGCCATGGTCAACTGGACCATGCTCACGGCAACCAACGGCATCTGGCAATACCTGATCGACAAGGTCCTGCCCAAGGTGGCCCCCGCCAGCGGCACCGGGCGCAAGCTGGTGTTCGTGGATCTGGCCGACCCCGAAAAGCGCCCGCGCGAGGACCTGCTCCAGGGCGTGAAACTGTGCGCCAGCTTCATGCCCCACTGCGACGTGACGATGGGCTTCAACCTCAAGGAATCGACGCAGGTCGCCCAGGTGCTGGGCATCCCCGTGCCCGCCGACCCGGAGCGTCACATCGAGCAGACCGCCCGCGCCATCCGCGAGAGGCTGGGCGTGACCACCGTGGTCATCCACCCCCGCAAGGGCGCCGCCGCGGCCAGCCTGACCGGCGGCAAGGTCGAGTCCGCCTCGTTCGCCGGGCCGTTCATCCAGGAACCCAAGCTTTCCACCGGCGCCGGCGACAACTTCAACGCCGGCTTCGTCCTGGGCCAGCTCGCCGGCCTGCCCGTGGATCAGTGCCTGTGCACCGGCACCGGCTCCAGCGGCTACTACGTCCGCAACGCCGCCAGCGCCACCCTCGCCCAACTCGCCGACTTCTGCGACCACCTGCCCGCCCCGCAGTAGGCCACGCGAGGTTGCAGTTGACCGGCCCAGACGCAGGCTGCAGTTGACCGAAGACAATCTCGTGGGACAATGTCGACTGTGGCTGTCCTACCGGGCCTGGTTCGCGATCATCTGTGGGCGATCATCGCCGCGGCGGTGGGCGTGGCGGCGGCGCTGGGAATGCTCGTGCTGTGGTGGCGCGTAGTTCGCCGAGGATCATCCGAGCCGACGTGCGCCCGATGTGGCTACGCGGTGCGGGGGTTGGGCGGTTGGCAATGTCCCGAGTGCGGAGCCGACCTGCGAGACGTGGGCATCACGCCTCCGACCGCGCGCGAACCTGGCACGCTCGCGTTCTTCGTCGCATGGTCTTTATTGACGCTCATGCTTGCCGCCAGCGTCTATGCCCTTGTGTCGCCCCTCGTGCCAAAGTCCGAGTCGCTGCGGCTCATGTTCGATTTGCGCCCTGCCAATGTCAGTGGCTATCACAGTGTGATGGTCGATACTGCGGCTCGACTGCGCACACATGGGCGAGCCAGTGCGTCGATGACGTGGCGAGATTCCTGGCAGATCACCATGACACTGCACAAGCCCGGCAGTGCTGAATCAACGATCGAGATTGACGCCACTACGCTCAAGTACGCCGTGAAGTCCCCACGACCCGTGCCGCGTCCTGCGGAGATATTCGGGCTTGATGTCGTGTTGGCCTGGATGGCCGCGGCCGGGATCGACACGCAAGATGGCAACGTGCAGAACCAGGCCCGTGAGCTGAAGGACTTTGTGCTGGCGGCTCACTACTACAATGCGACGTGGTTCAAGTTCATCAACTATTACATTGCGGGAAGTGTGCAACGAGCGACGAGTTGGCCGATTTGGTGGGCGCTGTGGCCGGGCGTCACGCTCGCCGTCGGCTTGTGGCTGACAGGCTTACTGACTCGCGCGAGGATCATGCGTCGGCGTCGCAGGCGAGATAAGACCTGATCCGTTGCGGGCGACATGGAAACTCATGGCCGACATCACCACGCGTAGGCCTTGGGCGCTTCGCCGCCGGGGCCGGGCCAGATGGCGTCGAGGTCCTTCAAGGCGTCGTCGTCGAGTTGCAGGTCGATCGCCTTGATCGCGCTGGTGAGCTGGTCGAGCGTGCGCGGGCCAATGATCGGTGCGGTGACGGCGGGGTTGTGCAGCAGCCAGGCGAGGGCGACGACGCCCGGCTCGGCGCCGAGCTTGCCGCACAGGGCCTCGTAGCGTTCGAGCTGGTCGCGCTTGCCGGCGACGCGCTCCTCGAACCGCTCGCCGCTGCGCCGGCCTTCCTTGAGCTTCGCCAGCGCGCCGCCGAGCAGGCCCCCCGCCAGCGGGCTCCAGGGGATGATGCCCACCCCGAAGTGACGACAGGCGGGAACCACCTCCAGTTCAATCGTGCGCGTGGCCAGGTTGTAGTGCGACTGCTCGCTGACCAGGCCGGGCAAGTGCAGCGCCATGGCCTCGTGCATGGCGTGGGCGATGTCCCACCCGGCGAAGTTGCTCGACCCGACATAGCGCACCTTGCCCTGGCGCATGAGCGTGTCGAAGGCGTGCCAGACTTCGTCCCACGGGCAGGCGCGGTCGACGTGGTGCATCTGGTAGAGGTCGATCCAGTCGGTCTGCAGTCGTCGCAGGCTCTTGTCGCAGGCCATGACGATCTTGCGGGCGCTGAGGCCGCGCGCCATGTTCGGGTTCGGCGCATCGGGCAGGTCCATGTCGCCGAAGACCTTGGTGGCCAGGACGACCTGCTCGCGCGTCGCCGGCCCGCGCGCCGCCAGCCAGCGGCCGATGATCTGCTCGGTCACGCCCTCGCCGCGCTTCCAGCCGTACACGTCGGCGGTGTCAAAAAACTGCACGCCCAGCTCCAGCGCCTTGTCCATGACGGCAAAGCTGTCGGCCTCGACGGTGTGCGGGCCGAAGTTCATCGTGCCCAGGCACAGCGGACTGACCTTCAGACCCGAGCGGCCCAGTTGACGGTATTGCATGGCGACAATCTCCTGTTGCAGTTATCCACGGTCATCCGCGCCCGCCAGCGCATCGTCGATCCGCGCCATCACCTCGGCGGTGAGCTTGTCCACAACGTCCGCGGCCTTGAGGTTCTCGTGAACCTGCTCGACGCGCGAGGCGCCGAGGATCACCGTGCTCACGTGCCTGTTCTTCAGGCACCACGCCAGCGCGAGCTGGGCCATGCTCGCACCCACCTCGGCGGCGATGGGCTTGAGCCGTGCCGCCGCGGCGATGCGCCGCTTGCCTCGCTCGTCCTCCAGACCCCGGCGCCACCAGTCCATGCTCTTCATCGCGCCGCGGCTGTCCCCGGGAATGCCCTGCGAGTACTTGCCCGTCAACACGCCCCCCGCCAGCGGCGACCAGATCGTCGTGCCCAGGCCCACTGCAGCGTGATCGTACAGCCGGGCATACTCCTCCTCGACCCGCTTGCGGAACAGCATGCTGTATTGCGGCTGCTCCATCGTCGGCGGCGTCAGGCGCTCGCGCCGCGCCACCGCGTAGGCCTCCATGATCTCGACGGCGCTCCACTCGCTCGTGCCCCAGTAGAGCACTTTGCCCGCCATCACGAGCTGGTGCATCGCGGCCACCGTCTCCTCGATAGGCGTGTTCGGATCGGGCCGGTGACAGAAATAGAGGTCCAGGTAATCGACGCGCAGCCGCTTCATCGCCGCGTGGCACGCCTCGAACACGTGCTTGCGGCACAGACCGGTCTGGTTGGGCTTGCCCCCGCCCCAGAACACCTTGCTCGACACCACGAACGTGTCCCGCCGCCACCCGACCCTGGCGAGGATCGCCCCCATCACCTCCTCGCTGCGGCCGCCAGCATATCCCTCGGCGTTGTCGAAGAAATTCACGCCCGCGTCGTACGCCGCCGTCATGCACTGCGTGGCCACGTCGTCCTTGACCTGCTCGCCAAACGTCACCCAAGACCCCAGCGACAGCTCACTGACCTGAAGCCCGGCCTTGCCCAGTCGTCGATACTTCATCGTCGCGCTCCTGCAGTGAAGCAGGAGCATATCGATGCATCGATGGGTGTCAATTGATGGAGTCCAGCAGCGCTTGGCCGGCCTGCCGCGGCGTGGCCTGGCCCTGGTCCACGCGATGGTTCAACTGTCGCATCGTCACCAGATCGACCGCGCCCAGCAGCGGGCGCAAGGCGGCGATCAGGTTCGGATCGTCCGCGACGCGCGGGCCCAGCAGCAGCACCGCATCGTAGGGCGGGATCACCTGTTGCGGGTCGGCCAGCGTGACCAGGTCGTACGCGGCGATGCGGCCGTCACTGCTGAACGCAACGATCGCATCGACCTGTCCGCCGGCGACGGCGCCGTACATGAGCGTCGAGTCCAGGCTCATCTCGTCGTCGAACGCCAGGCCGTACGTGTCGCGCAGGCTTCGCCACTCGGGCCGGCCGAAGAACTCGTAGTCGCCGCCGATCGTCATCGCGGCGCTGTGGGACGCCAGGTCGGCGATGGTGCGCACTCCCATCTGCTCGGCGCGATCGCGTCGCATGGCCACGGCGTAAGTGTTCTCGAAGCCCAGTGCGCCCAGGCATCGGATGCGATGCTCGGCAGCCAGCCACCAGGTGATCTCGTCGAGCACGTGCCGCGGCGAGCTGTGGCCGCGACGCTTCATGGCGTTGATCCAGATCGTGCCACTGTAGTCCACATAGACATCGAGATGGCCCGCACGCAACTGGTCGAAGACAATGGTCGAGCCCAGGCTTTCGAGCGTGTGGGTGTCGTACCCGGCGTCGGCGAGGGCGCGATCGAGCGTCGCGGCCAGGATGTACTGCTCGGTGAAGGTCTTGGCGCCGATGCGGATCATGCCCAGGTCGCGTGCCCCGGGCGCCTGCGCGGCGACGGCGTCGTGACGGGAGGCGGTGCGCACGTGAGGCCACGCCAGCCCGGCGGCGAGCAGCGCCATGGTGGCCAGGGCCACTGCAGCGCCCATGGCCGGTCGTCGCGCCTCGGCCGATCGCTGCAGCCCGGCGATGAGCAGGTCCAGCACGATCGCCACCGCCGCCGCCGCGACCACGCCGAACGTCACCATCGTCCAGTTGCGCGTCTGCAGCCCGGCGAAAATGTAGTTGCCCAGGCATCGCTGGCCCACCGGCGTGGCCAGCGTGGCGATGCCCACCACCCACACCCCCGCCGTGCGTATGCCAGCCAGGATCATCGGCGCCGCCAGCGGAAGCTGCACCTTCAGCAGCGTCTGGCGGTCGGTCATGCCCACGCCTCGCGCCGCCTCGATCAGGGCCGCATCGATGCCGAGGATGCCCGTCACCGTGTTGCGCAGGATCGGCAGGATGCTGTAGAGCGTCAGCGCGATCACCGCCGGCCAGAATCCGAAGGCCGCAAGCCCCACCCCAAGCCCGCGCGTCATCTCCAGCAGCGGGACCATCAGCGCCAGCAGCGCCAGGCTTGGCACGGTCTGAATCACACCCGCGACCGTGAGCGTCGGATAGCGCAGCGTCCGCCGCCGCACCACCGCCACCGCCAGCGGCACGCTGATGAGTATCCCGCTCGTCAGCGCGATCGCCGTCAGCAGCAGGTGCGGCGCGAGCATGCCCGGCAGCGACTCGAACTGTTGGCGCAGGTTCTCGCTCACGTGGGGCTGCTCCCTGACTCGGCCAGCAGGGCCTCGACGCGATCGGCCTGCTGGCGCGGCTTGCTCATCAGCGCGGCGACGTACGCGTCGCCCGGCGCCGTCAGCAGCTCGTGCGGCGTGCCCTCACGGATCACGCGCCCGCCCCGCATCACCGCGATGCGATCGGCCAGCAGCAGCGCCTCGGTCATGTCGTGCGTGACCATCACCGTGGTCAGGCCCAGGCGATCGTGAAGCCTGCGGCACTCCTGCTGCAACTCGTCGCGCGTCAGCGGGTCGAGCGCGCCGAACGGCTCGTCCATGAGCAGGATGCCCGGCTTGGCCGCCAGGGCGCGGGCCACGCCCACGCGCTGGCGCTGGCCGCCCGACAGATGACGCGGATAGCGGCCGCGAAAGTCCGCGGGAGGCAGCCCGACGAGATCGAGTAGTTCGTCCACACGGTCGCGGATGCGGGCCTTGGGCCACTGCAACAGACTCGGGACGATGCCGACGTTCTGGGCGACGGTCATGTGCGGGAACAGGCCGATGCCCTGAAAGACGTAACCGACGCCCCGACGAAGCTCGACCGCCGACGTCGTCGCCACGTCGCGGCCGGCGATCTCGATCCGCCCGGCCGTCGGCTCGATGAGGCGGTTGATCATCTTCAGCGTCGTCGTCTTGCCGCAGCCCGATTCGCCCAGCAGCACCATCAGCGTTCGGGCAGGCACGTGCAGCGACAGATCGCGTACGGCCAGCGCATCGCCGCCGCCGTCGTAGCGTTTGCTGACTCCGGTGAGCTGGATCATGGCCGCATCAACCCAGCAGGTGATCGGGCACGTCTCGCTGCTTGCTGGCGACCATCGCGACGTAGTAGAGCGGCTCACCGCTGATCGCCAGCCGGTGGCGATAGCGACGATAGCTTTGCACCTGGATGACCTGCTCGCGGCAAAGCTGCTGGATCAGCGCGGAGAAGCCGGTGGCATCGGTGGGATGGACGAAGTCTTCCTTGACGTTGAACGCCAGCCAGGCGGGCGTCTCGACGACGTCGAGCGCGGTGAGGAACGCCTTGGGGGGGATGTCGCCAAAGCCCAGGGCGGCGACGGTGGTGAGGCAGTTGAGCCGCGCGTGGCGAAGCGTGGTTTCCTGGCGTTCGGGCAGATCGGTAAGGTCCACGACGAGGTAGTCGTCGTAGGCCCAGGGCCGATCGCGGTCGGCGGCCATGCGCGCCTCGGGGATGATGTCCACGCCCACGCACGCCTGCACGCCGATGTTGTGCAGCGCCGCGCCGACCATGCCGTTGCCCGCGCCCACGTCCAGCACGCGAAGCTGCTCCGGGCCCTGGTGAAACTCGCGCACGTGCGCTTCGAGCTGCTGCACGACGCGCACCGGCGAGTTGCACTTGAGCGTGCGGTAGAAAAGGCATTCGTAGAGACCGGGGACCCCGTAGATCTGGTGGTAATCGTGGAAGCGGATGCGCCGCCATCGGCCGTCGAGGCGGACTTCGCACCACTCCTGGTCCTGTCCGAGCAGTGCGTCGGCGTCGGGAAATCGGATGTCGAACTTGCTCTGCTGTTCGTCGAGACGGGTGACGGGGGCCGGGGCGGCGAATACCATGACGATTCCTTTCACGAAGACCGCAGGATCACCCCATCAGCGCGTGGCCATGGCACGACGGTGGGCCGGGTGGCTTCGCGACGGACATGGCAGGTCGGGGACAAACCAGACCCTAAGACCTCAGATGGATGTGTCAACCCTTGATCTGCAGATTGGTTTACTGCGCGGCGGCGACGAGGCCAATAAGTGCCGCGACAGGCGACATTTAGCGGCCGGCATTTTTTTTGGCGGAAATGGGCCCCGGCGCGCGGCTCGCCACGCCGGGAGTCTGAAACGCACAGACGATTGGCGCTAGAATGGTGGCCATGCCGCGACGGGAAAAGCTCGACGAACTGCTGGCCAAGGCGCGGACGCTGCCCAAATCGCCCGGCGTGTACCTGATGAAGGACACCGCGGGCGTGGTGCTCTACGTGGGCAAGGCCGCGTGCCTGCCCGATCGCGTGTCGAGCTACTTCGTTCCCTCGGCCGATCTGGGCATCAAGAAGCAGGGCATGCTCGACATCGTCGAGGATTTCGACGTGATCGAGTGCGAGGGCGAGTGGGAAGCGCTGCTGGCGGAGAACCGGCTGATCAAGGACACGCGGCCGCGGTTCAACGTGCTGCTGACCGACGACAAGACGTTTCCGTACCTGGTGATCACGATGCGCGACGATTTTCCCGGGGTGTTCATCACGCGCGACCCCAACGCCGCCGAGTTCCGCGGGGCCAGGGTGTTCGGGCCGTTCACCAGTCCGTACGCCCTGCGCGAGTCGGTGCAACTGCTGCAGCGGGTGTTCAAGTTTCGCACGTGCTCGCTGGACATCCGTGAGGACGATGCGTCGCGGCGGCACTTTCGCCCGTGCCTGCTCTACCCGATCAAGCAATGCACCGCGCCGTGCGGAGCGCGGATCGACAAGGCGACGTACCGGGCGGATATCGATCGATTCGTGAAATTTCTCGAAAGCAAGCGAAGCGTGCTTCTGCGTGAAATGCGCGCGGAGATGGAGGCGGCGTCGGCGCGCCTCGAGTTCGAGACGGCGGCGGTGCTGCGCGATCAGATCAAGGCGCTGGAGAAGCTGGCGTGGCGCGGCAAGAAGGCGCAGGGGTGGCAACCCGAAGCGGAAAGCTACTTCGTGGACCCCCGCAAAGGGCTCGAATCGCTGCGAAGGACGCTGGGCATGGATCGGCCGATCCGCTGCGTCGAGGCGATCGACATCGCCCACCTGCAGGGCGGCGAAACTGTTGGGAGCAAAGTGTGCTTCATCGACGGTCGCCCGCTCAAGAACGAGTACCGCCGTTATAAGATCAACACCGTGGGCAACGACGATTACATGGCGATCCGGGAGGTGGTCAGCCGGCGTTACCGCGAGGCGGGCCAGGGCCAGGAGCTGTACCCGGACGTGATCCTGATCGACGGCGGGCTGGGCCAACTGCACGCGGCGCAGGAGGCGTTTGCCGAGCTGAACGTCAAGCCGCCGATGGTGATCTCGCTGGCGAAGAAGGAGGAGTTGATCTACGCGCAGGCGCGGAGCGATCCGATCCGTCTGGGGCGCGAGAATGCGGGCCTGAAGTTCTGCCAGGCGATTCGCGACGAGGCGCACCGCTTCGCGCAGCACTATCACCACATCCTGCGTCGCAAGAAGGTGGTGGGAGAGTGACGCCGATGTTCCGCAGCATCTCGATTGTCGTGGTGGTGTCGCTGCTGTGGGCCTGCGGGTCGTCCCCGACGCGGATGACGGTGATGCCGTTGCAGACGGGGGAGGGCCGCACCAGCGACGGGTTGTCGATGCGCTACACGGATGATGCGGCGGTGGTGGTGGTGAGGCACCGGACGGGGATCGGCCGGGCGGAGCTGAGGCGGACGCGGGGGGCTTGGCCGCAGGAGGTGGTGGTGCGACTGGAGCGTTTTGGCCGGGTGGAGGGCTTTGAGGCGACGGCGGTGGACGCGCGGGGGCGGGTGGTGATGCAGGCGTCGCTGGGCCGGGGGCTGACGTTGGAGCCGTGGCCTCGGGGCGGGGGCTATGCGGTGCGGCTGCCGCGGGCGGTGCTCGACAGCCGGGTGTATCGGGTGCGTATGCAGTGGGTGGATTACTACCGGCGGTGATGGGGCTGGGGGGAGCGGGCCTGGGGTTGGCGTCTGGCGAAGGGGGGCAAAGGGGCGAAGCTGGGGCGGCGTGCGCGGCTGTGCGTGCGCGGGGCGTCAGCAGATGCCGTCATTCGCCGAAACTGATGTTGTAGCTCGATAGAACTGACCTCCTAGGTCTCGATAGAAGTGTCCCTAACG
>CAZFDT010000054.1:0-34462 GCA_964518335.1 uncultured Phycisphaeraceae bacterium
GAGGACACTTCTATTGAGACAATGATGAGGACATTTCTATCGAGCCGGTACACACGGCATGTGTGCGGTTTCGACAGGGTGGCCGCGTTGACCTACACTGACGGGTCTTCCCGCAATGGATGGCCACGACATGGATGCAGATCATCGTCACGAGCTGAAGACCAACGACCTGGAAGAGTTCCTGACGCATTTCAAGGACTTCTGGGCGCGGTGGGGCAATGCGATCACGATCGCGGCGCTGGTGGTGGTGATCGCCTTTACGGGGTGGCGTCTGTACTCGACGCGGCAGACGTCGGCGAAGGAAAAGACACTGAGCGAGCTGGCGACGGCGACGACGCCGGCGGCGCTGATGAGCCTGGGTCGAGAGACCAGCGACGCCTCGGTGCGTCCACGTGCGTATCTGCGCGGGGCGGACAAGCGTCTGTACGAGCTGGTGGCGCCTGCCGCGGCGGCCGCGCCTGGCGTGGACGATGCGGGTGAGGGCCCGGGCATCGTCGCCAAGCCGCTGGACTCCGCCGACCGCCAGAAGCATCTGGACGAGGCGGCACGGATGTATCGGCAGGCGATCGAGCACGCGACGCACCCGGTGTATGTGCTCAATGCGCGTCTGGGTCTGGGTGCGGTGGCGGAGTTTGAGGGCAAGTGGGACGAGGCCCGGCAGGAGTACGAGCGCGTGGTGAAGGATGCCGGCGAGTTGTATGCGGCCCATGCGTCGCAGGCGAAGGCGAAGCTGGCGATGCTCGATCGCTTGATGCTGCCGGTGACGTTTGCGCCGGAGCCGCAGCCGCAGGTGGATTCGGCCGACACGGCAGGCCCGGCGTTGCCGGAGGTGGAGTTGGACTTGTCGCCCGATCCGACGCCGCCTGTCGAAGCGCCTGCCCCGTGACCGAGCCGCTCGACGATGACCTGCTTGACGGCAACGGCAACGGCGACGCCGAGGTTGAGGCCGACGCCGAGGTCGAAGCTGCGCCGGGCGCGGAGTCGCAGGAGCCGCGGCACGTGCGGTTCACGCTCAGCCGCGAGCCGCAGGCGCGGCTCGACAAGCACCTGCAGCAGCGGGTCAAAGGCGTCAGTCGCAACCAGATTCAGAAGCTCATCGAGCTGGGCGGGGTGACGGTCAACGACAAGCCCGTCAAGGCAAGTGCAACGCTGCACAAGGGCGACGTGATCGACGTGTGGCTGCCGCCGGCGCCGCCGCGCAACCTTCGGCCCGAGCCCATCCCCCTGGACATTCTTTACGAGGACGACGACTTCATCGTCGTGAACAAGCAGGCCGGACTCATCGTGCATCCCGCGAGATCGAACCTGACGGGCACGCTCTTGAACGGGCTGGCGTATCACTTCCAACAGCAGAAGGGTTCGGGGACCAGGGACCAGGGATCAGGGTCTGAAACCCCGAGCCCCGAGCCCCGATCCCCGCACCCCGCTCACATCCCCGGCCTCTCCTCCGTCGGCGTCGAGGATACCCGGCCCGGCATCGTCCACCGGCTCGACAAGAACACCACCGGCGTCATGGTCGTCGCCAAACGCGACTCGACGCACTGGCTCATCGCCAAGCAGTTCGAGGACCGCAAGACGCTCAAGGCCTACCTCGCCCTCGTCCACGGCACGCCCGACCCCGCCGACGCCGTCGGCGGCGTCATCGACGAACCCATCGGCAAGCACCCGACCATCCGCGAGGCGATGTGCGTGCGTCACGACTCGACCGCGCGGGCAAGTGTCACGCTCTGGCGCGTCCGTCGCCGCTACAAGGGCTACACGCTGGTCGAGTTGGAGTTGAAGACCGGCCGCACCCACCAGATCCGCGTACACCTGTCGTACATCGGCTGCCCGATCGTCGGCGACCTGCTCTATGGCGGCGAGGCCGTGGGCCCCACGGAGCTGGCCGCCCCCATTGTGCCGGCGCAGCACCGGCGGTATCTCGCTTACGCCCGCAACAAGGAGGAGGGCGCCGCCGCCGAGGCCGCTGCAGTGGCCCGGCCCGAGATCCTGCTGGCCACGCCCGCCCTCCACGCGGCCCTGCTGAGCTTCACCCATCCCGTCACGCATCAGGTCATGCGCTTCACCGCACCCGTTCACGCCCCCATGATCGATGTGCTCCGCGCCCTCGAGCCGCACCGCATCGACGGGCCCTGCGCCCCCGAAGGCTTCCACGTCGATCTCAATCAGGCGCTGAGCGACCTGTGACGATGCGACCTGGCATGTCCGATGCCACGAGACCGCGACTGGGGCGACGGCATCACCCCTCGTCGCCGGGGGGCTTGGCGGCGCTGGCCTCGACGCCGGCGGGGGGGCGCGGGGCGGGCGGGTCGTACTTCTTCCAGAACCTGGCCTTATCGAGCATGCCGCGCGGCTTGATGTAGGGTTGCCACGTGTAGTCGCGGGCGGCGACGAACAGTTCGTCGGGCGTCTTGCCTTCGCCCCACGCCAGCCACGGCCCGCCTTCGACGCCCAGGTCCTCACCGGTGAGGGTCGCCAGCGACACGGCCGCCGCCTCGCGCACGCCAAAGTCCCGGTCGCCCAGGGCACCCACCAGGGCGTCGTACACCGGCCGCTCGCGGTACTGACCCAGCGCCATCGCCGCGGCGATCCGCACGTCCAGGTCGTCGTCGTCGCGCATCGCCGCGATCAGCGGCCGCGCCGCCGGCGGGTAATGCACCTTCTGCAGCGCCTTGGCCGCCTCCCAGCGCACGAAATTCGTCTCGTGGCCCAGATGATCGACCAGCACCGGGCCGTCCTCGGCGCTGCCGTTGCGACCCAGCGCCGCCAGGCACGCCGCCCGAACCGTCGGGTCCGGGTCGTCCATCAGCAGCCGGTACATCCGCAAGTAGGGCTCCTCGGCCGAGAACCCCGACGCCGAGATGAGCGCCACGCTCTTGCGCCGCGCGTCGGCGTCGTACACGTTGAACGCGTCCCGGGCCGCCTGACCGGGCGTCGGGGGCATCATCGGCTCGAACAGGTCCGACAGGATCGTGCTTTGCGGGTCGTTGCTCTTGCACCCGACCGCCGCCAGCCCCAACGCCATCCCCGCGGCCAACGCCATCCATGTGCATGTCCGCATGACCGCCATTGTAACGACCTGTCGCTCGCCGCGCCGAGCGCGACTTCCCGCGGCCTGGGCCGGGCGCGTGGGTTGCCCTGCACCGGCCTGGGCCTATCCCCGGGCCGCCTCATCCGCCGCTGCAGTGGGCCCGCGCCGCGGAAGCCACGGCACGTCTTCGACACCCGCCAGATGATTGGCATACCGCGCCAACGCAAACAGCAGATCGCTCAGCCGGTTGAGGTAGATCACCACCTCCGCCGACACCGGATCGTGCTGCGCCAGCGTCACCACCAGCCGTTCCGCACGCCGGCACACTGTCCGCGCCACGTGCAGACGCGACGACAACTCCGTGCCCCCCGGCAGCACGAAATAACGCATCGGCGGCAGCTTGGCACACAACTCGTCGATCCAGCCCTCCACCTGGGCAATCTGCGCCGCCCCGATCCGCGGGATCGTCCCCGGCGCGGTGGCTGTAGCCGCCGCGCTGGGCGGTGGCGTGGCCAGGTCCGAGCCGACCTCGAAGAGGCGCTGCTGGATCTGCGTGAGCATGGCCTGGCAGCCCGCATCCTCGCACGCCGACACGCACAGCCCGATGGTGGCGTTGAGTTCGTCCACCGTCCCGTACGCCTCGACGCGCAAGTCATCCTTGCGCACCCGCTGGCCGCCAAAGAGCTGCGTCTGCCCCGCGTCGCCTTGTTTCGTATAGAGCTTCATGTGCCTGAGCCCACCCCGCCGGCATATACTACCGCCCGCACAGGGGGCCTGTAGCTCAGTGGTTAGAGCAGGGGTCTCATAAGGCAAGAATACACCTGAAAACCAGCGTTTTTATGGGTGTCAGAGCGGTTTTCCGTTTCCATTTATGACCGTTTATACCCGCATGTAGGTGTCAGTGACACCCATCCCGCGATAGGTCGGTGTTCGGCATGGTTCACTGTCACGACAGAACGCCCGTGCTGCCCGCTGGTTGGCGTCTGCGGGGTTGGCGGGTGATAGGGGTACGTCGGGGGTGGGGTACGCTGCCCGTCGCGTCCTGTGGCGTCTGGCGGGCTTCTACCGATCGGTGGAAGATCGGTATGACGCCGGTAGGTGCTCACCCTGACCACGGCTTGCCCATCGACGCCGGCTTGGCTACCTTGTCGGCCACGTTGTCCGACAAGGTGCGCCCGTTACGCTTCGCTTCGCGCGCTGGTGTCCCCTTGCTCGCCCGCTCCACCTTCGCCAGCTTAGACCTTGACGGGCTTGGCGAGCCTGGGCGGGGCGGGGGTCCAGTGTCACGCCCCGCCGGGCTTCACGCATCGCTCGGCGCGCCGCAGCAGCCGCCCTGTTGTATCCGTCGCCGCTCAGCCTCGGCGTCGAAGTCGTTGGGTATGTCCTGTCGTGGCGTGGCGTCCCATCGCTGCACCTGCCCGTCGATGATGCAGGCGCGCAGCGTCGGCGTGTCGATGTCCACGGTCACGCGGCCACCGATGTTGCGCACGCTGATGCGGTCACTCCTCATCTTCGACCTCGGGACACTTCGCCCGGCACAGGCGGCCGATCAGGCTGTATGGCGTCAACTCCGGGCAGCGGAAGTTGTCCATCGGCTGGTCAGGAAACGGATTGGGCAGACCATCGGCGTCCACGTCGCTGGCGGTGATGCTGCTGACAGGGATGACACCCGTGGCGCTATAGCTGATGGTCGCGCCCTCCAACACGCACGGCCCGCGCACCAGGTCGCGGTTGCCGACCTCATACTCTTCGCCGGCCACGGTCACGTCCCACTTATCCACATTGTCGTTATCCGAAAAGTCGTCGTCGTTCATGCCCATGTAGAGCCTGCCGGTGAACGGAGCGACGAATGAGCCATCCGTCCCGAGCTGGATGCAGACGCAATCGCAGTCGCACTCGCACGGGTCCACTGCAACCAGAACGGCCCCGCGTCCGGTGTTCACGAATCCCCCCGTCGTGTTGACCTTCTGATCGGCCATCATTCCTCCGGCGGTGGGCAGGCTTCGGTCGCCTCGATCTCCTCGATGGCGTCGAGCAACACCAGCGCGCCCGGCGTGCCGCCTTCGCCGATGCGGTAGCACGCCCAGCCGTAGCTATCCTCGGTCGCCGCGATGTAGGTGGTCTTGGGGTAGCGCTTGCGCTCGGGCGTCGCCTCTTCCAGCAGCACGTTTCCGTCAAGGTCTTTCACGGTGTAGGTGAGGGTGCAGTCGTTCTCGTCGTCACCGGCATCGCCGCCGTCATTGACCAGCTTCACCGTGAATGCCTGGCCGTAGCCGACCGGCGATTTGATGTACCAAACAGACGTTGGCGGCTCGTCGTCCGTGCGGCCTAGCCACGCCTCGACAACCTCGCCCGTGGCGAACACGCCCTTGAGGCGGTTGACCTCGCGGAGCTGCGGACGGTTGCCCTCTTCGCCGTCGAACGGCGTGCCGGCGCTGGTGGTCAGGTCGGCGGCGAGCTGCACGCCGAGATAGTCGCCGGCCTCATCGCCAGCGCCGGTGATGCGGATGAGGGTGGGCTTGGGCGCAACGAACGTTCGCCCGCCGCCTCTTTGTTGCTGCGGGCTGATCGTATAGCAGTTGTTGCGGAACCCAACGCCAGGGCCGGTGACGAGATGCCCGGACGCATACGCGCGCACGAGATAGCCGAGCTGGACAAGCTGCTGTTTCGTCGCGCCTACGGGTATGAGCGGTTCGGCCATATCAGAGCACTCCAAACGCATCGGGCGCGAGCCGGTGCGCGATGCACACGAGTAGGTTGGCGATCCATCGGCGGATCGGGCCGGTGGTGCGGGGGAGTTGGGTTGTGGGGGCGATGTCGGTGATGTTCATGGGGTTTTACTTTCGTTTAACTGCAGCGGTGGGATTCAGCGGCAAGCCCTTGGCCGCGCGCATGGCGACGTAGCCTTGCCAATCGTCTTGCATCGCTAATTCGGCCACGACGGTAGCCAGCAGCGGGTCGGTTGCGATTGACGCGCATGCGACTTCCTGATTGCACCGCAGTAGCTTCGCGTCCTCTGTCGCCACGCGATCGCCACGCACGACGCGCAGCTTGTCCACCAGCCGCGCTACGGCATCTGTCTGTTGCCAGCGGGGCGTAGCGTCCACTCGCTCGCCGACACTTGCGGCAAGGTCTTTCAGTTGGTCGATCAGCTTGGCCAGGGAGTTGTCGCCGAAGCCGTCGTCGGCGAGGTGTTCCAGCGCGTGACGGATCGCCGATTCAACCGGGTTGCGCTGTTCATCCCAGACGACTTGATCCAACCGGCTACGGTCGGCGTCGTCCAGCGCGATGCCCTTGGCCGATAGCCATGCCACCACGCCCATCGTGATCGCCCAGCGGGATTCCTGCAGCGCCACCGTGCAAGCGCCGCCGTTCATCGCGGATCGGAACGCCTTGGCGACGGCCTCGGCGTCCACAAGCTGGCCAAGCTCTTTCGCCGACTCGCGCAGGATGCGTAACGTGCTCGCGCGGTTGCGAATGATCTGCGACTCTTTCCACCGCCGGGCTACGTCGTCGCGGGGGTCGTCGCCATCCTGCTCGGCGTGCGCGTCTTGGATCGCCAACACGTCGTCCTCGGTCCACGGGCCATCGGTGGTGACGGGCCACCACTCGGCCTTGACCCACGAGTTGACGGCCTGCCGTGACACGTCGAGCCGCTTGGCAAGTGCGACCTTGGTTTCGTAAACGACGGGTTTACGCGCATCGTCGGCAACGTCGGTTTTCTTGGTGCGCTTGCTCATGTGTCTGCCTTGTGTCACTGTAAAGCGAGGTAATCGATACGCTGCACGGGGTCACGTTCCGCCGCCGCGTCACCCGACGGCCCCCACCGCCCCGCACAGGATTCCATGGGGGGGGGGCATACCCTCTCGCCCTGGGCCACGCCATGCCGCCCTGTCGCCCGCTGCTGTTGCCGTGGCGTTGTGTCCGATGCTCTGGCCGTCCGATGCTCCGATGCGTCCTGGGGGAACTGGCGGCGATTGTGCAAAACCATCGACGCACGGTTGGGCGCGCCGATGGCGGGACTGGCAAGCCCAGTTGGCCTTGACGCGCGAGCGCGGAATGACAGAAGCTCGCTCACGCGCGGCATGGGCACGTCCATCGCGGCGACGGTCTTGCTGCCGTTCGGGGTTTTGTGTGCGGAGAATCGCACGCCCGCGCCGTGATGGTTTATGGACTGGATCATTTGGCGAGTTGGGCAAACGCGGCGGCGACGGCCTTGCTTTCCATCAGCCGCCGCAGTTGATCGCCGCTGGCGGCGGCGATCCTCACGGCCTGGGCTGCGGCGCGGTGCGCGGCCTTGGCCTTCTCGACGCGCTCTTGTGCCGCGTGCAGCGCGTTGTCGGCGTCTGATACCTCGCGCGACGCTGCGGCCAGTGCATGCGCCTCGGCTCGACGGGCCTTTGTGTCGCCGACGAACTTGGAAAGCTCGACGGCTTTTGCGAGACTCCGCAGGTCGTGCGACACGACCACACCGGCGTTGAGCCGTCCTGCAAAGGTCAGCGCCTTCTCGGCTGCGCCATCGACGCCACGATGAGCGGAGGCAAGTGCAGCGGAGTAAAGCTTGCGTAGCAGGTCGCGGTCCTCGACGCGGTGCGCGTCGGTGGGGATGGGTGTTGCAGTGGTCATCGGATTTCCTTCGGGTTGGTGAACTTCTGAACCTTCGGACCACGCGCGGCACGCCCGCGCGCTTCGGCATCGGCGATCATTCGCGCGATGTATGTGAATCGGTTGGCGTGCGCCGCCTGGATCGCGGGCGAGTTGTCCCAGGCATCGGCGGCCATCTGCCACACGGCGCGATAACTCTGCGTGTCGCCGGGGCCGTCGATGGCGATGGGGGTGTCGAGACTCAGCGGCGGCTTGTGGGTGCTCATAACAGGCTCTTTCTTCAATGCGGCCGTTGTGGCCTTTGCTGGTTTCGTCGGGCGCTTGATCGCGCGATATTCCTCGATGAGCTGGCTAATGTCACGGGACGATGATGCTTCGCGTATTTCCATACCTTCATTATGCGGCCACATATGGCACGCTCATGCCTGTTTCGTGCCACTAATGGCATCGAACGCATCGGCGACGGCCTCCTGAACCTTGCGAAGCTCTCGCCGGGCCACTGCGGCGTCGCGCATATCGGCATTCTCGAATTGCTCGCTTGTCCACGCGACGAACGGGCATCGCCCGCACTTGCGCCGTCGCCGCACGCTGCCGCAGTTTTCGCGTGTGTGTGTGATGCGCGTCGGGTTTCCGCATGTAGGGCAGATCATCGGCGGACCTCCTGCAAAATCGCGGGTAGATCGTTTTTATGAACGATCCTCTTGCCCGCGCGGTCGAAGCGCTCGGGTATTTGCAGCGCGATCAGCGCCCGCGCGACTCGCTGTATGGTCGCGCCGGCTTTGACGGCCAGCGCGTGCGGCGTCGTGTAATCGCAAAGCTCGCTATCGGGGATGATGTTCGACGGAAGTTTCACGCCCTCGCGCGCCGGGGGAAGATGGCCTTGACGCGGACCGCTAAGTTTTCGACCGGATACTGTGTGTGCCATTGCTGATTTCCTTTTCGGGCGTGTCGCCCGCGCTGGTGGTGGTGTCGGTGACGGTCGCCCGGATGCATCGCAGGCCATGGTTTCTCAGCAGCCGCTTGAGCGCGGCCCGCAACGCCTGCACGCCATCGACGCCGGGGAGCGGTTTCAACGTCAGCACGAACTCCGGGCGGGGCAGTGCGCCACGTTTATCCCCTTCTCTCATAACTTGGCGTTGTGCCATTCCCGCGCGGCGCGTTTCTTCTCTCTCTCCCTTTATTTGGGGCACAACGCCAAGATCGCCAAGATCGCCAAGATATTTGTATTGGGGCTTCACTTGGCGTTGTGCTCCCGGCGCTCTGCTTCGGCCAATCGCCAGTACCACGGGCCGGGGTTTTCCGGGCGGTAGGCGGTCACGTTGGCCTCACGCTTGGCGCGGTCCAATGTGCGGCTGCTGATGCCCTGGGCCTCGCGGGCTTCCTCTTTCACTTCGGTAGCCAGTCGCGGGCCGTCGGCCAGCGCCCGGCGCAGCCATTCGGCGGCGGCATCGCGTTCATCGGCATCAGGGCCGGGCTTGCCCTTGTCGGCGCTCATGGCATCGTCGGCGGTTAGCGTGACCGGCTCGGCCTCCCAGCGGATTGACGGCGGGTTGCCGTCGATGGTGTACGCCAGCCCGTGCGTGTCGGTGCTGATGTTCGACTTCACCGGCAGGAACAGGCGGCGGCGTCCGCTCTCGTCGGCCTTGTCGCGCGTGACAGCCCAGACGGTGC
Source organism: uncultured Phycisphaeraceae bacterium (assembly GCA_964518335.1). Taxonomy (GTDB): domain Bacteria; phylum Planctomycetota; class Phycisphaerae; order Phycisphaerales; family Phycisphaeraceae; genus CAZFDT01. Next base: position 9,308 of record CAZFDT010000054.1, read on the forward strand.
GGGCTGCCGCCACGAACGCCAGCGAACCCATCGCCCGGTAGATCGCCGCGCCTTCCCCCTTGCGTAGATGTGTGACGCAGATCAACGCGACGCTATGACGTGCGGCAAGCTCGGCCAGCGGCGTCAAGGCGCTGCGAACCTCGGCGTTGACGTGTGAATCAGTGCCGCCCAGATATGCGGAAATCGGATCGACTATCACGGCCCGGCAATCGGGCGTCGCGTCGATGGCGTGTTCGAGCGCGGGCAGGTCCGCCAATGTGTAGCCGGTACGCACCTTCGCGCCGGTTTTCGTGTCGATGTGTTCGACGGCTTGCAGCGCGGTCACGCGGCGGCAGTCCGCGCCAGCGGCGTCAAGTCGCGGTTTGATGGTGTCGCTCAAGTCATCTTCGGCGCTCAGCAGCACGACGCCACCGGGTGCGAACCGCTCCCCGGGCATGTCGGGCCAGCCTACGCCGGTGGTCACACGCGCGGTCAGGTCCAATGTGATAAAGCTCTTACCCAAGCCCGGATCGCCCGCGAACATGGTGAGCTTTCCGATAGGGATGCGATTCGGCCACAGCCAGCGGATCGGCTGCGCCACCACGTCGCCCAGGTTCACCAGCACGGGCGCGCTGGTCAGTTCCTCGGCCTCTTTCGTCGGCGCTTCAGCGGGCGGCGTCCACAGCGGCGCGGCCTCGGCCAACGCTTCGATTGAACGGCGGATATCGTCGGGGTCCGCGCACTCGCGGGCTTCGATGTAGTCAGCGGCGTCGCCACCATCCGGCAATTCATCGGGGGGCGTGACGATGCGGATACGCGCCGCCGGATTCAGCTTCGTGAGGATCGCGGCGACGGCCTGGGCGTACTTTTTGCCGGCGCTGTTGCGGTCGGGCCAGATGATGAATTCGGTACGACTTGCGACACCGGACCAGTCGGTAAGCTCTGGCGACTTCGCGCCGTGGGCGCTGGTGATTGCGGGGATGCCCACCGACCATAACGCATCGGCGGTCTTTTCACCCTCCACAATCCACGGCACGGCATCGGCGGCCAGGTCATCGCCGCGATACGGCCACCACTTCAGCGGATCGCCTACACGCCAGCCGTTACCGTCGCAGTGGATCGGCCGGTAGGTCTTGTCTTGCATGTCCGGCGCGTTGAACCGTAGCACGCGGGCGTACTCGATAACGTCGTGGTGATACGGCCATGTTCCGCCCGGCGTCCAGTTTTCGCCGCGATCTTGTTGGACCGTCCACAATGCCGCCGCCGCCGCACGTTCGGGGGTCGGGTGCAGCTTGCCCTTGCGGACCTTGGCGGCGGGCTTGCCGTTGCCATTACGTGCCGCGTGACCGTTTCCGTTGTCGGCAAAAAGGTCGCGGGCCTCCAGGTGCAACGCGGCCAGCACGTCATCGACGCTACAGCCCGCGTGACAGTGAACCAGCGCCCGGCCATCGTCGCCGGTCTTTATGGACAGGCTCGGCTTGCGGTCGTCGTGCGCCGGGCATGGCGCGATCCAGCCTTGGCCGTTGCGCTTGGCGTTCACGCGCTCCAACACACGGGCGACTGCGGGGGTTGTGGTGGTGGTGGTGCTCATCGCCGTGCCTCCCCGATGGGAATGCTGTGCCGCGCCGCTGGATAAGGCGGCAAAATGTGGTCCGGGTCGTCTGGGCGGCATCGGAGACATGGGTAGCGGTTGCAATCGAGCGCCTGCTCGACGGTGCTTGTCGCCACGTTGCGGGATCGCAGGATCGCCGGGCAGTGGGCGCGGTGATAGAGTCGCTCCGGGCTTTGCGGCGTGAAATAAACGATTGTGCGTTGTGCTGCAGTGGTCTTGTCATCGTCTGGGATGTCGGGTAACATGCTCGTACTCCATGTATTCGCCCGTCATCGGCCAGCCGTGGAAAGTCGGCCGATATCGGGCTGCGCGCTAGACGTACTCAGTCACGTTGGCACGTGGCCGTTTGAGTGCTGGGGTTTCAGTGATGCGACGCGCCAAGTTGCTGCGCCGCCGCTCGAAGCGTTCGATCGCCTCGGGCGCGATGTGCCATCGCGGCCGTGAGCCGTTCGGATCGTCGGCGAGGTTCAGCGCCTCCAACTCACCGCGATTGATCGCCGCGAGAACTTTGTGAACCGCAACCCCCCATCGCTTTGCGACAGTTGGCGGCGTGAGGTACTTGTCAGTGTGCGTGTCCATATGTGCTATTAAAGCACACATCGGCACACGGTCAAACATAAGTGCTTGTAATCGCTGATGTTACGGCTTAACCCGAAACTTTCTGGCTATCTTTCGGGCTTGCTGCCCGCGATGATGGCCGCGCAGTTGCGTTTACCATTCCCCTTACCGCGTTCAGCCCCGTGGTGGATCAGTTTCGTAAGCTCGTCATTCGTGTAATGCTGGCCGTGTCCAACCCTTGGCGGTATGCCGCACTTGTCGCACCAGTTGAGGATCGTCCTGTCCTTCACCTCTAACTTTGCGGCAAGCTGTTTCTGGGTGAACGTGCCCGTGATCCTGGTAGGTGGTGCTGCAGTTGCCTTGTTTCTCAATACCTTGGCCTGCAGCAGCAGCGTGTCGGCGTCAATCGGTGCGGTGCTCAGCGTCGCGGTGATGGCCTGCCCGATGCGGTACAGGTCGCGCCCTTCCTTCGGTACAGAGTCGGGCCACGCGGCCATACTCCCGCGCGGCGTGACGGTATCGAAAGTCCCGTCGTCCATCTTCACCACGAACGGCGCGAAGCACGTTTCACTCACGGCCATGCGAAGCTCCGCCAGTCGCTGGGCGTCCGCCTTTGCTCCGGCGCGGACCAGCTTGGCGAACTGCTGCAGTTGTCGTGCGAGCGGGCGGGCGTCGGGCATCGTGAAATGATGCTCGGCGGCGTCATGTGATTTTCGGGCGGGGCGGGGTCGCGTTTTCATCGTCTGCACCTTTCGCCGGTTAGGTCCGGGGCCAGCGTGAACGGTGCAGTGTCCACGCAAGCCCCGAACCGCATCGGGGATCAGCCGATGCCCGGTCGATCAAGTTTACCCGCGCACCATGCACGGGCGAAGCGCCCGCCGCGATCTTCACCGGGGCGGGCGGGGCACTGCGCTCATCCGATCTTTGCCAGCACGGCGGTATCCTCGCGGGCCAGCCCCAGCCAGCCGCGCACGTGCGCGGCGACGGCGCGTAGCCGGTCGTCCTCGATGCCCTCGCGGTAGCGCGTGCTCATGCGGTTGTAATCCTCATGCCCCATTACAAGCTCGACGGCGGGGAAGTCGCGCGTCTGCTCGGCGATCGTGGCGAAGGTGTGGCGCAGGGCGTAGAACCCCAGCGCCGGCACGTCCTTCGCCTTGCACAGCCGCTTGAACGCCTGCCCCACGGCGTCAACGTTGTGCAGCTTTACGTCGGGCTTGCCGCGTTCGGGCGCGTCCACCTTGCGGACCTCGCGGCGTATCCACGCGCGGCGGTACTTCGTCACGAAAACAAGGTCGGCGTCAATGGGGTCGATCGGATCGGGCCGGACCTCCAGCGCCGCCCGGATCGCCTCGACGGTTTCTGGCCACAAGATGGCGCGCCGGTCGATGCCGGTTTTGACACGAGCGTAATGCAGCGTGCCTGTGTTCAGGCCAATGTGCCGACGTTCGAGCCGGGCCACGTCCTCATTGCCAAGCGCGGCGTTGATCGCCAGTAGGACCATCGCCCGCATCGGCACGTCGGCGGCGTCGATGAGCGTGCGAACCTGGGCGGGCGTGTAGAGCTTCCGGGGCTTGGCGGCGCGGGCCATTCGCATGGCGGCGGGCTTCGGTTTCTTGAAGTCGGAGCCGAAGTCAGCGGGCGCTGTCATGCCGGTGCTCTTGCGATTCTCCCATCCCCACTTGAACACGGTGCGGACGCGCTGCACGCGATTGCCCAGCGCTACGGGTCCGCAGGTCTTAGCGAACTCGGCGCGGAGCGCGGCGAAGTCGGCGGGGTCCAGGTCCACGACGACGCGGGATCGCCCGAACACGCGGCCCATCGTCTGGCAGGTGGTGAAATACAGATGCCACGACTGGCCGGATAACTCGCCCGTATCTACGAGTTGCCGCTTGCTCGTCAGGAATGAGTTGCATAGGTACTTGACCGTCACGCCGTCGGCGGTGGCGGGCCGCGGCTTGCGTCCTGCCTGCAGGTCGTCGCGCTGCTGCAGCCACAGGTCAAGTGCGGCCTGGGGGTCGTCGAGTTTCCCGAAGTAGTGCCGCTTGCCCCTCACCTTCTTGTACCACCGGCTCGATGGCTCATGCGGCGACAGGGGGAAGTCGGCGGGCAGGCCGAGCCGCTGCAGCAGGGCCAGCGTGGCGGGGTCGCGTGGCCTGCCCTTGGCCTGCCTGATAGACTTGACCGTGATGCGTCGTCCCTTGCTCATGCTGTGCCTTTCGGTTGACCGGGCGGTGTCCGCCGCCCATGTGGGTGTCAAAATGGGTGTCAACCAGTATAGCACGGGGCGGGGGCGACGCAAGAAAACCCATGATTTTACGGGTTCGGGCCTGTAGCTCAGTGGTTAGAGCAGGGGTCTCATAAACCCTTGGTCGCTGGTTCGAATCCAGCCGGGCCCATTGCCGCGCGACGTTGCACTTGACTGCAGGGCATCGCAATGTTCGCTGGTTGTCACGGTGATGTCATCACCCGAATGGTGGCTTAACTTAGCCGCATCCCTCGCATGGCATCGCACGGTTTCGCCGGATTTCGCGCGTCTACTGCTACCTGTACTGCTGCACTTGGTTTCCTCGATGAACGTATGCCGCAGGGCGTGGAAGTCTGCCACGCGGCGCGTAGTGTCCACGTAGGGCACCTCCCCGAACACAACCCTCCTCGGAATTGCTGTCTCGCCATAACTCGCGCGCGAACAGATGGGACAACTGTAACGATATTCTCAGGTGCCTTGAATACAGGCAGATGTGGCGCGTGCGGCCCGCTGGAATACTCAATTTCGCGACCTGATCGATACCCCGAGGCCAACCATGGTTGCTAAACACTTTGGTCTCAGCATTCGCGCATGTTGTCAAGCATACGGTTGGTTCGCGCACCTGCAACCCAGTCTCAGACCGTCTTCTTAACCGAATGGCGCGAGCGCGATAAGGCAACGGGATTGGACGGAGCTTTCGCCGCACGCCTTGCGGTGCCGATCCCTCGGCGGAGCAGTTCGGCAGAATCGAGTGCAGCGCGTGGCTGGGCGGGCTACTGTAACATTATCACAGACAGGCGGCTGAGGAGGTCAACCAAGATGCGGATCCTGTGAACCGAGAGGGCTCCAGGCCACTGTTCATGAGCTCCACGGCCCTGCGCATCATCGATGCGATGGCCATCGTCCTGAGTGAGGCCCTGCAACTCGCGCGTGCTCGCATCGCGTCATCGGCATCGCCGGTGATGCGGATGATGGCCGAGCGTGATTATGCGCTTTGTGAGATAGAACTGCTCCGCGTGAACTGAACATCGTGCAAGGCCAGCGTGAATCGATGCCGCCGCATCGACGGCCGGACTACACGCCCGAGCAGCGGCTGGCGATCATCCAGCTCATGCGTTTGCGCGGGTGGAATGTGGCCGTCGTCGCCCAACGGTTCGTGCTACACGCCAACACAGTACGGGCGTGGATCAAGGCGGACGAGGGCCGCGGCAACGCGCGGCTGCTGTCACCCGCCGTGGTATGGAATCGCCTCGACGACCTGTTGCGTTGGGCGGTGCATGAATTGCGGTGTCTATGCCCGAGCCGGAGTTTGGTACGCGCACCATCGCGCGGCACCCGGTTCGCGCTGGAACCGAGTACGAGATCAGTCGCGGCACAGTGCAACGTGCGGTGCGCGAGCCTAAGCCGGCCAAACCTCGGCCGCATCGGCCGAAACCGGTGGCCGCCGATAACGACCCGCACCGCTTGCTCACACCCACGCAGCCCAACGAAGTCTGGCACATGGACCTGAGCACGCTGCACATCCTCTGGATGTGCTTCACCGTCAGAGCCATCCTTGACGGCTTCTCACGACGATTGCTCGACTTGCGCATGTATACCCGCACTCCGCGCACCGATCACGGCGCGCAGTTCCGTAAACGCTTCGGCGCCGCGATGACGAAGGCGGGCATCCACCATGTGCAAGGCAAGGTGCGCCAGCCATTCTTGAATGGAAAGATCGAACGCCTGTTCAAGTCCTTCCGCGGATGGTGGCGGTTCGTCTTGCCCACGCTCACGGCCAGCGGCTTGCAGAGGAAGCTGGATAGCTTCAAGGAGTGGTACAACACGCATCGGGTTCACGCAGCGTTGGGTGGGAGGACGTCCAACGAGGCTGCCGGGCAAACCGAAGCGCCGACGCCGATCCCGATCCACCAGCGCGACCACCGCATCGCCGACATTCAGATCACCCGCCGACCCTGCCGCGGCGACCCGCGGTTGCCCATCATCGACATCGCGCTGCTGCTGCGCCGCGCGGCGTGACCAGCACTCCTGCCTCTGAACACTTACGCACATGCGAAGATCGCTGCAGTTGCCTTGCGCGATCAACTCGTCGTCTGTTGATCCCGAAACATGCTCACGCCCAATCGTACTCCGCGCAATACGCCGCGATAAGCTTCCGGGCCGCTGCACCTATGCGTGCGCAGTGATCGCGGTAGGCAACTGCAGCGTACACGCGGCGAGAAGCTCGCACGGTTTCATAACAGTCAACGCCTTGCGATCATCGGCGACGCCGAGCTGCCACGCACAACGCTCCAAACCACAGCAGCACCAGCGATGCGGGCTCGGGTACGATCGTGAGCAGCCCGTCGCCCGTGTCGAATTCGTACCAGGTATCGGCGTCGATGTTCTGAGTCCAGCGGCCGTCGCCGGCGTCATCAAATCCGAGAACGCTGAAGCTGGAACTGTAGCCCACCGAACTAAGCGAGGCGTGATCGACGATGTTCCAGGTGCTTCCGACTGCGGTTGCCGCACCGGAGAGGTCGAAACTGAAGTCGCCGTTGAGCGACAGTGTGCCGCCACCGGTGATCCGGTTGTTGACGCCACTGGCGGCGATGACGAACAACAGCGCCGCGTTGTCGGCCAGCAGCAGCGAGCCGCCGCTGACCGTGGTATTGCCGGTGTAGGTGTTGACGCCTGTGAGTGTCAGCGTGCCGGCGCCGAGCTTGGTCAGGCCGCCGTCGATGGCATTGTCGCCGCCGATGTTGCTATGCAGCAGCGCCTGGGCGACGGTGACGTTGAAGCTGTTGGTGTCGATGATCGCGCCGCCGGTGCGGACGTTGGCCCGCGCATTGCCTGTGCCAAGGTTGAAGAACGCGGCCGTGTCGCCGGTGGCCCGCAGCGTGCCGCCGTTGAAGTTGAAAGTGCGGGTGCCATCGCTGCTCGTGGAGAGCACCTGGCGGATGGTGAGCGTGCCGCCGTTGAGGTTGAAGGTGTTGTTGGCCGTGCTGCTTGCATTCATCAGATCGACCACACCCGCGCCGAGACCCATCTGGTTGGCGATGGAGTTGCCGCTGTAGGACGTGATGGCGCCACTGTTCAGATTGATGACGTGGGTGCCGGCTCCGCCCGCAGTCTTAAACCGAATGTCCGTATTGGTGTTTAAATTCAGGTTGCCACTGTTCACATTGATGGTGGAATTACCACTATCAAAGTGACCGAGCCTCAGCCAGCGCTTGGTGGTGCTGCCGACATTGAGGGAGCCGCCCGTCAGGTTGACATTGGCCTGCGCGCCGGCGCTGCCGGCATAGGCCGTTCTAAAGTCGCCTTCGCTGTTCAAGATGCCCCCGGTCCCAATATACAACGTGCCCTGCGTAGCCTGGGCATTGGAAAAGGCAGAGGCCACATCGACGATGCCGGCGGCGTTCACGGTGCCGTTGTCAATATTCAGCGTGCCATTGCCACCACCGGTGCCCACAATTAGGGAGACGCCGCCATGGTTTGAATAGTTCTCGGTGGAATTGGCATTGATCGCTCCCGAGGTATTGACGTTGACCGTCCCAGTGCCTGTGGTGTTAAAACGGCCGCCGATCCACAACTTGCCCACGTTTAGGCTGCCGGAACCCTGGGCGAACCCGGTCAAAGTGCCACCGGTTCCGGAGGTATCCGCGAGATTGTAGGTTCCGGCGCCGCTGTCACGCCCGATCCAAAACCAGTTGCCGACATTGGTGATATTGACCAGCGACAGCGAGCCGGCGTTGTGGTCAAAACGACCCGTCTGACTTGCGCCGCTGCCCACCAGAATATCGCGCGGGGTGAAAACCGAATTCGTGCCGAGCATTGGATAATTGCCAGTGCTCATGTTGACGATGAAGTCTTGTCCTGCGCTGGTATCGCCGCTCCAGTTCGCACCGGTGTTCCAGTTTTGATCTACGGCGCCAATCCAAGTGGCAGCTTGTGCTGTCTGACTGAATAGGCCCGCGACCGCAAGCCCGAAGGTCACACCAAGGAGCGTGCCCAAACGGGCATTGCGGCGTGTCCAGTGCATCGGCGGCTCTATGGCGGCAGTTGCCGCCAAGTTTCGTGCGCCCCTCCCAGCGCTATCCGACACCATGACTTCCTCACCCAACATGAGCTTCTCCCAGGACGTGTGCATTGCCAGACCTCCACAAGGGGTAGATGATGAAGATTCAAAGAGCGCTACGGCCGTCGCTCGGCCATTCAAGGCCCCACCGTCGGATTCGCCGTGGGCTGGAACGTCCGGCTCCATTGCAGCGACCAGAGGTCGGGGATTTGCGTGCTTGCCGCGTGCCCGTCGATGAACGCGATGTTGACCCTGTCGTTGTGACGGTCGAGCGCGTATCGGCCGAGCATCCAGTGGCCGAAGCCGTTGGCGGGTGACTCATTCCAGCGATACCCGCGGTCGCGGCGGAAATCCGGGGGCATGGGGTTGGTTTCGTGGGGGTGTGCGTCGCGCCAGTTGCAGTCGCCGAAGATGGGGGTCATGCTGGGCTTGGTGACGTTGCCCACGGTGCCCCACCACGCATCGGGAAATGCTGAGTTATTCGCCCAGTGCGCACCGGCGCCCCCGAAGCTCTTGTTGGAGTAGAGAAACCCATTGAGCCCGTAACTGGCGGTGATGGTCCACGGCACGCCATTGAGGGTGTGCCCCCAAGCTTCGGGCATCTGCCACGCCCTGTCCGCTGTGCCGGTCACCCCGCCGGCGAGGGGCGTGGGGGCTTTGGGGCATAGCCGGTAAGCATCGATGCTGGCATCCAGGTAGTAATGCAGGGATAGCATCCAGGTTCCATAGGGGATGGCGTCGAGATGCGGAAACATGTCTCGTTCCGCGTCCAGGAACATGATCCCCGCTTGCGACAGGGCGCGCACATTGGACAGGCACACCGCGGTCCGGCCCGCGTCCCGCGCCGCACCGAGTGCAGGCAACAGCAGCGCGATCAACATCGCGACGACGCTGATGACCACGAGCAACTCGATAAGGGTGAAACCATGTAGGGGCCTGGACTTTCTGAAATGCCGCGTGATTGTGCTCGACATGACCCACTCCTGATGAGGGGATGACCGACACCCACGACTGCATCCTCCGTGTTCATTGTCTTCAGATTCGCCGGAATCATCGACAGTGAAATTCGTCATTTTGCAATGGATTTGCGACATGGCTGCTATCCATGCAGCGGAGCGGTGCGGACTGGCGCTGGCTCGCGGACAAGGGTAACGGGCCGGAGCCGGATCTGTGGCGGTGGCGGTTTTGCCGACCACTGCAGGGGCTGGCCGAGCACGTATCGATGCAGTTCCGCGACCATGGTTTGGCCGAGGCGGCGGCACTCGCCACCGGCCGAGCCGGCCAGGTGCGGCGTCACCACCACATTCTCCAGCGTGTAGAGCGGCGATTCGGGCGCCGGCGGCTCAGGGTCGGTCACATCCAGCACGAACTGCAGGTCCGGCCGTTCACGCGCCACCTCGATCAACTCCGCTTCGCAGATCACCCCGCCACGCGAGGTGTTGATCAGCGTGGCGCCTGGCTTCATGCTCGCCAGGTGATCGCGGCGGATCATCCCGCGAGTTTCGCGGGTGAGCGACGGATGCAGCGAGACGACGTCGCTGCGGGAGAACAGTTCCGCCAGCGGCACGCGCTCGAGGCCCAAGGCCGCGGCATCCTTCGCATCCAGGAACGGGTCGTAGGCGAGCACATGCAGATCGAACGGCTTGAGCAGGTTCAGAAGGATGCGGCTCACCACGCCGACGCCGACCAGGCCGACGGTGCTGCGGTAACAGCCTGGAACAGTGTTGCGGTCCACGCATCGTCGCAGGCTGCGGACCTCGCGCGACAGCCTCCAGCCGTGCTTGAGCGACAAGAGGATGGTCGCCAGCGTGTATTCCGCGACAGGCCGGGAGTTAGCGTGGTGCGCGGTCGTCACCAGAACACCCCGTCGCAGTGCGGCAACCGGATTGAGCTGTCCGCCTGCGTAGAAGATCGCTTTCAGCCGGGGCGCCCGGTCCAGAAAGTCATCGTCAAAAGCGGGCGGCGTCCAGCCGCTGAAAATCGCTTCAACATCGCGCAGCACACCCAGGTCGTTCTGGATCGACTGGCGGGTGTGCGGCGGCGCGACACAGTGGACGTACCGCTGGATGGCAGCTCGCTCGGCCGAACCATAGACCAGGTCGCGCGTGGCCTCGTCGAGGATAAACAGACCAGATAGCTTGGCCATGACCGCTCCAGGCGTGGAGACCAGGGGCGGGTCGAACTGAACCGACCATCTCCAGCGCCAGCACAAGCCTACGTCCGCGGGCCTCGGTTTCCTACGTCGATCTGCGTCGGATTCGGCATCGTTTGCGACAGACCGAAGCGTTCAGAAGTGAGGGGCGAGTCGGGGCCGATCACACGCCAGACCACTACGCCCGCCCCGGCGCAGAAAGCGTCGAAACGGACGCGATCGGTATTGCCTACGACCTGGCCGGGGCGTGCCTCGAAGCCGACATCAGCGTCCGCTGCCGAGTGCTACTGCAGCCGGAACTGACCATCCCGAGCATCGCGTTTCGCTGCGGCTATTCGCCTGTGCAGAACTTCAACGCCACGTTCAGGCAACTGACCGCGACCACCCCCGCAGCGTACCGGCGCGAGGCCCTGCAGCACCGCATCGTGCGGGCGGTCGATCGCCATCGCCATCGCGGATAGGGCATGGCGGCCGGGTGGCGGCACGGATAGGCGGCATGTCGCTGTCGCAAAAGCATCGAACTTCGACGCGTTTCGCTGTCGATCGGCCGCGACGCCGAGGCAATAATGATGACAGGTGCGGTCGGCAGTACAGTCACGTTGAGCAAGGAGCTGGCCATGGCAACACAACCCTTTCAATGCATTCGCCTGCCAGATGACCAGATGGTGCGGCGGCCCGCGTATCGCGGCGGCGCCCGCCGTCGCGGATTCACCTTGATCGAACTGCTGGTGGTGATCAGCATCATCGCCATGCTGGTCGCGCTGCTGTTGCCGGCGGTGGGCCAGGCGCGGCGGGCGGCACGGATCACGCAGTGTGGCACGCATATCCGGCAGATTGGGATGGCGGTGATGGCCTATGAGGTCGACAACCGCAAAGCGCCGCCGGCGTTTGAGGGATGGTCCCCGTGGACCACGTGGAATACGCTCTGGCGGCATCGCCTCTACACCCGGGGCTATGCCTCCTCGGCCGAGACCTGGCTTTGCCCGATCAAAAAAGAAGAGGGAGGGCCGGTTGGCACCGAGCTTTTGAGCAACTATCGGATCAGCGGCCCGCTGTCGTCGGGGATCGCGGCCGATCCGAACCCCTACAACGTGTGCCAGCCGATGCGACTGAGCGACTTCACGCGACCGTCGAAGACCCTCCTCCTGTCGGAAGATGTGAACCGCTCAAACTTCCTTCATACAAGCTGGCAGTCGGCGCGGATGATGGACTGGGGCCACCTGATGGTGGTCCATGTCGAGACCTGGCCCAAGGGATCGTCCAACTTTGCCTTGATGGACGGCTCAGTCAAGACGATCCCCATGAACTTGCCCGCGCAGCCGTGGAAGTATGACAACAGCCGGCTCGCCGACGGCAGCTACTACATGCTCCCCACGGGCAACTGGTGATCGGCAGGGCGTGGAGCCGTGACCAGCAACCGCGAACGATCACTGCGAGATGCGCAATTGGCGGCCATGCTGGTGGTCACCGGGGCCGTCGCTCAGAGCGCCCACGCTCTGCACGTCGAACTCGCCAATGGCCGCGTTCACACCCTCCAAATCGTCAACCTTGAAGCCGATGGCAGCGACATCCGCGTGACTATGACCGAGTCTGACGGCTTAGCCGTCTTTCAGAGTGAATCCACACCATGAACCGACTGGTTGTCAACGCCGACCTGGGTACGCAGAGAATTTCGCGACACATCTACGGCCACTTCGCCGAGCACCTGGGTCGGTGCGTCTACGAGGGGCTGTGGGTGGGCGAGGACTCGTCGATCCCCAACACCCGCGGCTGGCGCAACGATCTCGTCGCGGCGCTGAAGGACCTCAACATTCCCAACCTGCGCTGGCCGGGCGGGTGTTTCGCCGACACGTACCACTGGATGGACGGCATCGGTCCGCGCGAGAGGCGACCGAGCATCGTCAACGTCCACTGGGGCGGCACCACCGAGAACAACCACGTCGGCACCCACGAGTTCCTCGACCTGTGCGACCAACTCGGCTGCGAGCCCTACATCGCGGGCAACGTCGGCAGCGGCACCGTGCGCGAGATGGCCGAGTGGCTCGAGTATCTCACCATGTCCGGCGACAGCCCGATGGCAAGGCTGCGTCGCAGCAACGGCCGCGAGGATCCCTGGCCCGTCACCTACTGGGGCGTCGGCAACGAGAACTGGGGCTGCGGCGGCAACATGCGTCCGCAGTATTACGCCGACCTCTATCGGCAATATGCCAGCTTTTGCCGGCCTTTCACGCCCGGCAGGAAACTCTACAAAGTCGCCTGCGGGCACTTCGACGAATGGAACGAGATCCTCATGCGCGAGGCCGGCCGAGCCATGGACGGCCTGAGCGTGCACTACTACACCGTGCCCGGACCGTGGGATCACAAGGGTTCGGCCACCGACTTCACCATCGATGAGTGGCGACTCACGCTGCAGAAAGCCGCCAACATCGACGGCTTCATCCGCCAGACCTCGGCCATCATGGACCGCTACGACCCGCAGCGGCGCGTGGGCATGATCGTGGACGAGTGGGGCACGTGGTTCGACGTCGAGCCCGGCACCAACCCCGGCTTCCTCTATCAACAAAACACCATCCGTGATGCCTTGGTCGCAGGCCTGAGCCTCAACATCTTCAACCATCATGCCCAGCGTGTGCACATGGCCAACATCGCGCAGACGGTCAACGTGCTGCAGGCGATGGCGCTCACCGAAGGGCCGAAGATGCTGTTGACGCCCACGTACCACGTGATGGAGATGTACAAGGCGCACCAGGATGCGACGCTGTTGCCGTCGATGCTGTCGTGCGAGCCCTACGCCGGTCCGATGCCGGCGCAGAAGCAGCCGGTCTGGACCGGGCAGTACGCCGCGCCGTCGGAGGCGATCGGCCAGCTCAGCGCCTCGGCCTCACGCAGCGACGACGGCAACGTGCTGCTGACCCTGTGCAACCTGCACCACGAGGACGACGCCGACGTGTCGATCGAGGTGCGCGGCATGCAGGCGACCGCCGTCCGCGGCCGCGTGCTCACCGCATCCACGATCAACGCGATGAATACGTTCGACCAGCCCGACGTCGTGAAGCCGCAGACGTTCGACGGAGTCCGTCGGAGCAGGACGTCGCTGGACGTGAAGCTGCCGCCGCGATCGGTGGTCGCCCTCGAGGTGAACGAGTGACTTCCGTCGCGGAGCATGGGCCACCGGCCGAATGCAAGGGCTGCCAGCCATCGATGTCAGTGCGCCTCGCGCCGGGCGAGGTCGAGCGAATTCTCCAGGATTACCTCGCGTCGCATCCGCACCAGCGGCTGGCGGATGATCCGACGTGCTCAGCACGTCTGCGCGCGTGCCGGTCGTGTCCCGACCTGCGTTACGGGACGACCTGCCGTCACTGCGGCTGCCTGGTCGAAGTGCGCGCCAGACTGGCGAGCCAGATCTGTCCCGCGCCGATCCCGCAATGGTGATGCGATCAACCCGGCAGGATCCCATACCGCGGCGGCGGCGTGTTGGTGACAAAGTAATAGACCGCTCCGGCGATCTGCCAGCCCAGCGCCGCCAGCAGTTCCCCGCCGACCATACCCACCATCAGCGGCAACACCGCCCGATACGCTTTGACGCCGCCCACCTTGATGACCGCGGTGCGAATGAACCAGCCCACAAGAAACGAGATGGCCGTGACGGACATCGGGTAGGTGCACCAGACTAGAAACATGACTGGGTGCAGCGGCCACCACGGCAGGCGCAGTCGCGCTGCGGCGCAACACAACACCAGGATCATCCCCCCGCCGATCCACGGCATGGCCGCGGAGGCGGCGTTCGCATGACTAAAATGCCCCCATCCATTCACCGTGACGACCGCGGCCACATCGTCTCGCGCGGCCAAATCCTGCAGGCCGTCTGCGGCCAGATCGAACGGCTGAGCCGGCACGCCCACCCCGCCCCAACGATCGTGAACCGAGGCGCCCAGGTTGTACTGCAGCAGTATCGTCACGGTGAAGGCGACGGCGAAGCTGGCCAGCAGCATCACCGCCAGCCAAGGCGCGAGCCGACGCAGCGGGGTCTTCGCCACGCGGTCGCCCATGTGCAGTGCGTTGGCCAGGAACGGCGCCAGTGCCTCGCGCGTATCCGTCGCCAGCAGCACACTGAACAGCGCGAGCACCAGAAAAGCCTGCGGCCCCAGGCCCTCCATGCCCATGAACGCCGTCAGCACCGTGATCGGCAGCCACCCCGCCTGCAGGAAAAACGCCCCCGTCTCCACGTTGATGCGCGTGACGACCATCATCTGCAGCAGCACGAGAAACACCGCCAGCGCACCGAGCCGCCAGTCCAGCCCGCCATAGACCTGCAGGAGCAGCACAGCGCCAAGGCTGCACACGATCGCCAACCGCGCCGCCGTCGTCGCATACCCCGGCACTTCCGGGGGCACTTCCGGGGGCACTTCCGGGGGCCGTCGCCCGCCGAACACGCTGCCAAGCACCTTCAGGTAGTAGTGGCGTCCGGTATACAGAATCATCAGCGCGAAGCCCGCAAACGCGCCGAACCGCATCATGCTCGCGCCTGTCGTGCTGATGACCGACGGGCTCACTGCCACGCCATTGCGGACCAGCAGGCCGCCGAAGACAGCCCATGCAAACGTCGAAAGCCCCAGGCTCAGCGACACTTCGCCCGACAGGAAGAACGCAAAGCCCACCACGGCCAGGTAAACCCGCGGACTGAAAAGACCCCACGTCTCGGGCGCCCGGCTGGCATGCGGGAACAACTCCGTCAGCGGCGAAAAGTTCCAGTTGAGACTGATGCCGATGCCAAGGTCAAGCCAGGTCGCCAGACCGTTGACCAGGTGCAACACGACCGCACCACCCAGCCCGACCCAGAACAGTCGATTGCTCGCAATGGCCGGAAGCCACCCCCGGAAGTGTCCCCGCCCCCGGAATGCACCTGTCGCACCTTCAGGGGATGCTTCCGGGGCCGGGGGCGGGGCCGGGGGCAACGTGATCTCGTGCACGAACCGCACGATCGGATAGGCCAGCAGTTCCCGATGCGCCCACTGGTGATGCACCACGATGACCAGGCACAGGCACGCCACGCCCAGCAGCAGCGCCACGCCGCCCCAGAGCCGAAGCACCGGCCACCACAGACGCCACGGCACATCGCGCAGCGTCAGCGGCTCCGACCCGGTCCAGCCCTGCACCAGCGTGTCGGACGCGAACGGATCAGCGCGGCCGCCCGCCAGCAACACGCCCTCACCCCGCGGCGACGACGCCAGCGCCCCGTCACTGAATCCTTCCAGCAACGCCCGGTTCGCGCGATGCTCATCGCTTTGCGCCTCCGCGCGCAGCATCTCCATCTGTCGCTGCAGCCGCGCTCGCTGCTGTTGGCCTGCCTCGCTCTGGGCCGTTACAGCAAGATCAGCCGCATGCTGCCACAGTTCATCCGCACGTTCGCGCCATTCAGCGGCTCCCGCGGATAATTCCGGGGGCACTAATGCAGCGGGCGTGCGGTTCAGGGGGACGCGTGCGTTGGACTCAGGCAGTGGAGCGATGATGGCGTTCAGGGCACTCAGCATGGCCGCGCGTTGCACTTGATCCGTGGCGCCGGTCTGTGCCTCCTGCAGCACCGTCGGTTTCACCGCATCAGGCAGTCGAGCCCACACCTCGCCCGCAAGACTCCCGGGCGGCGCATCCTCGCCTGCCGCCAGCCGAGTCGCCAGCGCCCGCCAATTCAGCACCTGCCCCGGCGCCAGCAGCGGCGAGCCGCCAGGCACATACGACATCACCCCGGTGGATTGCCACGCGCTTCGCGTCTGCATCAGGATCGCCGGCTTGGCGGCCGTGGTTGTAAAGGTGCGCATGAACCCCGAGCCGGGGAATCCGCATGCCGCCAGCCCGATCGCCGCGATCACCGCCAGCTCACCCGCACGCAACGGAGCCCCCCTACTGATGTGCGCCAGCAGCGGGTTCAACCCCAGCAACAACAGCAGCACCGGGCCGAGCACCACGACCGGCAATTGATTGCCGATCAACGGCGTCTGCACCATGATCCAGTCATTGAAATAGGTGCCGGCGGCAATCACCAGCCCCAGCACCAACCCCAACATGACCGCGCGCGTGCTCATGACGTGGTTCGGAGCCAAGAGTCGAGTCCGCAGTTCTGTCCGCATGACCCCCGATGCCCAGCGTACGTCCTCCCGTCCCGGCTGCCTACAGCAGATTGCGCCCGATTATGCTCGAATTGCGACGCACAGACCGCCTCGGCCAAGTCTTCTTTCCGCGGGAGCGAACTCGCTTTCGGGGGTCGTAATCGTCAACGGAACGTCCGCGTGAGAGGTGAGTGGTGCAGTGAACCCCCCAGACACCCGGCCTTCCAAGCCCAGCCATCAGCGGTCAGCCATTAGCTTTGCGGCGTTTTAGCGTTCGCCTTCTTGCCCGCCGCGTCAATCCAGAACCGCTCCCCCATGATCGGCGTTTCCGGGTGCCTGGTGCCGCGTGCCGGGTGTCCGCGCCCTTCACGTCGTTGGTGGGGGCTTGGAGTGTCGTCACCATGCGGCCCTGGGGTCAGGGTGTCATGGGGCGATGCGGATGACGGTGAGCGAGTTTGCGGGCGCTTCGTAGTCGAATGCGGAGGCGATGGGCAGGTTCGAGGTTCTGGGAACCACGGTGCGCGGGCTGTCGTAGTCGTTGACCGCCATGGGATCGGGGCCGGCGAGCACGGTGGCTTCGGCGCCCCCGGAGCGGGCGGGGAGGTTTTTTGCGCCGTCGAGTTCGATGCGGATGGTCTTGGCGGAGTTGGCGCCGTTGACGAGCTTGAGAATGAGGTCGCCGCTGGCCGAGTCCTTCGCGCAGGAGGCGGCGAAGGCGCCGGCGGAGTTGGAGATGCTCGTCGGCAGGTAGGTGTCGCCGCTGTGTGCGCTGAACATCTGCTGCACGTGGTAGCTGATGGTGGGGAAGATCCCGGTGTTGGTGAAGTAGATGAGGTTGGGGTTCCAGTTGGTGCGGTGGCGCTTGGCGAGGAGCGGGGCGTAGGAGGAGAAGCGCACGATGTCGGCGTTTCGCTCAAGCGCGGTGAGGTAAGCGGCTTCGGCGATCGCGGAGCGCAGGGTGTTGCGGCGCTTATCGTCAAAGGCGGCCCATTCGCCCAGATAGACGTGCGACCTGGAGCGGTCGTAGGCGTCGTAGCGCTGAAGATTCTCCCAGAACCACTGCGGCGACTTGTAGCCATGCTCGTCCACGATGGGCAGACGAAGCTCGTCGGCGATGCGCCAGCCCTTGTCGTAGTCATCGCCCTCGGGGTTGGGCCCGACGGTGCCGATGACGGTGATCTCAGGGTGCTTGTCTTTCACCGCGTGGTAGATCATTTCGAAGCGTTCGCGGAAACCGGGGGTGATCTTGTCTTCGTTGCCGATTCCGAGGTATTCGAGGCCAAAGGGCTCGGGGTGGCCGGCGGCGGCGCGCTTGGCGCCCCAGGTCGAGGTCGCCGGCCCGTTGGCGTACTCGATGAGGTCGAGCACATCCTGAATGTAGGCGGGCATCTGATCCATGGGCAGACATTCCTGGCCTATGCCCCATCGTCTGGTGTAGCGGGCGTCGGTGTTCTGGCAGGAGACGCCGGCGGCGACGATGGGGATCGGCTTGGTGCCGATGTCCTCGCAGAACTGGAAATACTCGAAGTAGCCCAGGCCGTAGGACTGGCGGTAGTTCCAGATGTTGCGCTGGCCTTTGCGTTGCTCGACGGGGCCGATGGTGTCTTTCCAGTGGTAGATGTTGTCGAGGCCATCGCCGTGGGCGAGGCAGCCGCCTGGGAAGCGCATGAACTTCGGCTTCAGGTCGGCGATGACCTGTGCCAGGTCGGCGCGGAGGCCGTTGGGGCGGTTGCGGAAGGTCTTTTCCGGAAAGAGGGAAATGTGGTCGAGGGCGAGCCGGCCCTGCATGGAACTCAAGACGACCAGTCGGGCGTCAGCGTCGGTGGTCTGGACGTCGATCTTTGCGGTGTATTTGGTCCAGGTTCGGTCAGGCGCGGCAAGGACCGTCTCGCCGAGCAGGTCGCCCGCCTTGCTTTCAATGCGGACGGTGACTGGACCGCTGGGGCCGGAGATGCGCCGGGCGAAGGCAGAGAAGTCGTAACGTTCGCCGGCCTTGACCGGGATGCCGTCAAAGCCCTCGTTCAGAAGCCCGACCTGGCCGGAGGGCGATGTTATGGTGAGCACGGCATAGTGCGGCGTGTTGACGTGGAGCGGATGACCGAACTCGACGGTGAGCGTACCGCGACCGCCGTCGCGCTCGACGAGTTGCCACGACGTGAGCGCGTGCCACTCGGCACGATCCGCGGATGAGTATTCGAAGTCGCGGTTCTGCACGAGCTCGGCGTAGAGACCGCCGTCGGCGGCATGGCTGAGATCTTCAAAGAAAATGCCGACGAGATCGGGGCTGATCGGCTTCCCGGCGGCGGCGGTGTCGATCGTCAGTGTGGTCATGGGTTGGGCAGGTGCAGAAGCGGACAGTGCATAGGTCAGGACGACGGCGGCGAAACGGGTGTGCATCATGGCGCGCGGCCCTCCATCCACTGAGGCTCGGTGATCGCGGATTGATCCACGATGCGCAGGCCGAAGGTGCCGGAGCGTCCTTCGGCCGCGACGAGGCGCACGGTGACCTCGCGCTTGCCGCGGGTGAGTTCGGGTGGGATGGCATACGCTGCCTCGAAGAAGGCGTCGCGCGGGCCGGGGCGGAGGGTCGCCGGGATGCGGTGCCCGTCGATCCACAACTCGTGCGACCTGCCGCGGTCGCCGCCCCAGTGCTCGGTGACCAGCGCGACGGGATGGTCGGGGCTCACGGCCATGCGGTAGGAGAACCAGCCGCCGGGCAGCGCGTCGCGCCACTTGCGGTTGCGGTGGTCGCCGGTTTCGCTCTTGTCGGAAGCGAACTTGTGTTCGACCTCCGACTGCTGAAAGCCGGGCTCGACGCGGTCAATGGTGGCGGCATCGAGGGCGATGCGGGCCGCCTCGGCGGCGCGGACCTTGGTTTCGTGCGCAGCCCAGTCCGCGGGTGTGTAGAGCGGGAAGTAGGCGGCGTAGTGTTCCTGGTACACGCGGTGGAAGGGCACGAGTGGATAGTCGGGCCGCAGGACGCCAGGGGCGCGGAAGGCGGCGAAGCCCGCGGCGGGTTCGGGCCGGAGTGAGGCGAGAAGCGCGGCGGTGTCGGCGGCGACGAGGACGGGCGGAGCAGAGTCCACGCGGCCGGGCGACTTGAGGTGATCGCCGTAACGCCGTCGGGCGGGATCGGTGTCCGCGTCGGCAGACGGTACGAGGGCGACAAGCTGCATCGGCCCATACATCAGGGCGACGATTTTGCCGTCGGAGTGCGGAAGCGGCTCCGTGCGCCAAGTCATGGGCAGGCGGAGTTCGATGGTGTCGCCGTCGCGCCATTCGCGCTCGAGCGTGAAGTAGGACGAGGGATTCGAATCGAGCGCGACCGCGTCGCCATTGATCATCACTTCGGGAGCAGCACACCAATAGGGATGGCGGAGCTTGAGGGCGAGGCGCACGGGTTGCTTCGCCTCGACGACGAGGCGCACGGCGTCGGAGTCGGGGAAGGCGGTCTCCTGGCGGAGGGCGAAGCTGCGCTCGGGCCAGTCGAGGCGCGACGCCAGGTAGAGGTTCACCCAGAGGGTGCGGTCGTGGTGAAAATAGGCATGCTCGGCGTAGCGCTGGGGATTCTCCATGCCGGTGCCGACGCAGCACCACCAGGCGTCATGCGGGGTGGAGAAGGTCTTGTAGGCGACGTTGCCGAGGGGGAGGAAGTAGCCGAACTCGCCCGGCTCGCGGCCGATGTTGGCAAGGATGTGATTGATCAGGGCGCGCTCGACGAAGTCCATGTCGGCAGCGTCGGGCGCCCACGAGAAGCGCATGCCGGCGAGCTTGATCATGTTGTAGGTGTTGCAGGTCTCGGCATTCTGCGGACCGAGCTTCCGTGGGAACAACCGCGGCGGGAAGAAATGCTCGTGGTCGCCGTGGCCGCCGTTGGCGAAGGAGCGCTCGTGGACGACGGATGACCAGAAGGTGTCCACGCCGCGGAGATCGGCAGGGTCGCCGGAGAGCAGGTAGTCGCGGGCGAGGCCGACGAGCTTGGGGACCTGGGTGTTGCCGTGTTTGCCGTCGAGGTTGTCGTGACCCTGCTTGAGCGGGTCGAGGATGACGTCGTGGTGGAAGACGGTCTCGGCAAGCCGAAGGTACTTCGGGTCGCCGGTGTCCGTGGTGAGGTCAGCGAAGACCTCGTTCAGGCCGCCGAACTCAGCCTTCAGGATCTCCTGAGCCTGGGCGGGCGAGAGGTGTTCGTAAATGCCGACGAGGTAGTCGGCCAGATCGCGCTCGACCTGGAGAGCCTGCGCGCTGCCTGCGAGCCGATAGGCGTCGCGCAGGCCGGCGAGGACTTTGTGGAGGGTGTAGTTGGGCACCCACGCGTTCCCCTGCTCCTCCTCCTTGACCCTCAAGGTTTGCCAACTGGAGGAACAGGCGGTTTTGTCTTGGGTCAAGAGGGTCCAGTTCCATCCGTCGTTCGATCCGTAGACCACGGCTTCCACCATGCGGCCCGGATGCCCGTCGCGGGGCAACATGCGGAAAGCGTCGGATCTCACCTTGAAATGTTTCCCGAAATCCAGGGTGATGTTTTTGTCAAACCCCCAGACGCCGCTCCAGGTGAACGGATCGTTGTCGGCCATCATGTTGATGTTGGACAAATGCGGCCGCGGATTCGTCGCCATGCGGTAATCCAAGGTGCCGTCGGGCAGGCGGGGGTTCAGATGCTCCAGACCCTCCACCGCTTGTTTCAGGGTCGCTGGATCCCGGGTGGCGAGCGCGGCCTTGAAAGCCTCTTCGGTGGCCGTCACGTAGCGTTCGGCGGGGTCGTAGGCGGCCGCCACATGGTCCAGCGCCGCCTGAAGATCGCTGGCGACATGGATGTTCACGGGGCGTGTGTTCGCGACGTTGTTGGCCACGGCGGTGACATAGAATCTATGCGTTCCGGCCTGCCGGGCGGACGGTCTCCACCGGAAGGCCCCGGTCGACTGGTTGAAGTTCGCCCCGGCGGGGAGATTCCGGACGGTGTACAGAACCTCATTCACGGCGCTCTCCTTCCGGAACGTGGCCGGATCGACGCTGTAATGCACACCCGGCGCATCCGCCGCGATGTGCCGGTCGCGGCTATGAATGTGTTGGATCATGTCCGCGTCCAGGGCGGTGTTGTAGAGAAGAAAATGCTCCACGGTTCCGGCCAGGAAGGGGTCCGGGAACTGCGACCGGCCGATGTAATTTTGCCGGGTCTTCCCCAGGCTGGAGGGGCGGTGTGTCACGGACCCGTTCCGTCCCGCCTCTTTGCCGTCCACATACAGAATCGCGGTGTTCCCGGAGAGGGTGACGGCCACATGGTGCCACACATTCCGCTGCAGCGATTTGTTGCCCTGGACGACCTGTTCTCCTCCGCGGGGCGTCCGGATGGAGAACCGGGGAACCCGTCCGTCCGAGACGGTCAGAAACATGTAGTTCTCGCGGCTGTCCCCGAAGTCGAAGACACGGGCCCAATTTCCGACGTGGTCCAATTTAATCCAGGCGCTGACGCTGAAATCCTCCAGGTCGCTGACGATTCCCTCTTGAAGACGGACGTACTGACGGTGGCCGTTGAGGCGCAGGGCCTGGCCGGCGCGGCCGGAGACCCACTCCGCCCCGCCCCGCAAATGATTCTCCGGGGCGGCCTGGAAAGATCTCTCCAGGGTCACGCCCGCATGGGTCGTGACGGGTTCAAACGCTTCGGGATGGTTAAACCGGACCTGCGAGACCTTCTCCGTTTCGGTTTCGATCCGGTCGAAATCGATGATCGCGGTGCCGGCCTGCAGGGGCGTGGCCTTGGTGTAGAGCATGCCGCCTTCGAAATCGATGATGACGTGAACCCACTCTCCCTTCGTGTCTGGAATGAAGAGTTCGGCGCGGTGATCCCCGCTCATGGTGGATTTTTCGTCGTTGTAGAAACTCAATGTCACGGGCGAGTCGCTGCGCACTCGCCAGCCGGACCCCTTCGGAAAGTGCCCGTGGACCATCATGGTGCGCGGTTTGTTTTCGACCGTCATGCGGACGTAGCCCGTGCCGTCGTCATCGTGCAAGACCTTCAGGGGAATGTCATCCGGAGAACCGGGATAGACGTCGCCCGGCTCGGCGTGGGCCGACAAGTCGAGGAACGAATACTCGAACTGACGGCCTTCCAGCGGGCGGCCCTGGTAGGTCACCTCCAACGGCGGAAGCTCCATCGCCAGCGCCCGCTTCGCCTTCGCCGGGTCCGGCGCGGCATCGGATACGTTCGCGGGCAGCCCAATCCAGAAATCGAAACAATAGTTGTGAACGCTATCCAGATAGACGCCGGAACGCACTCCTTCCCGTCCCGCGGCCACGGCGTCAAAAGCCGCTTTGACGAAGCGGAATGGACCCGACTCCATGTTGATGCCGGCCCCCTTTAAATAGTAGTAATGGAACGAGCTGCCGAACGCGCCACGGCCCCGGGGGCTGATGTAGTCATAGCGAGCCCCATAGTCCGGGTGATTGGGGTCGGTTTCGGCGTACGTCGGAACCCAGCGAAGTCCATAGCCCATGTTGAACTTCGCGTACAATGCCGCCCCGTGGGGCAGGCGGTTATCCAGGAAATGGACGGGCGCAACCCCGTCCGCCTTGTCGGTGACGGTGCCGTCCACCGGGTCCACTTTCGTTTTCTGGAAATCGATGGCCTTCGACATCGTCATGAGGTAGTTGATGTTGCCGTCGGCGTGGGGCATGTCGCGTCCCATTTCCACCAACTGGAGATTGGGCTCGACGGCTTCACCCGTCGCGTCATTGCGCGTAACCAGGCGGATCTGCTGCTTGATGGCGCCGTTGCGCCCCTGATTCGGCGACGTGGCGTTGACGGTGACCCATTCCACGGCCTTCGCGTAGTCCTCGACCTCTTCTCCGAGAATCGTGGAGGCCAGGAAGCCGACGATGGAGTAGGAATGCTGGTTCATGAAGTAGTCGTTGCGCTCGATGCAGGTCTTCCGGATCGGGTGAAGGCAATTCTTCTGCACCGCGTCCACCATCTCCTGCGTCACCGCGAGGCTCCCGTCGGGCGGGTTGGTCGCCCGCAGGATGTCCACGGCACCGCAGAAGGTGTTGACGTGCTTGCCGATCTTGATGTGGCTGTCGCTGAAGTACTGCGGGAAGAAGTGTTCTTCGGTTCTGGAACCGTACCAGTTGATGATGTCGATCGGCGTTTTGCGATAATCCTCGTTCCCGGTGACGACGTAGAGGATGGTGTGCACCCACATCAGTTGCGCGTCATAGCCGAACCCTCCGATGCCGCCATCGTTCGTGATCTGCCGCACAAACGCCGGGCGCTGGTTCAGGTTTGCATACCGGGTGCGGCGCATCCCCTCGAAGTAGTCCACCCACGGCGACACCCCGTTGATCACGCCTTCCCGCATGGCCAACAGGGTTTCGGCGTTGGCGCCGATGCCCGGACGGACGAAGCCGTTCGGCGAGACCGTCTCCCGCAGTTCCACCACGTTGTCCGTCAGGATCGTCTGATTCTGATCCGCCATCGCCACCGCGAAAGGGAGAACGAACATCCCGCTATAGAGGCCATGCATGCGAAGTTTCATTTCGTTACTCCTGTCGGGTTCGCGGCTGACGCCACGCCGAAATCCGTCTTAACCGTTACTGAGGCGTGCTCAACCCCGGACGGCCGTTGCTCGGCGCCGATGAACAGCACCGACCATCCTGACACCAACAAGGCTGTAACCGCCGGGGCCGTTGGGCTTAGCATGATTCGAAACATGCGTGTGTCCTCGATCGTTTCGACTGTCTCCATCCCGCATGTGAATGTGCCGCATCGTCCGTGGCTGCGGCGGACTCAAAAAGCCGTCGGCTCAATCATGGCTAAAGACAGCTTCAATATGAATCAGTCATTGGAGCACGGCTTTGTGACCCATCGCAATACGCGCCTAGGCGGCTGCGTGCGGCCCGGTCGCTGCAAGTGCAGGATAAGCCGAGCGGATCGGTCACAACAGGCCAAATCGCGTCCTATTGTGTGCTTAATGCGACAGCCCCTGAGCAGCCTGCAGCGGCCCAAGTGTGCCGTGGCAAGGCGGCGAGTTCCACTTCGCACCGTGATCGAGGATCCAGAAGATGCCGCGGATCGCCTGTCGCTTGTCCGCCGGCGGCCGCCCGCCACGCGGATCACGCGGATGATCGGGAATCCGTTCGTCCAGCCAGTCCACTTGCTCATCCGTGAGTGTCAGCATGACACTTGACACGCGCCAGACCCTGACGGGGTCCTGGGATAGCTTCGCCGACGCGCTGCATTGGCTGCGTCACCGTTCCGGGGGCGGTCCCGACGACACGCTGCCGACCCTGCTGTGCGTGCCCCATCGCCCCGGTCGCGTCGAACCCCGCGCCGTCACGGCTTCAACAGCGGAACGCTAAACGCAGGCCCAAGGCCTACGCCCTCTTGAACAGACCCCGTGAACAACGTAAGCGTCCGGCCATCCCACGTCTGATTTGATGCTCGGGGATGATGTT
>CAZFDT010000055.1:0-32830 GCA_964518335.1 uncultured Phycisphaeraceae bacterium
CGTGGCCGCGCAACAGCACCGTCGAGCCCGGGCTGATTTTCAGCAGCCGTGAGATGCTCTGCATCTTCTGCGTGTTGTCGGCCGACGCCTGCAGCTTCGACGAGTTGGGCTGGAACTCGAAGATGATGTCCTTGGAGAGCAGGGCGATCTTCTCGTCGAGGTCCTCCTGCCCGGTCACTTCCGCGTTGGCCGCGTCGCGGATCGGCTCGATCGAAGCCTTCTGGTCCTTGAACTGACCGCCGACCTCGACCGCCTTCAGAGCCGCCCCATCGATAAATCGCTCGGCATCGGGAACCTTACCCAGCAGGTCGCTGCCATAGACGTAGCTGGCGGTCTCATAAATGAACCCGAAGCTCCCCGCCGCGTCGATCGTCCCGCCGAAAAATGCCTGGTTCTCCGGCAGATTCGCCAGATGAACCTTGGCCAGCTCGGCCTTGGCGTCTTCCGGCGTCCAGTCGAAGGCCTTGGCGATCGTGGCGTGGTGCTTGGCAGGATCGCTGCGCACCATGGCGTTGCCCTCGAGCAGGCCCTGCACCAGCGCCTCGACCATCTTCGGGTTCGCCTGGGCAAAGCCCTTGTTGACGATCAGCACGTCGGCGACGATCAGCAGGTTCGTGTTGGTCACCAGCAGCCGGGCCTTGCCTTGGCTGGCCTCGACCAGTTCCGTGGTCTTGGGCGCCCAGGTGACGCACCCCGCCAGACGGTTGCGGCCGGCCGTGAGGTCACGCAAAAACAGATCCCCCGCGCCAAACGCATCGGCGCAATACACCACGTTAATCTTCCCCGGATCACGTTTGGCGGCCAGGTCGGGCAGCATGTGCACTTCCAGCCCCGCCTCCTGCGCCAGATAACGCAGAAAGAAATCGGCCTCGGTGAACTGCGCCGTCGCCAGCGTCTTGCCTTTGAGATCATTGATCTTGCGAATGTCCTTGGCGACCACGATGCCATCGGCGCCGCGCGAGAAGCCGATCAGCGCCGGCACGGTCACCTGGAACTGCCTCCCATACACCGCCAGCACGTCGGCTGTGGTCGCCGACGCCGCCATGCGGCCCTTGTTCAGGCTCGACCAGCTCTCCTCCTCGCTGAGCGTGATCTTGAGCTTGAACCCGTGCTTCTTCGCAAACACGCTGTTGTCGTTGGGCTCCAGTCCGCCGTTGGCGACGATCAGGCCGCTGTAGCCCGCGTACTCGCTCAGCTCGATCTCGACGACGCCGTTGACTGGCTCGTACGTCCCGGCGGGCGCCAGGCGAGGCACTTCCGTGCGCGTCTCGACCAGCTCGATGTCCTCGGCCAGATTCGTCTGCGCCTGGACTTGCAGCGACCACTGCAACACAATCGCCGCGATGACGAGATACTTGAACATGACAGGCCCCTTCGCAAAGAAACAAGTGGCTACCGGATCAACTTCTCAAGGTCGGTGTTCTGCCCCGGCCGATCCTCCGATGGCAGGCTGAGCAGCGCCGCGTCATCGGCGATCTGGCTCAGCGCACCGGCGAAACCGGCGATCTCCTGCTCCGTCTGACGCAACCGGCCCAGTTCCTCGATGCCCTGGTTCAGCCGCACACGCTCCAGGTCCAGCGCCAGCTTCTCCCGCAGACGCTTGAGCTGATCGATGTCGCGGTACATCTCCGAGTGGGCGATCTGCAGCCGGGTCAGCGCCTGGATGTACGCATCCGCCAACGGCTGGTGGTCATCGATGTACCGCTTGGCCTGCTCGATGATGCTGCGGGCCTTGGCCTGGTCGAAGCTGTCGCCGCCGATCTTGACAGGCCAGCGGTCTTCATCTTCGGCGCGTCGCACCGCGGTGGTGAAGCGGTCGTGAATGTTGCGAGTCTGTTTGAGCTTGTCGAGGAAAGTCCCCTGCCGCCTCTCGACATCGGCGATGCGGTCGCTCAACGCCGTCAGTCGGCTCTGCCGATCGTTGATCTGGGTCTGCACCCGGGCGTCGGCCCACGTCATGTAGCCCTCGGGATCGGCGGCGATCTCCTCGGCCGTCCACGCGGTCTTCGGGCCGGCCGCTTCCTGCACCGGCGCGGCCGGAGCGTCCACCAGTTCGCGCACCACCACCCACACCGCCAACCCGATCAGCGCCGCCACCAGCAGGATGAACATCGTCTTGACCATGAACGCTCCCGGTCCCCTGCAACAGCATACCGCATTGTGGGCCGGCTGGTGATACAATCGCGGTGTCTCGGGCAACCGGGTGACGTATCGCCTCTCACAGTGAAAGGGGTTGGGTCATGCAAGCAAGACAGCGTGGAATCTCGACGGCGGGTGTGATCGCGGTGATCGTGGTGCTGGTGCTCGTTGCGGGTGCGGCGGCGTATTTCCTGTCGGACCCGTTCCGGACGAAGACGGACGAGGCGTACACGCAGTTCGCCAAGTGGACGCCGGAGAACATCGCCAAGGACCCGGTGAACTACCTGAACTTCGCCGAGGGCGAGGCCAAGGCCGCGCAGCAGAAGCTCAAGGCCAGCGAGATCGCCGTGGCTCAGAAGCGTGCCGCCCTCGAAGGCATGCGTGACGACGCCAAGGCCAAAGTCGCCGCGGGCGAGAAGGCGCTGACGGAGTTGAAGGAGGGCTACAAGAAGGCTGCCGCCGATGGGAGCTGGCCCATCAAGTGGCAGGGCAGCGACCGCACCGAGGAGTGGACCAAACGCCAGATCATGAGCTTTCACACGCAAGTGGAAAGTCAGAAGACGCTTCAGGACAAGGTGCAGCGCGGCATCGGGCAGCTCGACGCCCAGGTCAACACCATCCAGACCCAGAAAGCCAAGCTCGACGAGCAACTGGCCACCATCGCCACCAACCGCGAGATGCTCAAGGTCCAGCAGATCACCGACGACCTCAAGCAGCAGCTTGTGAACCTCAAGGGCGTGCTGCAGACCACGATGGCCACCGTCGATGCCACCGAGGGCGACAGCGTCGTGTCCCTCGACGCGATCACCCAGCAGACTGCCGGCACGGTCGATGATGCGGAGTTCGCCAAGATCCTCAATCAGTGATCGCGGTCACTTGAGCATCAGCTCGATGACCGGCACGGTCACGTCGGGGCGCGTCTGCGGCAGCGTGAGGGCGAGCGACTTGTCGCCCGTGGCGATCTGCTTGGCGTGCCAGTTGTCGAGGCCGATTTTCACTTCACTGCCATCGTGCAGAAGCTGGGCGTACTCGACGCGATCGACGAAAGCGCCGCCATCCAGGTGCAGAAAGCGGTAGGGCCAAGCGAGGATGTGGACGTAGAGCCGCTTCTTCTGGGGGTTGTAGGTGAGGCGGCAATCCTGCGGGGTCTTGAATTCCGCGGGGGCCTGCGTGCAGCCGTAGATGCTGCGGTTGTGATTGCGCATCCACTGGCCGATACCCGCCAGCCGGTCCATCGCCCGTGCGTCAAACTCGCCGCGCGCCGTCGGACCGACGTTCAACAGCAGGTTGCCGCCCTTGCTCACACAGTCGATCAGCGTCTGCACGAGTTGCTCGGTCGATCGCCACGTCTGCTCATCGCGGTGATAGCCCCACGACCCGCTGAACGTCTGGCACGCCTCCCACACGACGGGGACTTTCTTCCCCTCGTGTTCGATCGTGACCCACTCGCGCGGCTGCGTCTGCTCGGGCGTGAGCATGTCGCCCCCGGACAGAGGCATCGGCAGATTCAGGCGGTTGGTGAGGATCACGCCCGGCTGCAACTGGCGGATCATCTCGTAGAGCTCGGGGCTCTCCCATGCCTCCCAGCCTTTGCCCAGCGAGAAGTCGGTGCGGTTCTTCTCATGGACGAATGAGAAGTCGAACCACAACACCTCGACCTTGCCGAACTCGGTCAGCAGCTCGCGCACCTGATCGCGCAGATATCTGGCGTACTTGCCCTGGTCGCGGCCCTTGTTCACGTCGGCGACGATCGTTGCAGTGGCCCCATCGGCCCCGGCAGGCGGCAGCTCGTCACGGCGAGGATGGTTCTCCCGGTCGATCACATACTGCGGATGATGCCAGTCGATCAGCGAGTGGTAGAACCCCGTGCGCAGCCCGCGCTGAGTGAACGCCTCGACCATCGGTCGTAACAGGTCACGCCGGCAGTGCGGCGCGTTGGTCGATTTGTAGTCCGTATGCTTCGAGTCCCACAGGCAGAAGCCCTCGTGATGCTTCGTCGTGATGACGAAATACTTCATCCCCGCGCCCGCCGCCGCATCGGCCCACTGCCGGGGATCGTACAGGTCCGGCTCGAAATAGCGGAAGTACGCATCGTACTTCTCGTCGCTGATCTTCTCCTTGCTCTTGACCCACTCGTGCCGCGCCGGCATGGCGTACAGCCCCCAGTGGATAAACAGCCCGAAGCGATCGTGAACAAACCAGTCCGTATCGCCGGGGGTCTCGAACGTCTGCAACATCGCGGGGGCTCCGGTTATGAGGAGCAACACGAATAGCACAACCGCAGCGTAATGCAAACCGGGAAGGAGTGGTAAGCAGTGCGCGGTGAGTGGCAGCACGGCCCACTCGCTTTCACGCCTTGCCTACTTCGGCGCTTCGAGCGCGAGCTGGGCCTTGGCGCCGCTGGGGAGCAGGAAGACGCCTTGCCAGTGGCGAGGGCCGTCGCCGGTGAGGTCCAGCGTCTGCTCGACCTGCTCCAGGGGCAGTTGCTGCACACGCTCGCCGGGGAAGTTCTTCAGCTCGGCGAGCTTCTCGACGCGGATGACGAACTGATCGGGCGGGGTGGACAGCGCCAGTGTTTTCGATGCCATGACCAGGCCGTCGCCCTCGGGCACGAGTGTGACGGCGCCCAGCTCGACCGTTTCGACCGGCTCACCCAGTGGTGCGTTGGCGTCAGGCGGCGGCGCGGCGGGATCGGGCGGGGCGAAGAGCTTGAGCTTCAGGTCGTAATCGCCGGCGGCGGCTCGCAATCGATCCGCAAGAATTCGACGTCGCTGCAGTTGCCACTCCGGCCGGGCGCCTTCGGCGTTGCGCGTCGTGATCAGGTCGAACACCTTGGCCACCTCGCGCCCCTGCTCGTCGTCGCCGCCCACGCTCGACGCCAACGCCGCCGCACCCGCCAGCGCCAGCTCCCGGTCGGTGGACAACGCGATGAGCAGCAACTGGTCCTCGCCGGTGATCTGCTCGTGCCAACGCTGCGGCGAGGGCAGCTCGCCCTCGCTCACCTGTGTGGCGAACCAGGCAATCAGTGGGTTTTGCGGGTTATTCCACCGCATCAGCCCGGCGACCAGCGGATCGGTCTTGTCCATCCCCTGATACATCCTCTGCGCCAGTCGATGCCGGTCGGACAACGGCAGCGCCGCGATCGTCTCGTCGAGTCGGAGGCGCGCACCCACGAGCGCCCGTGCAGCCTGCGCCGAGGCGGCCGCGTCGCCATGGACCACCACCTGCACCAGCCCCCACGCGACCCGCCTCGCATCGCCCTGGCGCTGAAGGAACGGCACCAGCGTCGGCGCCATCGTCGCCTGGGCCCGCGCATTGGCGATCAGCAGCGCATAGGGATCGCTGGCCGGATCGAACCCGGTGTCGCGCGGCTCGGGCAATTGATCGGGCAGGCTGAAGCAGTGCAGCGCCCGCCACGCCGCCTGGCGCACCGCCGCGTCCTCGCTGGCCAGCGCGGCGAAGAAGCCATGCTCGGTCGAGTCTATGACGATCGGGGTGGTGAGTGTGATGTCGTCGCCGGTCGCGGCCTGGGCGGGTTTGGCGGGTTCTTCTGCAGTGGACTTAGGCTCCGCCTGGCCGCCGAAGACGCCCCCGAGCATGCGGCCAAAGGCGCTGCGAGGCCCGCTCCCGGAAGGGGGTGCTTGGCCTGGCGCCGGCGGCATGCTCGTTTGGCTGCGTTCGTCGTTGGCCAGGTCCACCTTCGTCGCGGCCAGTTGCTCGACGGTCTGCCGCACGACCGGCCCGCGCTGTGAACCCAGCAGCTTGCGGTTGAGCCAGATCGCCGCCAGCGGCTGTGTCGGAGCGGACGCGATGACGTGGCGGATCGCTGCGCCGCGCCGCGCATCGGGCATGGCGTCGAAGTCGATGCCCGTGGCCATCATGTCGAAGGTCTGCTCCCGCGACGATTCGATGACGGCCTCAAGCACCTCGCCCGGCGGCGGGCCGTTGGGCTCCGCCAGCATCTGATTGGCCGAGGCGATCAGGGCCTGCATCTGCTGCGGGTCAGCGATCTCGCCCGACAGCAGCCCTCGCAACGACACGAGTTGCATCGTCGGATCGAACTGACCGGCAAACTCCTTGATCAGGCCCAGCGTCACGCGCGTCGGCGGCACGGTGCTGCTGATCTCGGTCAGCGCAGTCAGACGCGCCTCGCGGTCCTGGGCGGTCAGCAGCGTGCGCAGCAGCACGGCCACGTCGTCGCTGGGCGAGATGGCCAGGCGGGCCAGATCCGCGTCGTTGACGGCGTAGGCCGCCAACCGCTCGCTCAGCGGGTGCTTACTCGCCGCCAGCGTCTGCAGCTTCTGCACGAAATCGAGTCGGCGAGTCGTGGTGAGGTTGGCCACCTCGTCGCGGTTCATCGCCACCAGCTCGCGCAGGGCGTTGAGCGTGCTGATGTTCTTGGCCCAGCGTTGCGCATCCACACCTCCGATCGACAAGTCGTCGCTGAACTCGGGTACTTCGTACATCGCCCACACCACGTCGGGCATGGGCACGGTGAAAGTGTCGGGCAGCTTGCTCACCACGTCTCGCCGTTCGCGGAAGGCGCGCTGCTTGGTCATGTGATCGACTTCGATCTGCCGCTTGCGCGTCTGGAAGGCCCGGGTGTCCTCACTGCCCTCGCGGGTCACGACAGGGGAGCGGCCGGGATCGAGCTTTTCGAACTTCCGCGGGTCGAGCTTGTAGGCGTAGTCCAGGTCCACGTCCTTGACCGTCCCGTTGGGAATGAAGCGGTCGAGCTTCCACGACAGTTGACCTTTGGAGAGCATGCCGCCCGCCTCGACGGTGAGCTTTCGCATCGCCAGGGGCGCGTCGGGCGGCAGCGCCTCGGTCACCGCCGACGGCGGCGTTTCGCTCTGGCCCACTTCGGGATCGGCCTGGAGGTGAAAAGCGATGAACCGGCCGCCGCGCACCTCGATCACGTTGCCGCCAATGTCATACGCCGCCTCGCCGGGACGAAGCACCAGCGGCACGTGAATCAGGCGCCGGCCCGGCTGCGGTGCGATCGACCACACGTCGTCCTCGTAAGGCGACTGAAACACCCACTTGGACCGCAGCAGCTTGACCAGATCGACCTCGGCGCTGATGGTTGGCGGAGCCGACGGCGCATCGCCCGCGTCGTCCTGGGCGCGCACTCCCGGCGTCATGCCCAGCAGCAGCACCAACAGCGGAGGAACAACGATTCGAGAATGCAGGCTCATACCCGCATCGTATCCGCATTGTCACATCAGGCCAACGCAAACCCCTGCGGTCTTGGCGGGGCGTCATGATCCGGCTGGGGGCGAGCCTTCGCCCTGGTATTTGAGGACGGCCTCGACAAAGGCCGCGCCGCGCTGCTCGAAATTGTCGAACTGGTCCCACGACGCGCAGCCCGGCGACAGCAGCACGACGTCGCCTTGGCGCACGCGGGTCACAGTTTCCTGGACCGCCCGATCGAGGGTGTGGCAGCGCGTGACCTCGGTCCCCGACGAGGCTAAGCCCCCAGCGGCTGAAGCAATGGCGTCGCCAGTGGTCCCGATGGTGTAGATGGCACGGCAGCGACGGGCGGCGGTGCGGGCCATGGCGGTGAGATCGGCGTGCTTGTCGTAACCGCCGAGGATGGCGTGGACGCCTCCGGAAGGGAACGACTCGATGGCGAGGATGGCGGCCTCGGGGGTGGTGGACTTCGAGTCATTGAAGTAGCGCACGCCGTTGCGTTCGCACACGAACTGCAGTCGATGGGGCAGGCCGGCGAAGTCGGCGAGGGCGGCGGCCGATTCGCGCCACGGCACACCGGCGAACTTCGCAGCGCCGCACGCCATCACCGCATTCATGCGGTTGTGCAATCCGGGTACGAGCAGTTCGTCCCGCAGGTAATCCTCGGGCGTGTTGTCGAAAGCCATCACGCGATCGGGCCAGCGCGACTCGTCCAACTGCAGCAGATGGCTCTGCCACTGCGGAATGATGGCAAAGTCCTCATCGCTCTGGTAGTCGAAGATCACCTGCTTGGCTGCGAGGTAGTGCTCGAAGGTCGGATGCCAGTCGAGGTGGTTGGGCATGACGTTCGTGATGACGGCGATGTGCGGCGACCATCGTGCTTCGCGGAGGCTTTCGAGCATGAAGCTGGAGAGTTCGAGGACGATCCAGTCGTCGAGGGTGATGGAGTCGAGCTGAGCGAGGAGGGATCCGCCGATGTTGCCGCCGACACGCACGCGCCGGTCCGTCACCCGGGAAAGGATGTGTCCGACCATCGCCGTGGTGGTGCTCTTGCCCGCGGTGCCGGTGACGCCGATGGTGCGCATCCGGTTGGGCAGGTGCTCGACGAGCAGACGGATTTCGCTGGTGATGGGGACGCCGGCGTCGCGTGCGGCCTGGACATAGACGTTGTCGGGCCTCACCGCGGGATTGACCACGACCAGATCAGCACCGGTGAAGTCCTCGACGCGATGCTCCCCCAGGCGATAGTCAACCCCCGCCGGAAGATCGGC
Source organism: uncultured Phycisphaeraceae bacterium (assembly GCA_964518335.1). Lineage (GTDB taxonomy): Bacteria > Planctomycetota > Phycisphaerae > Phycisphaerales > Phycisphaeraceae > CAZFDT01. The sequence continues at coordinate 8,604 of CAZFDT010000055.1, forward strand.
CAACTGCAGCACGCTCTTCTGCAGTTTGTCGGCGGGATCGAGATCGGTCACGAGCACCCGAGCCCCGCGTGAGGCGAGGAAACGGGTCACGCCCACGCCGCCGCCAAAGCGGCCAAGGCCCATGACGGTGACGCGCTGGCCGACGAAGGACGCATGCATGGGTGAGGGGTGAATGGTCAGTGGTGAAGGGGTGACACCCTTGCTCATCCACTCGTCCGACGACTACTCCACGGGCAGATCGCACTCGAAGCTGGTGGATTCGCCGACGTAGTAACGGACGATGCGAGTGTTGGCGTTGACGACAAAATAGAGATAGAGCTTGTCGTCGGCCTGCATCGTGCCGATGGGAAGCTCACGTGCGGAGCGGATGACGGAGTCGCGATTGATGTTGATGACCTGCGTGCCGTCGGCCTTTTCGAGGACGTAGCCGATGGCGTGCCAGCGCTGGCCCTGGTTGTCCTCGATGGAGGGTTGCTGCAGGCTGGCGGCGGCAGCGCGGCTGGCGCCGTAGAGCGAGTGCGCCTGGTCGCGGGCGATACGAACGCGCACCATGCGCTGATGGCCCGGCCGCCAGATGCTGTTGACACGCAGTGATGCCGCGGTGCTGCCTGTCGCCTTGGCCACTTCCTTGCTACCACTCATCACGGCATCGTCCTGAATGGACAGGCCCTGGGTGAAATTCTTGCTGACCATGGAAGGCAAGGCGTCGGTGGCCTCGATATCGACGGGCATGTTGCCGGCCCGAATGCCTTCGCGCGGTCCGATCTGCCCGTCGCCGGTGGGTGGTTGTTCGGCGGCCTGATCGGCGGGATCCGGCGCCGCCACGACCGCGGGCGTCCCCACCAGGGCCGCGAGCTTGGCCGGTTCCGACACCGCCGCTGGCAATGGCAACCGCAACTGACGAGCGAACAGGAATGTCGGCTCGGCGTCGGCGGGCACCACGAACACCCACGTGATCGGTTGCTTCTGATCGCTGCTGTTGGCCGAGAGACGGTCGCTCTTGATCGCCGTCATCTCCGTGCGCCCCGTCGCCAGTTTGCGGCTGAAGGCCAGGGGCTGGTGCAACTCGACGCCTTTCTGTCCGTACTTATCACGCCGGGTCGCCAGCCGCATCTGCACCGGCGAGAGGTAGAGCGTGCCCTGATCAAAGACGCCGGGGGCCGCCTGCCAGACAGTCTCGACGGCGACGACCTTGTTGGTGGCCACCTTGGCCGGCGTGCCCAAGGCGTCCAGCGCGGCCGCGTCCAGCCCCGGCGGCGGGGCCTTGTGAATCGCCACCTGCGTCACCGACACACTCGGCGGCGTGGCCACCAGCGATGCGTTGGGGTCGTAGTGACGTTGCAGTCGAAAGTGCGCTGCCTGATCGACAAGCTCGGGCTTGTACTGCGACAGCGGGCTGCCCGTGCTGAACGAACCCGACGAGAGCATGCTGAAGAAGCCCGCGGCCTGGTGATCCACGGGCAACCATAGTCGCTGACCGGTGTCCACGGTTCGGCCGGTCGCTTCCACGCCCCACGGCTGGTAGCCGCCGACAGAAATCCCCAGCGGAAGATACGACAGCCCGATCATCGTCAGGCCCGAGATGAGGATCGCCGACAATACGCCGCAGAACCCGCCGGCGATCAGATTGAGGATCTGGTGGAAGTGGACGTTCTTGCCCACGAAGTAGTCCATCGGCAGGCGCAGGACGATCATGGCCAGCACGAACGGTCCGAGCAGCCCCACGCCCCAGGCATACTCGGGCATGCGCCCGAAGAGGAAGCCCAGCACCAGCGGCTCCCACACCGCGAAGGCGATCGCCGCGGCCGCAATGGTCACGATCAGGTGCAAGAACGCCGAGAAGAACCCCTGCAGCCCCCACCAGTAGGCCATGGCCAGCACGAACACGATGATCAGAGCGTTGGCGAGCATGGGTGTTTCCAATGCCGAGGGTGGAATGCCGAATGTCCAATGTTAGCCGCCGGGCTATCGCCTCTCTTCACACGCGATGTGGCATTGGACTGTCATTTGTCGCTGGACAGCGCGCGGGTGATCTCCTTGATGTCGGTCGTACCTTCGACGACGCGGGCCAGCGCGGCTTCCTGGAGGTAGAGCATCTTCTGCTTACGCAGGTGGGCTCGCAGCGGATCGAGCTGGCCGGCGGCGACCATCTTTCGGCCCTCATCGTCGAGCACCATGACCTCGAAGACGGCAAAGCGCCCACGATACCCGATGCCATAGCAGTTGGGACAGGTCTTTTCCTTTTCCTTGCCGATCTTGACCTTGCCCCCGGCACGATAAAGCTGCTGCACCTTGTCGGCGGGTAGATTCAGCTTGCGCATGGCCTCGGCGTCGGGCACGTAGCCGATGCGACACGTCGGACACAGCTTGCGGATCAACCGCTGCGAGGTGATCGCCGTCAACGACTCGGCGGCCAGCTCCGCGTCGCCCGCAGCCTTGATCCACGTCTTGAGCGCCGCGAATGTGTCGGCCTGAGGCAGACCGAAATAGAAGCGGATCTCCTCGGCGCTCTTGGCCAGCATCTGGGCCAGCTTGGTGTCGGTGAGCTTGTCGAGCATGACCACGTCGGGGTCGCGGCGGAGGATGGCGGCAAGTTGATCGAGGTTGGCCTGCGGGTCGTCGCCGGGACGCTCGACGTGGTTGACGCCTTCGATGTCGTATGCTTTTTCCGCCTCGAAAGCGATGACGCTCTGGGTGTAGGGGTCGTGCGCCTGGACGAAGCTGTAGAGCGTAGTCGTCTGCCCATGCCCGCCGGGGCTGGAGGCGATGATGATCCCGCCCTTGGCGTGGATGGCCGCCTGCATCGCCTGCTTTTGCGGATCGAGCAGGCCCAGCTTGTCGAGGGAGATGTTGCCAAGCGTGGTGGGGTCGATGAGCACGCTGGCGGTCATCGACTGCACTGAGCCATAGGTGTTGATCTCCAGTGCGTGCTTGCCATCCTCGCCCCAGCGGAAATGGGCTTCGCCGTACTGGCGTCGGCGCCGGTCCTGCAGGTCCAGTCCGGCGTTGGCCTTGATGTAGTCGATCAGGGCCACGGCGACCTTCGGCTCGACCCCAGGCTGCGGATACTTCACCCCGTCGATCCGCGCCACCACCACCGCTTTGCTCGTGTCCACCGCAATGTCGAACCGGTCCGCACCGCGCGTCAACGCAAAGTCCAGCACCTTCTCCAGCGTCTGATGCGCCAGGGCCCGCGGGTCCTCGCCCACCGGCACCTCCAACTCGCCCTCGTCCTTCGTCATCATCACCAGCATCGCCCGCTTCTGCGCCTGGGCCTGCTGCACTTCCTCGACCTTCCGCTTGAACGACTCGATGGAGAACTCCCACCGTTGATCGGGTCGCACCTTGCCGTTGCGGAACAGGGCGTACCCGAAAATGCCCCCGCCCAGCAGGATCAGTGCGAGAAGCAACCCCAGCCAGAACAGCGGAATCATCAGCCACAGCCCGAACGCCAGGGCCCCCACCGCCATCTGAATCCCGTTCCACATCTGCCGCGGCAGGAAGTAATACTCCAGGTCCTTGTCGAAAAAGCTGATGACCCACGCCCACCCGCCGAGCACCAGCAACATGAGCACCGGCTTGAGAACACTCATCAGCCATACAGGCTGGGCTTCGGTGGTCTGGGCGAGCAGGCTGATCATGGGTGGTCCATAGGGAGCAAGGGGTCATGCATCAGAGGCCACAGATTACGCAGATTTCGCAGATTGGGAACAACGATGCGTGGCTTATCGCGCTACTCGATTGCACAGTCGGCCGAATCTGCGGTTGTATGCTCTTCTTTCTCATCCGATTCATCCGGTCATGATGCCGCGCAGGCGCATCTTCAGTTCTTCGGGGTTGTTCGCATTCGCCTGGGCGACTTTCGGGTGGACGAGGCCTTTTTCGACCAGTTCGACGAGGCTGTCGTTGAAGCTCTGCATGCCGGCGTCGCGGTGGCTCTTGACGACCTGTTCGAGTTCGTGCTCCCGGCCGTCGAGAATGAACTTGCGCGTGGGGGGGGTCTGCAGGAGGATTTCGACGGCGGGGATGCGGGGGATGTCTTCCTTGAGGGTGGGCAGCAGCTTCTGGTAGATAAAGGCCTGCATTTGGTAAGCCAGGAGGGTGCGGATGGCGCTGCGTTCCTCGGCGGGGAACAGGTCGTAGATGCGTCCGAAGGCCTGCGACGCGCTGGAGGCGTGGATCGTGCCGAAGACCAAGTGGCCGGTCTCGCTGGCGCGGAGTGCGGCCTCGAAGGTTTCGCGGTCGCGCATTTCGCCGATGAGCACCACGTCGGGGTTTTCGCGCACCAGGGCGCGCAGGCCGGTGACGAAGTCGGGCACGTCGATGCCGACCTCGCGCTGGTTGATCATGGCCTTCTTGTCTTCGAAGAGGTATTCGATCGGGTCTTCGATGGTGAGGATGTGGCAGGCGCGGTTCTCGTTGATGTACTGGAGCATCGAGGCGATGGTGGTGCTCTTGCCGCTGCCGGTGACGCCGCAGAGGAGGATGAGTCCCTGCTGCTGCTCGGAGATCTGCTTCATGACCGCCGGGGGCAAGTGCAACTGCTCGAAGTTGGCGATCTGACTGGAGACGCGGCGGGCGGCGATGGCGCTCTTGCCGCGGGTGCGGAACAGGTTGACGCGGAAGCGGTGGCCCTCGCGCAGGTCAAAGCCCAGGTCCAGCGAGCCGTGCGTGGCGTAATGCACCCACTGGATTCGGCTGACGCTGTCCTCGACCCACTTCTCGAAGTCCTCGCTCGGCAGTGCCCCGGTCTCCAGGGCGCGCAGCTTGCCTCGGACGCGCAGCATCGGCTGCTGACCGGCGCGCATCAGCAGGTCCGAGGCCTCGTACTTGATGGCGGCCTCGAAAAATTTGCGCAGGGGCGTGTCGCCGAAGCTCTTGCGCTCCAGCACGTGTTCGACCTGCAACGGTTCGGGGGCGGGGTGCTCGCTCACGCATCCATCCTACCGCAAGGCGGGTGGTGCATGATGGTCCGAAATCCGGCGATTTGCAAGACGGTGAGCCCCCCTTCCTATTGCCGGTACTCTCCGTCCATCTCATCGGGCACGCCGCCGTCGGTTTCGTCCTCGGCGTCGGGGTCGTCGCTCAGGTCGGCTTCCTCGTCGGCGTCACCGCCGGCGGAGCCCTCGAAGATCGTGCCCGCGGCGGCGTCGGCCTCGATCTGGGCCTTCATCGCCTCCCACTCCTCCAGCGTGATCGTCACCTCGCGGGCCTGGGCGTTCTTGTGCTCGCCGAGGATGCCCGCCGCCGCCATCGCCTCGATCAGACGGCTGGCGCGCGAATACCCGATCGTCAGACGACGCTGCAGCAGGCTCACGCTGCCGCGCTTGGTCTCGACGACGATGCGCACCGCCGCGTCGAACAGCGGGTCCTTGGCGGCCTCCTCATCGACGCTCACCTCGCCGCTGCGAAGCTGCACGAGCTGCGGCTCGAAGTTCTGCTCGGCGATCTCCTTGAGGAACTTCACCGTCTTACGCACTTCGAAGTCATCGACCAGCGTGCCCTGGGCCCGCGTGAGCTTGCTCGACCGCGGCGAGAGGAACAGCATGTCGCCGTGGCCCAGCAGCAGCTCGGCGCCCTTCTGGTCGAGCACGATGCGGCTGTCCATGCCCGACGCCACCTTGAACGCCACGCGCGACGGCATGTTGCTCTTGATCAGACCTGTCACCACGTTCGCCTGCGGACGCTGCGTCGCCAGGATCAGGTGGATGCCCACCGCTCGCGCTTTCTGGGCGATGCGGACGATGAAGCCCTCGACCTCCTTGTTGGTCATCATCAGGTCGGCCAACTCGTCGATGACGAACACGAGGCGAGGCAGCTTCTTGGGGATGGTCGCCTCCTCCTGCTCGGTCGCGGGAGCCATGCGCTCCTTGAGATCATCCCATGTCAGGCCGTTATAGCCGTCGATATCGCGTACGCCTGCCTCGGCCAACAGTTCGTAGCGCTCGTCCATCTTGGTGACAGCCCATTCCAGAATCGCCGCGGCCTTGCCCATCTCGGTCACGACCGGGCACATCAGGTGCGGGATGTCCTTGAACATGCTCATCTCGACCATCTTGGGATCGACCAGCACGAGCTTGAGTTCGTCGGGCTTGCGCGTGTAAAGGAAGCTCATGATGATCGAGTTCATGCACACGCTTTTGCCGCTGCCGGTGGTGCCGGCGATGAGCATGTGAGGCATGGCGGCCAAGTCCTGGATCAGGGCGTTGCCGCTGGCGTCCTTGCCCAGGAACATGGGCAGGCGCATCTTCTGCACGTCGGGGCTGTTCTGGGTCATCAGCTCCTTGAGGCGGACCTTTTCCTTCTTGAGGTTGGGGACCTCGACGCCGATGGTGTCCTTGCCGGCGATGGTGGGCACGATGCGGATGTTCTGGGCCTTGAGGGCGCGGGCCAGGTCGCTCGACACGTTATTGAGGCTGTTGACCTTCGTGCCGGGGGCGAGGCGTACCTCGAAGAGGGTGATGACCGGGCCGCTGTCGATGCCCACGACCTCGCCCTCGATGCGGTACTGCTGCAGCGCCGACTCGAGCTGCACCGCCTGGTCGCGCACCAGCCGCTCGATCTCCTCGGTGAAATTGGCCTCGGGCTCCTCGAGCAGGTCCAGCCCGGGGAACTGATACCCCGACAGGTCGATCTCCCGCGGCGGCGAGACCGTCTTCTTCGAGACCGGCGCGAAGTTGATCGGCAGCTTCTTGATCTTCGCCCGCAATGCCTCGGGATCGAACTCCTTCTTCGCATCCAGATACGCCCCCGGCGCGTCCAGCGCCGACTCGTCATCCTCATCATCAGCGTCCGCTGACTCGTCTGTATCGTCGGCCACGTCGGCGACGTGTTCTTCGGGATCGAACGTCTGCGTGCCGCCAAGTCCGCCCGCATCCTGATCGATGTGGTCCTCGATCTCGGTCTTCTTCTTGCGGGTGCGCGGTTTGAGCGTCGCCACTGCGTCTTCGTCTTCCTCCTCGCGCGACCGCTTCCAGAACGGCGTCAGCAACGCACTGCCCTTTCCAACCAGCACGGGCGCGGGGACTTTGATCTTGGACACCACCTCGGCCGCCTTCCCGATGCCGCGCGGCACCGCCATCACGAACTGGTCCACCGCCAGGATGGCTCCGATCCAGAACGACACGACCAGGATGGTCAGCGTGCCGATGAACGCGAAGCGCTGCGTCAACTCCGTGTTGATGAAGATCGCCAACAGGCCGCCGGTGCCCTCGGGCTGGCTCGACACGCTGGGCGCCAGCAGACCGATGATCGCGCTGGCGGCGACGGCCATCATGGCCATGCCGATCACGCGGAAGACGAGCTGGCTGACGGAGCGGCCCATCGCCGTGGCGACCAGCCAGGCGGCGGCGCCGGCCATCATCAGCCACACGCCCGGGCCGATCATCAGGTATGCACGGTAGGCGATGGCCGCGCCGAACTGGCCCACCCAGTTGTTGGCCGTGGCGTTGTACGGCGCTACCGCGTGCCCCGGGCGATCCGCCGGGTCATAGCTCACCAGTGCCGCGGCCAGCATCAGCCACAGCCCGGCCACCAGGGCCCAGCCCAGGTACTTCCACATGCGGTGCGCATCCATCGTCACGTTCTGGGCAGCCTTGCTCCTGGCCATGGACGGACTCACTCCTGCGTTTTAGACCCACCCGCCGACGCGGGCGCAATAGCAACCCGCGCGATCACCGCGCCGGCTCCACCCGCTATCGGCCAGTCGGCGACGATGGCGCAAAAACTTCAACCTCACCCCCATCCTGCCGTGATATCATCCCTCTCCCACATGGGAAAGGATGTGTCATGACCGCCCCCGCAAGTGTGAAGAATCCACGCAAGATCGTGCTCGCCTACTCCGGCGGGCTGGACACGTCGGTGATTCTCCCCTGGCTCAAGACGCGCTACCCCGGCGTCAAGCTCGTGGCCTTCGCCGCCGAGCTGGGCCAGGGCGATGAGCTGAAGAACATCGAGGACAAGGCCTACAAGAGCGGCGCCGACGAAGTGATCGTCAAGGACCTGCGCAAGGAGTTCGCCGAGGAATATTGCTTCCCGATGCTGCGGGCCCACGCGGTGTACGAGACCGACTACCTGTTGGGCACCAGCATCGCCCGGCCGCTGATCGCCAAGCACCAGGTGCTCGTCGCCAAGCAGACCAAGGCCGACGCCGTGGGCCACGGCGCCACGGGCAAGGGCAACGACCAGGTGCGGTTCGAGCTGACGTACATGGCCCTCGATCCGACGCTGCAAATCATCAGCCCGTGGAAGGATGAGCAGTTCATCGCTGACGGGCTCACGTCGCGCGAGACCGCCATCGCCTACGCCAAGCAGCACAATATCCCGATCGAGCAGAGCACCAAGAAGATCTACTCGCGCGACCGCAACCTCTGGCACATCAGCCACGAGGGCGCCGAGATCGAAGACCCCGCCAACGAGCCCAACTGGAAGAACTGCCTGGTCATGTGCGCCCCGGCCGAGAAGGCCCCCAACAAGCCCGAGTACGTCGAGATCGCCTTCGACAAGGGCGTGCCCGTTGCAGTGGACGGCCAGAAGATGGCGGGCCACGATCTGATCGCACGCCTCAACAACCTCGGCGGCCAGCACGGCGTGGGCGTCACCGTCCTCACCGAAAACCGCCTCGTGGGCATGAAGTCCCGCGGCGTCTACGAAACCCCCGGCGGCACCATCCTCTACGAAGCCCACAAGGCCCTCGAACAGGTCACGCTCGAACGCGAGCTGTACCACTACAAGCAGCAGGTCGCCCTCAAGTATGCCGAGCTGGTCTACTACGGCCAGTGGTTCCACCCGCTGCGCGACAGCCTCCAGGCCTTCATCGATCACGCCAGCCAGGTGGTGACCGGCAAGGCCCGCGTCAAGCTCTACAAGGGCAGCGCCCTGGCCGTCAGCGCCGAGTCGGCCAACAGCCTCTACGACACCAAGCTCGCCAGCTTCGCCATGGAGGGTTACGACATCACCGCCGCCCGCGGCTTCATCGACCTCTTCGGCCTGCCCATGAAGGTGCGATCGCTCAAGCACAAGCCCAAGCTGTAACCGCACCAGACGCTTCGCCCTCAGAGCAGGGCTCAGCGTCGGCGTGAAACACGCGGCTCCTCCACGCCGACGCTGAGGCTTGGCGAAGCGTCTGGTCGGCCAATCAATCCCACTTGCCCAGCACCATGTCGTCCACGGTTTTCCCGGCGGGCATCATGGGCAGCACGTGCTCGTGCTTTTCGACCATGGCGTCGAGCACGGCCGGGCCGGGATGAGCGAGGAAATCGGCCATGACCTTGGAGAGGTCGGCCTTCTTCGTGCAGCGGAAGCCCTTGCAGTTCATCGCGTCGGCGAGCTTCACGAAGTCAGGGTTGTGCATCTCGGTGTGGCTGTAGCGCTCCTCGTAGAAGAGGTCCTGCCACTGCTTCACCATGCCCTGGAAGTCGTTGTTGAGGATGATGGTCTTGGCGGCGATGCCGTACTGAGCAGCGGTGATCATCTCCATGGCGGTCATGCAGAAGCTGCCGTCGCCGTCGATGTTGATCACGGGCTTGCCGCCGAGGAAGGCGTCGCTGGCGAGCTTGGCGCCGACGGAGGCGGGCACGCCGTAGCCCATCGTTCCCAGGCCCCCGGAGGTGATCCACTGCCGCGGGCGCCTGAACGTGTAGAACTGGGCCGCCCACATCTGGTGCTGGCCCACACCGGTCGTCATGATCGCATCGCTGCCGGTCTGCCGATCGAGTTCCTCGATCACGGCCTGGGGCTTCATGTGGTACTGGCGCTCGTCTTCGCGGTAGCGAAAGGGATGGTCGGCCATCCACTGCTGCAGTTGTCCGATCCACTCGCCACGGTCGCGCGATTCGAGCAGCGGCAGCAGCAATTCGAGGTTTTTGCGCGCGTCGCCCTCGACGCCGATCGTCACCGGCACGGCCTTGTTGATCTGCTCGGGGGCGATGTCGAAGTGGATGAACCCGCCGCGACCCTCCCGCTCGGCCTGGCGTGCCGCCGGCGCGAACCGGGCGATGTTGCCCGTCACGCGGTCGTCGAACCGCGCGCCCACGGCGATCACGACGTCGGCGTCGCGCATCGCCCAGTTGGCGTAGGCCGCGCCGTGCATCCCCAGCATGTGAACGCTCAGCGGGTCATTCTCGTCGAACGCGCCAAGACCCATGAGCGTGGTCGTCACGGGAATATTGCCCTGGCGGGCGCACAACTGCAGCACCTGGGTCGCCCCCGAGAGGATCGCGCCCTGGCCCACGTAAAGCAGGGGCCTTTTGGCCGCGTTGATCATCTTCGCCGCACGCTCGATCTCGCTCGAGGTGCCCAGCTCGCGGATGTGGTAGCCCGGGAGGTTGGGCTCGCAGAACACCGGGCGGGTGATCTTGGCAGCGGTCACGTCCTTGGGCAGGTCCACGAGCACAGGGCCCGGCCGGCCGGTGGTGGCGATGTGGAACGCCTCGTTGATGCGGCGGGGAATGTCGTGCGGGTCCTTCACCAGCACGTTCCACTTGGTGCAGGGTCGGGTGATGCCGGTCACGTCGGCCTCCTGGAAGGCGTCGGTGCCGATGGCGCTGGTGGCGACCTGGCCGCTGAACACGATCAGCGGCGTGCCGTCCATCAGGGCGTCCTGCAGCGGGGTCACGGTGTTGGTGGCGCCGGGACCGCTGGTCACGAGCACAACGCCGGGCCTGCCCGAGGCGCGGGCGTACCCCTCGGCCATGTGGCCGGCGCCCTGCTCGTGGCGGGTGAGGATGAATTGGAAATGTGGCGACTCGTGGATGGCGTCGAACACCGGCAGAATGGCGCCGCCGGGATACCCGAACATATGCTTGACGGTGTGCTCGCGCATCAGCTCGTGAAACACCTGGGCGCCGGTCATGCCCAGGTAACGGTCGGTGGGCTGGCCTCCGCCATGGGTGGCGATGATCTGCGTGTTGAGGATTTTCTTGCGTTGCATGGAATGTATTCCGCGGTGAGTCGGCCGACCCGTTGTCACGGGACGGCCAGGTGGGGATTCAGGATAGCGTGGGACGAAAAGAACCGGAAGGAGAAACGGATACGAATGTCGGCTTGGGAAGTGCGGGTCAACCGCTCAGATAACGGCGACCGGCGCCAGGCGAACGACCGGCCGGGCCAGCAGGAGGCTGAGAATGTGGGCCACACACGTCATCATGATCGGCATTGTATCGGCTGGACGCCCTCGGGGCAATCACCCGGCATGCGCGAGGGTGGCCACAGCCTCCTCGACGGCGGCATCGGAGTCGCCCACGAGGTAGTAAACCATATCGCCGTGCTTCCAGACCAGGATGGGGTGGGCGGCGCGTTTGCCGGTGACGTGATAGGGGCGATCGGGTTCGAGCAGGAGTTTGCCGTCGTCAGGCTCGATCCAGAGGCTGAGGCGATCGTCGCGTCCGGTCTCGGACCGAGCCTTATAGATGAGGTGGATGGAGCGGCCGCCGGGCAGGCCGCAGGGCCCGGCACGATCGAAGACGTAGCCCAGGCTCGACAGGTCCAGCACGGGGTAGGGCTGGCGGCCGAGGGTGTCGCTGATCGCCCCGGGGAGGGCCTGGATGTCCTGTGGGTACTGGCCGGCGGCCAAGGCGTCGATGGCGCGGGAGCAGCGGGTGTGTCGCCACTGCATGGCTTCGACCTGGTGGACGGGCAGGATACTGCCGTCGCCGAGGCTGTCGCGTTTGCCCGCGAGATTGAGGGCGACAAGGGCTGCGACAAAAAACAGGGCCGCCGCCGCCAGCGGCATCCAACGTGAGAGCGTGAACTTCCATCCCCCGTGCTCCGCAGGTCCCAGGCGCGAGCTGAAGCCCGTCGAACCCCCGCCCCCCCCACCACCATACCGTTGCATCTCCAGCGGCTCGGTCTGCGCCAGCTCCGCTATCCGCCGCTTGACTTCGCCCGAGCATCCACAGCCACACGACTTCTCGATCACCCGGCAGCAGGCGTCGCGCATTCGCTGGGCGGCGACGACACGCTGCATCGCCTGCGGATGCTCCGACAGATACTCCATGACCTTCAGTCGGCAGTCGGCGGGCAGTTCCCCATCGGCAAAAGCCTCCAGTTGCCGGTCCAGGTCGAGTTGCTCGAAATCCTTCCGCTCCATAGTTCCTTGATCCAAGGCAAAGGTCTGACACACCCACATTCAACCAACCATCAATGTGGCGCGATTGTTCCAAGGCCGTGCTCGGCCGCCAGTGAGCCCAGCTTCTCAGCCAGGATCGACCGCGTGCGGAACAGCCGACTCATAATCGTTCCAAGCGGCACATCCAGCACATCGGCGATCTCGCGGTACTTGAGGCCCTCGACCGCCCACAGCAGGAGCACAGCCCGGTAATGCTCGGGCAAATCGTCGATGGCGTGCTTGAGCCGGTCGTCCACCTGCTCCCAGTTGAGGCTGGCCAGGTCCCACGCCGGCCCGTCGCCGTCGCCTCGGTCGCCGCCCGGGGCGTTGCCCAGGTCCTCACTGAGGATCGGCTCGCGCTTGGCCCGATCCTTTTTCGTGAAAAACGCGTTGTGCAGGATCTTGAACAGCCACGGCCGAATCCCACGCTCCCCCAGCGTGAACGTGCCCTGACCGCGAAACGCGCGCAGGTACGTCTCCTGCACCAGGTCGTCGGCCTCGTCCGGGCTGCGGGACAAGTGCAACGCCATGCGATGCACCGCGTCGATCTCCGCCATCGCCAGGTTGCGAAACTCATCGGTACCCACGGCGGAGATTGTACCCAATGTCACCCTCCGGGGCTTCGCGCGCAGGGATGCCGCTCTTTTCTACGTCGCCTTTTCACCGGGCGATAAGCCGTGGGGTGAGGCGTCTTCGCCGAAGCCCCGGATTCCTCCCACTCCCACCAGATCGGTCCTGCCTGATAGGACCACACCCACGCACCTTCCTGTTCGTGCCCGAGGATGTAGTCATACAACTCGACATGATGTTCGCCGTTTTCGACGGCAATCGGCACGCCGCCTTCCGCCCAGACGCGGCCAGGTAACTGCAGCCGCACTGCATGGGACAACGCCTGCTTCAAGGAACCCATCGCCGTCAAGGCGAACGCATAGTCGCCGACCAGTTCGATCTGCAGGTGAGCATGCGTCGGGGTCACGCACGCTGCGAGCAACCGCCAGGCCTTCTTGCGGGCTTTGAGAAGAAGCGCTTCGCCGACGAGCGGCAGCAGTTCCTGCGACAGGATCACGGCGCCCCTTGAGCGCCGCACGTGGAAACGATGAAGACCCGCATTCTCGCCTGGAGGCGGCCGGTGCTTGTAGTCACCCGACGAGTGAATGCGATGTCCGCGCGTGCGAAAACCTCTGGGGTCGCCGTGGAGCCACGTGCCGCGCGTATGGAGGATCAGATGCCACCATGACATCCCGGGACGGGGCATGTGCGGCAAGTTAACACCGATCCGGGGCTTCGCAAGGCCTCAGCCCGCGGCTTTGCGAAGCCCCGGACGCTTGCGGGTATCATCCTTCCCATGAGCACCTCCCTCAAGATCGGCGTGATCGGCGGCACGGGACTGGGCGAGGCGCTCACGCTCGAGGGGGGCGAGCCGATCGAGGTCGATACGCCGTTCGGCCGGCCCAGTGGACCGATCGTGCAGACGCAGTGGGACGGCGTCGAGATCGCCATCCTCCACCGGCACGGGGCGGGCCACGTGTTCAACCCCTCGACCGTGCCCTACCGCGCCAACATCTTCGCCCTCAAGTCGCTGGGCGTGACGCACATCGTCGCCAGCGGGGCCACCGGCTCGCTGCGCGAGAACATTCATCCGGGCCAGCTCGTCATCGTGGACCAGGTGATCGACAAGACGCACAAGCGGGCCAACACGTTTTACGAGCACGCGGCGGTGCACGTCGAGTTCGCCGAGCCGTTCTGCCCGGTGATGCGGCGATGGCTGCTGGACGCGGCCGCTGCAGTGGACCACACGACCGTCCATGACGGCGGCACGTACGTGTGCATGGAGGGACCGGCGTTCTCGACGCGCGCCGAGTCGCACATGCACCGCGCCTGGGGCGGCGACCTGATCGGCATGACCGCCATGCCCGAGGCCCGCTTGGCCCGCGAAGCGGAGATCGCCTACGCCATGATCGCCATGCCCACCGACTACGACTGCTGGCGCCCGCACCCCGCCGACGCCCAGCCGCAGGCACTGCTCAGCGAGATCCTCGACAACCTGCACAAGGCCACGCAGGCCAATCTCACGCTCATCCGGCAGGCCCTGCGCGACGTTTCGCCCCTGCAACGCACGCCCAGCCCCGCCCACACCGCACTGAAACTGGGCATCTGGTCCAACCGCGACATGATCCCACGCGAGCAGATCGATCGCCTGGCGGTGCTGTGGGGCAGGTATTTCGCGTGAGTCGGCTTATCCGCCCTCGAGTTGCTGCCTGGCTTTCTGATCCGCCAACTCGCGGCGGTTGATCGGCGTCTCGCGGGGGAAGTCGAACGATAGCTTGACCTTGTCGCCGTGGATATCGACCACGCGGATGATGCCCAGAGGCTTGGCGGGGTCGCCGATGACGACTTCCTCACCGACGCGACGTGTCAACGCGAGCATGCCCATGCGTGGCTGCCTTTCCACCCCGGCCGCGATCCATGCGGCCAAACGGACCCGCGCCGATACCCTCGGCGAACGCGCCCGTGTCAACTGATTCTGTTCACCCGTGGTTGGGTCGGGTGCGCGTCCTTGCGTCAGAAGCCCCGGGGAATAAGTCCATGGGGAGGATCATGCTCAGGGAACCTGCTGCACCCCGGTGACTTCGGCCACGCGCTCGCGGATGTTGCGTTCGATGCCCATCTGCAGCGTCATGGTGCTGGAGGGGCATCCCACGCATGCCCCGTGCAGCCGCACGCGAACGATGCCGTCGTCCGTCACTTCGACCAACTCGACATCGCCGCCGTCGGACTGCACCGCCGGTCGAATGCGGTTGATGACCTGTTCGACGCGTGCGAACACGCTCTGGGGCTCAGTGGTGGCGGTCGTGGGCTGTGTCATGCGTGCATTCCGACAAGGTCGGGCCGGGCCGAACTCGTGCCGAATGATATGCCCGCCCACGGGCGTTTGCCAATCGGCCGGGCGGAAACCGCAGGGCAGGCCCCGCCACGCTCGATGGCCCGTCGCCCCGCGTTCGCCGCTGGACGCGACCTGCCTGGGCGTCGCGCCTCGCATCCGCACTTCATCCGCACTTGCGGGGCCACTCGGTGTCGTCAAAGCATCCGCACATCATCCGCACGACCCTAACAGCCGCTGCGGCCTGCCGCCGCTCCCGTTCACTTGCCAAAGAGCGTCCCGGCCCCGGCGTCGCCGCCGGACCCGATCATCATACGAACATTCTACCGCGCCGCCCCGCCGGTTCAAGCCGCGCCGAACAGCAATTCGTGGGTTGGAGAGGCCCGGACCGCGACTCACTCGCCAAGTCAGCGCTTGAGCTTGGCCAAGGCCTGCGCGGCTTGTTTGGCTTCGGGCGTGTCGGGATAGGTGTCGATGACCTTCTGGAAGGTCTCGATGGCCAGGTCCTTCTTGCCGGCGTCGGCGTAGCTGCGGGCGGTGGCCGAGAGGGCGCGAGCGGCATCGGCGTCGTCGGCCCGCTTGAGCTGCGCCATGAAGCTCTCATCGCTTTCGTAAGTCGCCACATGCTCCTTCGCCGCCAACTGCTCCTCGCCTTCGGCGCGCTCGGCGACCCACTTGTACAGACGATAGGCCTCGATGTGCTCGCCCTTCTCGCGCGCGGCGACAGCCTTATCCATGCGCACCTTCACGACGGCCGGACTGACTTTGGCGGCGCCGGTCGATGTTGCCGCCGCAGCGTTGTCCGGCGACATCGCCTTGAGCTTGTCCACCTTCGGCGCCAGGTCATCGCGGCCCTGCAGCGCCGCGGCGAGCTTGTCCTGATCGACCGCCGGCGACGCGACGCGACGCGCCAGTGCTTTCATGCGAGCCTGCACGGCTTTGTCCTCGAACGACTCGTCCGGCAGAGTGGCGATGGCGTCAAGCAGCGTATCGATGTCCTTGCGATCGATCGCAGCGTTCGCGGCCTTGAGCGTGGCGGTCAGATCCCCGCCACCCGTGGTTTTCTTCATGCGCGGCGGGTGATCCTTGAGGGCCTGCTCCAGCGGCTGGTCCATCGCACCGGGGTGGCCCCGCCACAGCAGCTTGCCGTCGGGCGAGATGATGAAGGCGTGGGGGATGCCGCGCACGCCCCAGTCCGGGCCTCGCGCGTTGCTGAGCATGACCTGGGGCCAGGTCATGGCCTTGTCGGCGGTGAACTTTTCGACGACGCCCGGCCCGTTATCGTGGCTGACGCCGATGAGCACGACGCCCTTGGGCGTGTAGTCCTCGTGCAGCTTCTTGAGGTGGGGAACCTGAGCGACACACGGACCGCACCACGTGGCCCAGTGCTCGACGATGATGATGCGGCCTTCGAGGTCTTTGGTGGAGACCTTTCTGCCGTCGATGGTGTCAAACGCAAACTCGACGGCGTCGCCGACGGCCAACGCCGCATGCAAGTCTGCAGACCAGACGGATGCGTGCAGCGCAAGCGCCAACGTCCATGTCGCGGTGAATCGCAGGTGTCGCCATGTCATGATGATGCTCCCCGAGTGTGAAGGTTCCCCAAGATTGTACCGCCGCCACCGCCAACGCAAGGGGAAAACTCACACGTGCGCCTCGAAAGCGGCTGGGATGTGACGCACGACGGGGTCGCTGCCGGCGTGGAGACTGACACTGACGATGTCGAACCGCACCGGTCGCGGGGGCAAGCGGTGGCGGCGAAAAAGGGTGACGGCCAGGGCGATGAGCTTGCTCTGCTTGCGGCGATGGACACGCAGATGGGGTGGGTAGGCGTCGTGCGGGTGATCGCTGCACTTGACTTCCACGACCACCCACGCCCGATGGTCGGGAGGGTCGGCCAGGATGTCGATCTCACCGTGACGCAGCCGAACATTGCGGGCAACGACCCGATAGCCCAGCGATTCGAGGTGGTTGGCGGCGAGTTGCTCGCCGCGCTGCCCGGTGGAGCGCGGCGCGAGGCCGAGGATTCTGCGAACGCTCGCTGGCAGTCGCATGCAACCCCCCGCCCGTCACGGCGCCGGCACGTCATATCGACTGACGGCCACTTCCAGAAGGGCCAGCGTCAACTTCTCCAGCTCGTTGTAGCTGCCCTCGTCGTAGAGGCGCTTGCGATAGCGCTGCGACAGATAACGGAAACGGGCCTGGCGAAGCTCTTTTTCGATGTCGAGCTGGACCTCGCGCAGGGAGCGGGCCTGCCCGCGATCTTCGCTTTCAACGAACAGCCACCAATGCGCGCGGTTGAACTCGATCGGCCCCTGGTGCTGGCCGACGGCCATGTTCACCAGGGTCTCGCCCAGCGCGCCGCCTAGCCCCTGGTCGCCGACGATCGGTTCGGGCCAGCGACCGCCCTCGTCAGGGCGATACTGGTTGAACCGCTGCGATGCAACCTGCACAAATGGCTTGCCGCTGCCCAGTTCCTTGGACACCGTCTCCACGTCGGCGGCACGATCCACGCGGATGAGGCGAACGGTGCGCTTCACCGGCGGCTGATACTCGTCGATGTTTTCGCGATAGTGCTGCTCCACGTCGCGGCGGGTGACGTTGATCAGCGGCATGATCTTCTGGAACATGTACCGCCGCACGAGCTGCTGTTGCCGGTGCTCTTCGAGCGTTTGGTCAAGGCTCTTGCCCGTCTCCTCCTTGAGGCGCTGTTCGGCCAGCGCCAGCGAGCCCTGGCCCCAGAGGCGAAGCAGTTCCTCGCGGCGCTTCTGCACCATCATGCGCAAGCCGAAGCGTTCGCCCTCGCTCAGATCGCGCTGGGCCTCGCTGAGAATCAGCGCATCGGTGATCATCTGCTCCAGCCGCCCGGCGATGAGATCGCCGGCCCGTCTCTGAAACGCCGGCCCGTCGAGGGAGCGCCCCAGCGCGGCAAGCTGATCGCCCAGGGGCTCGAAAACCGCGTTGGCGTAGATCGCGCGCCCGTTCACCTGCCCGACCATGGCGTCCATGATGTAGGTGCCGTTGGTCTTGCCGGATGTCCCCGCGACCGCTTCGATGCGCGGACGAGCGGCCTGGGCTGCCAGTCGCTCGGCGGCGGCGACCTCCTCGGCGGTGGCGGACTGATCCTGTTCGCCAGCGGCTTCAAACAGGGCTTCGTCCTCGAGATCGGCTGTGTACGCCTGTGTCGCCGGCGCGGCCTGCGCTTCGTCTGCCGGGCGCGGCGGGGCCTCGGCGGTGGCAAAATCATCCGGCCGTAGCTGCCGTGGACGCAGCGCTCGACCCTCGCCCGACGTCGTGTCGGTGGCGGCTTGATTGCAGCCGCCCAGCGCCAGCCCAATGACACCCAGGGCCAGCGCCAGCATCCGTGCAGGTTTGCCCATCCGGGCATTTTATGCGACTCACCCCATTGTCGCAATCAAATAGCTTCATGGGCCCGACGGCGCGATGCGACGCAAGCCGACGCGCTTGCGGCTCGTCGCGGGGCGGATAAGATGCCCCACTTCATGCAGGAACTGCTGTCCATCTCGGTTTTCATGGCGTTCGGACTCGTGTTCGTGCTGTTCAACGTCACGATCGGCAAGCTGGTGCGCCCGAACCTGCCCAACGAGGAGAAGCTGGCAATCTACGAGTGCGGCGAGCCGACGATCGGCGAGTCGTGGGTGCAGTTCGACCTGCGCTTCTACATCGTGGCCCTGTTCTATCTGGTATTCGACGTGGAGGTGGCGCTGATCTATCCGTGGGCGGTGGTGTTCCGCCAGTTCCCCGCCGAGGCGGTGGTGTTGGGCACGCCGTTTCTGCTCGTGATTGTGATCGGATATGCCTACGAATGGTACTCGGGCAGCCTGGAGTGGGTGCGGTCCAACGTGGAGAAGGGATTCCGCGGCGTGGGAGGTGCGTCTGGCATCGACATGGCTGCGCTGGCGCGGCGCGATCCGGAAACGCTGGGGTGAGACGATGCCTCAAGTCTGGTGAATGTCGTCTGATGTGAACACCGCGTCCATGACAGCAGGCCAGGAGCCATCGTTCTTCCCAACACCGCCCCTCAGACATTGCCATGCCCGACACCCGCTATAAGACAGCCCTGCTTTTTGGCATGCCCGGCGCCGGCAAAGGCACGCAGGGAAAAATCCTGGGCATGGTCCCCGGATTCTTCCACTGCTCCTGCGGCGACGTGTTCCGACAGATCGACATCAATCACGATCTGGGCAAGATCTTTTACGAGTACAGCTCGCGCGGCGAACTGGTCCCCGACGACATCACCGTCAAGATGTGGGCCAAGAACATCGAGGCCCGCGCTATCCTGGGCGACTACAAGCCATTCAAGGACCTGTTGATCCTCGACGGTATCCCGCGCACCTTGGAGCAGGCCCAGATCATGGAAGAGCACATCGAGGTGCTGGCGGTGGTCCACCTGGTGTGCGACGACCGCGAAGCCATGATCGAGCGCCTGCGTCGGCGGGCTCTGAAGGAGAATCGCTTCGACGACGCCGATGAGAAGGTGATCCGTCGCCGCTGGGACGTGTACGAAAAGGAAACCCGGCCGGTGCTCGGGCACTACCAGTCGCAGATCGTCTCGGAGGTCGATTCGATCGGTTCGCCCGCACTGGTGCTGCGCAAAATACTCGACATCGTCGCGCCGATACAAAACGAACACTTCGCCGAATTCGAAGGCTAAGTCGCTGCGACCTCAGCATCCCCTGACGAGACAACGCGGCCATGGACCGTACGGCGACAACCACGATCGCACGATCGGCGCTATCCCCGTCGGCAGCGAACTCAAAGAGATGATGCGCAGACTCGTCGCTTCACTCGCAAGCGGCGCGGGCGCTTCAGTGACCATGCCTGGCGAAGAACGCCCACGGCACGTCGGGCCGCAGATCGTCCAGGCCCAGCACGCGCAGCACCGCTGCAGTGAGCCCGGCGATCCCGTCGCCGCGCCGGGCGCTGATGGGCAGCACGGGCGAGATCGCCTCCAAGCGGCCCTGGTCGGCCTTGTTCATCACCCACAGGTCCGGCTCGCGCGGCAGCGCGCCAGGATCAGGCCAGTCCTCCTCGTGGTCCCGCATGGCGATCAGCACGTGCGCCGTCGTCACTACCTGCCGCGCCAGCGCGATGGCCGCCTGTTCGACCTCGTCGTCGCTGGTACGGACGCCGGGCGTATCGAGCCAGCGCACGACGACGCCCGGTTCGAGCATCGCCATGCCGCCGACCCAGTCGCGCGTCGTGCCCGGCAGGTCGGCGACGATCGACGCGGCCCGACCGACCATCCGGTTGGTCAGCGTGCTCTTGCCGACGTTGGGCCGGCCCACCACGACCACCGTCGGGGGCACGAGCAGATGATCGCGGGGGTCGTGCTGACCGCGGGGGGCTGACGGCTGGCCACCGCAGGCGCGCCACAACGCCGGCTGCATGGCCAGCAGATCGATCGCCGCCGGGCTCGCCGCCGTGGCCATCGCTTCGAGCATCTGAGCTTCCAGTTCGTCCGCCGCCTCGGGGTACAGCTCGCGCGAGGGCGGCCGATCCTCGTACGCCGCGCCCAGCTCGACGCAGCGGTCCAGCAGTTTGTGAATCACGCGCAACCCGCCATGCGGCATGAGCTGTGCACATGCGGGCGCGAGCATCCCCGCCAGCCCTTCATCCACGTCGCCCAGGCGCACGAGATAGAGCCGACCCGGCGACCACGCCGCCCGACCCGTCAACTGCAACAAAAATCTCTCGATCCCCTCGCCCGACAACTGCACGATGGCGATCGCGCCCGGCGCGTGGGCGGTCGTGAGCGTGACGCGGATCATGGGGAAAACACCGGCGGGCGCATCGGCCGGCCGTGCGGATAGTTGACCACCTGCACCGCCATCAGCACCAGCGACGGAATGACGTACGGCAGGAATCGCCCGCCGATGAGCATGACCACCAGCCCGAAAAAGGAGGCCCCCTCCAGCATCGCCAGGTAGATCAGGTTGCCCACGAAATACCCGCGGGGCGTGACCGCGTCGCTGATCCAATGCTTCTTGTAAATCTGCATGCGCACGACGTGGGCCGCCACGATCGCCGCCGGCGCCGCCATGCACGCGACCACGAACAGCTCATAGGGCGCCGACGACCCCGGCCCCGACAACACCAGCGCGACCACCACCATGAACATCAACTGCCCCGCCAGCAGCATCGCCCACAGAAACCGCAGCGTCAGCAAGGTTTTGTTCGGATCGGTGTCCATGTGCTCTCGTCCACGGCTACTGATCCTCGGCATCCATCGCCACGCGCGCCGTCACCGCCAGGCCCATCAGCGTCAGATCGGGCACGACGCGATCGACCAGCTCGTACCCGTGGAACAGCAGGTCGGCGTCGCCGCCGGTCGCCACCACGACGGGGAAGCTGCCGACCTGCTCGGCGAAGCGCTCGGTCAGCTCGCGGACCGTCCCGCGCATGCCATGGAACGCGCCGCTGAGCATCGCCTCGACGGTGTTGTGCCCGATCGCCTCCTGCGGCGCCACCAATTCGACTTCGGGCAACTGTGCCGTGCGCTGGTGCAGGGCGTCGAGCATCATGCGGGCGCCGGGCACGATCGCCCCGCCGTGGAACGTGCCCGCGCCATCGACGAAATCGACGGTCATCGCCGTGCCCGCATCGACCACGACGCACGCCTGCTTGAGTACGTCGTAAGCGGCGGCGGCGTTGAGCAGGCGATCCTCTCCCACCAGCGCCTCGCGATCGAGCTGCCGACCAATCGGAATGGGCAGGTCCACGTCCACCCGCGCCGCCGGCCGGCCCACCGCCGCCGTCACCGCGTCCCCCACGCTGGGCGTCAACGCCGGATTCACCGACGCCAGCAACACCGTCGCCTCACCTTTGCATCGCAGCGGCGAGTACGCCCGATCCAGCGCCTCGCGCAGTTGCTCACCGAGCTTCCCGTTGTCAATGGCGAACGTATCGGTGAGCTTGCCCTCGACGAACGTGCCCAGCTTCGTGCGGCTGTTGCCGATGCTGATCGCCAGAAGATTGATGGGAGTGGTGCTCATGGGAATGCCGCATATCGAATGCCGAATGCCACATGAAGACAGTTGCCTTGCCCATTGAGCATCCGGCCTTGCTCATTCGACATTCTGCGGTTGCGCTTCCTGCCAACCGGGGCGCAGCCTGTCATCCCCCAGTCCTCGCCAGCACGATTCGAGCAACTCGCGGATGCCGCTGTGCGCCGCTGCACTGAGCTTCATGACGCGCTTGCCGACTTCGCGCTCCACCCGCCTCGCCAGTTCGTCGCGCGACGTGTCGTCGGGCAACAGGTCCATCTTACTCAATACCACGATCTCGCGCTTGGCCGCCAGTTCTGCGGAGTACGCCGCCAGCTCGTGGCGGATCGCGCGGTAGTTCTCCACCGGGTCGGTCTCGTCCAGCGGCGCCGCCTCGATCAGATGCACCAGCATCCTCGTGCGCTCGACGTGACGCAGGAACTCAATGCCCAGTCCCGCACCGCCCGAAGCGCCCTCGATCAGGCCGGGAATGTCGGCGAACACCAGCCGCCGCGCCCCGCCGCGATCGGGCGTTAACTCGGCGATGCCCAGCTGCGGCTCCAGCGTGGTGAAGGGATAGTCGGCGATCTTGGGCGTGGCCTTACTCACCACCGACAGCAGCGTGCTCTTGCCCGCGTTGGGCTTGCCGATGAGGCCTACGTCCGCGATGAGCTTGAGTTCGAGGCGAAGCGTCAGCGCCTGCGCGGGCTCGCCGGGCGTGGCCTTGCGCGGAGCCTGATCGGTGGCGGTCTTGAAGTGATCGTTACCGAAG
Source organism: uncultured Phycisphaeraceae bacterium (assembly GCA_964518335.1). Taxonomy (GTDB): domain Bacteria; phylum Planctomycetota; class Phycisphaerae; order Phycisphaerales; family Phycisphaeraceae; genus CAZFDT01. The sequence continues at coordinate 31,370 of CAZFDT010000055.1, forward strand.
CCGCCCTTGCCCCCGCGGGCGATCAGGTGACGCTGGCCGGACGTGTCGAGATCGACGATCAAGTCGCCCGTGGTGTCGTTGAAGACGAGCGTGCCGGCCGGGAGCTTGATGACCAGGTCAGCGCCGTCGCCGCCGTGCATCTGGCGCGACTGGCCGGGCTGGCCATCCTCAGCGTGCCAGTGATGGCGGCCGGTGAAGTCCAGCAATGTGTCGATGCCCGGCTCGACGACGAGCCATACGTCACCGCCCTTGCCCCCATCGCCGCCGGACGGGCCACCCTTGGGGATGTATTTCTCGCGCCGGAACGCGACCACACCGTCGCCGCCCTTGCCCGAGCGCACCTGAATGACGGCCGTGTCGATGAACATGCGCAAAAGAATAGCCGCTTGCGGCCGAGCAGGGTGAAGAGGCGTGCCAGGCCGCGAGCGGCATCATGACGAGTCGGCTGATATCAGCTGCTGGCTTCCGCCGGCCGCACGTGAACGCGCCGACCCTGGAACTCGACCACGCCGTCGGCCAACGCGAACAGTGAATGATCGCGGCCGATGCCCACGTAGTGCCCGGGCTTGAACGGCGTGCCGCACTGGCGCACGATGATGTTCCCGGCTCGGGCCGTCTGCCCGCCGTAAATCTTCACCCCGCGATACTGCGGGTTGGAGTCGCGCCCGTTGCGGGTCGAGCCTTGACCTTTCTTGTGTGCCATGGCGTGTGCCTTCTTTTCTGGTGGACCGGACGCCGGCCATCGCCACGCGTCGAGCCGCACATCCTAGCACATTCGGGCTCGCCAGGTCAAACCGCCGTCAGGCCGGTTTGACTGTCCCACCCCCCACGATATCCTACAGAACTCGCCCGCGGCCAGCGCCCCACGCTGCCGCCCGCTGGCCAGGTAGCTCAGTTGGTAGAGCATGCGACTGAAAATCGCAGTGTCGGCGGTTCAATTCCGCCCCTGGCCATTCCCATTTCTGACGCTTCCACAGCGTTTTCTGCTTGGAAATCAGGGGATTCCCGCGCGCGGGCATCATCGCCGCGGCGGTTGTCCCGTGTGCCAGTTGCGGCCACTTTATGCCGGTTTTCGCGCGGGGTCGCTAACGGATTCGCTAACTCGCGCCGGGGCGTCATGTCGTCCGTCCCTGTCGCCTGCTGCTGGTTGACCTGTGCCGCGGCTTCGATCAGGGGGATGCTCTGGATCGCCCCGGCCGTGTCGGTCAGCCCCAGGACGGTGTAATGCCGCAGGGTCGTCTTGTAGTCGCTGTGCCGCATGAGCCGCTGGGCGATCTGCGGCGCGACGCCGGCGCGGGCGAGCTTCGTGCCCAGTGTCGTCCGCAGGGCGTGCAGGTCAATGACTCGCCCCTCATCATCGGCCGTGTCCACGCCGATCACGATGGGATTCTTCGACCGCTTGCGCAGGTGTCAACAGTCACTTCGATTTGACCCACCTGCGATCATCGGGAATTGACCCAC
>CAZFDT010000056.1:0-32598 GCA_964518335.1 uncultured Phycisphaeraceae bacterium
TAGGGATCATCGGCAAGACTCAAACGCGAACTGCAAGTTCTTTTAGGTGCTCTAAATGATGTCCTTCACTCCCCAGCAGCGGGATATCACTATGGAGACTCCGGTATGTTATGGGGTGCATACGGAAGCGCTCACCTCGTGGTCAGAAATGCACCTCCAAGTCAACAGCTTCAAATGATTAGTGTTTCTCCAGCATTCAATGAGGAGCATTTCATTATCCAAGAATATCCAGACATGGGAGACAGTGAAGAACCGCATGAGCAGTGGACAACTCACCCGTGATGAAAGGAGTAATATGAAGTTCTTATGCGCAATTGTCATTGTCATGATCGTGACAATGGTACCTGTCTTGCCAGTTTATGCAGACAATATCGTCCATCAAGGGTGCCTCGATGGCTACTTGGTTTTAGTGGAGATCATATCTGTTGATCCATTTGAGCCCGCACCCGACAGTTTTTATTCGGGGGACCCCACCGTAAAGTATGTATACAAACCTATAGGGCGAATTTTGGAAGTCTATAGCGGCCCCGACACGTTGCTGGGTAAGGATTTGAATCTCGCATCGCCCTTGGTTGGCATGCGAAAGCCGGATGACCTGATTCACATGTACCTGAATTATGATGGTGTTCATCCCGAAGCCCAATCGCCGGTCGGTGCTCATGCGGTCATCGCGGTCATGTCGGCGAAAGATCTCGACTCGAATAACATCATGACTTTGTCACGAAACGCCTTCGGTTTTCCCTATCGATCTGTATTTTTTCGGTCACATCCATCTGCGAATAACATCTTCTATCATCGTCAGTATCCTGAAGTCGTGACCGCTGCAAAGAAGTGGGGGGCAATAGTAAAAGGGTTTAATGAGACCGCTAACAAAGCGGATCGTATTTCATACTTAAAACGGATGATTCACAACGAACTGCCTATTGTGGCTGTTACTGGGGTACATCTTATAATGCGGCAGTATCCAAATGAAGCTAGCAAATACTTTGATGATATCATTCTCCGGGAAGACACACCGTTTCTTGCTCGTTTGGCTATTGACCATGAATTTTGTATTGCTCGTGGCCAGGAGTGGGTAAAGGGAGGACAGATCAAACTATCTGAATTGCTCGCAAAAGAGGCGGAAGGCAACGATGTTCGGCTTGAATTGCTCTACTTTCGGAATGAAATGATATTTGAGTATGGTTCATGGTCCAGCCGTGCGCGTCGTAGTCCGGAGCATCCATAGGCATTCGCGGGTATTGAAGCAGGGTCAGTCACGAACGCCGTCAACTGAAGCTGCATACCTCGTGATTCCCAGTCCTTTTCGCCCTTCCCCGCGAGGTCTGGCCATGCCGGCGTCGCGGTTCTGGTTTTGGGTCGGCTCAGGGCGGGCGGTCAGGGTTCGATGGGCGGGGCGTCGAGGGGGGCGCGGCACGTCAGCCCAGGATCAGCGACAAAACGATCCACGCGGGGGATTGTTCTCCGGGGCAGTCCGGGAGCCAGGCGCGGAGCCTTCTCTCGTCGTTGCCAATAGCCGGGACGCTGCGCGTCCCAGGCGCCGGGGACGCGTAGCGTCCCGGCTATGGCGCCATGCTCACCATCCGCCATGAATCACGTGGTCGCCTCTCGATCTCCGATCGTCGAACGGCAGTGGTATTGGCGATAGTGCGGCGAGGTCCATCGCTGAGTGACATCGAGGCGGCGAAGTTGGCCGCCCTGGATCAGGTCCTGGCTGCCGCGTTGCTCAAGCGTGTCCACCAGCCGGCGACGCCACGAGGTGAGTTGCTCGGCGTGTGCCTGTGAAGTTGCCAGATCGCGTGTCTCGCCTGGATCGGCGACGAGGTCGAACAACTGCTCGCGGCCCAGATATGGAAACCAGATGTACTTGGCGTTGCCATCGGTGAGGTAGTGCATCGCCTGTTCGTGGCTGTAGCACCAGTCGTGCTCGCCGTGCAACCACGGTCGCCAGCCCTCGACGCGCTGCCCGCGCGCCAGCGACAGCAGGCTGCGCCCATCCACCGAGTCTGGGATCGCAGCGCCGGCCGCTTCAAGAAACGTCGGCATGACGTCGCGCAGTTCCACGACTTCCCGTCGCACCTGGCCACGCAACGCCTCGCAGGTGGCGGGTGGGCGGACGATCATCGGCACCCGCGCCGATCCCTCGTACGCATACGTCTTGCGCCACAGGTGATGATCGCCGAGCATGTCCCCATGGTCGGAGAGAAAGATGATCCAGGTGTTCGCCAGCGCCTGGGCGTGATGCTGGCGCATCTCGTAGAGCAGTCGGCCGATCTGGTGATCGATGAAGGTGATCGAGCCGTAATACCCGGCGCGGGCTCGCTGCACCTGAGCGTCACTGCGGCGGCTGCGCCAGGCATTGACGTTGGCAGACGTGGCGCCCCCGGAAGGGTCCCCGGACGGGTCCGAATCCACCCAGTGGCCCACCACGGGGTCGGGCATGCGGCGGTGGGCGTATTGATCGAAATACGCTTGCGGCGGGTCGTAGGGAGAATGCGGCCGGGCGAAACTGACCTTCAGGAAGAACGGCTTTTCGGGGTCGCGTCGATCGAGCCACTCGATGGCCTGCTGGGCGGTCCAGTGCGTCGGGTGCAGATGCTCGGGCAGATGGCTGGGCCGGGCCATCCACGAATTCCAGTCGATGCTATGGTCGCGGTATCCGTAGGGTCCGTTCTTGTGCTGCTCGAACCAACGGAGGTAGTCGCTGACGAAACGGGGCGACTCGGCGCGGCCGGACTCGTCCAGGATGCAGTTGTGGTAGCCGTTGAGAGCGCGTTGGGGGTAGAAGTGATTCTTGCCGATCGCCTGGGTGTGATAGCCGGTGCGGGCCAGTTCGCCGGGGAGGGTGTGCGTGAAACTCGAGGGGATCGGCCCCTGCCCCTTGCCCATGCCCAACACGCCGGTGTGCCATTGGTCCATGCCCGTGAGCAGCGACGCTCGTGCAGGCAGGCACGACGGCACCGCCGTGTACGCACAGGCGAAGCGCGTGCCCTCGGCGGCGAGTTGATCCAGATACGGCGTCTCCAGCACCGGATGCCCGGCACAGCCCATGCAGTCGCCCCGCTGCTGGTCCGTCATGATCAAGAGCAGGTTCGGGCGCAAGTCAGGCATCGGCGTATCGCTCCACAAACAGGTGGCCGGGTCCTTCAAATCGGACCCGAGCCTCGCCACGCAAATACGGTAAGCACAAACCGCCACACCCGCCACAGCACCACCGTCGCCGCGCGATGGCGTGCACCATGTGCGCGGCTACGCGCTTGGCCATCGACTCCGTCGCGCGGACCACGAGGCCTGCTGCCTGACCGATACGGGGTGATGTAGTGCTTCTTGCGGCGGCGGCGGCATCGGCGGGGCGCGGTTGCGTTACGTCGGGCCAGCGTTACACTCGCTCGTTTTCCCCCAAGCTGGACCCGCGCCATGCAGGACGCTATCAACAAAGCCGATGCGCTGGTGGAGGCCCACCGCTACATCCGGCGCTTCGAGAACAAGGTTGTGGTCGTGAAGGTCGGCGGATCGATCATGGACGACCCCGACGCGTTGCGCGGGCTGGTCCACGACGTGTGCTTTCTCGACGCGGTGGGCATGCGCCCGATCATCGTGCACGGCGGGGGCAAGAGCATCACCGACGCGATGCAGAAGGCGGGTCTGGAAGCGCAGTTCGTGCAGGGGCGACGCTACACCGACGACCGCACGCTGGCCATCGCCGAGCACGTGCTGGTCAACGAGGTGAACAAGTCGATCTGCAAGCACATCGAGGAGCTCGAGCACTGGCCGATCGGTCTGCACAGCCTGGCGAGCTGCGTGGTGTTCGCCAAGCGGCTGTTCCTCACGTCCCAGGACGGGTCGCAGCGGCGGATCGACATCGGCCAGGTGGGCGACGTGGAGTTCGTCAACGCGCCGCTGCTCAAGGCGCTGGTGGAGGCGGAGTACATTCCGGTGATTGCGCCGATCGCGCGGGATGCGGCGGGGGGCAAGCTCAACGTCAACGCCGACAGCGTGGCTGGTCACGTCGCCGCCGCGGTCAAGGCGGAGAAGCTCATGCTCGTCAGCGACACGCACGGCATCCGCACCGGGGCTGGGGACGACACGCTGGCGAGCCATCTGACCAAGTCGCAGATCGACGAGCTGGTGGCGGCGGGCACGATCGGGGCGGGCATGCTGCCCAAGGTCGAGGCCGCGTTCACCGCGCTGGAGGCCGGCGTCGTCAAGGCCCACATCATCGACGGGCGCATCCCCCACAGCGTGCTGCTGGAGATTTACACCGACAAAGGCATCGGCACGGAAATCGTGCTGGGTTGACGCCATGAAACACTTCATTTCCATCGCGGACACGCCCCTGGATGTGCTCAACCACATCTTCGACGTCGCCTTCGAGCTGCGCAAGCAGCGCCGCGCCGGCGAGCGCAACACGCCGCTGTTGTCGGGCAAGACGCTGGCCATGCTGTTCGAGAAGCCCAGCCTGCGGACGCGCGTGAGCTTCGAGCAGGCCATGGTCGAGCTGGGCGGGCACGCACTGGTGCTGCAGCAGCACGAGGTGGGCCTGGGCAAGCGCGAGTCGGTCGCCGACGTTGCCCGCGTGCTGTCGGGCATGGTGCACGGCATCGCCGCACGCGTGTTCGAGCACCAGTCGCTCGTGGAATTGGCGCACCACGGCAGTGTGCCGGTAATCAACATGCTCAGCGACTATTCGCATCCGTGCCAGGCGCTGGCCGATGTGATGACGCTCATGGACGAGTTCGGCCGCGACCTGTCGGGGCGGACGCTGGCGTTCATCGGGGACGGGAACAACGTGGCGCGCAGCCTGGCGACGATCTGCGGCCGGCTGGGCATGCGTTTCGTGCTGGCCAGCCCCGCGGGTTACGAGCTGGAGATGGAGTTGATCGAGCGGATCATGTCGCAGGTACCCGGGGCGACGATCGAGATGACGCGCGACGCAGGCGAGGCGGTGCGTTTTGCCGACTGCATTTACACCGACACGTGGGTGTCGATGGGTCAGGAGGCCGAGGCCGCGAAGCGGAAGAAGGTGTTTGCCGCGTACCAGGTCAATGCGCAACTGCTGGCGCAGGCGCCGTCGCACGCGGTGGTGCTGCACTGCCTGCCGGCGTATCGGGGCACCGAGATCACCGACGAGGCGATGGACGGCCCGCGCAGCCGCGTCTTCGCCGAGTCGGAGAACCGCCTGCACGCCCAGAAGGGCCTGCTGGCAGTGCTGATGGGCGGGGCGTGACTCAACTTCGTGTAGCCGGGCCGCCTGCGGCCCGTCACCCGCCGCGGGCGGCGGGGCTACACGGGCGACACCTGGCCCGGGAGCCGCAAGTCAAGTGCAATGTCCGCGCGAGCGGCTGTCATGGCACGCAGTGCCGTCGCCACAGCGGTCCGTACCGAGTTGCCATCGGGCGGCGGGGGCTGAATAATCGTCGGGGGTGAATGCCCGTGACGACAATTGACATCCACGATACCGAGCAGGTGAGGCAGCTTGCGCAGCGCGCGGCGGAGGTGTTGTCGTCGGGCGGGCTGGTGATCTTTCCGACGGAGACGGTGTATGGTATCGGGGCGTCGGCGGCCAGCGACGCGGGCTACGCGGCCCTGCGCGACGTGAAAGGGCGGCCCGACGAGCAGCCCTTCACCCTGCACGTGCCCACCCCCGACGCCGCCATGCGGTATGTCGATCCGAACCACAAGACGCTGGCGCGGCTGATCCGCAAGGTGTTCCCCGGCCCCGTGACGCTGGTGGTCGATGTCGATGACGACACGATCGGGCGGACGCTGTCGGAGCTTGGTCTGCGCGACGACGCCCGCGACAGGCTCTATCACCAGAACACGATCGGCCTGCGCTGCCCGGACCATCCGCTGGCGGAGGCGGTGCTCGGTGCGATCGACGCGCCGATCGTCGCCAGCAGCGCCAATCGTCGCGGCCAGTCGCCGCCGCTGGAGGTCGAGTCGGCGGCGTCGGCGCTGGGCGAGTTGGCGCAGCTCGTGGTCGATGGCGGCCCGTGCCGCTTCGCCAAGCCCTCGACGATCGTGCGGATCCACACCACCGGCGAGGTGCAGGTGCAGCGTGAGGGCGTGTACGACGAGCGCTACATCCGCAAGCTGCTGCGATGGAACCTGCTGCTGCTGTGCAGCGGCAACACCTGCCGATCGCCGATGGCCGAGGCGATGGCGCGGCAGATGGCCGCGGAGCTGCGGGGCGTGAGCGTCGAGCAGCTCGAGGAAGCGGGGGTGCGGATCACCTCGGCGGGCACGTTCGCCGCCTCGGGCGTGCCGGCGAGCGATCATGCGGTGGCGGTGATGGGCAAGCAGGGGCTGGACCTGTCGCGCCATCGCAGCCGGGCGCTGCTGCCGGAGATGATTCACGAGGCCGACGTCATTCTGTGCATGACGCGCAGCCATCAGCGGGCGGTGCTGGCCATGGCGCCGCACGCGCAGGACAAGACGATGCTGCTGGACCCGGCGGGCGAGATCGACGATCCTTATGGCTTGGATGAAGCGGCCTACGCGGCGTGCGCCGATCAGATCCGCGCACGACTGGAGTCCCGTCTGAAGGAGCTGCTCGCATGAGAATCGCCCTGGCGGCCGACCATCGTGGTCACGACGTGCTGCGTCACCTGCTGGACCACCTGGTGCGTGAAGGCCACCGCGTGGACGACTGCGGGCCGCGCGCCGATCGCAACTGCGACTATCCCGACATGGCCTACCCGGTGGCGCGGGCGGTCGCCGACGGCCGGGCCGACCGGGGCATCCTGGTCTGTGGCACGGGCATCGGCATGAGCATCACGGCCAACAAGGTCCACGGCGTGCGGGCGGCGTGCGTTCACGACGAGATCGGCGCCGAGATGTGCCGCCGCCACAACGACGCCAACGTCCTGTGCCTGGCCGCCGACTACCTGGGCATCCGCATCATCGACCGCATCGTCGAGAAATGGCTGGCGACGGATTTCGACGGCGGCCGTCACGCCCGTCGCGTGCAGAAGATCGTCGCGATCGAGCAGGGCAAGGACCCTGCCACCGTCAGCGACGGCACGGTCGTCGCGGCCGAGTAGGGCGGGCGCGTTTTGCGGTATCATGGGCTCGGGGTGCAACATGGATGACAACAACACATCGCACGGGCTTCGCGTCGAGTCGGTCAACTGGAGCGAGCTGATGCCGTTCACGCGGCTGTTCGGCTCGTTCAAGATCGCCATCGATCCGCCCAAGCTGCTGACCTCGCTGCTGCTGGTGGTGCTGCTGTTCCTGGCGGGGAAGTTGCTCGACACCGCCTGGGGCGGGCGGGTGTATCAGAATGAGATTCGCGAGTTCGAGCGATCGACGTCGAACGTCGCATTCAAGCAGGACCTGGCCGAGTGGCGGGAGAGCCGTGATCGCCTGCGCGAAGCCGGGGCGGATCTCGATCCGCTGCAGGGCATCTTCTCGGCGGCGCTGCGCTACCAGTTGCGCTGTTTCGACGATCTGGTCACCGCGGCGACGTCGCTGCAGTTCGGGCTGACCGGCCTGGTCGCCGGCGTGCCGCCGTCGGGCGTGGTCGGGGCCTTGTACCGCATGTTCGTCGTCCTGCCCGGCTGGCTGTGGACGGCCCACCCCGGGTTCCTGGTGACCTATGCCCTCATCGCCCTGGCGATCTGGTCGCTCCTGGGCGGGACCATCTGTCGCATGACCGCGGCGCACGCCACGTCCGATCGACATCTGGACCCCGGCGAGGCGCTGGTGTTCGCCCGCGACCGGTGGATGTGGTTCTTCGCTGCGCCGCTGTTGCCGGCGCTGATCGCGGGGATCATCGTGCTGGTGCTCGCCGTCGGTGGGTTTGTGTTTTTCAATCTCCCGGTGCTGGACGTGATCGGGGCGCTGGTGTTCGGGTTGGCGCTGGTGCTGGGTCTGATCGCCGCGTTGCTGTTGATCGGGTTTGCCGCGGGCATTCACCTGATGTACCCCGCGCTGGCGGTCGAGGGCACCGACGGGTTCGACGCCGTGAGCCGGTCGTTCAACTACATCTTCGGTCGGCCGTGGCGCTGGCTGCTGTACACGGGCGTGTCGCTGGTGTACGGGGCGATCACGTACCTTTTCGTCGTGCTGGTGATCTTTCTGACGGTGTGGCTCACGCACCGCGGCGCCGGCTGGTGGGTCATCGCCCGCGTGGGCGAGGAGGCCAGCATCAACCGGTTCGACGCCATGCTCACGCCGCCGCAGATCGGCGAGCTGGTCTACAACATCGAGTGGGACGCTTTGCCCGCGACGGGCAAGGCCGCGGCGGGCATCATCCTCGTGTGGGTCATGCTGCTGCTGGGGCTGTTGCCGGCCTACGCGATCAGCTTCTACTTCTCGGCCCACACGTGGATTTACCTGCTGCTGCGGCGCAGCGCCGACGGGACGGACCTGACGGAGTTCTACGTCGAGCCGCCCAAACCGCCAACGCCGGACGCGGCGCCTGCGCCCGCCGAGGCTGCTGCGCCCCCGGCCCCGGCCCCGGCCCCGGCCGCCGCCGCCGAACCCGCGCCGGCACCGCCGTCCACCGAAGGCTCGGCCGAATCGCCGCCGCCTCCGCCGCAGAACTGATGCCGGCTCGATTACTCGCGCTCATCCTCATCGCCCTGACGCTGGCTGCCGGCGGCTGCGACCGCGCTTCGCCCAGCCCCGACCACCGGCCGATGCGCATCGTCTGCCTCGCCCCGGCGCTCACGCAGATGGCGATCGACCTGGGCCTGCACGACGCGATCGTGGGCGTGGGCCGACACGACTCGGCCGCGCCTGCGGGCGCTCACGTCGTGGGAACCTACACCGACGTGAACCTCGAAGCCCTCGCCTCGGTCGCGCCGACGCACGTCATGTTGCAGGCCGGCATCTCCGGCCCGCCCGAGGCGCTGGTCGAGCAGAGCGCCGCCGGGCGATTCGCGCTGATGTCGTTTGCCTACCCCACGACGATCGCCGACGTCGCCGACACGCTCCACCGCGATGACGCACAGAAGCCGGCAGGTGTGGGCGTGTTTCTCGGTCGCGCCGACGAGGCCGCGACGCTGCGGCGGACGATGCTCGCCCGCATCGACGCGATCCGGCGCCTCACCGCCGACCGCGACCGGCCGCGCGTCCTGATGGTGATCTACACCCAGCCTTTGACGGTGAGTGGCGGAGGGACGGTGCTCAACGAGATGCTCGCGGCCGCCGGGGGCGTCAACGCTGCGCCGCAGGGGGCGACGGCGCCGTCGCTGGACCGGGAGAAGCTGCTGGGCATCGATCCGGACGTGGTGCTGCTGCTGGTGGGCGGCGGTCCGCTGGGGCCGCTCGAGGACGACGAGCGCGTGGCCGCGCTGCGGGGACCGGGGCTCAAGGCGTGGGCCACGCGGCGGATACACCGCGTCGATGATCCGCAGGCGGTATTGCCCACGACGACCATGCCGCGCGTCATTGCGGCCATGGCGAAGCTGCTGCACCCCGAGCTGGCGGAGGCGATCGATGCTGCAGTGAGCCAGGAGTCCACGCCGTGACTGAGGCGACGCCCATCCCGGCGTGGCGGCGCGCGGTCCGAGCGGCGGCGGCGGCAGGTCGCCGCAGCGTCGCTCGCACCTACGTCTGGTCGCGCGAGCACTGGATGCGATTCGACCGACGCTCGCGCTTCGCCCTGGCTGCGATCGCCGCGGCGCTGGTCGTCTGCGCCCTGCTGCGGCTGATCATCGGATCACACCAGTTCGGCATGCCCAGCGGACCGGGCGCCGATCACGTCATGGAAGCCCGGCAGAAGTACCTGCTGCTGGCGATCATCGTCGGCGCCGCCTTGTCCGTCAGCGGCGTCAGCCTGCAGGCGCTGCTGCGCAATCACCTGGCCGAGCCCTTCATCCTCGGCCTGTCCACGGGCGCGGCGGCGGGCGTCATGGTCCAGCGCTGGCTGGCGTACCAGTTGCAGTGGACCCCAGGCCCCAGCTACACCGGCGCCCTGGCGGGCGCACTGGCGAGCATCGCCATCGTCTTCCTCGCCGGACGACGACGCGGCATCATCGACCCGCTGGGACTACTGCTCACCGGCGTGATCCTCAGCACCGTCAACGGCGCGCTCATCATGGCGTTCAACTATCTCGCTGGGCAGGGCGGCCTGCGCGACGAGCTGGCCCGGTGGATGATGGGTTATCTCAACGAAAGCACGCGCACGAGCGTGATCGTGGCGGTGGCCGTGGTGACGGCATGCGGACTGGGACTGCTGTTGTGGCAGTCGCGGGCGATGGACGTGGCGACGCTCAGCGACGCCGAGGCCGAGTCGCTGGGCGTTCACGTGGGCCGGCTGCGGGTGCTGCTGTTCATGGTGTCGGGCGTGCTGGCGGCGGGCGCGGTGGTGCTGGCCGGGCCGATCGCGTTTGTCGGGCTGGTCTGTCCGCACATCGCGCGGCTGTGCGTCGGGCCGCGGCACACGGCCCTGCTCGTGGCGTCGGCCATGCTCGGCGCGGCGCTGCTCATCCTCGCCGACACCGCCAGCGCCGCCATCGCTTATTCCCGCGCCGACATCGGCCTGATGCCCCTGGGCGTGTTCACCGCCGTCATCGGCGGGCCCGTGTTCCTGTGGATGCTGCGCCCGCAACTGGGCCGCGGCCTGGAGTGACCTGATGACGCACTTTGCCGATCGCCTCCTCGATGCCTGCCGCGCCAAGGGCGCGCCGGTGTGCGTGGGCCTGGACCCCGTGCTCGACAAGCTCCCGGCCGAGCTGCGGTCACTTCCGGACGTGCAGGCGATCGAGCGCTTCAGTGTCGGCGTCGTGGACGCGGTGAGCGATGTCGTGCCCTGCGTCAAGCCGCAGGCGGCGTGCTTCGAGCGCTACGGCGGGGCGGGCTACGACGCCATGCTGCGCGTCATCGAGCACGCCCGCAAGCGCGGCCTCGTGGTGATCGCCGACGCCAAGCGGGGCGACATCGGCGTCAGTTCCGCGCATTACGCCGAGGCGTTCGCCGCCGCCGACGCGCTGACCGTTTCGCCGTACCTTGGCGACGACGCCCTGCAGCCGTTCATCGACGCCGCCGCGAAGCGGGGCAGCGGCTTGTTCGCCCTCGTCCGCACCAGCAACCCCGGCAGCGATGGCTTACAGACGCTGCAGTTAGCCGACGGCCGCACCGTCGCCGACGCCGTCGCCGACATGGTCGTCCGCCTCGGCTCGCCACACGTGGGCACATCAGGCTTCAGCCTGCTGGGCGCGGTCGTGGGCGCGACCAAGCCGCAGAACGCCGCCCAGTTGCGAAAGCGTATGCCCCAACAGATCTTCCTCGTCCCCGGCTTCGGCGCCCAGGGCGGCGGCGCCGACGACGTGCGCGCCTGCCTCAAACCCGACGGCACAGGCGCGATCATCACCGCCAGCCGGTCGGTCATCTACGCCTACCAGGAAGATGCCGCCGCCTCGTGGCAGGACTGCGTCGCACGTGCTGCAGTGGACATGCGGTCTCAGGTCGCCGGCATCACCCGTTCGTGATGACGGCGTACGCCACGTGCGTCACGTGGCTGTTGATGCGCTTGAGGTAGGTGAGCAGGTCCAGGTGGATGGCGCTGGTTTCGTGGCTTTCCTCGAGGCGGTTCTTCAGACGGGCGAAGTGGCGGTCGCGCAGGTCGCGCTCGTAGGTGCGGATGTAGTCCTTGTGGTTCATCAGCGACTGGGCCAGCTTCTGGTCTCGGGTGGTGAACACGGTCTCGGCGATGAGCAGGTTCTCGCTGACTTTCTGATGGAAATCGTCGAGCTCGGCCCAGCCCTCCTTCGTGAAGTCCACGTGCAGGCGGGCCTTCTTCACCACCAGCTCGGAGATGTTCTTGTCGATGATGTCGCCGATCGTCTCCAGCTCGTTGAGGTAGCGCAGTTGCCGCATCTGCTCGGCCGAGTCGCTGGCGTCGCCGTCGAAGCTCAGGGCCCGGGTGAGGAAGCGCTTGATGTCGCCGTCGAGCTGATCGACGCGGTCGTCCATCTCGCTGACGTGTTTGGCCAGTTCCAGGTCGTCGCTCTTGAGGGCTCGCCAGACGTCGGCGAGCATGCCCCTGACGAGCTCGCCCACGTGGAGGATCTCCTTGAGGCTCATGCCCAGGGCCAGGGCGGTCGAGTCGAAGTGGGCGCCCTTGATGTGGCGCGGGCCGAAGGCGGTCTCGGCCGTCACCGGCGCGTCGGGCACGAAGCGTTCGATCACGCGCTCGACCACCTCGACCAGCGGGAGGAAGATGATGGCCAGGACGACGTTGAACCCGGTGTGGGCGTAGGCCACGTGCTGATCGCGCTGGCCCGGCAGGCGCTCGATGAGGCCGGCGACGTAGGGCAACAGCAGCAGCACGAGGACGGCGACGGACATCTTGGCCAGCAGATTGGCCAGCGCCAGTCGCCGCGACTCGATCTGCCGCCAGCCGACGAAGAGGGTGGTGAAGGCGATGCCGACGTTGGCGCCGGCGACCACGGCCACACCGATGGACAACGAGATCGTGCCGGTGGCGCCTAGGGCGATGACCAGCGCGATGGTGGCCGTGCTCGACTGCAGGGCGATGGCCATGATCGCCGCGGTCATCGCCAGCAGCCAGGGGTAATGCTCGGCGATGTGGATGAGCTGGGCCAGGTCGGCGTTGTCATCGATCCCCGTGACGGCGCCCTTGATGGTGGCGATGCCCATGAACATGAAGCCGAGGCTGACGACGGTCTGGCCGATGCCGCGCAATTTTTCCGCGTTGGTGAACTGGAACAGCAACACGCCGATGAGGATGAGGATGGGGGCGAAGGCATCGATGCGCAGGGAGATGAGCAGGATCATGGCGGTCAGGCCGATGTCCGCGCCGATCATGACGGCGAACATCTGCCGGGCGGAGAGGTGGCCGGCCTGCACGGCGGAGACGGCCAGCACGGAGATGGAGGTGCTCGACGGGGCGATGATGGAGATGCCCAGGCCGGTGAAGAACGCCCGGAAGCGGTCGCGGGCCAGGCGGTTCATCCACGTGCCGAGCTTGGGTCCGAAGAGTCGGTCGAGGCCTTTGCGGAGGAACCGCACGCCGAACAGAATCAGTGCCACGCCGCCGCCGACTGTCAGAAAGGTCCACATCCCCTAATTGCCGTCCTGGCGTACTGCCGTAAGAGCTTGCACCGGGACGTATTGTATCAATTGTGAGCAAATGGTTAAGAGTGTGAGCGCCGATGGATTCCCCACGCCGGAGCTGAGGTCTTCCGAAGCTCCGGGTTCCGTCACGTGGCGAGCATGCCAACCCGGACCTTCGCCCAGAGCGGCTCAGGTCCGGCGTGAAAGGTCACGATGAATCAATGCCGGAAGTGGCGCTTGCCGGTGAAGACGAGGCAGACGCCGGCGTCGTTGCAGGCGGCGATGGTGTCGTCGTCGCGCTTGGAGCCGCCGGGCTGGGCGATGGCGGCGACGCCCGCGGCGATGAGCTGGTCGGGCCCGTCGCGGAAGGGGAAGAAGGCGTCGCTGCCGGCGGCGGCGCCCTTGGCACGGTCGCCGGCCTTGTCGAGGGCGATGCGGCAACTGGCCAGGCGATCCATCTGGCCCGCCCCCGCCCCCACCAGCATGCCGTCACGCACCAGGCTCACCGCGTTGCTCTTGAGGTGCTTGACGGCGACGGTGGCGATGATGAGCTGCTGCAGTTGCCTGTCATCGGGCTTGGGCCCGGCCACGTGCTGCCAGTCGTCGGGGTGAATGCGGGCCAGGTCGCGCGTCTGCACGATCAGCCCGCCGACGATGCGCTTGTAGTCCAGCCGCCGCGCGTCGCGCTGGCTGGGCCCGGGCACGGCGCCCACGGCCAGGAGGCGGCAGTTCTTCCAGCGGTCCTTGAGCATCTCCAGGGCGTCGTCGGCATACTCCGGGGCGATGATGACTTCCAGGAACTTCTGACCCTCGACGATGCGCCGGGCGGTGGCCAGGTCGATCGACCGGTTCACTGCAACGATTCCCCCGAACGCCGCCAGCGGGTCGCCGGCGTACGCCCTCTCGAACGCGGTGGGCAGATCGTCGGCGACGGCGAACCCGCAGGGGTTGGCGTGCTTGATGATGGCCGCCGACGCCGCCGTCCCGGGGTCGATCTCCTTGACCAGCTCCAGCGCCCCGTCGGCGTCGAAGAGGTTGCAGAAGCTCAGCTCCTTGCCGTGGAGTTGCCTGGCGCGGGCGACGCACGTCTCGGTGCTGCCGCCCACGTACAGGGCGCCGCGCTGGTGCGGGTTCTCGCCGTAACGCAGCTCGGCGACGCGATCGAACTTGAGCACGAGCGGGTCGGGGAACAGCTCGCCGTCGGGCATTTCGCTGTGGCGCCGGGCCATGTAGCTGGCGATGGCGCGGTCGTAGCTGGCGGTGCGCGCGAACGCCGCCGCCGCCAGGCGCTTGCGCAGCGCCAGCGTCGTCGAGCCGCTGTTGGCCGACAACGTCTGGATCACCATGTCGTATTGCCCGGGGTCGGTCACGACCGCGACGAAGGCGTGGTTCTTCGCCGCCGAGCGGATCATGCTCGGGCCGCCGATGTCGATGTTCTCGATCGCCTCCTCGTCGGTGACGTCGGGCTTGGCGACGGTGCGCTCGAAGGGGTAGAGGTTGACGCAGACCAGGTCGATGGGCTCGATGCCGTGCGTCTTCATCGCCGCGGCGTGCGTGGGGTTGTCGCGCAGGCCCAGCAGGCCGCCGTGGACGCGCGGGTGCAGCGTCTTGACGCGGCCGTCCATCATCTCGGGAAAGCCGGTGACCTGGTCGATGGGCACGACGGCGAGGCCGGCCTCGGTCAGCGCCCGCGCGGTGCCGCCGGTGGAAATGATCGTGACGCCCTCGGCGGCGAGCTTGCGGGCAAAGGGAACCAGGTCGGTCTTGTCGCTGACGCTGATGAGCGCGCGTTTCACGGGAACGAGGTCGGTCATGGCGACAGATTACCGCAAACGCAAGCGGGCGTGTGGGCGTTACGGGCGCAGGCTGCGGGCGATGCGGTAGCGGTGCAGTTCGAGGGTGCACAGCAGGTAGGCCAGGGTCGATTCGGCGCCCTGGTTGCGGTTGGGTCCTGCGGGGCTCAAGCCGTCCTGGCATCCGCCGGTGTCGTCGTGGTAGAGCGGCTGGTCCAGGTCGTTAAAGCCGTGGAACCAACGGAAGCAGGTCCAGGCGTGCTGGGCCCAGGTGTCGTCGCCGGTGACGCCGGCGGCGGCGAGGCAGCCGTGAACCATGGCGTGGGCTTCCAGCGGCTGCTGGTCGAACGCCGCCTTGTCGTGGCCGCGACGGAGCCAGCCGTCGTTGCCGATGATCGACAGATGACCTTGCGGCGCGGTCTGCACCTGCAGCAGCCAGCGCAGCGCTCGCAGGGCGGCGTCGATCATGTCGGCGCGACCCAGGGCGCTGCCGGACATGAGCAGCGCGTGCGGCAGCTTGGCGTTGTCGTAGGTGACGGTGTCTTCCCACCAGGGCCAGTCGTCGCTGGCGTGCCGGCAAAACGCGTCATAGAGGGCGACGGCGTGGTGGTCGCGGATGCGGCGGGCGTGATCGTCGTCGGGCGCCGCGCAGACGTATTCGTTGAGACCGATCAGCGCGAACGCGCGCGAGCGCAGGGCCGTGAGCTTCTCGGTCGAGGGCAACGCGCGCTTGAGCAGATTGCGCGCCAGATCGTGCACCACGTCGTCGGGCGCCAGGCGCACGGTCAACCCCAGCGCCCAGATGGCGCGGCCCTGGCTGTCGGTGCTGCCCACCTCCTCGAGCCAGCGCCGGTCGTATCCCATGAAGTTGCGAAACGCCGCGGCACTGTCGTTGTAGGCGTAGTGCAGAAACGACAGGTATCGCGTCAGCGGCACGACCTGGTCATTGTGGCCGCGAAGCTGGGCGTGGAGCGCGGCGGCGATCAGGGCGCGGGCGTTGTCGTCGATGCAGTAGCCGTGGTTGGGATCGGGCGCGGCGAAGACGGCGTGCTGGAAGATGCCCGTGTCGTCGGTCAACCGCAGCAGTTGCCGCAGGTCGATCGGGGGCAGCGGCTCCCACGAGCGAGGCATCGCGTCGAGCCTGGCCGGGCGGCGGTTGAGCACGTGCGGCATGGCGAAGGTTCCATCCTGTTTCCAGAGGGTCCGTGCGGATTGTATGGGGCGTCAGCGCGAATGTCGCGGCATGGCGGCGACGATGGCGGCCAGATGCGCCGGCGTCGTCCCGCAGCAGCCGCCGATCACGCGGACGCCGACGTCGAGCAGGCGAGGCACGATCGCGGCCATGTCCGCCGGTGTGGCCGGATGCACCGTGCGACCGTCGATCTGCTGCGGTGAGCCGGCGTTGGGCTGCACGATCACCGGCACGTCCCCCGCGGCGGCGACCAGCTCCCCCGCCAGGGCCACATAGTCGTCCAGCGAAAGCGATGTGCCGCAGTTGGCCCCGACCACGTCCGCGCCGGCGTCGATTGCCCGCCGCACCGCGTCGGCTGCAGTGACACCCATCATCGTGCGGAAGCCCGGCTCGAACGCATACGTGGCGATCACCGGCCAGTCGGCGACCACCTTGGCCGTCCGCGCCGCCACCTCGACCTCGGCCGGATCGCTCATCGTCTCGACGATGACGCCGTCGGCCCCGCCGTCGCGCAGGGCGGCCATCTGCTGCGCGAAGATCGCCTCGAGCTGTGCTGCAGTGGTCTCGCCGACCGGTTCGAGGAACCCGCCGAAAGGCCCGACGTCGCCCAGCACCCATGCGCCGTCGGCGACGGACGAGGCCAGGCGGGCGGCGGCGCTGTTGAGTTCGACCAGCCGATCGCTCAGGCCGTGCATCGTCAGCGCCGTCGCCGTCCCCTGGAACGTGTTGGTGGTCAGCAGGTCGCAGCCGGCCTGGCGATAGGCGCGGTGAATGGCGGCCACGTCCTGGGGGCGGTCGAGGTTCCAGCGTTCGGCCGACTCGCCCGCCGCCAGCCCGCGTGCGATCAGTTGCGTGCCCATGCCGCCGTCGCACAGCAGCGGGCGGCGGGCCAGTGCGTTGAGCAGCGAGGTCTTGGCCATAAGGCGGTCATCGTGAGGCCAATCGCCTGCGGCGTCAACCGCACAGTGGTATGATCCGACGCTCACACATACGGGAGTGCCAACATGAGCAACCAGTCTGGACAGGGCGGCGATTCGCAGCAGCAGGCCCAGGTGCGCGTGCGCGTGCAGGAGACGCACATGGCGTCGAGCTACGCCAACGCTTTTCGCACGCACCGCTCGCCTGAGGAGGTGGTGATCGACTTTGGCCTGCGCCTGCTCCAGCCGCTGCCGCCCAGCGCCCAGACCGCCGACGCCAAGGGCCCCAAGACCGTCGCCGAGATGAACTTTGACGTCACCAGCCGCGTGGTGATGAACTATCACACCGCCAAGCGGCTCATGGGAGGGCTGGCACAGATCATCCGTCAGCACGAAGAGCAATTCGGCGAGATCAAGCTCGCGCAGCAACCGCATGCCGAGGGGTGACGCTCTCCCCTTCATCCGGACCTTCGCCCCAAGCGGCTCAGGTCCGGCGTGACGACCCCAAAGAGCTTCCACGCCGGGGCTGAGTCTTCGAAGCCCCGGATTTTCTTCTTGATGGAGACCCCCCATGCTCGATCCCGGGGACCTGTGGCGTCATGTGACGATCAACACTCACAGCAGTTGGCTTCCGGGCGACCCCAGAGGCTTCCGCAGTCACGGCCACACCACCCACAGCAGCGGCGACTACAAGAAGCCGCCGCCCGTGGGAGAGCACGTGCGATTGCACCAGCATGCTCGGCAGATCAGCGCGCCGGTCGTGACAGTGGACCACACGTTACGTCGCCGCGTGGCCGAGTCTCTCCGCGACAAATTCATCGCACTGGACCGAAACGTGCTTTCCGTGGCGGTGGGCGGCCAGCACGCACACGTCGTCGTCTTGCTGTGGGAGAACCCGCGGGCGTCGAAGCTGGCCGTGGGCCAAGCCAAGCAGCGCGCCTCGCACGCGGTGCGTCACGAGCTGCCCGGCCAGGTGTGGGCCGACGGAGCGCAGCTCAAGCCTATCGTGGCGCCGTCGCATCTGCGCGAAGCGGTGAAGTACGACCGCGATCATGCCAACGAAGGGGCGTATGTGTGGCTGAGCGATGAGGCGATGGCGATGATCGAGGGGCGACTTGATCCGGCGACGTTGATGTGAAGGGTCGGGGGAATCCGGACCTTCGCCCAGAGCGGCTCAGGTCCGGCGTGGGGGGCCCGGGTTTCCACGCCGGGGCTGAGTCCTCGAAGCCCCGGATTCCTACCGCTTGAGCAACTGCTCGCGCTGCAGCATGATCTTGAACGTCATCACCACCAGCTCGATGCTGGTCTCGTCGAGGCGGTTGTAGAACGGCAGGGCGATGGTGCGCTGGGAGACGCTTTCGGCGATGGGGAACATGCCCTGCTCGTAGCCGAACTGCTCGCGGTAGAACGGCTGCAGGTGGATGCAGGGGAAGTAGTTGCTGGCGCCGATCTCGTGACGGCGCAGGCCCTCGATCATGCGGTCGCGCTCGGTGCGCGTGTAGCTCGCCGCCAGGCGCACGACGAAGACGAACCACGACATGCTCTCACAGTGGTCGGCGTCGATGTCGGGCAGGATCACGTCGTCGAGGTCCATCATGCGGCGGATGTAGCTGGAGGCGACGCGACGGCGGGCTTCGAGCATCGGATCCAGCCGCTCCATCTGCGCCGCGCCCAGGGCGCAGGCGATTTCGCTGAGGCGATAGTTGTAGCCCAGTCGCTCGTGCGCCAGCCACGAACCGGCATTGTGCAGGCCCTGCGCGGGCGCCTCGGACACGGCCCGGCCCTGGTTGCGCATCGAGCGGCACAGGTCGGCCAGGCGATCGTCGTCGGTCACAATCACCCCGCCCTCGCCGGTGGTGATCTGCTTGTTGGGATAGAACGCGAACACCGCCGCACGCCCGAACGATCCGACGGGCTTGCCCTTGTGCCGCCCGCCCAGCGCCTCGCAGGCGTCCTCGATCAGCGGGATCTCGTGCGCCTGGGCGATGGCGGCGAGCTTGTCCATGTGCGTCGGGTTGCCGAACACCTCGACGGCCAGAATCGCCTTGGTGCGCGGCGTGATGGCCTTCTCGACCAGGTCCGGCGCCATGTTCAGGCTGCGCGGATCGATATCGACGAACACCGGCTTGGCGCCGACGAACAGGATGCAGTTGGCCGAGGCGATGAACGAGAAGGGCGTGGTGATCACCTCGTCGCCCGGGCCGATGCCCAGCGCCAGCAGCACCAGATGCAGCCCCGCCGTGCCCGACGACACGGCGATCCCGTGCCGGCGCTTGGCGCGATCGGCGACAAGCTGCTCGAACAGATCCTGCCGCGGCCCGATGCTCAGACGACCCGATCGCAGCACGTCCACGACGGCATCGATCTCGCTCTGCGTGATGTCGGGCTGACTCAGGGGAATGACACTCATGGTCTTGGGTTTACCTGGTTGAAGAGAAAGTGAAAGGCCGTCAGCCCTTGAGCACGGCCGCCAGGACGGGCTTGGCCTGGCCGACCCGGCGCACGTATGACCACGCCGCCTGGGCGCGAAGCGTCTCCTGCAGCCGCCCACCGCCGCGCACCAACAGCGCCAGGTCCGCCATCTCCTCGTCGGTCATCGCCGTGTTGCTCTTGGCCTTCAGCAGCGTCGCCACGTGGCTCACGTGCGGGCTGACAAACGGTGGCAGCCCCGCGATCACACGCTCCCCGCCCGGGGTCTGCGTCCGCACCAGGCCCAGCAGGATGCCATGCACGATCCGCTCGTCGGTCTTCGGATCGACCAGGATCGGCCGCAGCATCGCCACCGCCTCGTCGGGCGTCTTCTCGTAAAGCAACTGCGCCGCGGTCATGGCGTCGTCGAGCAGCCGGCCCTTGAGCTCCCGGGGACCCTGGTCGTAGGCGAGGATGGTCGCCAGCAGGATCACCTTGGCGTCCTGCGGCGTGGCGTCCTCGTGGGCGTAGGCCAGCGCCACGCGGTTGACGGCCGGGTGATACAGTTGCACCAGGCCCACCACCGCCGGCGCCACGTTCTGCTTGAGTGAAATCGCCTCGCCCGCCACGCCAAGTTGCTTGAGCACGGGATCGGTGCTCGCCTTGAGCGGGGCGAACAGCCGCGGGTTGACCCACAGGCTCATGCGCACCGCCAGGAGCGCCAGACGCATCTGCTGCGCCGCGTCCGTGGACGACTGATACTGCCTCTGCCACAGGTCCTCGGCGCCCGGCGCCTTGAACCGCAGCGCCGCCTGCAGGGCCACGCCGTCGAGCAGTGGGTTGAGCCCCGGCTCCGACGCCACCTCCATCGCCCATGGGCCGATCTTGTCGTGCTCGTACTTCAGCGCCGTGTCCAGCACCATGCGGCGCACGCCGTCGCGCTTCTCGTCGCTGAGCTTGTTCAGCGCGCCCAGCGTGGTTGACCCGCGCGGATCGCCCAGTTGAAGCTGCAGCAGCGCCGCCAGGTGCTGGCGACCGATGTTGTCCGACGTGACCGCCTCGTCCAGCAGCTTCGGGGGCAGGGGCTTGCCCTGACGGACCAGCTCGTTGGCCACCAGCAGGCGAACCGCCGGGTCCAGCCCCTCCGACACGACGAGCTGGGCGCAGTCGTCGGCGTCCAGCAGCTTGTCGTCCAGCGCCGCCGTAATCAGCTCGGCCTGGGCCAGCGCGTCGGTCATGCCGATGATGCGCTTCAGGTCGGCCCGCTTCTGGGGCGAAATCTCGGCCAGGCCCAGGATGCCGTGAATCTGCAGGATCGCCCGGTCCGACGCGGCCAGGTGCTCCCACAGCGGCGCCAGGCTGGGGTCGCGCATGTGCCGCAGGGCACGCAGCATCTCGTGGAAAGAGCGGTCCTGGCCGACTGTGACCGACTTGGACAGGAGGAACTTGGCCGATTCGATCGCCGCGTCGTCGGCCGCCGGCGCGGCCCGAAGCGACACGATCATCACGGCGGTCATCGCGGCCGCCAGAACCTGGGTGCGAACGTTCATGGACATAGTGTAAGCGACCCGCGCAGGGCGGGAAACTGCCGCATTGACCGCACGGCGGACGGGTGCGAGACTGTGCGGCCCCATGGCGTACGAGCGCGACAACATCCGACAACTGGAGGCGTACACGCCCGGCGAGCAGCCGCAGCGGCTGCGCGTGGTGAAGCTCAACACCAACGAGAACCCTTATCCGCCCAGCGACGCGGTGATGACGGCGATCCACACGCTCGACGCCGAGCGGCTGCGGCGCTATCCGCCACCGATGGCCGACGGGTTTCGCGCTATTGCGGCCAAAGTGCACGGGCTGTCGCCCTTGCAGGTCATCGCCACCAACGGCGGTGACGAGTTGTTGCGGTTGGCTGTGACGGTGTTCTGCGAGCCCGCCCTCGGACGGAGCGAGGGCACGCTGGCGGGGGGGTTGGGCGTGGTCGAGCCGAGCTATTCGCTCTACCCGGTGCTGGCGGCGATCCAGGCGACGCCGATCGTACCTGTGCCGCTGGACGAGGACTTTTCGCTGCCGGCGGACACGGCCCGGCGCTGGAACGACGCGGGCTGCCGCGCGGCGTTCATCGTCAACCCGCACGCGCCGTCGGGTCGGCTCGAATCGCTCGACGCGCTGCGGCAACTGGCGCGCGACTTCCGCGGGGTGCTGCTCATCGATGAGGCCTATGTCGATTTCGCCCAGCGCGATGCGCTGCCACTGCTGGTCGAGGGCCTGCCCAACGTGCTGCTGCTGCGGTCGCTGAGCAAGGGGTACTCGCTGGCGGGGCTGCGATTTGGCTACGGGCTGGGCGCGGCGGGGCTGGTCGCGGCGCTGCACAAGGCGCGGGACAGCTACAACGTCGATGCCCTGGCGCAGGCGGCGGCGGAGGCGGCGCTGCAGTCGCGCGATGCCGCCGGGCTGACGTGGGACAAGGTCCGATCCGAGCGCGACCGCGTGACCAGCCAACTGCAGCGGCGCGGGTGCCTGGTGTATCCGAGCCAGTCCAACTTCGTGCTGGCCCGACCCCCGGGCGACGCCGGGGCCATCTACCGCAAGCTCGCCGACGCGGGCATCTTCGTGCGCTATTTCGATCAGGACCGTCTGCGCGACAAGCTGCGCATCACCATCGGCACGCCCGAGCAGAATGACGCACTGCTGGCTGCCCTGGACCAACTGCCATGAGCCGCAACGCCGCCCTGCACCGCAAGACCAACGAGACCGACATCAGGCTGGAGCTCGATCTGGACGCCCCCGCCAAGGGTTACAGCCACAACACGGGCGTGGGCTTTTTCGACCACATGCTCGATCACATCGCCCGGCACGGCCGGATGGCGCTGAGCATCCAGGCCCGCGGCGACACGCACATCGACGACCACCACACCGTCGAAGACGTGGGCATCGTGCTGGGCCAGGCGATCGACAAGGCGCTGGGCGACAAGAAGGGGATCGAGCGCTACGGGTACGGCGTGGTGCCGATGGATGAGTCGCTGGCGCGGGTTGCAGTGGACCTGTCGGGCCGGGCGGCGCTGGTCTTTCGCGTGCAGTTTCACGGCTTCGGCGAGGACCCGGCGTCGATCGGGCGGTTCGACGTGCAGCTCGTGCAGGAGTTCTTCAACGCCGTGGCCCAGAACGCGAAGATGAACCTGCACATCGAGGTCCCCTGGGGCGACAACAACCACCACATCGCCGAGGCGATCTTCAAGGCCTTCGGCCGGGCGCTGCGTCAGGCGGTGGCGATCACCGGCACGGACGTGCCCAGCACCAAGGGCGTGCTCTGATCGGCCGCGCCCGCGGTGAAAAAGAACAACCGCCTGTGGAGGGCTGCCGTGGCGTCGTGGGCACGGGAGCAGGTCCACCGGCGGTCGTCGTGGTTCGAGAAAAACCCGGCCGGAGGTGGGGGGTTTGGGTCAGACTCCGGCCGGGAAAAAAGCGTTCGTTGGAACGCCTGTCGCATCGTGGCGACACCTCTATCTTCGGATGAAATCGGCCCGTTGGAAGTGGGTAGTTATGCTCATTTTGCCCGCCGGTGGGTGGGCAAGTGCATCACTCGGCGGCAGGCGCGGCCACGGACGCCAGGCCGCCGACTTCCATGACCATGCGCACCAGATCGGCGGCGTTGGTCGCGCCGGTTTTGTCCATGAGCCGGGCGCGATGGTTGGCCACGGTCTTCTCGGCGATGTGCAGGTCGATGGCGATTTGCTTGTTGGATCGGCCGGCGATGATCAGCTCCAGCAGCTCGCGCTCGCGCTGGCTCAGCGACGCTAAGCGCTGGCGGGTGGCCTGGTGCTCGTCGCGCTTGTGCTGCTGGCCGGCGCTGCGCGTCACGGCTTCCTTCACACGCGACAGCATCGCCTCGCGGCGTACCGGCTTCTCCAGAAAGTCGATCGCACCCAGCCGCATCGCCGCCACCGTCGAGGGGATGTCGCCGTGGGCGCTGATCATCACGATGGGGATCACGTACCCGCGCCGTCTCAGTTCCGTGGCCAGCTCCAGGCCGTTCATCTGCGGCATCTGCAGGTCGAGGACCAGGCACTCGGCGTCGGTGGGGTCGTACTCGTCGAGAAAGTCCACCGGCGATGCAAAGGGCCTGACCTTCGCTCCCGCCTGCTCGAGTGTGAATGCCAACGAGCGACGCAGCGCGTCGTCATCGTCCACCAGCCAGATCACCGCCGGTTGCTCGAACATACCGGAATCTCCTCGGAAGGCAGGTCAAATACAAATGTGGTCAGTTCCGTATCCTCATCGTACCACAATCGCCCGCCGTGGCCCTCGACGATGGCCTTGCAGATCGACAGGCCCAGTCCCAGGCCGCTGGGCTTGGTGGTCACGAACGACTGGAACAGCCGCGACCGCACCTGCGCGCTCGGGCCGGGGCCGCTGTCGCACACCGACACGCGCACGCGCGGCTGCAGGTCGTCCACCACTTGCGACCGCACCGCCACTCGCCGCTGAGTCACGGGCGTTTCACCCAACGCCTCCAGGGCGTTGCTGAACAGATTGATGATGAGCTGCTGAAACTGCACGGGGTCGGCTTTGACCATCGGCAGGTCGGCCTGCAGGTCCAGTGTCACGTGCACCTGGCGACGCTCAGCCTCGTGCGACATCAGCCGCAGCGTCTGGCGGATCACGTCGTTGATGTCGAGCGCACGCGGCTCGGGCGTGTGCCGTCGCGCCAAGGTCCGCAGCCGACCCACGATCTGCCGCGTGTGCTCGGCCTGGCCCACCACGTCCTTGAGCGCACCGATCATCGACTCGACCTGGTCCGTTCGGCCACGCTCGAGCATGTCCAGGCACGTCTCGGCATACTGCAGAATCGTGCTGATCGGCTGGCTCAGATCGTGCGCCAGGCCCGACGCCATCTCGCCCAGCGTGATCAGCCGCGACGCGTGCATCAACTGCGCCTCCTGCTCGCGCAGCTTCATCTCCGCCTCTCGCTTCTGCGTCAGGTCCACCATCTGCGACACGTAATAGAGCGGCTTGCCCTCGGCGTCGCGGCACAGCGTCGAGCTGGCCAGCACCCACAGCGTCCGCCCGTCACTGCGCACGTAGCGCATCTCGTACGGGCCGATCGCCGATTCGCCCGTCCGCAGCCGGTCGAGAATCTCGCGCCGCAGCGTCTGATCCTCCCGGTGGGTGATGTCCATCACGCTCATGCCCTCGAGTTCGCGGCTGCTTCGCCCCAGCATGCCGCAGAGAATCGGGTTGACGCGGACGATCCGCCCCTCGGGCGAGAGGAACGCCATGCCTGTGACCGCGTCCTCGAACGCCCGGCGAAACTGCTCGCGCACCTGCCGCTCGCTGATCTCCACGTGGAGCAGGCGGCTGACCTGCCAGTACACCATGGCATACACCAGCGCGGCGGTGGCGAAGATGAAGCCCACGCCTTTGTACGTCTGCAGGCGGGACAGCACGCCGGGGTCCTGCGTCACCCACTCGAGCATGCGGTCGGAGGCGACGATGTAGAGCCCGCTGATGAGCAGGTAGGGCAGCGCGACGCGGAAAGCCGAGCGATGGGCATCGCGGCGAATAGCCATGGATAGCTTCATCTGCCGACCCCCACGGGCACGTGCCCGCGCTGACCCGTGTCCGATTCTACTGCATCGCGGCGCGAATCGCCGCCAGCAGGGGGGCCGCGTCGGCGGGATCGAGCTTGCCCGCAGGCCAGCGGTAGCCCAGCCCGTCGTCCTGGCGCCGCGGAATAATGTGCAGATGAACGTGCATGACCACCTGCCCGGCGACCGTGCCGTTGTTCTGCAACACGTTGTAGCCTGCGGCCCCGGCCGCCTTCATGACCGCCGGACCCAGACGCGACGCCGTCGCCATGCACCGCCCGGCCGTCGCCGCCGGCATGTCGCCCAGTGCCGCCCAATGCCCCTTGGGTATCACCAGCGTGTGTCCCCGCGACAGCGGCCCCACGTCCAGAAACGACAGCACGTCCTCATCCTCGTACACCTTGTGACAGGGGATCGCCCCCGCCACGATCTTGCAGAAGATGCAGTCGGGGTCGGCCGAATGTGAACTGTGCGACATGGCGTGCCTCCGCGTGGGGTCTGCGACGATGGTAGAGCAATGCCTCCGCCGCCGCCACGGTCATAACCGATGCCAACGTGTGGTGCGGCGACCCAATGACCTTGGGTGGAGCGCTGCGCCGTGATGCTCACGCCTCGATCTGGGCGGCCTGGTACATGCGGAAGAGGACGCGGGGGAGGTGGAAGCAGCCTTCCCAGCCGTTGGCCTTGGCGGTGAAGATGGGGCTGGCGTCGCGGTTGAGGTAGCCGAGGAACTCGCCGTGCTCGCGGTCGCGGAAATGGGTCAGCAGGTATTGCTCGGTTTGCTCGTAGCAGCCGCCCAGGTCGGCGGCGCCGGTGGTGCGCCAGGCGAGGAACGTGGCGTAGAGCGTTTCGCACTGGGGCCAGAGCAGTTTGCAGTCGGCTTCGAGGGGATGTGCGGGCGAGCCGTCGATGTTCATCAGGTAGCGCATGCCGCCCAGCTCGGTGTCCCAGCCGCGGCGGTAGCTGCTGCGGATGATCGCCGCGGCCGCATCGATCCAGTCGCGGCGTTCCTCGGCGCGGGCGACTTCGAGGATCATCCACGCCGACTCGATCGCGTGGCCGGGGTGTACGAGCCGCCCCTCGGGCAGGTCGAGCATCGGCTCGCCGTCGGGGCTGACCTGCTCCAGCAGCGCATCGAGCTGCGGGTGCCAGTGGCGCGCGAGGATCGACTCGATCGAGCGCACCGACTCGTCGCGCCACTGCCGGTCGCCGGTGGCGTCGAAAAGCACCTCGGCGATGGTGATGCGGATCATGTCGTGGGCGTGCAGGTGAAACTCGGCGAGGATCGGATAACCCAGCAGGGGGGTGTCGGTGGGCACGCCCAGTCGCGGGAGGATGCGTCGGGCCATTTCGACGGCGCGGTGGATGAGATCGTCCTGGCCTGCGGCGGCGCCGAACGTGGCCAGCGCCATGACGGCAAAGCACTCGGTGTAGAGGCTCAGGCAGTTGGCGCGGGGCTGGCCGGTGCGACTGACGCGGAAGAACATCTTGCCGTCGTCAGCGAAGGCGTGACGTTCGAGAAACGCCAGACCGTGACGGGCGTGGTCGAGCCATTGCCGCCGGGGCTCGTGATGGCGATGGATGTGGCTGAAGAACCACACCTGGCGCGCCGTGGGCCAGAGGTACTTGTCGGTGGCGTAGGGTGAGCCGTCGCGGTTGAGACAGGTGAAGTATCCGCCGTGCTCCTCGTCGCGGGCATGGCGCAGCCACCAGGGCACGACATCGTCGAACAGCAGGGCGTGATAGCGATCGCGCACCGCCTGAAGCGCTGACGCAGGGCTCTTCGCGTCGGGTGCGGTCATCGTCTTAACCTCGCGCACGCTTGCGCACGGGTGCGGGGGCGAACAGTTGCCGCCAGAAGCGGTCGTAGTGGTCCCACTTCATGAAGTTGATGCCCCAGTGCGGGCTGGCGCCGGTGGTCCAGGCGGTGCAGCGGCCGCGCCCGACGTGTCGCTCGGCGAGCAGGGGATACCAGCTCGTGCCGTTGCGGATCTCGACGATGACGTTGCCGCCCGGCGAGCGACGGGTCTCGTTGAAGCCGAGGATCGGCGGCACAGTGGACCAGTCCACGCCCTGCACGGCCGGATGCTTCGTGTCGGTGGTGCGCACCTCGAAGGACGCGGTGGACTCGATGATGTCGTCGCCATCGAGGCACTCGACGGGTAGGACGCGCTCGGTGGTGTCCTTCTGCCAGCGGCTGCGGTTCCAGGCGCCGTAGCCCTGGTGGCCGGCGAAGCTGAACCAGCCGCCGTTCATGTGGAAGTGTCCGCCGCGCGCGATCCACTGCTTGAGGATGTCGAACCGATCGGGGAAGGTGACGGCGGCGCTGTTGAACTGGTTGTAGAAGAAGGAGGGATTGAGGTGGAGGGATTGCGTCTCGACGTCGCCGAAGATGATCGTGGTGGCCCACTTGAGGCGGGCGTCGAACTCGGCGGGGGACATGTGGTACATCTCCCACGACGGGATGGACTGGACCTCGGCGCCGGGGATTTTCTCCAGGGCGCGCACGAGGAACCGGGCGTAGTTGAGCACCTCGAAGTCCTTGATCGAGGAGCGGAACGCCGACTCGCGGAACTCGTTGCCCCAGTGGGCGCACCAGTTGCCGACGTGCCAGATGCGGAGGGAGGACTTGGCCATGGGCCCGCTGCTTTCCGAAGGGTGGGTCGATTCGTGAAGTTAATGATTCCCACGCGGTCGTGCAACAAACACTGCAAAAGCAGCCCGTCGGGCGGCGCGGCAGTGAAAGACTTGACACCACGACCGGTGCGCGCCGCGCGGCTGCGCCCGACCGATCCGCCGCGCTCGCCCCGCTGCGGCTCATCGGCGGCCGCGCCGTATAATCGCCGCGTGACGACCCCCACCACACCCGGCGACGACAACACGCTCTACATCATCGACGGCCACGCCCAGATTTTCCGGGCCTATTTCGCCATCCGCGGGGGCATGAACAGTCCGGTCACCGGCGAGCCGTCGCACGCGACCTTCGGCGTCACGGGCATGCTGCTCAAACTGCTCGCGCAGTTTCGGCCGCGCTACGTGGTGATGGCGATCGACGTGCCGGGCAAGACCTTTCGCGACGAGCTGTACGACCAGTACAAGGCCACGCGGCCGCCCATGCCCGACGACCTGCGGCAGCAGGAGGCGCGCATCTTCGAGGTGACGCGACTGTTCGGCGTGCCGATCTTCGGCGTGCCCGGCGCCGAGGCCGACGACGTCATCGCCACCATCGTCCAGCGCGTGCTCAGCGACCCGGCGTGCGATGGCATCCACATCCGCGTCGTGTCCAAGGACAAGGACTTGGAGCAGTTGCTCGGCCCGCGCGTCACCATGTTCGACATCCACACCGACACCACCACCGACGCCACGACGCTGCAGGCCGACAAGGGCATCGCGCCCGAGCAGGTGGTCGATGTGCTGGCCCTCATCGGCGACAAGGTGGACAACATCCCCGGCGTCGAGGGTGTCGGGCCCAAGACCGCGGCCCAGCTCATCGCCCAGTACGGGTCGATCGACGGCATCTACGCCCACCTCGACGAGATCAAGGGCAAACGGCGGGAGAACCTCGAGAAGGCCCGCCCGTTCATGGCGGTGTCGCGCCAGCTCGTGGCGCTCAAGCGCGACGTTGCAGTGGACTTCGACCTGGCGAAAGCGAAAGTCGGCGGGATCGACGCGACGGCGCTGCGCCGGGTGTTCAAGGAGCTGGGCTTCAACCGGCACCTGGCCGACCTCGACCGGCTGCTGGGCGAAAGCGCCCCGGCGGCGGCGGCGGACAAGCCGAAGGCGAAATCAGCCGACACGTTCCCCACCGGCGGGCTGTTCGACATGGGCCCCGCCGAGCCGACCCGGGACCGGCCCGCGAGCGACCTGGCGACCGCCGACGGGTGCGATTACACCCCCGTGACGACGCGGGAGCAACTGCAGCAGCTCGTCGCCGACCTTCGCGCGGCGAAGATCGTCAGCGTCGATACGGAAACGATCGGGCTGGGCCACCGCGCGACGCTGTGCGGGCTGAGTTTCGCCTGGAAAACAGGCCACGGCGTGTACGTCCCCGTCCGCTCGCCCGACCCGGCGTCGCACCTGGACGAGGCGACGGTGCTCGACGCCCTGCGCCCCGTGCTCGAAGACCCGGCCGTGCCCAAGACCGGGCACAACCTCAAGTACGACATCCTCGTGCTCCGCGCCGCCGGCGTCGAGGTGCGCGGCGTCGCGTTCGACTCCATGATCGGCAGCTTCCTGCTGGGCACGCCCGGGCACGGCCTGGACCACCTGGCCCTGTCGCTGCTGAAGCGCGAGACGATCCCCATCACCGCACTGATCGGGCCGAACGTGCGCGGCACGAAGCAGAAGACGATGGACCAGGTTCCGCTGGACCTGATCGCGCGCTATGCCGCCGAGGACGCCGACGTGGCGCTGCAGTTGCACGATCTCATCGCGCCGCAGCTCCGCGTGATGGGTATGGCCGAGCTGGCCGACCGCATCGAGATGCCGCTGGTCGAGGTGCTCGCGGACATGGAGTGGCAGGGCATCCGCGTCGATCCCGACATTCTGATGGAGCAGCAGAAGGTGCTGGTCAAACGCATCGACGAGCTGCGCGACGCGATCTACGTCGCGGTGGGCGCGCCGTTCAATATCGACTCGCCCAAACAGCTCGCCGAAGTGCTGTTCGGCAAGCTGGGCCTGCCCGTGATCAAGCGGACCAAGACGGGCCCGAGCACGGACAGCGAGGTGCTGGAAAAGCTGGCCGACCTGGACGTGACCGATACGCTCAAGCCGATCGATCCCGCGGCGCTGACGGTTCCGGCGCTGATCGTCGAGTACCGGCAGTTTACCAAGCTGGTGAGCACGTATCTCGAAGCGCTGCGGCAGGCGATCGACGCCGGCACGAAGCGGGTGCACGCGACGTTTCACCAGACGGGCGCGGCGACAGGCCGGCTGTCGTCGAGCGGGCCGAACCTGCAGAACATTCCGATCCGCACCGAGGTGGGCCGTGACGTGCGCCGGGCGTTCGTCGCCGCTCCCGGCAGCATGCTCATCAGCGCCGACTATTCGCAGATCGAGCTGCGCATGCTGGCGCACCTCAGCGGCGACCCGGCGCTGATCGATGCGTTCGCCAGGGACCTGGACATCCACACCGCCGTGGCCGCGGAGGTGTTCCACGTTGCACCTGACCAGGTGACCAAAGCGCAGCGCGGCCACGCCAAGGTGATCAACTTCGGGATCATCTACGGCGTGACCGCCTACGGTCTGGCGCGGCGGATCGAAGGACTCAATGTCGAGGGCGCCAAGAAGCTCATCGCCGACTATCGCGCCCGCTTCGCCGGCATCGACGCCTTCCTGGCCCGCTGCGTTCAGCAGGCGACCGACGTGGGCTACGTCACCACGATGCTCGGCCGCCGCCGAAAGATCGCACAGATCGAGTCGAACAACCCTCAGACCCGCGCCCTGGGCGAACGCCTGGCGATCAACACCGTCGTGCAGGGCTCGGCCGCCGATCTCATCAAACTGGCCATGGTCAACCTGCACCGCCGCATCCGCGACGAGCGGCTGCCGATGAAGCTTCTCCTGCAGATCCACGACGAACTCGTGTGCGAAGCCCCCGCCGGCGACGCCCAGCGCTGCGCTGCAGTGGTCCAGCACGAGATGGAGCACGCCCAGTCGCTGAAGGTCCCGCTCAAGACCGAGGTCGGCGTCGGCCTAGACTGGTTCTCGTCGAAGTGAAGAGGCCGCAGATGACGCAGATTGTGCAGATGAAAAGTGAAAAACGTTGGTGCTCTTTTCTGTCTTGAAATCTGCGAAATCTGCGGCCTCTTGCTCACGCCTTGGTCGCGGTGACGTCGTTGAGAATCTGCTGCGTCAGTTCCCAGAAGTGGGTTTCGCGGAAGGCGGTGGCGCAGCCGGGGAGCGAGCCGTGGCGCTGCGTGTGGTGGTTCCAGTGCGACTGGGCCTGCAGCAGTTTCTGCCGCGCCAGCTCGGCGTGGGCGTCGCTGCGGTGGCGCACGAAGCGTCGATAGGCCGCCAGCCCCGCCAGGAGGTCGCGCAGCGCCTCGTACAGCGACTCGGCATAGACCATCGCGTTGATCATCGGCTCGAGCGTTTTGCGGTTGCGGTCGGTCTCCAGGTGGTACAGCGCCGATCGGCCGCGAGTGAGCTGCTCCACCGCCTCGTGCTTCTCACGCACGACTTCATCGAGCTCGTCATCGCTCAGCCGCTCGATCATGCGCGATGCCGCCGACGCATCGACCAGGTCGTCCTGGATCCAGTCGGCGTTGGGGTGCCACGGCGTGGCCTTGCGCCGCGCGAACGGGCCGATGTAAAACGCCTTGCGCACCACCTGCGTCGAGTCGCGCAGCACCTCGTGCACCGCCGCGGCGATCGCCTCATCGTCGATGTGCAGGCGCTGGCGCACCCAGTCGCCGGCGATCTGGTCCACGTCGGCGCGCGGGTCGTCGGCGAGTCGCGGCACGGCAAAGACGTTGGCGTCGATCCACGTCTCGTTCTTGACGAATGGCCCGCCCCAGCCGCCGCCACGCACCCACGCCCACAGCCCCGCCAGGTTCACCCGCTCCGCGACCTGCGCCAGACCCGCCGGCTCGTCCGCTGCAGTGGACTCCGGGTTCCCGTCCCGCCACAGCGGCGCCTGCCAGTTGGGCACGCCCCCCTTGCCCTCGAACTCGCGCTGGCATTGCAGCTCGTAGATCACTGGCCGATCCCCGCACGCCAGGCTGCACGGGTTCCACTTCTGATACCGCCAGAAGTCGGTCTGCGTGAATTTGAACGACAGCACGAACCGGTCGTCGCGCGGGTTGTCCGCGCCGGGCAGACGCTCGACGACGCGCTGCGCCAACTCGACCGAGTCGTGCATGCCGTTGGGCCGCACGTTCCACGCCCGGACGATCAGCCGCTTGTTGTTCCGGGCGACGACCAGATCGTGAAATCGCTCGACGAAGCGCACGATGCGATCGGCGCGGCCGAGGCCACTGCAGCGCGGGCAGTGCGGCGACAGCACATCGTTGCCCACCAGGTGGGGCAGGCGGGCCGCGTCGGTGTCGCCCAGGCGCAGCACCACGCCGCTGATGTCGCCGTAGCGCAACATGAGCGATTCGAGCGCCCCGACGGACCGCTCCAGGGCCAGGTCCGACGCCGGGCACAGCACGCTGGGCCGGTTGCGACAGACCATGTGCGTGACCTGGCGGTCCACGAGGTCGCGGGCCAGGGCGAGCGTGTCGTAGGAGAGATACACGTCCAGGCCGGCGCGACGGGCGTCGTCGATGACCTGGGCGATGTGGTCGAAGTGGTGGGCGATCCAGCGGCGCATTTCGCCGTCGGGCACAGCGTCGGGGCCATCGACGCCGCTGAGCGCGGTCGAT
Source organism: uncultured Phycisphaeraceae bacterium (assembly GCA_964518335.1). Classification (GTDB taxonomy): domain Bacteria; phylum Planctomycetota; class Phycisphaerae; order Phycisphaerales; family Phycisphaeraceae; genus CAZFDT01. The sequence goes on from CAZFDT010000056.1 coordinate 32,287, forward strand.
TCGTAGATGACCAGACCGGTGTAGCCCAGGTCCTTGAGTTGCCGCGGGTCGCGGTAGCGCGACTCGACCGGCGGCTCTCCGGGGTTGTCAATCAGCGTCGCCAGCTTGAGCATGAGGGATCGCGTCGGTGGATGAATGCGCCGGGGAAGCGGCCCGGCGGGTGCAGGCCAGGACAACGGCACATCATAGACGTTCATCGCCGTCGAGCAACGCCGACGCATGGGCGTGCCCCGGCCGCGGGAATTGGGCCGGTAAGTGGCAGGGTGAAGACATTTACATCCGATCGCCTCCGGTGAGAGTGCGGATGAGGTA
>CAZFDT010000057.1:0-31945 GCA_964518335.1 uncultured Phycisphaeraceae bacterium
ATGACCACAACCCGACTCTCATAACCACTGGCACATAAATCGGGGGCAGATCACAACCCCGCGGGCTTACGCCCTGCGGCTCCGACAGTCGCCACGACCTCGCTCACGCCCTCCGCAGCACCGAAGGCCGCCGCCTCCAACCCCCCGTCCGGTTCGCCCCCAACCCCGCTGCACTGGACTATCACCGGCAGCACGTCTTCCAGGACTGAGCCACTGACACCGATGGGAGCTATGCCCAATCGATGCATGCCCAGACGGGCGTCTTCCCGTCAAAAAAGCCTTTCCTGGCGATCGTCAATAGGACGAAACTCTCTGAGGTTATAGACCGTCCAAGGCGTGGTGTTCTTGTCAATCACAGCCCGAATGAGAAGCTCGCGGTCTTGTTCAACCCATTCTAGCGCCGACTGAAACTGGGCTGGCAGCAATGCCAGTGTAAGTTTCCTCCATCGCCCGCCATACTTAACATCGAGGGTGACGGAACGCGATATCTCCGTATCAGATTCGCTCGGTCGGTCCTTATGAAGGTCCACAATGAAGCCCTTCAACACTTCCTCCTCGTACTGAAGTGCACGTTTCAGCCGCACAACTATTTCTTCTGCCCTTGAGAAACTGAATGGGGACAACTCCACTGCTTGTCGTGGCTGTGGAATTTCCCCTGATTTCGTTACGAAGTCAGAGTCAGCGCGCGTCGAAGCGAAATCAGATGGCGGGCGCAACCGAGCAACGGCTTCAGCAACTTGCGGCCCCATCGTCGGTGGGAGTACCTCGGCGTCGCCGACAAGCTTAGGCGTCGCGTGAATAAACTCGAGATTATCCATGCATGCCTGAAGTACTTGGCGACCAAAGGGCTCAGCGGTTACAGTATCTAATGCTGTGAGATTCGTGGGCTTCTGGGGCAGCAATAGCCTCAGGATAAAGCTGCCGGGCTGGGTCTGCCCCAATCGACATTCATGTGCGAGCTGTGCGGCCGGCTCAGGAAGTCGCGTATAGAAGGACTGACCTGAGCAGACGCCAGCAGCGGTATAGCGAACGAAGTCATACAAAGCATTGGTACTGCCTACAAGGTAATGCAATGGCAGCGAAGCACCCTCCGCGACAGGGTCTCCGATGGCATATTGGAGGAATACTGTGTCAGGGAATACGAGCAGAGAGAACCAATCTTCGATCGTTCGTGGTTGCTCATTCGCCTGCAGGGCTTTCAGAAGCGCGAGGAGCGAATGAGCGTAATCCGCGTAGTACGATTCGCGCGGCACAATAACCTGATGGCCGGCGTCTGATGAGTAAACGTCGCCAATGCCTGATCGCTCAAGAATTCGGCTATAGCCCAATCGTTCGACCAGCAGTCGGGCATTGTCTGGTGGAACGGACGGCAAAGCAGCCAACAGGTATCGGTCACGCATTGGCCGACCTCCACTTTGCTGCCTCGGCAACAAACAATTGGCGAAGCTTCACGGCCGTCAGACGATTCTGAACCGGGACGTGGACCGTCTTCGTGCAACGGTTGCTAACCGCGGGATAGTCTTTGAGGTTTAGGTAGTAGGCACTGTCGAGTATACGAGTGTACTTCTTGTCATGAATGAGCCACCTAGATCGCGATCCAGGCAATACATACAGGACAAGATATTGGTCGTGAATGGATGGACTGCGAAGCAAGTTGTATGTGGAGATTTCGAGCGGGAAGCGAATCACGCCATCATCGTCGCATTGCCATACCGCGGTAGCTTTCACCTGCAGTCGGATGAACATGTCACCGACATCCACGCCTGGAACAATCGGTTTCGTGGACTGAATCTGGACGTCAACACCGTCGTCCCAAACAGGAACCGAGAAGTTCAAACCGACTTGGGCGCAGAGCGCTTGAATATAAGCAAGGCTCACCCATTCCTTCGCCTTTGACTCAGGGATGGCTTGGAGGAGCTGTAGCTGCAATGGTGGCCCCGAAGGTTATCGATCTGGTTCCTGCCAGCCGCGAAGCGTGCTAGACCATTACCAAGGTTAAGCACATTATCTCCATTCCTCAATGCCTTGGCAACCGTCTGGCGGTCGTGCTGTGGCCGTGGCGATTCTAAACGCACTTGACGGACGAGCAAACGGAGACATAATTCTCTGTCGATAGAGCTTATGTCCGGTGCCGCTGGTCGGCTCGATAGGGGTCACACCCGCCGGACACCAAATATCACGGGCCTCGGCCGCTGGCGGCCGAGGCCCTGTTGTTTTCGTGCTGGTCCACGAGGGTACGGAGCGGGCTGGTGTCCGGGAAGACGTGCAGGCCGGGGAAGGGGTGGGGGACCGGCTCGGTGCGGGACCAGATGTGGGGGGCGATCCGCTGGAAGAACGGGTAGGAGAGGTCGCTGCTCTTGAAGGCGCGGTAGATGTTGTAGCTGCACAGGTCGGCCAGTTGCACGCCGTTGGACAGTTCGCTTCGGACGAACATGGGCATCTCGCAGATGTGCTTGAGCCACAGGTCGCTGGCGGTGCCCTGGTCCATGATGTAGGCGTGCTTCATAGCGAGGGAACGATTCTGCTGCAGGCCGACGTCGTCGGTGACCATCAGGGCCTGGTGTCTGTCGTGTCGGCTGCGCATGAAGCGCTCGACCAACTCCAGCAGAAGCTCCCATGACTTGCGGTGCAGCTTGGCCTGGTCCATGTAGTCATGGAGGTGGCGCTTGTCCACGATCACGGCGAAGACGGTCATGTGGTGGTGACGAAGTTGTTGATAGAACAGGTCGATGAGGCGGGTGAGTTCCGGCTCGGTGATGTGGTGAAGGAACGGGTGTCGGTCGCGCTCGTCTGGGCGCCGCACCCAGTTGGACTTGATCTCGCAGTCGGCCAGTTGCAGATGCAGGCCGGTGTTGCGATGGATCAGGTCCATGAGCATGGCCTTATGGCGGTTAAGCGTCTTGTCGAAGCCGTGCCATTGATGCTCGAACAGGCAGACGGCGGTGAGAACGTAGATGGGGTCGCCGGGGATGGTGGTTCCGTCTTTGCGTGGGATCTGCAGGCGTGGGTCACGGTTGCCGGTTTCATCCACGTAGAAGAGGTACATACGGCCGGATTCCCATATGACGGAAACCAAGTGGACTATGCGGAGATGAGCTTCGCCTGGACCGGGTAGCGGATGGATTCGTCGGGCTGTTTGGTGCGGAAGTGCCAGTCCATGCCGGAACCCCGTGGGTTGGGTGCGGGTTCAGTGTAACGGGGCGGGGGACGTGGGACAAGGGCCGCGGGGAAGGCCAGCGATCCAGTCCGACCATACCCGACACCCGACACCCGACACCCGATACCCCCGGATTTTTCCCCGGCGAGGACTATGCGCCGCACCGGGCGGGGGTAGAATGAAGCGTTGCAGTGGACGGGGGAGAGGCAGGGGTCAGGGAGCAGGGAACAGGGATCAGGGTCGGAAGGCCATGGGAGCGGGTCGCATGCAGTGGTTTGGTTTCACATCATCCATCAGACATGCCCCAGGAGGCCCACTGCCGAATTGGCCGGGGCATCGTGTGGTGAAGGTGAAAACCCAGTGATTCCGATTAGCCCCGGAAGTTGAGGCTACCCGATTCCTGTGGAAAACTTCCCGGGGTGGCTGGGGGCGTCAGGACGCGCTCGAAGTTGGCGGCCATGCGGTCGGCGGTGAAGTGGTCCAGGACGTTGCGTCGGCCTTGGCGGGCGAGGGCGGCGGCGCGGTCGGGGTTGGTCAGCAGGGACGCCAGGGCGTGGGCGAGGGCGGGTGGGTTGTGGGGTGGGACGAGGACGCCCCCGCCGGTGAGGCTGAGGATTTCGGGGAAGGCGGCGTGGTCGGGCTGGACGACGGGGACGGCGGCGGCGAGTGCTTCGAGGATGTAGAGGCCGAAGGACTCGCCGTAGGTGGCGGGGACGCTCAGGGCGCGGAGGCGGGCGAGGGTGGCGAGCTTGGTGGGGCGGTCCACGTTGGGGAGGAACTCGGCGGCGTCGGCGAGGCCGGCGTCAGCGAGGCGGCGCTTCTGCTCATCGACGAAGGGCACGTCGGCGGGGGTCATGGCGCCGGCGACGACGAGCCTGACCTGGGCCATGTCCGGGCGCTGCTTGAGGACGATGAACGCCTCGACGAGGGTGGCCAGCCCCTTGGGCGGGCACATGCGGGCGAGATAGCCGATGGCCGGCTCGCGGCGGGAATCGTCGATGGCGTCGAACCCGTCGATGGCGATGCCGTTGTGGACGACGTGCATGACGTGGTCGGGCACGTGCAGGCGATCGCGCATGAGCGTGGCGTGGTAGCGGCTGACGGCGACGAGGGCGTGCGCGTCGCGGGCGACCTGCGAGAGCATGGCCCAGCACTGCTCGCGGTAAGGCGAGGGCAGGGAGTCGAGAAAGGTGTCCTCGCCCTGAAGCGTGCAGATGACCGGGACGCCCAGGGCGGCGTGGATCGAGCGGGCGGCGCCCAGCAGCAGGGCGTTGGAGAGGACGACGGCATCGGCGCGGTGCTGCGTCAGCCAGTGCGTGAGGCGGTGGAGTTCCTTGGCCTGGGTGCCCGACTCGCCGCGGAGCATGGCCAGGGTGAGTTCGCCCAGGGCGTTGGCCGAGGTCATGCCGGCGCGGCGGGACGCCAGGCGCAGCAGCGCCGGGGCGTCGAGCAGGCGGTCGATCCAGCGTGGAGTGTGCCGGAAGAGTGCGAAGCGGTGCTGCAGCCAGGTGTTGATGCCGCCAAGCTGGAGGGGGGCGCGGTCGGCACGATCGGGCTCATGGTCGAGGACGTGGGGAAGATAGAGCGGGGCCATGACCGCGTCGTGCCCGCGACGGCGCAGGGCGCGGACGAGGTCGTGGTCGCGCAGGCAGCTTCCGCAGTGGAAGTTGCCGGTGCCGGGGGTGAGGAAGACCAGTCGCATCGCGGTCAGGGCTCGTCGGGGGCGGGGCCGAAGCAGTAGATGCGGCCGTCCTCGCTGCCGATGACGACGTAGCCGCCCGCGACCGCCGGGGACGCGGAGATGGGCTGGCCGATGAGATAGCTCCACAGCTCCGTGCCGTCGTCGAGCTTGAGCAGATACACGCGACCGTCCTCGCCGGCGGCGATCACTTTGTCGCCGACGATCACGGGCGAGGCATCCACCTTGCCGCGAGTGCGGAACTCCCAGACCGACGAGCCGTCGGCGGCGTTGATGCAGTGGATGCGGCGATCGCGTCCGCCGATGACCAGGCGGTTCTCGTGCAGGGCGGGCGAGGAGAAGAAAGCGAACTCGCGCGGGCCGTAGTCCCAGTCGATCTTGCCGGCGGCGAGGTTCACCGCCACCACCTTGTTGCCGTAGTGGCCCAGATAGGCGATGTCATGTCGCACCGCGGCGGACCCGGCGATGTAGGCGCCGACCTCGATGGCGGGCTGGGGCCTGCCGTCGGCGAGGGCCAGCACGTGGACGAACCCGTCGCACCCGCCGATGACGGCCCGGTCGTCGCGGATCGCGGGCGTGCCGTTGAGGTAGTTGCCCGTCTCGTGGCTCCAGCGGAGCGTGCCGTCGTGAGCGTGCAGGGCGTAGAGCCGGGCATCGTAGCTGCCGAAGATGACGATCCGGGTTGGCGGGTTGGCGGCGACGGTGGCGATGTTGGCCCCGCCGATGATCTTGTCGGCTGCGGCGAACGACCAATGCACGGATCCGTCCTGCAGGTTCAGGCAGCGAAACACGCCGTCGTGGGCGCCGACGTACACGCGATCATCCTGCACCAGCGGCGGGGCCTCGACTTCCTTGCCGGCGGCGAACGCCCACAGGCGGCGCCCGGTCGCCAGGTCGAGGCAGTAGAGGTGGCCGTCGTCGCTGCCGACCACCACGCGCCCGGCGGCGATCGCGGCAGTGGACTTGACAGCCGCCTTGGCCTCGAACGTCCAGAGCAGCTCCATGTCGCTGGACACGTCGCCGTCGGCCGCGCCGAGCTGCTGCGGCCCGCCGCGAAAGCTCGGCCAGGCCACGTGGGCATCTTCGGCAGCCAGCGCGGCGCCGCACGCACAACACAGCATGACCACGCCGTGGCGGAACATCACGGGCATCATAGCGCGGCCTCGTACAGCGCGACGAAGTCGCCGACCGTCATCGGACGTGGGTTGAACGTGCCCGTCCACTCGGCTGCGGCAAGCTCGGCCAGGTGGGCCAGGTCGTTGCGAACCACGCCGCAGGCCCCCAGCGTCATGGGCAACTGCGTGGCCTCGAGAAGGGCACGGACACCTTCGATCAGCCGCGGCATGAATGCGCCATCCTGCGAATCTCGCGCGGCCAGGCCCAGCCCCTGCGCCAAGCGGGCGTACGCGGCCAGACCCGCCGCCGACTGGGCGTTGTGCCGCATGACGTGGGGCAGCATGAGTCCCACGGCGTGTCCATGGACCAGGCCATGGCGGGCCGTCAGGGGATTGGCGCAGGCGTGGGCCGCGCCGAGCATGCTGTTTTCGATCGCCAGACCGGCGAGCATCGACCCCCACATGACGTGCGAGCGAGCGGCCACGTCGTCGGGCCTGGCGAAGACCTGCGGCAGGTGGTGCAGGAGCACGGCCGCGGCACGGGTGCTGAGCATGAGTGACCACTCGTTGCACCGGGTGCAGACGGCCGACTCGATCGCGTGGGCCAGTGCGTCGATGCCTGCGTGCAGGGTGACGGCCGTGGGGCAGGTGAGCGTCAGCTCGGGGTCGAGCAGGGCGAGTGCGGGCGTGGCCTTGGCGTCGCCGCAGGCCATTTTGCGGTGCGTGTCGCTGTCGCTGATGAGGGCGAAGCGCTGCACTTCACTGCCCGTGCCGGCGGTGGTGGGGATGGCCAGGAGCGGGAGCATGGGTGCGGCGGCTTTGCCATCGCCCCAATAGTCGGGGATAGCGCCGCCATTGGTGAGCACGAAGTTGCAGCCCTTGGCGGTGTCGATAGCGCTGCCGCCGCCGAGGGCGACGAGGGCGTCGGGCCTGGCGTGGCGTGCCACGGCAACGGCGGCCTCGACGTCGGCGGTGGCGGGGTTCTCGTGCGTGTCGGCGAACAGCGTCACCCGCAGTCCGGCCTCTTCGAGCAGCGATCGCACGCGGTCGGCGTGCCCGGCGGCGACCAGGCCACGGTCGGTCACCAGCATCGCACGTGTCGCGGGCAGCCGGCGCGCCAGCTCGCCGACGCGGCGGACGCTGCCGGCGCCGAAAACAATGCGTGTGCGGCAGTGGAAATCGACGTCCATCATGCGCGTTGGATCGCCCGGCGACGATAGAGAAAATCGAAGAGATTGCCCTCGTGTGGCTGGTCCCACTCGACGTGCGACGTCGGCAGCGAGCCGAGGTTGAGCCGATCGATGTCGCGGCAACGCAGGGCGGCGGCGATCAAGCCGGGATCGCTGCTGATGACTGTCGCCACGAGCGTCGGCCCGATGCGGGTCAGCACGTCGCACTGAGGCATCTCGACCACGCTGGCGTAGGGAAAAAGGAACTCCGTGTTGGCCAGCGGGTGGTCGATCGAGGCGCAGCGCACCAGCGTGGGCAGCAGGTAGGTAGCACCTTCGTGGCGCACGAGGCGGGGGCCCGTGCGGTGCCTGGCGGTCACGTCGGTTGCCCCGGGCGTGTCGAGGTCGGCGGCAATCTTCGCGTCGATCGCCTCGGCTACCACGGGGTTCGTAAACGCCGCCAGCCTCGCCTCGGGGTCGTCCACCGGGCGCGGCGCGATCGCGGCCAGGCGTCGTGCCAGCGCGTCGGCGATCGCGTCGCCTTGGCGCGGCGTCACGATGCACGAGGCGTTGATGCAGCTTCGCCCGCCGTTGTCGGCCACGCTGGCGACGAGCACGTCGAGGCAGTCCTGCCAGCGACCGGCGACGTCCTCGCCGAGGATCACCTTGCTGCGCCCGGTGCCGTGGACCTCGACGCCCGGGTTGCCGGCGTACCTGGCGATGGTCTTGTCGTCGCCGAAAAGGATCGAGCGCCCGCACGCGCGGATGATGGTGTCGGCGCCTTCGTGATCGGTCGGGTAGAACGCGACGGCCTCTTGCGGAAGCCCCGCGGCGATAAGCGCTGCAGTGAGCCGAAGCGGCGTCCACGGCTCGTCGCGCCCGGGCTTGAGCACCACCGGCGTTCGCAGCGCCAGCGCGGGCAGCCAGATCGAGTTCACCCCCGGCGAGTTGCTCGGCAGCACCACGCCCAGCACGTCGGTCTGCGGCACGAAGCTCACGGGCACGCCATCCTGTACGCCTGTGCCGTGGTCGATGATCGTCGGGTGCAGTCCGCGCGTCAGGCCGCGCACGATCGCGTCCATCGTGGTCAGCACCGTGTGTATTTTCCGCATGTTCCGCCGGCACAGTTCATGCGGCAGCCCGCTCGTGCGGCTGAGCGTCTCGACGTATTGCTGCGGCGACTGCGCCATGCCGCCGATCGCCAGTTCGGCCGACATGAACAGATCCCCGGCCTTGGCGCACAGCGCGACGATCTTCTCGCACGACAGCTCGCGCAGCTTCGCCGCCGCCTCGCCGGCCTTGCGCATGTCCCGCCGTATCAGCCCGGCGTTGACCTGCCCGACCCGCGCGATCACCTCGCCCGTGCGGAAGTCCTTCACGTCGGCCTGTTCGAGGCTGGCGTATGCCGCGCCCCAGCGCAACGCGGGGATGTGCGGGATGGCGGCGGCAACAGTCAATACACGCCCTCGATCGTGGGTTTGGTGGCAAAGCCGAACGGCCTCACATCGCCCACGCCGTCCCAGGCGAAGCGACCGTGCGGCTCGCGGCGAATGGCCTCGTCACGCTCCAGAAAGCGCGGCATGAAAAACTCCTTCGTCAGCGTCGTTAACTCCACCCGCCCCCACTGGCCGTAGTCCACCACCCGGTCGGTCTGCTCGGGATCGACCACGCGCAGCACGGCCCGCGGCTGCGGGGCGTAGTAAGTCAGGGCGTAACCATCGGCGGCGGTGACGGGCCGGGCAACCGCCAGACCCATCAGCGTGTTGCCGTAGGTCGGGACCAGTGCAGCACGCTGTTCGAGCACCTCCTCGCAGAGGAAGCGGATGACCTGCGGCGTCATGCTCGTGCCGCCGCAGAACACGCCCCGCACCCCGGCGTCGGGCACGTTGAGCCGATCGCCCAGCGACTCGAGCAGTCGCGGCGTTGTGAACAGACATGCGATGCTTCGATGCTTGAGCAACTCCACCGCCTGATCGATGACATGGTCCTGGTAGGCGCGGGCGACGTCGGTCTTGCCCTCGGCCAGCGCACGCTTGACCCAGCGCGGATCGAGGTCCACGTGATAGCACGACCCCCCCCGGACGTTGGCCAGGTGTTCGATGGCGAGGCGCAACCGGCGCGGCCCGGTCGGCCCGAGCATCAGCCAGTGGCCCCCGCGCGGGAAAGCGTCGGGATAGTCCGCGTCGAGGCCGTGACTAAACTCGGTGTAGTCGATCAGGTGGTCTTCCCAACTGATGCGCTGCTTGGGCATGCCGGTGGTCCCGCCGGTCTCGAAGACCTTGAACGGCTTGCCCGCGTAGGCGCGAGGGATGAACCGCGCGTGCGGCTCGTAGCGCAGCACATCGTCCTGAAAATGCGGGAACCGCATCAGATCGGCAAAGCCACGCACCTCCGCAGCCGGGTCCCACCGGGCCTGTTTCGCCCAGTCCAGCCACCACGGCGTCCCCGTCTCCGCGTTGAAATGCCAGCGCACGATCTCGCACACGTGCTGGTCCAGTGCAGCCGAAGCGTCGGTGGCGGTCGCACTCACGGTCAGTCACCCCTTCCCGGCACGGACGCGGGGACGAAAAACCGGCGGATCGTCGTCTCGGTAGGCGGCTTCGTCAGCAGCGACACCACCACCAGCGACGCCACCGACGCAGCGAAGATGAACGTCACGGGCATCATGCCCCACAGCAGCAGTTCCTCGTCCTGGCCGGGCGGACGTTGCTGCTTCTCGATCATGTCGCGCACGAACAGGATGAGCCAGACGCACGCGGTGGTGAGGATGCTGGCGATGGCGCCCGCGCGGGTCGCGCGCTTCCAGAACACGGCCGCCAGCGCCAGGGGGAACAGCGACGCGAAGCCGCTGAAGCACCACACACCCAGGTCAAACACGTGTGTGCCCTTCTGCAGCAGCAGGGCGAGCAGGTAGGTCACGGCCACGATGCCGACGATGAACCCGCGCGCCAGCCAGACGAGTTCGCGGTCGGTGAAGCGGTGTCGGCCGACGAGGCGCACGACAATGTCGCGTGTGAACATCGTGCCGATGCACATGAACTGGGAGTCCAAGCTGGACATGATGGCGGCGAGGATGCCCGCGCCCAGCAGGCCGCTGAGCCAGGGCAGGTGGACGAGCTGGTTGACCATGCGTCCGAGCACGGTGTTGGCGTCGGGAATGGTCGTGCCGAAGTGGCCCGCGGCCCAGATGCCGATCATGATGCACGGCGCCCAGACGATGGCGATGCAGATCGGATGGGCCACGACAGTGAGGCGAAACGACTTGGCGCGTTTGGCGGTGAGCCAGTGCTGGAACAGGTGCGGGAACATGCCCACCGACAGCGGGATGAAGCAGTAGGTGAAGAACTGCAGGTAGCCGATCTGCCCCTCGCGGGCCAGGCGCACTGCAGCAGTCTGGTGCTCGGCGACGGCCTGGCTGGCGGCGACCGGACCGCCCAGACGATGGGCGATGATGAAGAACGCCACCATGCCCGTGACCATGAAGACGATGGTCTGGAATGCGTTGGCCCACACGGCGCCGCGCAGCCCGCCGGCGAAGACGTAGAACAGCACGATGAGGCAGACCGCCAGCATGCCCAGCCAGGGCGGGATGCCGCCGTGCAGCGGCGAGGCCGTGCCGTCGGGCCGCAACACCGGGAACAGTTCGGGGAACGCCCCGGCGGTGATCGGCTGCATCGCCTTGCCCGCGCCGATGACGCCGACGAGCAGGTAGGGAATCACCAGCAGCACGAGAATGGGAAAGAGCAGGTAGCCCAGCGCCGGCGACTCGAAACGTTCGCGGAAGTACTCGCACTGGGTGACGTAGCCGTAGCGTTTGCCCACGGCCCAGAGTCGGATGCCCACGAGGAAGAAGCAGGCGGAGTGGATGAGACCGGACCACGACGCCATGAGCCCGTACACCCCGACGCCGGTGGAGTAGGCTTTGCCGGAGGAGCCGACGATGGCGAATCCAGTCATCGTCGTGCCGAAGATGGACATGAGCAGGAAGAAGGACCCGACGGAGCGGGACACGACGAAGAAGTCGGCCGCGGTGCCCTTAAAGAGGCGCGCGGCGACAACGCCCAGCGCGATGAGCAGGGCCATGTAGCTGCAGATGACCAGCAGAGGCGTGAGTTCGCCGGCGGCAAGAGTCGTCAAGCTCACGCATCCTTTCCGTTCGTGCGGTCGTCATCGGCGTGACCCGGTGCGTCGGCCCACGCCTCGATATGCGTCGGCCAGGCCCACCGCGTCGCCGCCCACCACAGCCCCGCCGCCGCCAGCGAAAACATCACGTGATAAAACAGACCCACAGGCACCACCCCCAGCACCAGCGTGCGATCGCTCCAGAACCACACATCCTGGTGCAGCACGAACAACATCCAGAATACAAGCCAGATGATGACGGAGGCATGGCGTGTCATGATGCTCTCACGGCGCCGCCTCGAAGGCGTACAGGTGGCTCTGCGTGGCGACATACAGCACGCCGTTGGCGACAATCGGCGAGGAGTAGATCGGAGCGGGAAATTCGATCTCGGCCAGCAGCTTCGCCTCGGGACCGGCGGCGAGGATCGTCAGGTAGCCGTCCTCGTTGCCGATGAGCACCTTGCCGTCGGCGACGAGGGTCGAGCCCCAGATGTGCGCCTTGGTGTCGTGGACCCATTTCACGTCGCCGGATTTCGCATCGAGACAGTGGACCTTGCCGGCATAATCGGCGACATACACCAGCCCGTCGTGCACCGACGCGGTCGAGATCGTGCGGTCGATGTCGGCGTATCGCCAGACGATCCGACCGGTGGCCAGCTCGACGCAACTGAACGCGCCGCGCCCGGTGCCGTGCTCGGGGTCCTGGCCGATGCCCACGTACACCAGCCCGTCGTGCACGACGGCGGTGCTGATGACCTCGCTGGGGCCGTCGTGCGTGGCGTACTTGATCGGGTTGCCGTCGGCGTCGTGGCGGTAGTGGGGCGGGTTGAGGTCGGTCTTCCACAGTTCCTTGAGCACGCCGAAGCCGTCTTCATCCTTGACGGGCACGGGATCGAAGCCGTACACGAACCCATCGCCGCCGCCCCAGACGAGGACGTCCTGTTCGCCGGCCCGACCGTGGGTTGGGCTGCTCCAGTTGCAGTGCAGCATGCGTTCGCTGACGCCGGAGGCTTCCTCGGCGACGAGCTTGCCGGTGGTCTTGTCCACGCCGATCAGGGCGGGGGCGCGCGGGTTGGGGATGTTCACGTGCGACCAGTCCACCCCGTTGCTCGTGGCCACCCACACGGTTTCGCCCACGACCACGGGCGAGTTGCTGCTGATGTTGTGCGGGAACACGCCCAGATCCTCAGCCATGTCGTAGCGCCAGATGACGTCGGCGTCGGTCGGGCCCAGTTCCACTGCAGCGGCGCCCTTCTCGGCGTAGTACGTCGCCTCGTCGGTCACGCCCTGATTGCCGTCGGCCATGCCGTTGACGTCCAGACACACCAGCTCGCAGAGGTTGCTCACCAGGTACACCCGATCACCATCCACCGCCGGCGTGGAGCAGATGCCCAGAAACTCCCAGTCGCTGACTTTGCCCCCCCCGAGCTTGCGGACGTTGTATTGCCAGATCATCTGGCCGGTCTTTTCGTCGAGGCAGAGCACGACGCTGCGGTCGCCCTGGTACTTGGTGTCGAAGGGATGGGCATTGTTGGTGCCGACATAGACCTTGCCGTTGGCGACGGTCGGATTGCCGTAGGCCTGCGAGCCGAGCTTGGCGATCCACTTGACGCCGTTGGTGGTCGCCATGTCGGTCTCGCCGCCGCGGCCGATGAGACTGCCGGGGCTCAGATCGACGGGGATCGACGCGGCGTGAGGCCAGACCATGTTGCGCGAAGGCGATAGGCCCCACATGGGCCAGTCCTGGGCTTGGGTAACGCTAAAACACCACAACGCTAAAACGCTAAAACCCAGAAGGGTTAGCGCGATGACGCTTTCTCTGGTTTTAGCGTTGCGGCGTTTTAGCGTTTTAGCGTTCTGCATTTGGAACCACCTCGACGTTGTCGATGAACACACTGAACCGGCTGCCCGGCGAAAAGCCATACAGCCCCGGCGAGCCCTGCATGTGCGCGTGCGGGACCGCTGCAGTGAGCGTCCAGTCGCCGGGTTTTTCCGCGTCGCGCTTCCACGCGCGGGCATAGACGATTCCGCCACCGTCCTCATGCACATCGACGCGCGTTTCCAGGCGATACCACGTCTTCGGTTCGATCTTGAACGGCGTCTCGATCTTCACCCGGTCGTGGTTGCTGCTCACCTCGATGCACTGCTTGTTGCCGTCGAGCGCGACGATGTACCGCTGGTTGATCACGCCCACGGCCGACATATTGCGACGATTGCCATCAGTCATCACATCCGCGGCGACGGTGTAGCCGCGGTCATCAGGGTGGCCCATGAACACCATCGACCGCATGAAGAGGATGTTGTCGAGCGTCTTGGCGAGGACCTTGCTGCCCTCGACTTCCCGCACGTCCCACTTGAGCCGCGCCCCGATCCACGGCAGCGGCGGATAGGCGAACTTCACCTCCGTGCCCTTGACCGTCTCGGTCAACTGAAACGACTCGAAGTCCTCGGTATAAGGCGGTGAAGGCAGAATGCGGCCGCGCACGTAACCTTGAAGACCATGTTTCGTCACTCGCAGAGCACCCGCACTAGACACGGAACCCTTTACAGCCAACACATGATCTGGTGGCTCAAACATCACATCCAAGACCGATTTCACACGCGCAGTCGGTGGCATGTAGCTTTCCCACTGCGAAACAGGATCACGAATCACGAACAGGCCCGGCATGCCCCGCTCATCGACGCCTTTAAGTGAAAAACTTTCACTGCCACCGGGACGCATCAGGAACTCGGCGGGACGCACAAGCAGTTGCGTAGCATTGTCTTGAGTGCCGGATGGTGCAGGATGTATATCCTCTTTTCTCTGCCACCTACCGACTTCGAACGCATACAGCTTCGCTGTGGTATGCACGTAGAGCTTGCCGTCGAAGATCGTCGGTGAGCCGATGCAGTCGCCGTCGAGTTTCCAGTGAGCGAGCGTGTCACCGGCTGTGGCGTTGAGTACGAAGAAGCCGCCCTGCCACATGGGAACGAACAATGTTTCATACACACACAGCGGCGAGCCGTGCAGGGCGGTGCCGCCGAGGTGTTTGCTCCAGATGGTTTTGCCGTCACGTACGCTGAGGCAGAAGAGGTGGCCGCTCTCGGTCAACTGAAATACACGATCGCCCACGAGTGTCGGCGAGCTGGTGAACATCGACAGGGCATCGTTGCGCCACAACACGTGGTCCTCGTCCTTGAGCACAAACGGCGGGGTGAACTTCTCACCCTTGCGGGCGGCGTCCCAGTCGCTCCACGCCTTCTCAAGGTCCACTGCAGCAGCGAACCCGCGGCCGGTGTCGTGGACGTTTTCCTGCCCGTGGGTGATGATGAGGCGATCCGCCTGCTCGTCGCTGCCACGCCAGATCACAGGGCTGCCGTTGACTCCGCCGACGCACATCTGCCAGCGCCAGATCGGCTCGCCGGTGCGGGCGTTGGCGCAGACGACGTTGCCGTCGCCCAGGCCAACGTAGAACACGTCGTAACCCTCGCGCCGCTCGAAGATCGGCGTGCTGAACGAGCTGTCCTTGAGGAACGGCGGGCCGACGCCCGGATCGCTGGACCACACGAGTTGGCCGTCCCTCTTGTCAAACGCATACAGCCTGTTCTTCGCCGGGCCTTCGCGGCCCCAGTTGCTCGTGATCGCGTTGACGATGACCAGGTCGTCGAAGACCGTCGGCGAGCCGGTGCGGCCGTTGGGGAACGTCAGCCGGCCGAACATTTCGAGCATCGACACCTGCCACTGCTCGACGCCGTCGCGGTCGTAGCACACGAGAATCCCCGGCGACGACAGCCAATAGACATTGCCCGTTTCCGCATCGACGCTGGGGGCGCCGATCGAATAGCGGTCGTAGATGATGTCGGAGAGAAAGTCGGGGAAGCGCTTTTCCCACAGCACGCGCCCGTCGGTGGGGTCAAGACAGGCCAGCACCTCGACGAGCTGCTGGCGTTGCCCGCGATAGCCGCCGACGTACAGCCGATCTCCGTCAGCGTACCTCGCCACGACCGCCGCGCCGCGCCCGTGCAGGTCCGCCTCCCACGCCAGCAGTTTGGCCGGATCGCTCCAGTCGGTGACGGTCAACGCCGCCGTGGCGACGCCCATCTGCGTCGGGCCGCGCCAATTCAGCCAACCGTCAGCCGGCTGTGCATGGGCCGACACGACCGCTCCACCGAGGACGACAGCAGAAACGAATGCCGCGCGAAATCGCCTCATGGCCCTGACCCAATCCAAGCGAGTGATGATCCTGTGCATGATAGTTGGCCATCGATGAGCGTCAATGCATGCCGCCCCGTGCACGGGTCACGGCGTAGAGTCGGCGATCTCCAGGGCGCTCAAGATGCCGTCGGGACCGTTCTGCGGGGCGACGCCGACATCGACTGTGAACCGGCCGTTGGTGTTGATGAGGTTGTCGGCGCTGCCGTCGAGGAACAACACGCTGACGCGTTCGAGGCCGTGGTGCGTGCGGGTGTTGACGTTGAAGGCCGCCAGCTCCGGGTGGGCGACGAAGTTGCTGTCCATGGCGAGGGCGCGAAGTGGTTGACCGTGGCGGTTGACGTGCCTGCCGTCGGTGCGGATGTGGGTGACGGCGTCAGTGGGCACGGCCGCCGAGCCGTGGCGATACCAGTAGCTGGACTGCGCCTGGCCTGAGCCGAACTTGGCCATCTCCTTGGCGGCGACGATCTTCTGATCGGACCCGGGGCAGAACATGATCTCGGGCTTGTCCGCCAGGTAGGACCGCAGCAGCAGGCCCAGGCCCACCGGCTCGCCCTGCAGCGTGGACAGCAGGCTCGTGACCATGCCGGGGAAGCGATAGAAGTCGAGCATGGTGATGGCGTCTTGCCCCGGCCCGAACGGGATCGCCTGTCGATGGTCGATCGCGTACGCCATGACGCCGATGCCCACCTGCTTGAGGTTGCTCTGGCACACGGCCACATGGGCCTGCGAGCGTGATCGTCCCAGCGACGGCAGCAGCACCGCCGTCAGCAGCACGATGATGGCGACGACCACCATCAGCTCGACGAGGGTCCAGCCGGCGACACGTTGTCGCGGGCCGCGCCCCCGATCGATCTGGGCAGGTGCGGTCATCATGAGGTCAACAGCAGCGGCGGCGGCGCAGCATGGCGGCGGCGCCGAGGATGAAGAGCGCGACGGAAGCGGGCTCGGGCACGATCATCACGCGATCGAGGTTGAACGTCGCCGGGTTGGGCCCGCCGCTGGCGCCGACGGGCGCGAAGGCGATGCCGATCGGGTGATTGGCCCAGGCATCTCCGGGCAGCACCTGGCCGCTGGACAGGCCCCACGGCGATAGCGAAAGCGTCGAGAGGCTCCCGGCGAACACCGTCGTGCTGGCGACCAGAAACGCATCGTCCAGCGCGCGGCTCACGAGATCGTCCACGGGCTGATAGAACAGGCGAATCTGCAGTCCCGCGTCGTCGGGCGGCTGCGAGCCGAAGACCGAATCGCTGCTCTTGCCCAGCCACGCCGACGCCGTGTAGGTCGCGCCCGGCTGGTACGCGTCCACGCTCACCTGCGAGATGGCGATGCCCATGTCCGCCAGCGCGAAGATGAACGCCAGTTGCTGGCCGTCCACGTTGGTGATCGGCGGTGAGCCCGAGGCGTTGTTGAACACGCCCGTGACCTGGCCGCCCTCGTCGCCGGGCAGGTCCGCCTCGTCCCAGTCATCGATCTCCGGCAGGGCGAACGCGGTGGGCGGCGCCTCGAACGATGGATTGCTCAAGGCCACGCCGGTCGCGCGGGCCGCACCGGTCGCCATCGTCAACAGCAGCACGCCACCGACACGGATCAGGGTTGCACGGACGCTCACTCTCTCTCCTTTCGCGTGAATGACAATCGGGCGGGGCCCGGGGAACTCATGGGGAGGCCAGCACGGCGCGGCTGTCGCCGATGCAGCGCAGCGCATCGAAGCAGCGCAGGTAGAGGCGGCCGCCGACGAACACCGGCGAGCCGCGGAAACCGGTGACTTTGTTGCGGGCCACTTCGTCGTACTCGCGGCCGGGTTTCATCACGACGGTCGTGCCCGTCTCGCTGCTGACGTAGATCAGCTCATGTCCGCCGGCGCCGGCGAGCGTCACCGACGGATACGCGCTGTTGGTCGAGCCACCCAGTTGCATCCGCCGTTCGTACACGATCTGGCCGGTGGGAGCGTCGAGCACCGTCATCGTCTCGTTGCGCGAGATGGTGTAGATCAGTCCGTCGTGGATCACGGGCGAGGCGTAGTGGCGATCGCCCTGCACGCGCGCGGTCCAGACGGTCTGGATCTCGAAGGGTTCCTCGGCGGAGCCGGGCAGTTTGACGGCGCGGCTGTTGTTCTCGATGTAGTAGGCGATCCCGTCGTCGAGGACGGGGGTGGCATATTCGAGCCCGGCGACGCCGGTGGCCAGGACGCGGCCGTCGCCGGCGCGGACGATCTCACCGTTGGGCGTGAGGACGATGGACGTGTCGCTGACACGGGTGACGACGGGGCTGCCCCAGCGGTGGCGGGACTTGGCGGTCCACTTGACCTTGCCGGTGTCGGCGTCGAGGCCATGCAGGTCGCGGACGAGGACGATAAGCGTGTTGCTGTCGGGCGCGTACGCGGGGGAGGAGCTGTGGCCCCAGCCGTGGCCGGTGTTTTCGAGCTCGACGGTCCACAGCCGCTTGCCGTCGAGGTCGAACGCTGCAGTGACCCCGTTGCCGTAGTGGGCGAAGACGCGCTTGCCGTCGCTGACGGGCGTGGGGGATGAGTAGCCGTTGGTGTCGTGGGTCTGGGGCTGCTGCGGCTTGCGGAGCGGGGCCAGTTCGACCTCCAGCGCCTTGACGCGTGCGTCGAGTTCGGCGAACTCGCGCTTGGCGTTCTCGTCGTCGGGGTGGTTCTCGATCTTGCGGCGAAGGCGCAGGCGACGGTTCTGCAACTCGCGCGATTCGGCGAACTTCGCTTCGGCGTCGGCGACCTGTGGCGCGTCGTCCCCGGCCTGCGGGTTGGCCGAGTCGTTGTCCGCCCGCCAGAGGATGCGCCCGTCCGTCGCCGATACGCACAACAGCGAGAAGGGCTCGGCGGTGACGAAAATCCGATCGCCCACGATCACCGGCGTCGAGTTGCTCGTGGCGGGCAGACGGCACGACCACAGCACGTTCTGATCGTTCGACCACGTCTTCTGCGGCGTCGCGTCGGGATACCGACCCGTCCAGTCCGTGCGCCAGCCGACAACGGTGTCGGCCTGCGCGGTCCACGCCAGGCTCGACAGCAGCGCCGCAACGATCAGATGGCGTCCCGTTCGCATGATCGGCTCCTGGTGGTAGGTCGGCGGCGTCACTTCACGTCGATGGCTGCGAGCGTGCCGCTGGGGCTCTTGGCGTAGACGCGTCCGTTAGCCACAACGGGCATGACCCAACTGTTCTTGCCGTCGTGGGCCTTGATTTTCGCCAGCGGGCGGTAGCCCTTGGGGTCGGCGGCCGCCAACACGATCTCCCCGCTGTCGCTTTGGATCACGAGCGTGTCGCCGGCGGCGCAGATCGCGCCCTTGCCCAGGCCGCGCTCGGCCCAGACGCGGTTGCCGGTGGCGAACTCGACGCACTTGAGCTGCGACTCGTCGAACCCGTAGAGGTGCTCACCGATGAGCACGGGCGTGGCCATCTGCCCGCGAATCTCGCGGTTCTCCCACGCCACGCGCAGCCCCGCACCGTCGAACTCCAGCATGGCGCAGCCCGTGTTGTACCCGCTGGTCACGAAGATGCGGGCGGCCTTGCTGCCTTCGACCACGATCGGGGTCGCGGCGTTGACACCGTAGTCGGTGCGCCAGCCGTGCTTGGCGATCTCGCGGCCGGTGGCGGCATCGAGAACGACCAGCCCGTGCTTGGGGAACGTCGCCAGGAATCGTTTGCCCCCGTGCGCGAACGCGACAGGCGTCGAGTAGGCGGCGCCGTAGTCGGCGGTCTGCCACAGCGTCTGGCCAGTGTTCTTGTTGAACGCGATGATCTTGCCCACGTCAATGAGCAGGGCGTTGCTGTTGCCCGGGAGGATCACGGGCGAGCCGCTGAAGGCCCAGTCGGGCTCGCTGACGCCGAACTCCTTCTTGAGTTCCTTGCCCCATCGCGGCTTGCCGGTCTTGGCGTCGAGGCAGATCAGGCGGGCGTCGCGCGAGAGGGTGTACACGCGGTCGCCATCGACAGCGGGCGTGGCGGCGGGCCCGCCCTCGTGCATCTTGTTGTATCGGCCGATGGTGTAACTGTGCTGCCACACCGGCGAGCCGTCGGCGGCGTTAAGGCACCAGATGGTATCCTTGCCGTCGCGCCAGCCGGCGATGTACACACGATCGCCCACGACGGTGGCGGCGGCATAGCCGATGCCCACGTCGCGCGTCCAGGCGATGGCCGGAGTTGCATCAGCGCTGAGCTTCTCAACGCTGATGCCATCGACCTGCGCCCCGCGCCACTGCGGCCAGTCCGCCGCGTGCCCGAGCGTCGCCCACCCGATCAGCAGCCCCGCCACCAGCGCGTGCCGCCATGCCCGGCCGATCTTCCGTTCGTCGTGACGCATGACTGACCCCTTCGATCGCAGCGATGAAGACCCACCAATGTCGGCACATCATACCGCGTATTGACCGGCGTCGATGATTTTCTACGATATAAGGACTGTGGCCTCCCGATATCGCAGCGCGTTCACGCTCATCGAGCTGCTGGTCGTCATCAGCATCATCGCGTTGCTGGTGGGCATTCTGCTGCCGGCGCTGGGTGCGGCGAGGCGGCAGGCGCGGCAGGCGCAGTGCCAGGCGAACCTGCGCTCGATCGCGCAGGCCGCAGCGGCGTATGAGGCCGACAACCGCCGCCTGCCGCGCCACGCCCGCGAGGTCGAGGTGCAGGCCGGGGGCAGCCTCAACATCTTCGCCGCCAGTATCGCCGGGCCCAACGCGGCGATCAGCGGCGGCATCGACGTACGCCAGCAGTGGCGACCTTACATGAACGTCAACCATTTCCTCTGCCCTTTTCTCCCCAAACCGCCCACGCTCCCCGCCGACGCTGCGCCCGGAACCATCAACACCGACTACTTCATCACCGCCGGGTACTATGGCGATACGTTGCCCGGCAGCAGCGAATCGCCCGGCAATGTCCTGTACGACGACACGCGCCTGTTCACCCGTTCCGACACGCCATGGACGTACCACGGCCGGCGCATGACCGTCCTCGCCGGCGACCGCGCCTACAGCAACCCTCGCACCGCTGACGGCGGGCCTTATCACATCATCAACCACGGCGACAACGTCGCCGGCGCCGCGCTGTGGAGCCCGTCGGTGACCGCCGGCCAGGCCTGGCGCGTACAACTGCCCTCCGCCGGTGACGATCGACGCGACAGTTACACCCACAACTTCGCCGCCGCCGACGGTTCGGTCCAGATCAACGTCGCCGCTTCGCCCATGGTCGTCGCCTATGGCCGATTCGCCGCCCGGCAGATGGAAGACAGCTACGCCATGCCCGCACGGTGATTGACGCTGGCCACAGCCCCGCTATGCTCGATTTGTGACCGAGGACGAATTGGCCATCCTGCTCAAGGCGATCGCCGACCCGGCGCGGCTGCGCATCATCGGTCTGCTGCCCCAGACCGACGCCTGTCCCGACGTGTACAACGTCAGCGAGTTGGCCGACGAAATCGGCCTCACGCAGCCCACCGTGTCGCACCACCTGGCCGTCCTCCGCGAAGCGGGCCTGGTGAACAGCCGACGCATGTGCCGTGACGTCTATTACTGGCTCGAGCCCGTCGCCTTGCGCAAACTGCTGGACCACGTCGGGGACATCATCGAACCGGCCGCGGTGCGGCAGGGCAGGCCCGGTTAAGCGCCTTGACTTTGACGCATCGTTCATCTGGCCACGTGGCGGCCGAATAGCTGACCGCCGCGGGGGGCAGCTTCGCTTCCGCCTGCAGGGCCTGTGGGTTAAAGGGCTCCTTGGCGCCGACAAGTCGCAGGTGATGAGCCCAGTTGATCGCATGCGATTGCACCAGTTTCGTACTTTTATACAATCGTGTGTATGAAAGGCCCTGCGACCGCCGCCGATGTGGCTGCCTTTGCCGGCGTCGATCGATCGACAGTCTCTCGAGTGCTGCGCGGCGACCTGAAAACGCATCGTTATGCGCCCGATACAGTCAAGAGGGTGCGCCGGGCGGCACACACGTTGGGGTACCGTCCTTCCAGAATCGCCCAGGCCCTGCGCACAGGCAAGACCAGACTCGTGGGCCTGCTGGTGGCGGATATCGCCAACCCGTTTTTTGGCCAGATCGCCAGGCACGTCGAGCGCGAGCTTGGCCGCCACGCCTACCGCTTACTGATCTGCAACACCGACCAGTGCGATGCGCGGCAGGCTGAACACATCCATGACTTGATCGGCAGGGGCGTCGATGGCTTGCTGGTGGCGCCCACAGGCGCCGGCGGACTCCGGAAGGCAGCCAGTCACCAAGTCCCCCTCGTTCTTCTGGATCGACCAGCGACCCGCGGTGTGAGGTTCGTCGGCCTCGACAACATCGACGCGGGCAGGCAACTCGGCGACCTCTTGCAGCAGCGAGGGTACACGGACGTGATGGCTGTTCGCGCCGATGACGCCGTGGATGCGACGCTCGATCTGAGATACGAAGGTCTGGCGCAATCGCTCGCGGGAGTGGCCCGCCTCCGCCGGACGACGGTCCAGGCCATGCCGACCATTCATCCACAGGACCACAACGTCAGGGCGATGGTGGCGCTTAACAATGATGCCGCAATCGCCATCTACCGATGGGTTCGCCACCACGGGCATCGCATACCCGCGGATATCGGTGTGGCCGCGTTCGACGATTTTCCAGGCGCGGAACTGCTGTCGCCGGCACTGACGGTCATCGCGCAGCCGATGGATCAGATCGCCGCGCAAGCGGTGTCGCGGCTTGTTGGGGCCATGGCCGGCGACACGTCGCCTGCCGATGCGCCCCTCCTGCTCAAGGGCAAGTTGATCATTCGGGATTCATTGAGGCCGTCATAAGAGGAGCACGTCATGACTGAACCTGTCGTCGCCGTTGCCGATTCGCGTGTCGCAGGCATCTCCGCTCAGGAGTTTCGACAGCGCCTGCACCGTGCGCAACAGCTGGTCCGCGACCGCGGCTTCGACGCATTGCTGGTCAACAGCAACGAGGCCGACTTCGCGAACGTCCGTTATTTCGCCGACTACTGGCCGATTTTTGAGACGGCGGGCGTGCTGATCCCCGCCGAGGGCGACGCCACGTTGCTGATCGGCCCTGAGAGCCAGACCTTCGCCCGCGACCGCAGTCGCATCGCGCGTATCCAACAGATGGTCGAGTACCGAGAGAGCGCCGATCCGGCGTATCCGGACATCAAGTGCGCCAGTTTCCAGGAGGTTTTCGAGGAAGCAGGCGTTGGCGCGCCGCGACGTATCGGCCTGGCGGGTTACCTGGTCACGGTCGCGCCGGTGCTCGATAGCCTGCGCGCCACGTTCCCCGACGCTGCGATGGAGCGAGCCGATGACGTGATGGTGACGCTGCGCTCGATCAAGAGTGACGCCGAGATCGCGTGCCTGCAAGAGGCGTTTCGGATCAGCGAGCAAGCGATGCAGCGGGTGCTCGCCGAGGTGCGCCCCGGCATGACCGAACTGCAGGTGGTCGGTCTGGTGCAGCAGACCATTTACGAGAACGGCGCCGAATACGAGGGCATGCCCCAGTATGTCCTGTCAGGTCCGAACACGCGCCATGCCATCAGTCGGCCGACGCATCGGGTGTTGGCGAAGGGTGACATGCTGCAGTTGAATCTGTCGGCGCGGGTGGACGGTTATTCGTCAGGCGTCGGCGTGCCGGTGTGCCTCGGCCGCATGACGCCTCGTCAGCGGGACCTGGTGCTGTTCGGACTGGAGGCGCACCAGCAGACGATCGGCTGGATGCGCGCGGGTGTCATCGCCTCGGAGGTGGCCACCCGCTACCGCCGACTGTTTGATGAACGGGGCTACGGCGACAACTTCCTTTACGGTCCCGCACACGGTCTGGGCATGATTGAGGTCGAGGCTCCGTGGGTCGAGACCATCAGTCAATACCCCTTCGAGCCGAACATGACGTTCCAAATCGACACCTTTCTCTGCGATGCGGAATTCGGACTGCGCTGGGAGAACGGCGGGCGCATCACCAGCGGTGATTTCGATTTGTTCAGTGGTCGTTTCCGCAGCATTCAGGAACTGGAGGTGGAGTGATGGCCTGTGCCGCCGCTGGCTCGGTTGCGTGATGAACTCAACGTGCGGGCCATGATGACGGACCCGCGTCATGATCCGCGGGCGCCATGCGCCAAGGAGCCTCCATGCGATACGAAATGATGCGTCCCCGCGAGTTGCGCAAGGCGATGGACGCCAACGTGCCGTTTGTCTTGCCGCTGGGCGTGCTCGAGTACCACGGTGAGCACCTGGCGTTGGGACTGGACACGCTCGTCGTGGTCCGTTGTCTGGATCGGCTGGAGCAGCGGCGACCAGACCTGGTGATCTTGCCACCCTTTTACTATGGCGCAGGCAGCACTGTGGTCGAAGCACTCGAACGAAATGGAACGATCGACGTGGATGTTGACGCGCTGCTGTCTTTCGCGCGCAGCCTGTTCCGTTCACTTCTGTCGGTGGGCTGCCGCAACATCCATGCGATCATTCACCATCAGACTGAGAA
This sequence comes from uncultured Phycisphaeraceae bacterium, assembly GCA_964518335.1. Classification (GTDB taxonomy): domain Bacteria; phylum Planctomycetota; class Phycisphaerae; order Phycisphaerales; family Phycisphaeraceae; genus CAZFDT01. The sequence goes on from CAZFDT010000057.1 coordinate 23,910, forward strand.
TTTCGTGGCAGGTATGCCCACCGATCTGGCGTTCAAGACCGCGGCCCGCGCCGTGGTGTTCGAGTGGTTGCGGAAGGAGCGAGGCGACGGCTGGTGGGGCCGCGCCGAAACCGCCGACTATTACGCAGGCCATGCCCACGGTGACAACCCCTTCAACTGGATTCAGGTTCACCCCCTGATGGATGACAAGATCATCGCCCAATACGACTTCGACCATGCCGGCATCGGCGAGACCAGTCTGCTCATGGCGCTGGACCCGCGGGGCGTCAAGATGGAATGGTACGACGATGGCCCGTGGTACACCCGCGGGGCACAGCACGCCACCAGCGCTTACGGCGAGAAGGCGGTCAAGCTGATTCTCGACCGCTTGGATGCTTTGCTGTTTCCCACACAGGACAAATCATGAACGCCGATGGCCACACTCGCTGGTATTTTCCCGATGGCGATCTGCCGCCACATGGCGACGGCGAGCCCCACGGGCATGAATCGCTGTTGATCCTCAACGCCGGCGACGTCAACGCCCAGGTCATACTGACGATCTACTTTACGGACCGCGAACCCTGTATCGCGGGTCCTTTGAGCGTCAACGCCCGTCGCGTTCGCTGCATTCGACTGGATGAGCCGGTCACTGATTTCCAGATTCCCTTTGGGCAATATGCCCTCCGGGTCGAGGCTTCCGAGCCGGTGATCTGCCAGATCGGACGAATGGACGTTCGCCAACCGAACCTGGCCTATTACACGTCGATGGGCTGGTCGCCGACGACCTGAGGCGTGACCTTCCTTGAAATCGACACAAGCCGCGGGTGTCGGGAACTGCAGGTCACCGCACCGGGATTCACTGCTGACGGATTCCTATCGCCGCGCGTGAACTGCTCGTCGAAGCCCCGCAGGAGGCACCACCAGTTGCACAGCGGCGGCCGAGGTCTGCAGGATCGATATGGAATGGCGACGTTTTACGATGACGTTCCCCGGAGGTGCTTCACCAGATCGGGCAGGCGGCGCAGCGCCGCCTGCATGCGCATGTAGCGCCGGGCGGGCTGGGCGTAGTACCCGGCCCAGGTTTCGCCGGCGGGGATCGTTTCGATCGGTAGAGTCCCGCCGGCGACGGTCGCGCCGGCGCCGATCGTGATGTGGTCGGGGATCATGGCGTTGCCGCCGATGACCGCCCCGTCGCCGATGGTGACGGATCCACCGATGGCGGCCTGGCCTGCAATGATGACGCAACGGCCGAGGGTGCAGTTGTGGCCGATCTGCACGAGGTTGTCGATTTTGCATCCGTCACCGATGACGGTGGCGGCGAATTTGGCGCGATCGATGCAGGTGCCTGCGCCGATCTCAACGTCATCGCCGATGCTGACGACGCCGATCTGAGGGATTTTGGCGATCCCGCGGCCATCGGCGGCGGGCCTGTACCCGAAACCGTCGGCGCCGATGGTGACATTGGGGTGAAGGATGCAGCGTCGGCCGAGGGTGCAGCGTTCGCGGACGACCGTGCCGGACCACAGCACGCAGTCGTCGCCGATCGCGGCGTCGTCGAAGACGCTGACGTTGGGGTGCAGGACGCAGCGGTCGCCGATGCGGGCGCGTGGGCCGACGAAAACGTGAGGACCGATGCGGCAGTCGCGGCCGAGGATGGCCGCAGGATCGATCGCCGCGGTGGCATGGACGCCCGGCGGAGGCAGGGGCAGCGGCGGGGCGAACATCGCCAAGGCGATCGCCATCGCCAAGTCGGCGTCCTTCACGACAATCAGGCATCGCTCTGCGCCCGGCTCGACCGCCAGCCCCCGGCGGACCAGCGCCGCCGACGCTCGGCTGGCGGGCCACTTCGCCGCATGGGCTTCGTCGCCGATGAACGTGAGCTCGCCCGGTTGTGCTGCAGTGAGCGCGTTGACGCCCGCGATCGCCGCATCGCCCGGGCCGATCAACTCGCCCTGAACGCGGTCTGCGATCTCTTGCGTGGTAAACGTGGGCATAGCACGTAACCGCTCGCGGCTTAGCATCGCCCTGGGATGAGCCTGCCAAGCCGCAAGCGGCTGAGGATCGACGCAACCGCTTAGCGATTCTGGAAGTCGTTGTTCATCTTCTGCGTCACCAGCTCGGTGATGTCCAGCGACGGATCGTAGTAGAGCACCTTGCGGATCTGGATCAGGGTCGAGAGCTGCTGTGGGTCCTGGGCACGGAACTCGGCGGGGCCTTCGGCGAAGAGCACAACCTGGTAGCCATTGGTCTTGGCGACGTCGGCGATGGCCTTGAGCATCTTCTGGTAAAGCAGCTCGATCTGCAGGCCGCGCTCGCGCACCAGCTTGTTGTTCTCGTATTGCAGCCAGGCGTTGAGTTCGATGACCGCTTTCTCGGCCGTCTCCAGCTTCTTGCGGTGGTTCTCCGTGCCGGGGGCGAGCATGCCCAACTCGTCCTGCATCTGCTTGATGGCGCGCTCGCGGTCGGTCTTCTCCTTCATGACCGTTTCGTTGTGCTTGGTGAGCTGGGCCTCGATCACCTCCTTCTCCTTGAGGTTATCGATGACGCGCTGCACCTCGACGACGGCGGCGGCGGTCGGCGTGCCCTTGAGCAGGCGATTGGCCTGTACCGAGACAAGGCCCAGGCCCGCCACGACGGCGGCGGCGGCGAAGATTCCCATACGCTTGCTGATCATGCGAGGTCTCCCGAGGTTGGGGTGAGGTCCGAGGGTTCGATGCACGTTCTATCACGCCAGTACGGCGGGGGCAACGTGAGGGTTCGCGGTCCGACCCGCTGGAACGGGTCGGCCTCGTGCGGGCGTCAGCGGAATGGCACGGCCAGATCGAAGCTGACGTACTGCGTCTCGTCGCCGTCCTCCTTGAGCAGGGGCACGGCGAAGTCGATGGCGAAGGGGGCCTGGCCCAGGAACGGAATTTTCAGGCGCAGGCCGAAGCCGACCGACACGCGGTACTCGTCGAAGCCGAGGTCTTTCTGGACGGTTCCGGTGTCAGTGAAGAAGACCATGCGGAGCAGGTCCTGGCTGGGCGTGGGGCCGCCCCAGACGGGGACGTTGTATTCGAGGCCCAGGAGGAAGAGCCATTCGCCGCCGACGGGGTCGTCGCCGACGGTTCCGGTGTCGGCGCGGATGCCGCGGGGCCCGACGCCGCGGTACTCGAATCCGCGGAAGCTGCGGTGGCCGCCGGCGTACAGCCGCTCGAACAGCGGGGCCTCGTCCTCCTCGAAGATGTAGCCCAGTTCGTGGCGGAAGCGGATGATGGTGCGGCGGCCGAAGAAGTCCTCGTCCACGCTCCAGAACTTGTTGTAGTCCATGGACAGCTTGGTGAAGTCGTAGTCGCCGCCCAGGGCGCCGATGCGCTCCAGGCCGATGTTCCACCGACTGCCCTGTGTGGGAAAAATCAGCGAGTCGGTGGTGTCGCGCGTGGCCTTGATGCCCAGGCCCGTAAGGGTGCTGTCGCCTTCGACGGCGAACACGTCCACCGGCGCGTCGGGCTCGATGTTGTCAATGGTGATCGCCTCGTAACGTGCCGCCAGGGCGACCGACCACACGTCGCCGAAGCGCTGGCCGATGCCCGTCGAGCCGCCCCATCGCTCCTCGTCGTAGCCTTCGCGCTCGCGCGTGAAGTAGAACAGCGACATGTCCAGGAAATAGTCGCTCTCCAGCAGGTAAGGCTCGCGGAAGCTGACGCGGTACTGACTCAACTCGTCGCCGGGCTGCAGGGTGATGGCGAAGTATTGGCCGGCGCCGCGGAACGCCTTGCCACTGAAGAACTCGCCCCAGCTCTCGGGCAAGTCGGCGATGTCGAAGTTCCGCTGCGTCAGGTCAATCGCGCCGACCACGCCCGCGTCGCTGCCCACCGCGGCGCCGAAGCTGAGGCTGCCGGTGTTCTTCTCCTTCACGTCGATCAGCACGTCGCGCACCGGCTCCTCGGGCTTGCCCAGCACCGACACCGTCGCCTCGGAAAACAGCGGCGACTCGCGCAGCCGACGCTCGGTCACCGAGACTCCCGTGCGGTCGAACGGCCGACCGGGGTCCATCCCCCGCAACTGCCGCTGGATCACCTTGTCCTTGGTCACCTCGTTGCCGCGGATCACCACTTTGCCCACCAGGTACGATCCGCCTTCCTTGATCTCCACCAGCAGATCGACCAGCGCCTCGTCCTCGTGGAAGACGCGGTTGATCTCGATGGCGGTCTCGATGAAGCCCAGCTTGCCGTACATGTCGATCAGCGCGTCGCGGCTGCGGCGGAGCTTGTCGGTCGAGAACACATCGCCACTGCGGATGTCCAGCCGGTTGAGAATCTGATCGGTGGGGAAGAGGTGGTTGCCCTGGATTTTCACCTCATCGACGGTGTATTGCCTGCCCTCGCTGACGACGAAGACGACCACGGCGCCCCGCTGGTCCGGCGCAATGTCGATGCGCCGGCCGACCTCGGCGTCGAGGTAGCCGCGCTCTCGGTAAAAGTCGCGCACCCGCGCCGCGTCCAGCTCCAACTGCTCGCGGTTGAGCTCACCCTTCTTGAAGATGGGGAAATACGTCTCACTCTTGATGCGGCTGCGCAGCTCGTGGTCGGCGAACACCGTGTTCCCGTCGAACGTGATCCCGCGAATTTTCACCAGCGGGCCCTCACGAACGCGGAAAATCAGGATGTTCGACTCTTCCAGCAACTCCTTGTCCGTCTGCACGTCCACGACGAAGTAGCCCTTGTTGTGGTATTCGTCGCGAATCGCACGGATGCCCGAGTCGATGAGGAACGGATCGATCGGATCGCCCGCCCGCAGCAGCACCTTCTCGAACAGCGTCTGGTCGGTCAGTCGCTTGTTGCCCACGAACTGCACGTCGGCGATGAGCGGCTGCTCCTTGACCGCGTAGATGAGCACCAGCGACCCATCGTCGCGCGGCTCGACCCGGGCCGACACCGCGTCAAACCGCCCCAGGTGCGTGATGCGGACGATGTCCTCTTCCACCACCCGGGGGTCGTACGGCTCGCCCGGCAACATGCGAAGCTGATTGCGCACCAGGGTGTCGCTGACCTGCTTGAGACCCTCGATGCGCACCTCGGCCACGGGACGGTTGGCCAAGTCCACCACCTGCGCGTTCAACATGGCGCAGCAGACCAAGATCAGCGCAAGGATGCCGGGACATCGACAGGCCATTGGGAGCGGCAGTGTAATAGCCCTTGGCGAATGCGTCCAAGCAAGGTAACTCGGTTGCCACGTGCATCGGCGCCAAGACCGCCATCAAGCACTGCGCCGCCTGCAAGAGCACGCCCACGATCGTCAACACCGGCGGGCGCGGCGGGTCCTGACCAACGACGCTATTCCCAACCCACGTCGCAACTCCGCAAAACCTCCGCAGCGACGGGCTTTCCTCTTTCCCACGAAAGCCCGCCGCTGTCTCGGCTTTGCGAGACTGCGGCGCGGGTCGGCGCTGACGCCAATCACCCACCCTTGATCCCCACCTCCCCCTCCAACACCGCCCACACCCACGCCCCCTCATCCATGTGCCCGCGGATGTACCCGTACGTCCGATGCTGATGCCCGGCGTTCTTGATAGGCTTGACCCCACATTTCTCCGTCCACAACTTCTTCGCGTCGAGCTTCCCACGCACCAGCAACGCCGCCGCCTGCTTCACCCGCCCAAGCTCGTGATCCGCCGCGCCCCACGCCAGCGGCAACTCGACGTGCGCATGGACGTGCATCCCGCCTACCGATACCACCAGGACCCGATGCCCCAACTTCTGCAGATGCGAGACAACCTTTCGACCAATAATCGGCCGCAACTCGCGCGGGATAATCGTTGTCGTCCCGCTGATCGATTGGGCGTAACGATGCAACCCCGCATGCTCACCCTCGGGCGGACGGTGACGATGATCGCCGGAGGAATGGATGCGATGGTCGCGCTCGCGGAACCCTCGCGCGTCGCCGCTGAGCCACGACGCATATGTCCCGATCGTGACGTGGAACCAGGCTTTGCCCGGCAGGGCGGCGGTAGAAATATTGAACGGAAGTGTGTCGGTGCCCGGAGTCGCCATGGGTGCCGATTCTAAACCCGCGCCGCAGCTCCGCCAAGCCTCCGCAGCGACGGGCTTTCTTCTTCCCCACGAAAGCCCGCCGCTGTCTCGGCTTTGCGAGACTGCGGCGCGGGTCGGCGGCGCGGGTCGGCGGTCACCCCCGTATGCGCACCACCGCATCCCCCAGCGCACACTCCACCTGCTCCCCGCTCCCCAGGTCCTTGCACTGCACACTCCCCGGCGTGTCGCCCACGATCATCGCGTACCGCGCTTTGGCCGCGACGGCGTCCTTGAGCAGCTTGCCCACGTTGCGCGACGCCTTGTAGCTGAACCGTGCGTGCAGCCCGCCGCGGCGCAGTTGACCGACGATCCCCGGGACCTGCACCGCACCGGCGTCGGTCGCGGCGATGACATACACGTCCGGCCTCGGGGCCACGTCCTCGGGCATCAGGCCCTTGTCGATCAGCACGTTGGTGAGCACCACGTCGCCCATGCCGAAGCCGACACCCGGAAGCGACGGCCCGCCGAACAGCTCGATGAGCTGGTCGTAGCGCCCGCCGCCGGCCATGGCGCGCTCGGCGCCGGAGCGCTCGTGGATCTCGAAGACCGTGCCGGTGTAATACGCCAGGCCGCGCACGATGCCCAGGTCGTACTCGCACCACTCGCTGATGCCGAAGCCGCGCAGTTGATCGTCGAGCGCCTCCAGGTCGCTCAGTTGCTCGCCCATGCCGATCGACCGGCGGAGGTGGTCCAGGTCGCCCGCGGCATATTTGCGGCGGCAGATCTCGTCGAACCGCTTGACACGGTCCTCGTCGAGGCCCAGCGCCACAGCGCCTTGCGTGAAAACTTCCGGGGGCACTTTGTCGCGGCGATCCAGCAGGTCGAAGGCGTCGAGCATCCTTTCGTCGCTCACGCCCAGCCTGGCGAGGATGTGCCGCACCGTCGTGCGGTGGCTGATCTTCACCCGCACATGCTCGGGCCTCAGCCCCAGCTCGGCGAGCAGGTCCACTGCAACGAACATGCACTCGGCGTCGGCGACCGCGTCGGCCAGACCCAGCATGTCCACGTTCCACTGCCAGAACTCGCGCAGCCGACCACGCTGCGGCCGCTCCGCGCGACAGAGGTTGGGCGTGCAGAACCACTTGATCGGCTTGGGCAGACTGTTGGCCTTCTCCGCCACCATCCGCGCCAGCGTCGGCGTGAACTCCGGCCGGATCGCCAGGTCCCGCTCGCCGCGGTCCTGAAAGTGGAACAGTTCGCTGACGATCCCTTCGCCGCTCTTGACCTTGTACAGGTCCAGCGACTCGAAGATCGGCCCCTCAACCTGCTCAAACCCGTTGCGGATCGACACCCGCCGCCAGGCGTCGAGCAGGTGATTGTGCCACGCCATCTCGGCGGGGTAAAAATCGCGCGTACCTTTGGGGGCCTGGAGTTTCATGTCAGGGACCATCATCTGGCAGCGTCGTCGGGTCCGGTCGGTAGATGCGGGTGTCCAGGGCCCAGATTTTCTCGGTGAAGTGGCCACCCAACTCATCGCTCTTGGCGCCGGTGTCGTTGCGGGCGGCGGCGATGGCCATGTGCAGCTTGGCGTCGAGGTCATCGATGTGGCTCACGGCAATGGCCTCGGGCGTGGCGGGGATCTTCAGAGCGCCGAACTCGAACTTGCCGTGGTGGCTGAGGATCATGTGATGCAGCACGCGGACGACGGCCCCCGGCAGTTTGGTCCCGCGCTCGGCGCACTGGCGCACCTTCTCGTCGAGCAGGATCACCCCCCGCGCCACGTGCCCGATGAGTTGCCCGTCGTCGCTGTACCCGAAGCCGGTCTTCCACGTCAGCTCGAGGCACTTGCCCAAGTCGTGCAGGAACAGCCCCACGAGCACCAGGTCGCGGTTGACCTGTGGATACAGCGGCACGATCAGCTCGGCGAGCTTCATGACGCTGAGCGTGTGTTCGAGCAGGCCGCCCAGGTAGGCGTGATGCAGGCTCATCGCCGCCGGCGCCTGTTTGAACAGAGCCATCAGCTCCGCGTCGTCGAGGTACGTCTGC
>CAZFDT010000058.1:0-31602 GCA_964518335.1 uncultured Phycisphaeraceae bacterium
CACCGTCGAGTCCAGGTCCACCACAATGTAGCTGTAGATGTCGTAGGGCAAGCCCGGCATGGCCCAGCGGTCGTCGATCTCGTAGCGACGGATCGCGTCGGCCATGCGGCGACCCTGCCAGCTCACGTCGTTCATGATGCGGCGCAGCGCCGACTGCTGGTCGATCAGCTTGTCGAGCGCGGCCTGGCCGCGAGCGGATTGAGCGGGGGGCAGTGCCTCGACCTGCTTGCGCATGGCGGCGACTTCGTTGGCCATGAGCACCTCGGCTTCGAGCCCTTTGGCGAGCATGGGGTAGTGAATGCAGACGGGTCCCCAGAGGCCCTGGCCATCGCCGCGTTCGCGGATTTGCCCATCGATGAGTCGGCCCAGCACGCGCTGGGTGAATTCGCGCCGGTCCGGGTTGTTGTGAGCCACGAGGCCGGCGGCCAGCCACGCCAGGTCCCAGGTGGTGTCGGGCAGGCCGATCTGGTTCACGAGCTGCTCGAGCTCGAAGGCGAGCATGGCGGCATGGCGATCCGAGGCCAGTCCGGCGCGGGCATAGACGTAGAGCGCCTGGCCGTTAAGCCCGACGAGGCCGCGCGGCACCCAGGCCTGGGCGCCTTCGCCATAGACGATGCGCTTCTGCTGGCGTTCGACATCGCCGTTGGGGTCGGGCACGAGTCGGCGTTCGGTGCGCGTGCCGGTGCGGACACGCTGGACGACGATCTGCCGCTTGACGAAGCCCTGCGGGTTGCCGTACTCGTCGAACTTGGGGACGAGACGCTCCTCGGTCTTGACATCGAACACCGGCACCTCGACGTCCTTCCAGGCGAGGCGGACGGTGACGAGCCGGACTTCGCGCGAGACGGGCGGAAAGACCAGGCCCGTGGGGTTGCCCGGTGCACTTTGCCGAGCCATGAGCGTGGCGATGCCGTTGCGGATGGCGGCGGTGGCGGCGTCGTGCAGGGCCTGCGGATCGACCTGGGGTGTGGCGTCGGGTTCTTCGCCGCGGGCAGGGTACGACACGGCGGCGGCGAGCAGCAGCGCCAGGGTGCGGACAAGGAGTTGCAGTGAGCGGGCCATGACGTTTCCTGGTGCGGCCGCCGATGTCGCGCAGGCGGCCATGCTTAGTGTATTCCTCGTGCTGGTGCGGGAGGGGGGCCGCGCCGGCCCGCATCGCTTCCGCCAGGCCCCTGCGGGCCGTCTCCAGGTCACGCTCCGGGGGGTCATTCCTTGAAGCCGTCCACCTGGTAGCGCGTCATGGCGGCGGGGCCCATCGCCTTCACCTTGTCGCGCAGGCGCTGGAGGATCAGCGGCGGCAGCAGCCGCGCCAGCCCCTCGACCTGACCCCCGGCGGCGATCTGGCGGATCAGGCTCGAACTGGTGAACGCGAACGTCTCGCCCGTCATGATGAAGATCGTCTCGATGTCGGCGATCGCACGGTTGGTCAGAGCAAGCTGGAACTCGAAGTTCAGGTCCGTCACGTTCCGCAGCCCGCGCAGGATCGCCACCGCCCCGACGCGCTTGGCGTAATCGACCGTCAGGCCTTGGTACGTGTCCACTTCCACGTGCGGGTCACACGTCTGATGAACGAGCTGGGCGATCATGTCGGCCCGCTCCTGCATGGTGAAGACCTGCTGCTTCTCGGGGTTGTGTCCCACGGCGACGATCAGGCGGTCGAACAAGACCTGCCCGCGATGGATCACGTCCAGATGCCCGTTGGTCAGCGGGTCGAACGTGCCGGGGAAGATGCCGATCTTGGTGGTGCGCATGGGCTGGCGAGTATAAGTCCGACCTGCGTGCCCGACCAAACCGCAGCTTTTCGCCAGTCGGTACAGACGGCCGGGCGTTTGCGGGAATCTTGGCACAGACTTGGCCCGAGCGGGCGGTGAATCGGATGATTGTGGTGCGTCAACGACGCGGCCGCACACGCCGGCCCACAACTTCGCCCTGGATCGGGTCTCGTGCCGGATGCCTCCCCGGCCGAGACCCTTTTTCTTGGCGGTGGGGTCGCAACCAACCATGCTGCCTTCGATCGGTCCACGCGGCCGCTGCTGCGTCCGGCCGCCGAGCCGGCGCGAGGGGGCTGGGGGGTGCGGCGTCACCGCCTGGCTCCGCGGCTGATGGGTATGGGGCATGGCTCGCTCAGCGATTGGCCTGCGATAGCTCCATGGGTGCTCCGTGGCGGGGTGTGCTCGCTCACGCGGCGGAGCCTGCCGCCGGGCCGGCGATACACCACGCCGCGGCGCTCCAGGTCGCGCATCGCCCGCGTTACAGTGCGGCGATCCACGCGCAGTTGCCGACCCAACTCGCGGGTCGATGGCAGCACGTCGCCCGGCCCCAGCTCGCCCCGGGCAATGGCGTGGCGAAACCAGCCCAGCACCCGCCCCCGTGCCCCGTTGCCCTTGACCGGGCGGTACGGGACCCGCGCTGTGATGCTGCCCCGCGAAGGCTCCATGATGGCCCCAAACGCCACCTCGTCCCCCACCTGATCGGGCAGTCCGAACAAATCGCCTGCCGGCGGCAGCGCCGGCCAGGATTCCAACGATACGCCCGCCTCCGCCAGCAGCTTGCTCAGATCCTTCATGGCCAACACCTCCAGGCCGCACGGTGACGCTCCGCCCCCGCCGCGCGGCCTGATCGGTGAGGGGCAGAAATGTTAGGTTAATTTTAGCATACCGCCCCGACGGGTTCAAGATTTATTTGCCACGTGCGGCGACCGGGGGGTGGCTGAATCATCGGGGCGATCGTGCAACCCATGCCGTCCATCGCGTGTGCGTCATTCCCGCGAAGGCGGGAATCCAGTGACGGCGACATGGGGCCTCCCCCTGGATGCCCGCCTCCGCCTCCGCGAGGGCAGGCTCTCCGCGGGCATGGCGGCGTAAAGATCGTCTATGCCCCGGCTCTTCAGCCGCAGCCGGCGACCGGCGACCGGCCTGTTCGATCTCGAAGCGACGGGTCGGCAGGAACCCCTTGAGCCTGCGGGCGTGGCGGAGGGGAAGCCGGCGATGAAACAGGCGACAAGCGCGAATCAGGCTCGGCGCTGCTATGCACTAGTGAACGGCGCGCAAGGCAGGGTTGCTCGGAAGCGTCACATCCATGAAGCCCCAACGCCCATGTCAGGACAGAGGCTGCCGGCCATCGCCAGGGATGTCTGGACTGGACTTACGGGATCGGGTACTTGGACATGCGTCGCGGCCGATCCAGCAGCAGCAGGTAGTCCCAGTCGTCGTGGACTTGGCGCAGGGTGTGGTCGTACACGCGGTGGTGCTTGTTCTTGCGCTGTTCTTTGCTGAGGGCGACGGACTGAAGCTCGGGCGTCATGTTCCACCGCACGCTGTCAGCGGTGATGCGGTTGCAGCCGGTCGCCAACAAGGGCAGGACCAGGCAGGAACAGACGGCCAGGAGCAAGAGGGTGCGTTTCATGAAGCCCACCTTGAGCAAGGAGTGTACGACTACCGCAATTGTGCTGCGGCGCGGAGCTTATGTCAACTGCAAGCTGCGTCCGAGAACATCGTTGGCCCCCGCGGTCAAGGCGGGCTGTGGACCAGCTCCTTCCAAAGGGCGGTCTCGGCCTCGCGAAAACGGGCGAAAAGAGCCTCCAGGTACGCTGCAAACGCCTTGAGTTGCTCGTCGTCCCCGTCCCGGCCTTCGGCGACCGCCCGGAGACTGGCCGCGGCGCTATCCAGTGCCGACGCTCCCATGGCGAACGATCGGGCGGCATCGTAGAGGTTGTCGTGGGCGATCTCCGCCTTGTCGGGACGGTAGAGCAGGCGCCAGGGCGACCGCCGCAGCTCCACCATCGTGAGCTTGATCTGGCCCGACGCCAGTTGCAGGTTCGCCAGAGTCCGCTCGATGACCGGCCGTTGCGACACCATCGTCAGCCGCGCCGCGTCCGACACGACCTTGGCGTCGTCGAGCACGGCGTGGAGCCGGGGCAGGGTCTGCTCATTGAGCTGGGTGGTCATGGTCCGCACCTGGTCCATCGTCGCTCGCAGGTCCGGGTCCTTGTCTTGCATGAGCGTGTTGAGCGTCGCCAGCGTCTGGTCGGCCGACTCGGTGATGCTGTCGATGCGGTCGAACCAGCTTTCGCTGCGCTGTCGCGCGGCGGTCACCATTTCGCGGGCATCGCCGAGGGTCTGCTGCAGTTGTCCGATGGCGTCCTGGGCCTGGTCGGCCATGGGCTCGACCTTGTCGAGGACCCGCCGCGCCCCGCTGGTGATCGCCGGCACGTCGCGCTTGAGGGCGTCGGTCAGCTCGGCGATGTTGGTCAGAATCTGCCTGATCTTCTCGCGCTGCTGCTCGCGGATGCCGGCGTTGGCGACAATATCCTGGGCCAGCGGGTTGGTGGCGATGGCGCCGTCGAGCACGGCATGAGGCGCGTACAAATCGCCCGACCCGAGGCTGCGAATGTTGAGCTTTGTTCCTGCGCCCAGTGTCGGCACGTCCAGCTCGATCGTGGCGTTGCGGTGGACCTTGTAACGGGAGGGAATCTCAAACGTGACCACCTGTCCCAGCACGGTTCCGTCGCGCTCGAAATCGGCGATGGTCGTCACGTTGCCGATGGGCACGTTGCCCAGCGTGACGGCGGCTCCCGGCTTGAGTCCCCGCAGGCCGTCGTCCAACCGATAGTACACCCGCACTTCCTGGCGGCGCTCCACGAGCGAGCGAAAGTCCGTGAGCAGGAACAGGATCACCATGCCGAGGACGATGCCCATCAGCACGAAGAGACCCGCACGGACGTTCTCGCGTTGGGTTGCCATGGGGGTAGTGTAATCCCAAGACGGTCGCCCGGTTCAGCGTGTGGCGCGAACGCTGGGCTGCGGCTGCAGATACCGCGGCAGTTCGCCCAGCAGGTCCTCGGTATAGTTGCTCGTGAGTTTGCGCTGCGTGATCGGGCCTTCGGCGTCGCCCCTGAGGAACTGACGGATCAACGCCAGCTTCTCATCGGCGGGCGCCTCCGGCAGCTTGCGCAATCGGTCGAACTCGTCGCGCGGGGCGATCATCAGCACGCGACCCTTGTCGAGCATCGCCATCCGATCGGCGATGGTGAACGCCGAGTCCATCTCGTGCGTGACCACCACACTGGTGACATTGAGCTTCTTGGTCAGGCCCAGAATGAGCTGGTCGATCTCGGCGCTGGTGACGGGGTCGAGTCCGGCCGAGGGCTCGTCGTAGAAAAGGATCTGCGGGTCCAGCGCCAGGGCCCGCGCCAGGCCGGCTCGTTTCTTCATGCCGCCGCTAATCTCGGCGGGGAACTTGTCGGCGTGCTCGCGCAGACCCACCAGTTCGAGCTTGATCTTCACCATGATGTCGATCGTCTGCCGCGGCAGCAGCGTGTGCTCCTCCAGAGGCAGGGCGACGTTCTGGCGCAGCGTCATGCTGTTGAAAAGGGCTCCCGACTGGAACAGGATGCCGAACTTGCGGCGCACCTCGTTGAGTTCGCTCTCGCCCAGCCGCGTGATGTCCTGGCCGAACAGCTCGATCGCGCCCTGCTCGGGGGCGAAGGTGCCGATCATGCAGCGTAGAAGGGTGCTTTTGCCGCAGCCCGATCCCCCCATGACGACCATGGTCTCGCCGCGGCGCACGTCGAGGTTGATGCCGTCGAGCACGGTCTTGTCGCCGAAGCGCTTGACGAGATCGCGCACGCGGATGACGGTGTCATCGGCGGGTGACGCGGCCGAAGCCACTTCCTGCTCCCTCTCCCCCGTCTTCGGGGGAGAGGGCTGGGGTGAGGGGGTGGAAGTCACCATGCCAACCCTGCTGCACGTGCGATGTACGTCGCTACGGCATCCTTGTTCTTGATCAGATCGCCGTTCGTCATGCGGATCACGTTGAGGCCATAGGAGCAGATGACGCTCTGTGGCTTTTCATCTTCGGCTTTATGTCCGGTGTGGCTTTCACCGTCAAGTTCGACCACCAGCTTGGCTTCGGCGCAGTAGTAGTCCACGATATATCGATCGATAGGATACTGCCTGCGAAACTTGAGACCGCCAAGCCGTCGGTCGCGGAGCATGGACCAGAGGATACGCTCGGGGAGCGACATACGCTGCCGCAGATCGCGGGCGGTATGGACGCCGGTGGCAGAACGCCTGCGTTTTCGTCGCGGCTCAGTGATCAATCGAAGACCCCCTCACCCCAACCCTCTCCCCCGCCTCAAGGCAGGCGGGGGAGAGGGAGCGGGAAATCAAGGTGCGGCTTCGGTTTTCTCCGCGGCTTTGGCCTCGGGCTTCTTGACCGGCTTGAGTCGGATCGTCACCGGCGTGCCGACGGGGGGGATGGTGTCGGGGTTGGCCACCCACTGGCCTTCGTCGGTCTTGTCCGTGAGCTTGGTGTCGCGGGCCAGCAGGTCGTCGCCGAAGTTGACCAGCGACAGGACGGTTCCGTTGACATCGGCCATGAAAAAGCGGTCGCCGTTGTGCTCGACGAGCGATGACCCGGTGAACATCCACGTGCTGCCGGCCATCACTTCGCCTGTCGTGTTGTCCTTGATCCACCGGTTGGCGGGAATTTCGTGCTTCTGGCCGTCCTTGTCCCACGACACGGTGACTTCGACGGCGGGGCCGGCCGCATCGATGCGCACCAGCGCGTCGTGCTCGTCGCGCTTCCACGACATCGGATGGCCCGGCTCAAGCCCCAGCGTCATCAGCGCCAGGTGAATGTGGCTGGGCCTGGCCTGCGTCGCCGCCACCGACTCGTACTCGCGGCTGCCCGCCGTGCAGACGATCAACTCCAGCCACTCGGCCTGGTCCAGCACGACCTTGGCGTCCACCTCGACCACGCCGGCGTCACGATCCACGCGCACATGCGGCCACGGCGCCTTGGCCTCACCGTCGCTCGGAGCGTCGGCCCGCAGCGGCCCTCCCCACGCCACGAGGAGCAGGCCGGTGACGATCCACGCTTGTCGATGGACGGTGAGCTTCATGACTACAGTATCGCTCACCGACTCGCGACTGACAATCCCAAATCGCGCGAGGGCGGATCGACAAGCCTGGGTTACACCGGGTACGCTGCCACTGAAGGGGCTCGTCATGACGCATCCCACCATCCGTATCGGCATCGTCGGCGCTGGTTCGATCTACCAGACGCGGCATCTTCCCAACCTCAGCAAGCTGGCGGGTGTGTCGCTGGTGGCCGTCGCCAACCGCTCCATGGAAAGCAGTCGGCGTGTCGCCGACCGATGGGGCATCGCCCACGTCGAGCCGGACTGGCGCCGGCTCATCCGCCGCGAGGACATCGATGCGGTGTTCATCGGCACGTGGCCCTACATGCACGCGGAGATGTCGATCGCCGCGCTGGCGGCGGGCAAGCACGTGTTCTGCCAGGCGCGCATGGCGATGGACCTGGCCGAGGCCCGCGCCATGCTCGACGCCGCCCGCGCCCATCCGCACCTGGTCAACATGCTCTGCCCGCCTCCGCACCGCATGCCGTTTGAGGACATCATTCGCCGCATCGTCGAGGAGGGCACGCTGGGTGATCTTGCTGCAGTGAGCCTTGTCAGCGTCAACGACGCGTCGCTGCAGTCGGACCGGCTGCACTGGCGCGAGAATGTGGCGTACTCCGGCCGGCAGATCATGGCGGTGGGCATCTGCGCCGAAATGCTCAACGCCTGGGTTGGACCCTACGAGAGCCTGTCGGCGGCGACCGCGGTGGTGGTCGGGACCAAGCAGGACGAGCACGGGCGCCAGGTGGAGGTGCGCGTGCCGCAGACGGTGGCGGTCCACGGGCGGCTCCGTCGCGGCGTCATCTGCCATGAATTGCACGCGGGCGCCGCGGCGGGGGCGCCGCAGGGCGACTGGCTGCACATCCATGGCGCCGCCGCCTCGTTGCGATACCGCTTGATGTCCAGCACGATCGAGATCGCCCATGCGGGCCGGCCCTATGAACCGCTGCCGATCCCGTCGGGCCACGCGGCGACGGTGGACGAGGCCTGGACGGTGGAACGGTCCTTCATCGACGCCGTGCGTCAGGCCATGGCCGGGGCGCCGCCCGAAGCGCGACCGCTCAGCCCCGACTTCGCCGAGGGCGTCGAATACATGAAGAAAATGGAAGCCATCCACCTGTCGGCCCAGAGCGGGCGGCTGATCGATCTGGGCGAGTTGTGACGCCTGCTGAGGGTCAGGCTCGCAGCAACCGGGCGACGAGGTCGGCCGCCTGCCGCACGTCCGCGACGCGGCTGGCGCCTGCTTCGCGCTCGATGATGAAGTCGCCGCCATACCCTGCGTCGCGCAAGGCCGAGAAGAAGCCTGGCCAGTCCACGTCGCCCTGGCCCACTGCAACCTCGCTGCCCCACGTGCCGGGCCTGGTCGTGCGCTTGGCGTCTTTGACGTGTATCTGGCGAACCCGCGGCAGCACTCGTCGTAGCGAGGCGACGGGGTCGCCCTTGTCGTAAAGAATCATATTCGCCGGGTCGAAATTGATGCCCACGTTGGGGCGATCGACGGCGTCGAGAAACGCCGACAGCGAGTCGGCGGTTTCCTGGCCGGTCTCCAGCAGCATCGACACGCCGTCGCCGGCGAAAGTGTCGGCCACCCATTGCAGGCGCCCCACGAGCTTGTCGAAGGTCGGGTCCTGACGATCGGCGGGGATGAACCCGGCGTGCCCGCTGATCGTGGACATGCCCAGGCTCACTGCAATTTTCAGGTTGGCGACAAAGCGCTCGCGATTGGCTTCCCACGTCGCGTCGGGCACCAGCCCGCCGGTGCGGCGAATGGTGTCGAGCGTGGCATAGTCCTCGCCGAAGCACCCGGTCATGCCGGAGGCGATGCGGACCCCGGCATCGGCCAGGCGCTTGCCCACGTCGCCCCAGGTTTGCGGGTGCTCGCGCACCGGGTCCAGCGCCAGTTGCACGAGACGCAGGTCGCACGCCTGCAGCCCCTCGATCAGTTCCGCGGGCGATTGAGGCTTGAGCGACCAACTGCAGACACCGATTCGATCGTGAACGTGCATGGTGTGTTCCTGAAGGATTATTCCTGGTGAGGCCAGTGGGGCAGGTAGAGCGCCGCCAGGGCCAGCCAACCCGCCGATTCGCTGAAGCGGTCGGGCCCGCCGGTCCACCGCTCGATGATGACGCGTTCGACCAGGGGTTGCAACAGGCCCGTGCGGATCGTGTGGGCCAGGTCGTCCACGAAGGTGTCGTCCACCTTCCCGGCCAGGTGCAGCACCAGCCGCGACGGCCGGATGAGGTTGACGGCGTTGGCGATGCCCCAGCCGGTGTGTCGCACCAATTCGCGTAACGCCGCATCCGACGGATCGAAGTGCGTCAGCCGCGCCGTCAGGTCGTCGGCGCCTTCGGCGCGAACGCCAAGGAACTCGGAACTGAACACGCGTTCGAGGCAGCCGGTGTGGCCGCAATAGCAGCGAGGCGTGTCGGCGGCACAGCGCGTGTGGCCGATCTCGTTGCCTCCGACGACGCAGCCGCGGTTGGGCCGGCCGCCGATGATCATCGCCCCACCGACGGCGCCATCGTGCAGGTCGATCAGCAGCACATCCTGCGCGTTCACGTGGTCCTGGGCCAGCAGCCACGCCGCGGCAAGGCCGTGCATGTCGTTGTCCAGCACCACCGGCCAGCGCTGCGCGGCGGCGAAGATGGGGTCAAGTGTCGCCGAGGTCTGGTCTGGAAGCGCTGAACTCAGCAGCACGCGACGGGAGGCGACATCGACAAAGCCCGTGGTGGACAGGCCCACCGCCAGGACCGATTTGTCCAACTCCTCGGCCAGGAGCGACGCGGCCGCGGCGATCAACTTGCCGGGATGGGCCACCGCGCGACGAACGACAGGAGCCGTCGGCTGGCCCAGCAGGTTCAGTCGGGAGCACCCGACGCGTCGGGGCTCGAGCGCTAATCCCAGCACCACACGGCGGGCCGGATCGATAGCCAGTGGTCGCCTGGGTCGCCCCCGGCCGTGGGCCTGCGCGTCGCCCTCCTGCAGCAGGCCCCGCTTGACCAGTCGTGTCGCCGCGTCGCCGACGCTGTTGGGCCGCAGGCTAAGCCGCTGCGCCAGCTCGCGCCGTCCCATCGCGCCGCCGGTGCGCAGGGTCTGGAGGATCAGTTTCTCGAACGGCGGCAGAATCACGCTTGCAATTATTAACTGTTCTGGTAATAATTGCAAGACACACGAGGTTCTTCCATGATCAAATCCATCAGCTATTGGTCGATGAAGGACGGGCTTGCCGGCACGCATCCGATCGAGGACGCGCTGACGACGGCGAAAGCGACGGGCTTTGCCGGGCTGGAGCTGTGCATCTCGCCCCCGGCGCCCGGGGCCGTGCTGCACCTGGACACGACGCAGGAGCAGTGCCGGGAGATGCGTCAGGCCGTCGATCGCAGTGGTGTGGTGGTGCAGACGCTTGCCGCCGGATTGGCGTGGGGCTGCAACCCCGTGAGCGATGATGCGGCGGTGCGCGAGCAGTCGGTCCAGATGCACGCCGCAGCGCTGCAACGTGCGGCGTGGCTGGGGTGCGATGCGATGCTGATGGTGCCCGGCGTGGTGGGATGTCCGTTTGTGCCGGATCAGAAGGTGCGCTACGACCGCGCCATCGATCGCTGCCGCGAGGCGGTCAAGCGCCTGCTCGACACCGCCGAGCGCGTTGCAGTAGACCTGTGCATCGAGAACGTATGGAACGGCATGTTCCTCAGCCCGGTAGAGCTGCGCGACTTTATCGACTCTTTCGGCAGCAGCCGGCTGGGCGTGTACTTCGACGTGGGCAACCTGCTGGGCTATCACCAGCACCCGCCGCACTGGATCGAACTGCTGGGCAAGCGGATCAAGCGCGTCCACATCAAGGACTTCAAGCACGAGTTCGACTGGTCGGGCAAGTACAGCTTCTGCCGCCTGGGCGAGGGCGACGTGCCCTGGCCCGAGTCGATGGCGGCGCTGCGAAGCGTGGGATACGACCGCACAATTGTCGCCGAGATGCTCCCGCATCAGCCGGGACTGCTCGAGCACACTTCGGCGGCGATGGACCGCATCCTTCAAGGAAAATGAACGATGAGTGCAAAGACCAAAGTCGGCGTCATCGGCCTGGGCATGATGGGCAACACGCATCTGGATGTCTATTCGCGCCGCGAGGATGTCGAGGTGGTGGCCGTGGCGGATCAGGACGAGAAGCGCCTGTCCGGCGCGATCAAGGCCGGCGGCAACATCGAAGGCCAGGCCAAGGGCGGCTTCGACCTGGCGAAAGTCGCCAAGTTCCGCGAAGGGCTTGACTTGATCGCCCGTGCGGACGTCGATCTGGTGGACATCTGCGCCCCGACGCCCGCCCACCTGCCGTTGGGTCTTGCGGCACTGCAGGCGGGTCGGCATGTGCTCCTGGAGAAGCCGCTGGCGCGCACGCACGATGGGGCCCAGCAGCTTCAGGCCGCCGCCGCCAACGCCAAAGGGCTGGCGATGTGCGCCATGTGCATGCGGTTCTGGCCGGGCTGGACCTGGCTCAAGACCGCAGTGGACCAGAAACTCTATGGCGGCGTCCTGGCGGCCACGTTCCGCCGGGTCGCTTCGCATCCGGGTGGTTTGTTCTATTCCGATGGCGAGGCTTGCGGCGGAGCGGTGCTGGACCTTCACATTCATGACACCGACTTCGTGCAGTGGTGTTTCGGCGTGCCCAAGGCCGTCACCAGCGCCGGTTACGCGAGTGTGACGGACAAGATCGACCACATCATCACCCGTTACAGCTACGCAGGCGGCGGGCCGGTGGTCGTGGCCGAGGGGGGCTGGGCCATGGCGCCGGGGTTCGGATTCCGCATGCAGTACACGGTGAACTTCCGCGAGGCCACGGCGGTGTTCGATCTGGCGGCCGAGCATCCGCTGACGCTGTACCACGGCGGGAAGTCCCAACCCATCGAACTGCCATCGGGCATGGGATACGAACACGA
Source organism: uncultured Phycisphaeraceae bacterium (assembly GCA_964518335.1). Taxonomy (GTDB): domain Bacteria; phylum Planctomycetota; class Phycisphaerae; order Phycisphaerales; family Phycisphaeraceae; genus CAZFDT01. The sequence goes on from CAZFDT010000058.1 coordinate 11,852, forward strand.
GATCGATTATTTCCTGGGCTGCATCGCGCGGCGAACGGCGCCGACGACGGTCACACTGACGAGCGCGGCCACGACGCTGCGCATTGTCGAGGCCGAGGTCGCCAGTGTCGCCTCCGGGCAACCTGTGACGCTATGACTCCAAGGGAGTGAAACACATGCTGACCACCAATGAAGAGAAGATCCCGGTCCAGGTGTACGATGACGCCAGCGAGGTCAACTGCGCCGTGGCCGCCACGATCGCCCAGCTCATCCGTCAGCGCCAGCGCGATGGCCGGATGTGCGTGCTGGGGTTGCCCACCGGCTCGACCCCCGTCGGCGTGTACGACGAGCTGATCCGCATGCATCACCAGGAGGGGCTGAGCTTCCAGAACGTCGTCACGTTCAACCTCGACGAATACTTCCCGATGCAGCCCGACAGTCTGCAAAGCTACAACCGCTTCATGCGGGAGTGGCTGTTCGATCACATCGACATTCGCCCGGAGAACGTGCATATTCCCGACGGCACGATGGCCGAGGTGGATGTGTCGGCATGGTGCGCTTCGTACGAGCAGGCCATCCGCGATGCCGGCGGCATCGACCTTCAGTTGATGGGCATCGGCCGCACGGGCCATATCGGGTTCAACGAGCCCGGCTCAGGCCGCAACAGCCGCACGCGCATGATCCGGCTTGACCGCATCACCCGACTGGATGCGGCCAGCGACTTCTTCGGCGAGGAGTTCGTGCCCCGACGCGCCATCACCATGGGCGTCGGCACGATCATGGAAGCGCGCAAGCTCATCATGATCGCTTTCGGCGAGCACAAGGCTCCCGTCATCGCCGCCGCCATCGAAGGCCCGATCACGCCGCACGTCGCGGGCAGCTACCTGCAGGAGCACCCCGATGCGACGATCGTGCTGGACCGGCCCGCCGCCGCCGAATTGACGCGATGCAAGGCCCCGTGGCTCCTGGGCGAGGTCGAGTGGACGCCGCGCGTGATCCGCAAGGCCGTCATCTGGCTCGCCAAGACGCTCGACAAACCGATCCTCAAGCTCACCGACGAGGACTACAACGAGCACGGCCTGCAGGACCTTGTCGCCACCAAGGGCAGCGCCTACGAGATCAACATCGACATCTTCCGCGCGATGCACAACACGATCACCGGCTGGCCGGGCGGCAAGCCGTCGCCCAAGCAGCGGCCCGACGATCGCCGCCGCGCCGGCGACGAGGTGTTCCCCAAGCGGATCATTGTCTTCTCGCCCCATCCCGACGATGACGTGATCTCGATGGGCGGCACGCTCATCCGCCTGGCCGACCAGGGCCACGAGGTTCACGTGGCGTATCAGACCTCCGGCAATATCGCGGTGTTCGATCACGATGCGCTGCGCTTCGCCGACTTCGCCGGCGATTTCAACCGCATCTTCGGCATCGAGCCGCAGACGGCCGCACGCATCGAGTCGCACATCGAGGAGTTCCTCCGCCGCAAAAAGCCCGGCCAGGTCGATTCGGCCGAGGTGCAGCAGATCAAGGGCCTCATCCGCCGCGGCGAGGCCCGCGCCGCGGGGCGGTACTGCGGCATCCCCGTGGACCGGCTTCACTTTCTCGATATGCCCTTCTACGAGACGGGAACCGTTCGCAAGAAACCCCTCGGAGACGCGGACGTGAAGATCATCGCCGACCTGCTCCGCACGATCGAGCCTCATCAGGTTTATTGTGCCGGCGACCTGTCCGATCCGCACGGCACGCACCGCGTGTGCCTCAAGGCCATCTTCCAGGCCATCGGGCAAGTGCAGCACGAGAGATGGTTTGAGAGCTGCGTGGTCTGGCTCTACCGCGGCGCGTGGCAGGAATGGGGCGCCGACGAGTTGGAGATGGCCGTGCCTCTGTCCCCGATGGAACTGATGCGCAAGCGCCAGGCGATCTTCCGCCACCAGTCGCAGAAGGACAAGGCCCTGTTCCCCGGCACGGACCACCGCGAGTTCTGGCAACGCGCCGAGGACCGCAACCGCGCCACGGCCAAGGTGTACGACAAGCTGGGTCTGCCCGAGTACGAGGCCATCGAGGCGTTCGTCCAGTGGCGCCCGGACGAGACGGCCGAGACTGTGGTAGAAAAGAGGGCATGCGCTACCGCATCCTCGGCAACACCGGCCTTCGCGTCTCAGCACTGAGCTTCGGCGCGTCATCCCTCGGCGGCGTGTTCGGCGCGATCGACGAGGGCCAAGCCAGCGAGGCTGTCCATCGGTCGCTCGATCTGGGCGTGAACTTCATCGACGTGTCGCCCTATTACGGGTTGACCCTGGCCGAGACGGTCCTGGGCCGGGCGTTGCGCGGCATCGACCGCGACCGCTACATCCTGGCGACCAAGGTCGGACGCTATGGCCCGGATTTCCCCGACTTCGACTTCTCGCCGGGCCGCGTCACGCGCAGCGTCGATGAAAGTCTCGCCCGCCTGGGCGTCGAGCACATCGACCTGATCCAGTGCCACGACGTCGAGTTCGGCGACCTGGACGCGATCGTCGGCGACACCATCCCGGCGCTGCGGCAACTGCAGCGGCAGGGCAAGGTGCGCTTCGTCGGCGTCACCGGTCTGCCGCTGGCGTCGCTTCGCTACATCGCTCAGCGCGTCGAGATCGACACCGTCCTCTCCTACTGCCACTATCAGCTCAACGACACCGCGCTGGCCGATGATCTGCCGTTCTACCAGCAGCGCGGCATCGGCGTCATCAGCGCGTCGCCGCTGGGCATGGGCCTTTTGAGCGCGCGGGGCACGCCCCACTGGCACCCCGCGCCCCCGCAAGTCAAGGCGCTGTGCCTCCAGGCCGCGGAGCACTGCAAGGCCAAAGGCGCGAGCATCGAGAGGCTGGCGGTTCAGTTCGCCGTCGATCACCCTGGCATCGCCACCACGGTGGTCGGCAGCGCCAGCCCCGTGCAGATGCAGCAGAACATCGCCGCCATGGACGAGCCCATCGACCGCGCCCTGCTGGCCCAAGTGCTGGACATCCTCAAGCCCGTTCATAACGTCACGTGGCGCAGCGGCCACCCGCAAAATGACCAGGGCCTGCGCCTTTGAGCCCTGCGACACGGTGGCGTTGGAGCACGCGCAATGAAGACGGTGGTGCTGGAAAAGCCTGGCGAGTTCCGGGTGACTGACCGTGACGAGACGGGCGATCCGCCGGCGGGGTGGGCGCGGGTGCGCGTGCGTCGAGTGGGCATCTGCGGGACGGACTGGCACGCCTACCACGGACGGCAGCCGTTCTTCACGTACCCGCGCGTATTGGGGCACGAGTTGGGCGTTGAGATCGAGTCCGCTCCGGGACTGGACCTCCAGCCAGGGGATCGGTGTGCGGTCGAGCCGTATTTGAACTGCGGCCATTGCGTCGCCTGTCGCCGCGGGCGGGGGAACTGCTGCGTGGACCTGAAAGTGCTGGGCGTGCATATCGACGGTGGGATGTGCGAGCGCCTCCTGGTGCCGGGGAGCAAGCTGCACCGGTCGGCAAGTCTGTCGCTGGACCAGCTTGCGCTGGTGGAGACATTGGGCATCGGCTGTCACGCCGTGGCGCGGGCGGCGCCCGAGCGTGGCGAGCCCGTGCTGATTCTCGGCGCGGGTCCGATCGGGTTGTCGGTGATCCCTTTCGTGCAGGCGGCCCAGGCTGTGCCGATCGTCGCCGACGTGTCCGAGCCGCGACTGGCGTTCTGCCGCCAGCGGATGAACGTCGCGCACGCGCTCGATGCCCGCGGCGACTTGGTGGCCCGGATACGGGACCACTGCAACGGCGAGCTTCCGACGGTGGTCATCGACGCCACGGGCAATCCCGCATCGATGATGCGCACGTTCGACATGGTGGCGCACGGTGGCCGCATCGTCTTCGTCGGCCTGTTCGCCGGCGACGTGTCATTTGCCGACCCCAGCTTTCATCGCCGCGAGGCGACCCTGTTGGCCAGTCGCAATGCCTTGCCGGGCGATTTTACGAGGATCATTCGACTCATTGAGGACAACGTCGTGGACACCACGCCCTGGATCACGCATCGCGCCGCGGCCGTCGAGCTGCCGGATGTGCTGACCTCGTGGCTCGCACCGGACGCCGGTCTGATCAAGGCCATGCTGTCGTTCTGACATCGACACTCACGCGTGCGCAGTCGCCCGCGGCGCCGGCAGGCCCAGGAAGTTCGCCAGCAGAAGGGGACCCTCCACCGTCAAGAAACTCTCCGGGTGAAACTGCACGCCCTCCAGCGGCGCAGGACCAAAGACGCCCGCCTTCGCCCGCAGGCCCATGATCTCGCCTTCCTCCGTCCACGCGCTGATCTCGAATCGATGGTCGTCAAACGTGTGCCGCAGGATGACCAGACTGTGGTAACGAGTTGCAGTGAACGGGTTGCTCAGGCCTCGGAAGATGGTCTTGCCGTCATGGTGGATGGGCGAGGTCTTGCCGTGCATGAGGCGGACGTTGCGATCGACGGTCATGCCGAAGACGTGCCCGATGCACTGGTGGCCCAGGCACACGCCAAACAGCGGAACCTTGCCCGCGAAATGCTCGATGATCTGGTTCGAGACGCCGCCCTCGCGCGGCGTGCACGGCCCCGGCGACACGATGATGTGATCAGGCTTGAGCTCGATCGCCTGCGGCAGCGTGATCTTGTCGTTGCGCACCACCTTGAGCTCGATGGCGTCGGGGTCCTGCCCGTTGGCGACGAGCAGCTCGCCGATGCGCTGCACGAGGTTGTAGGTGAAGCTGTCGTAGTTATCGATCAGGAGGATCATGCGGGGGGATTATACGACGGGTGAGCGTCAGACGACGGACTGGTGGCGGCGGATCAGTCCGGTGATCGCGCCGATGATCATGGCGGCGATGATCCAGAAGACGGCCCCGAACAACCATGGCGTGAGCGACAGAGGCACGAGTGCGCCGATGGCGGCGCCAACCGTGACGTGAGCGAGGAGGCTGTCGATTCGCCCTTCCGGAACGAGGCGCAGACCGACATACACGATGGCACTGAGCCACAGGGGAAACGTGAAAAACATGGCGCACCACAAGCCGGGCCACCAGACATGGACAGCCAGAAACGCCGGGGCATACAGGGCGGCGATCAGCAGCACATCGCGCACGATCTGGCGCGTGGGTACGGGCGGCTGGTCCTCCGGCGGACTGCTGTGGAACGAACTGAAATCGAGTGGGTTGAACTGTCGGCCGCACTCCGGGCACTGCGGCGTGCGCACGCCTCGCAGGTTGTAGCCACAGTCGCGGCAGTAACGGTTGCGTTCGCCAAAGAGCGGGCGTGGCTCCCCATCATCGTTCGTTCGCCGCGGCAGGGGGTCAGGTTCAACCAGATCATAGGTCTGCGGGTCTTCGTCGCCTGTGCTCATCGGGTCCACCCCTCGGATCGACGCCATGCGAATCAATCGGGGCGCTCGAATTCACCGCCGTCGTATTTTTGCTTGACATAGTTTTTGGGTGACTCGGCAGGTCCTTCGCGATGCAGCGGATCGCCGATGCCGCGACGGCGGACTACACGCTGTTCGCACGCCAAGCCTGCCAGCGACATGGAACCGAGCACGGCCACGATGACGAGCCAACGCATCATGCCATCATCATACGCCGTTGTTGCCTCAAGGGCTGATGCCGGGTGGCGGTGAGTTTTCGGGCAGATAAACCCACAGGGAAAAGCCCATGCCGTGCCATCCATTTTCGCAACGCAGGAGAATGCGGTTGCGTCCCTGTTGGAAGTGGACGCGGCGATAGGCTTCACCGGGATCCCAGTTTTTGTGCTGATCGGCGGAAACCCATACGGGCACGTCGTTGATCCACAGGCGCCCCTTGTCGTCACTGCCCATGGCCACCCACAGATCGCGCGGGCGATCAAAGTGCAGTTCCGTGCAGGCGTACCAGATACCGTATTCCTCGGAGTTGGTCGGCACGATGAGTCCGCGCGGGGAATCGCTCTGCACGAACTCCCAGCGGATGGTGCGACCGTCCTTGCCGATGTACGTCGCGTCGAGATCGACGAGGTTTTCCGGCGGGAAGCTGCGGTCCATGTTGGCTCGGCCGGGGTTGGGCCAGGGGCCGATGATGTACCAGGTGTTCACCGCCATCCACGTGGTGGCGTCTCCCTGTTCGCCGACTTTGCGACCCGGGACCGGTCGCACTTCCTTGGCGATGGTGGGCGGCGTTGGGTTGACGGTTGCGACCGGCGGGGCTTGGTTGGGGCGAGGCGCAGTCGCCGCTTCGCGGGTGTCGGACGCTTCGCCTCGCTGCGGCGCGGCTGCTGTCACCGCCATCATCGCGGCTGTTACGTCGGTGGCCGTGCCGCTGACATCGACCGACGCCAGGGTTTCCAGCGCCTGCATCGCCGCGGATCGCGCCTCGATGGCGTCGAGGGATATCGCGCCGCCCTCGCCCGTGACCTCAGTCATGTCGGCCTTGGCCTGCGACAGCAGCAGGTTCGCCAGCGACAGCATGGCCCCGGTTTCGCTGACGGCCGTCTCGAGCTGCTGACGCTTGCGCTCAAACTGGGCCGTGGTCGTGGCCCGGGCCTGCAGCGCCTGGGCGTCAAGCTGCGGTCGGATGGGCTTGAACGCTTCGATGGCGTCGCGCGCCTGGTCCAGGGTCGCCTCGCGCAACATGGCGAGTTTCATGGCCCTGATTTCGCGATACTGCTCAGTCACCTTCGTCTCGGCCTCTTGCGCCGCGTCGTACAACTGCAGCACGTCCATCCGGGACACGTCGGGAGGAGGCGAGGTCTCCTGCTCCTGGGGCCGGTCGTGTTTGGCCATCGCCTGGGCAGCCAACTCGCCCACCTTCTGCTTGATCTCCGCGGCGGCTTGCTGCTGGCGGGCACGTGCATCGCTCTGCACCCTTCTTGCGTCGGCCAACGATCGCTCCTGCAACCGCTCCCCATCCACGGCACGCTGCTGGTGACTGCGCAGCGACTGCTGGAGTTCCTCGACACGAGCCTGGGTCTGCTCCAACTGCTGCTGTCGCTGTGCCAGCGCACTCTCATCGCGCTTGGACGCGGCTTCGAGTCGCTGCACGTTTTGCCTGGCGGCAGCCACAGCCTTGGCATTTGTGCCCTCGGCCTCGAGCTCCTGGTGCTTGCTCCGCTCCTCGGCAAGCTGCAGTTGCCCTTGCTCGACTTTGGCAGCCGCTTCGTCTCGACGGGTCTGGCGCTCCTCCTGCTTCTTGACCTCAGTCTCGAGCGTGCGATCTGTTCGCTCGGTCGCTTCCCGCGCTTGTTGTGCCTGCTGCTTGGCCTGGCGATAGTCGGCATGGGCCCTGATGGCGTCGCGCTGCGCCGCCAGGGCTTCCTGCTGCAACCGCGACAGATCACTGGCCGGCGCGATGGCCTCCAACCGGGCGAGCGCCTCCTGCTGCAGAGATTCGGCCTGGGCCTGCTGCGCATCGGTCTCCTGCGAGTTGGTTTTCTCAAGCGCCTCGATCGCCGCATCCATCGCCTCAAGCGCCTGCTCGATCAGGCCGGGCACCTGCTCGGGCGTCTGCTCGATCATCTGTCGTTCGTACAACTCGAATTCGTTGGCCTGCTCGTGCCTGACCTGCTCCATCGCATCGAGCATTTCGTGCATGTCCTGGACGTCGCGTTCCAGGCGATCCCGGTTGATCTGCTCCATCTGCTGCGACACGTCCTCCAGGCGATGCGACGCCATCGTCACGTCCGGGCGGTTCTCCTGGGGCTGCTCCTCGAGGATGATTTGGCGCAGCGGCGTGAACAGGAGCAGCGCGATGGCGGCGGCGGCGTGCAGGATCACCGACGCGACGAACCACGCAGGTCGAGCGCGGTCACGATTTTGGCGAAGCGGTGCCGGGTCGGACATTGGTGAGTCCCTCGAATTTGGCCAGTTCCAACACCTGAATCACGGCCCGCCACGGCGTCTGGCGGTCGGCGTTGATCCGCAACGGCTGGGTCTTGTCCTCGGCGGCGGCCTGCTTGAGCCGATCATGCAGGATCGACGGCGTGATCGGGTCGGTGCCAAGGTAGAACCTGCCTTGGGCGTCGATCGACACGGTGAGGATCTTCGAGGCCGGCACTTCCTGGGCGGACAGCACCGCCTCGGGCAACTCCAGCGGCAGCTCGCGCTCGATTTTCTTGAGTGTCGCCGCCACGAGAAAGAAGATCAGCAGCAGGAACACGCAGTCGATCAGCGGCGCCATCTGGACCTCGATGCCCTCGTCGTCCTGGAGGTTAATTCGCATGCGTGGTCTCCTTGGACACGGGCGTGACGGGCGCGACGGCGGGCGTGGGCGCCGGAGGCGATGCGGTGGGCGTCATGAACCAGTCGGTGATGAGTCCACCCGCCTGCTCCTCGAGTTCGACGCCGAAGAGGGTGACTCGGCTCTTGAAGAAATGGTAGAGGGCCAGGGCGGGGATGGCGACGCTCAGGCCGGCCCCGGTGGTAATGAGGGCCTTGGCGATATCGCCTCCGAACGCTGCTGGATTCGCCAGTTCGCCCATGATGGCGACCTGGTCGAAGGCGCCGATCATGCCGATGACCGTGCCCAGCAGGCCCAGCAGAGGCGAGATGGTGGCGACGACCGCCAGGGGGTAGGCGCGCTGCAGATGCCGGCGCAGCTCGCGTGCCGCCAGGTCGCCGGCAATCATGTTCACGTCGGTCGCCGTCCCGTGACGATGCGTGACGATGGCTTCGATCATGCGGCCGAGTGTGCTGGGCCGGCGACGCGCCAACTGCAGCACGGCATCAGGCTGCCCGCTCTTCCAGAGTCGAGCGGCCTCGGTCGCCAGCCCGTCGGGCACAATGTGAGCCTTCCGCAGATTCACGAAACGCTCGATGGCATAGGCCAGACCCGCGATCGACACCAGCAGCAGGAACAGCATGGTCGTGCCGCCCTGCACCAGCTTGCGCAGGAATGCCTCGCCGCTGGTCATGGGCTTTTCGTCGTCGCTGGGCGTCGCCGGGCCGCTTGCCTGGGCAGCATCCACGGCCTGTGCTTCGGAGGGTGGCGCCGCAGGTGCGTCCTGGGCGTGACTGCGGCTGCCCGCCAGCAAAAGCAAGGCGAGTGCCGCCGCGAGAATCGGTCGTGTCATGAGTGAAGTCCTCGTGATAAGGGGAGTCCCATGTCGCTCATCATGCTAAGCCGCACGGGCATTCGAGGCGCGCGAGGTGTGCGGAGCAACGACGACAGCCTCGCCATTATTGCGTGGACGTTCGCTACGACACACTCTGGATGATCTTGACCAGCGGCAGGAACACACCGATGACGGTGACGGCCGCGGCGAACATCATGAGCGTGCCGATGACGGTTCCGATGAGGATTTCGACTTTCTTGTCGCGAGCGAGGATCGCCAGGGCCACGAGCGCGACCGCCGCCAGCACGCACAGGCCCGCTGCGATCTTGCCGGGTGTGCCGATCAACTGGATGGTCAGCCAGGGGAGCTCGGTGTCGAAATCCTCGAACACACCACGAAACCGCGGCACCACCAGCAGCAGCACGCCTGCCACCACCAGGCACAGAAGCACCGCACACGCGGTGGATGCGACGGCGATGACCTTGAGCCAGATGGAACTGGCAGCGGTGGATGGATCGGTCATGAGCTACCCCACGACAAGATTGATCAGTTTCCCCTTGACCAGGACGACCTTGCGAATGGTCTTGCCCTCCAGATGGGTGGCGACGGCGGCCTCGGCACGAGCGGCGGCCTCGATGGCGGCGTCATCCGCGTCGGTGGGCACGCTTACCTTCCCGCGCAGCTTGCCGTTGACCTGCACGGGGTACTCGACGGTGTCTTCCACCAGCAGCTTCGGATCGAACGTCGGCCATGGCGCGTAGGCCACCGACTCGTCGTAGCCCAGCTTCGCCCACAACTCCTCGGCCAAGTGCGGGGCCAGGGGAGACAACAGCAGCACCAGGTTCGTGGCCACCTCGCGCGGCACCGCCTGAAGTGGCACCACGTCGTTATTCAACTCGATCAGCGCCGCGATGGCGACGTTGAAGCTCATCGCCTCCATCGCCTCGGTGACGCGCTTGATGGTCTTATGCGTCTTGCGACGCAGGCCGTCCGAGGCTTTCTCGTTGACGACCCGCAGGGCGCCAGTCTCCTCGTTGACGAACACGCGCCAAAGACGATGGAGGAAGCGATGCACGCCGATGATGTCGCGCGTGTTCCACACTTTCGACTGGTCGAGCGGGCCCATGTACATCTCGTACAGTCGCAGCGTGTCGCAGCCATACTCATCGCACACGTCGTCGGGTGCGATGGCGTTCTTGAGGCTTTTTCCCATCTTGCCGAACTCGCGGCGAACGGGCTTGCCTTCGTAGAGGTACTGTCCATCCTTCTCCACGACCTTGTCGGCGTCGACGTAAATGCCGCGATCGTCCGTGAAGGCGTGGGCCTGAATGTAGCCCTGGTTGAAGAGCTTGCCGAACGGCTCGGGCGTGCTGACGTGGCCCAGGTCGAAGAGCACCTTGTGCCAGAACCTTGCGTAGAGCAGGTGAAGCACGGCATGCTCGACGCCGCCGACGTAAAGATCGACGCCGCCGGCGTGCGTGCCACCCGAACGCTTCTCGCTGACCATCCAGTGGCGTTCAGACTCCTCGCCGACAAATCGCTGGTTGTTGCGCGGGTCGCAGAAGCGCAGGTAGTACCAGCACGAGCCCGCCCACTGAGGCATGGTGTTGAACTCACGGGTACAGGCGGCCCCATCCTTCTCGACGCGCTTCCACGAATCGGGCGCGCGCGACAGGGGCGGCTGCGGCGGCGCTTGCGGGTCGTCACTGGCGGCGGGGCGGAAGTCGTCCATCGGAGGCAACTCGACGGGCAGCTCGCTTTCGTCCACGGCGACGATCCGGCCGTCGGGGCCGTGAAGAATCGGAAACGGCTCGCCCCAATACCGCTGGCGACTGAACAGCCAGTCGCGCAGCTTGAAGTTGATCTGTCGCCTGCCGATGCCACGCGATTCGAGCCAATCGAGGATCGTCTGCTTGGCGCGCTGCGTGGGCAGTGCGTCGAGTGACACGTCGTCGTTGGCGGAGTTCACGGCAACGCCGTTGCCCTCGAAGGCCGACTGCTGCACATCGTGGGACGACGGAGCCTGGACCACTTCGACGATGGGCAGATCGAATGTCGTGGCGAAGTCGTGATCGCGCTGGTCGTGCGCGGGCACGGCCATGATCGCGCCGGTGCCATAACCCATCATGACGTAGTCGGCGATCCAGATCGGGATCTTGGCGTTGTTCACGGGGTTGATGGCATGCGCGCCGGTGAAGACGCCGGTCTTGACCCTGCTGTCGGCGGTCCGGTCGGCGTCGGGCTTGGCGGCGGCCTGGCGGCGATAGTCGTTCACGGCCGGGTACTGCTCGGGTGTCGTGATCGATTCGACCAGCGGGTGCTCGGGCGCCAGCACCATGTAGGTCGCGCCGAAGAGCGTGTCGGGCCTCGTGGTGAAGACCCGGACGACTTCCTCGGCCGCCTCCGCCGTGCCGAACGCCAGGGGAAACTCGACCATCGCGCCTTCGCTGCGGCCGATCCAGTTGCGCTGCAGCAGCTTGATCGACTCGGGCCAGTCCACCAGGTCCAGGTCGTCGCCCAGACGCTGGGCCATCGCGGTGATGCGGAGCATCCACTGTTTCAAGGGTCGCTTGAAGACCGGGTGGTTGCCGCGCTCGCTGCGACCATCGGCGGTCACTTCCTCGTTGGCCAGCACGGTGCCCAGCGCCGGACACCAGTTCACCGGAACCTCATCCATGTAGGCGAGGCGGTACTCGTCGAGCAGCGCGGTCTGTTCCGCTGCAGTGAGCTCGTGCCACTTGCGGGCGCCCACCGGCGCTCCGCCGATGCTGTCGAGGCCCTCCGCGGGGGAGACGATCAAGTCGCCGTCCACGCCGACGTACATCGCTTCATTCTCGAGGAGCGTCACCAACTCGCCGATCGGGCGCGCCTTGCCCGTCGCCGGGTCCACGTAGCTGTGGTAGAGCTGCAGGAAGATCCACTGCGTCCACAGATAGTAGTCGGGGTCGGTTGTCGCCAGGCAGCGAGACCAGTCGTAGGACAGGCCCAGCCGCTTGAGCTGGCGAACCATGTTGGTGATGTTTTTTTCCGTGGTGATGCGGGGGTGGACGCCGTGTTCGACGGCGAACTGCTCGGCGGGGAGGCCGAAGGCGTCGAATCCCATCGGGTGCAGGACGCTAAACCCGCGCATGCGTTTGTAACGGGCGACGATGTCGGTGGCGATGTAGCCCAGCGGATGGCCGACGTGCAGTCCGACGCCGCTGGGATAAGGAAACATATCCAGGACGTAGAACTTGGGCGCATCGGGATTGAATCCCGCCTCGCCCGGATTGGACACAACGAACGTGCGGTCTTCTTCCCAGCGCCGTTGCCAGCGCTCCTCGATGGTGCGAAAGTCGTAACGCATAGCGACAGACAGGATATCGCCAATGGGAATCCGGGTCTTGGCTCAGAACTGGATCATGAGCCCGCCGTACACCAGGGCCGCGTCGTAACCCTGGTTGGGGTGAATGGTTCCGCCATTGGAAATGTGGAGATATCGGCCACCGACGAGCAGGTCGGCGTTGTCAAACAGGTGAATCGTGGTACCGATGCCCACTTGCGGCCGGAAGTTGAAGTGGCTGCCGCCGTCGGGAAACGAATAGGGTATGGCATACTGCGCTCCCGCGCCGCCTTCGAGGAAGATCGACCATCCCGGGCCGCGCAGGGCGTACCATTTGAGCAGCAGATCGACCCCGACGAGGCCCGCGTCATCCGTCTCACCGTCGATGAACCCGACGAACGGTTGCACGGCAATGGCCAGGTGATCCACGAGGAACCATTCCAGATCGCCGTGGAGCGTGTACATCTCGCCGTCGGGGTCGCCGAATGAGATGGCGGCGAAGGCACCCGTGTGAAAGTTGCCGGCTTTGCCGAATGGCAGAGTCTCGACGACGGACTCGTCCGCCGCATGCCCCGTTGCATGAAGGCAAGCCAACGCCGCAACCACCCTCAGCCAGCGAATCGTCATTGTTGGGTTCCCGTTCGTGAAGTCACAGTCGTGGGCACATCTTACGGATGTTCGTTCGGCAGGCAACCGCCGCCACTGCCAGTTATCGCTATCATCTGTGTTCGTCGCGTCCCCGTACTCTTCGCATCGAGACCTGCTTCCATGGCTGTAACCTCGTCGTCCTCGATCTCTCCACCCGCCTCCGGCAATCGCATCCACATGATCGATTGCTCGCTCCGCGACGGGCATCAGTCGCTGCTGGCCACCCGCATGAGCACCGCGCAGTGCCTGCGCGTCCTGCCTCTGCTGCGCGACAGCGGCTACACCGTGCTCGAGCTGTGGGGCGGGGCGACACTCGACTCGGCACTGCGCTTCACCCACGACGATCCCTTCGATCGCCTGCACCAGTTCCGCCGCGTGCTCGATGAGGCTGACCACGCCATCCAGATTCGCTCGCTGTGTCGCGGGCAGAACCTCTTCGGCTACAACCCTTATCCCGACAACGTCGTCGTCGAGTTCCTCAAGGAAGCCATTCGCGTCGGCTCCTCGCGCAAGTACGGCGGCAAGTGCTGCCCCCACCGCATGCGCATCTTCGATGCCCTCAATGATCCGCGCAATCTGGGCACCGCCATCATGGCGACCAAGACGTTCGATGGTCTGGCGGAAGCCGCGATCAGTTACACCACCAGCCCCGTTCACGACACCGCCCACTTCGTCAACTTCGCCCGCCGCGTCATCGACGATGGCGCCGACGCGCTGGCGATCAAGGACATGGCGGGCCTGCTCCATCCCGCCGACGCCTTCGAGCTGATCGACGCCATCAAGAAGGAGCTTCCGGGGGTTCCGCTGACGCTGCACTCGCACTGCACCAACGGACTGGCCACGGCGGCGTACGTCGCGGCGATGATCACGGGGCACGTCGATCATCTGGACGTGTGTCATGGCCCGATGGCGGGTTCCACCGCCCAGCCCCCCGTCGAGTTGGTCTGCTTTTTCGCCGACGAACTGGGCGTGCAGGTCAACATCAGACGCGATCTGTTCGGCAAGATCGACGCGGAGCTGCGCGCCATCCGCCAGGAGCTCAAGAGCGTGGACAAGGACGCGGCCCGTATGGGTCATCCGTGGCCCGCCGCGCCCGACGAGAAGATGCGCCGCCGCATCCACGAGGCGATAGACCTGCTCCGGAAGCGCGACAAGGCCTCGTGCGACAAGGCCATCGAGATCATCGAGGACGGCATCATGGTCGAGCAGGGCTACCCGCCGATCGACCGCAAGCAGCTCGAAGCCCAAGTCCCCGGCGGGATGATCTCGAACCTGCACAACCAGCTCAAGGAGCAGGGCAAGCTGGAGATGATGCCGCAGATTCTCGACGAGGTTCCGCGGGTGCGCAAGGCGGCGGGGTACGTGCCGCTGGTGACGCCCACCAGCCAGATCGTGGGCACGCAGGCGGCGTTCAATGTGATTCAGGGCCAGCCCTATGCCTTTGTGAGCGAGCCGTTCCGCGATCTGGTGATGGGCAAGTACGGCCGCCTGCCCGGTCCCGCCGATCCGCAGGTGCTCGAACAGGTCTCCCGGGGCGAGGCGGCGTTCACCGGCCGGCCCGCCGAACTCGCCACCCGTCCCAACCTCGACAAGCTCGTGACCGACTGCGGCAGTCTGATCCGCTCGCAGCGCGACCTGCTGCTGCTGCTGCTGTTCGAACTGCCCGCCAAGCAGTTCCTGGAGAAGCGAGCCGCGACATAAGTCAGGCTTTTGGCCAGCTTTGCCAGCGAGCATTTCCCCGGCAATACGCCTCGTGACCCACATGGTCGTCCAGGCGATCGTGCGCCGCGGCGAGGGTGGGATGGGACCCTGTGGCATTCCACGCCCTCCCGGTGTTCCGGGCAACTCGATTTCAATACCTGCAACTTGCCCTACGTGGTGAAAAGCACGCTGACCCGGCTCAAGGGCGTCGGTTGGGGCATTGCGGGGAGGGGAGGGCGGGCAATATCGGCAATTTGGGTTGACGGGCTTGAGTTTTTCTCGGACACTGGGGGCTTGGCCTGCCTTTGAGTCAGGGATGATCCAGCCATGAATGAGCATAGCCATCGTTTCGGCGCGTCCAGCGTCATTCTGTTGTGTCTTCTGTTGGTCGCCTTCGGGTGTTCCTCGCCGGTGTGGCTGGCCGTGGACACGCAGCCGGCGGGGTCGCGCGTGACGATCGAGGGTGACGACCCGGGGGCGGTGCGCGACCGGGTGGCCCCGTTCAGTCACGAGCTGAAGCCGGCATCGGACAGCGCGTTGTACGTCATTGCCGTCGAGCCGCCTGACGCCGAGGCGGATCGCTGGGAGCGCACGTCCGTGAAAATGTCCGCGGCCGAGCTTCGCGCCCTGCCTGCCGCCCGAGGCGCGGAGGTCAAGGATGCCCGCCAACTCACGGTCAAGCTCGACAAGAAGCCCCTGGCGATGCTGGTGACCACCAAGCCGGCCGCGGCGCAGGTGGCGGTGAAGAACACGCTGGGCCAGCCGCTGGCGATCGGGCCGGCGCCGCTGGCGGTGAGCTTCTTCCCGGTGCAGGAAGGTGAGCAGCTCACCATCGAGGTCAAGCCCGAGGCGGCGGTGAGCGATCGATTCGACGGTCGCACGCTGAAGATGACCGTGGCGGACATCCGTAGGCTGCCGGCGATGTCGGGAGACATGGGTCGGCGTCGCCTGGATGTGGATCTGGGTGAGTTGAACGTGGCCCTGGTGGTGGAGTCGCGCCCTGCTCAGGCGACGCTGGCGGTCAAAGACTCATCGGGCGAGGTGCTGGCGGAGGGTCCGTCGCCATTGTCGGTGAGTCTGGCGCCGCGTAACGGGGCTGAGGTGCTCACGTTCACCGCGGAGCCGACCGGGCCGGCGGCGGGGCGGTATGAGCCGGCGTCGAAGGACCTGACGTTCGAATACGTACGGACGCTGTCTCGCGCCGATGAGCGCAGCCCGCGACGTATTGCAGTGGACCTCAAGGAAGCGCCTTACACGATCGTGCGCGAGCTGGTGACATACCACGGCGACGGGGGCGACCTGCGTGCGGCGGTGCTGCCGTCACGCGCGTTCCGCGACATCGCCGAAGCCGGCTCGACCGTGCCCACGCGACTCATCGACTTCGGGATGGATCTGACGGTGGAGGGGTTGTCGCTCTCGCCTGACGGACAACGGATCGCCTTCGCGGCCGCGGACATGGGTGTCAAGGCGGATGTCGGCGACGCCGACCTGCCGATGCGCCGCTCGACGCTTCAGGCCGTGCGCACCGAGCCCGGCGGGGGCGTGCAGCACATCACCGCCGACAACTTCCGCGATCGTACGCCGGCGTTCACCCGCGACGGCAAGTGGCTGCTCTTCGCCTCCGACCGGCGACGGCGCGACGGCATGGACCTGCTGCGCATCAGCGCCGAAGCCAACCGCGGCGGCATCGCCGACATCTACATCGATCAGCGCGGGGCCAACGTGTCGCACCCGTCGCACGCGCCCAACGGAACCATTGCCTTCATGATGGATGCCCGCGAAGCTGCCGGCCCGGCGCGTCGATTCCAGGTCTGGACCGTCGGCGGGCCCAACCAGTTCCCCTCGCAGATCACCCACGGCAGTGAGCCGGCTATCTCACCCGACGGCAGCCTGATCACCTACATCGCCGCCGACGGCAATCTCTGGATCGTCGGCGCCGATGGCGTCGGGGCCACCCAGCTCACCTTTGATGCCGACCGCATCCGCGACGCGTATCTCCAATCGCTCTCAGCCACCGAACGTCAGCAGCACGAAGCCCTGGCGTCGCGCGACATCACCAACGCCCGGCCTTACGCCTGTCCCGGTTGGAGCGCCGACAGCCAGTTCATTCTCTACGCCTCAATGGAAGGCCGCGACTCCACCGGACGACCCAATCACGACATCTGGGTCACGCGCCCCGACGGCACGGGCAAGCAGCAGCTCACCACCAACGGCTCGGCCGACAAATACCCGCTGCTGTCGCGGGACAACCGCACGCTCTATTTCCTGTCCAACCGCGGGGGATACTGGGCTTTGTGGCGAATCCCCGTGCCACAGATCAGCGGTTGACAGTTCGCAACACTTCCCGCGACTACCCCACTGGGCCCAAGTCAGCGCTGGAAGCTGGCGGCCATGTTCGCCTCTTCGGCGACCGCGGTTGTCTTCTTGTCGAACTTCGACTCGGCAATGAGCTTGTGCAGCAACTGATCGAACGCATCGCGATCCGTCGGCACGGGCACGGGCTTGTTCGTCAGGCCGCTCATCAGCATGGCGTTGCCCAGCTCCAGGCCGCGAATTCCTTCCTCGCCGGGCGCGATGAGTGTTTCGCCGTGGAGAATGGCGTTGAGGAAGTTCTGCGTGATGACGTGGTGGCCCTCGTCGCTGCGAGCGGGCTCGATGAGGTAGCGGCTTCGCGGTGGCGTGGCGAACCGCTCGGGCGAGTTGGCGCAGAAATCGCGGGCCGACACTTCGTTCTTGTCGAACACGAGCTTGCCCTCATCGACGACCAGCTTGCCCAGATCGCCGCAGATTTCCAGGCGATTGGTGCCCGGGGCTTCGCCGGTTCCGGTGATGAATGCGCCGCTGGCGCCATTGGCGAAGCTCATGATGGCATTGACGTCGTCCTCGACCTCGATGTTGTGGTGCTTGCCGATGCCGACGAACGCTTGCACGACCGAGGGCGAGCCTACGAACCAGGTGAACAGGTCGAGGTTGTGCGGGCACTGGTTGATGAGTACGCCGCCGCCTTCGCCCTTCCACGTGGCGCGCCAGCCGCCCGAGTCGTAGTAGCTCTGTGTGCGGAACCAGTTGCTGACGATCCAGTTCACGCGGATGATCTGACCCAGGTCCCCAGCGTCGATCATCGACTTGACCTTCTTCCACACGGGGCTGGTTCGCTGCTGAAACATCGCCGAATACACGACCTTGGGATACTTCTTGTGCGCTTCGTTGACCTGGGCGGCGGCCTTGGCGGTCACGGCTACGGGCTTCTCCGTCAGCACGTGAATCCCCCGCTCGAACGCCGCCATCGCGTACGTCGGGTGCTGGTAGTGCGGCGTGCAGATAATCACCGCATCCACCAGGCCGCTGTCGAGCAGCGCGACGCCGTCGCCAAAACCCTTCACCTCGTGCTTCTCGACCACCTTGGCCACGGCCTTGGCGTCCACGTCGGCGGCGGCGGTGAAGGTGAAACCTTTGAGTTTGGGAAACGTGCCCAGGTGGTGCTGGGCGATGCCGCCCAGGCCGATCATGCCGAGTCGAACCGTATCCATCGCGTGAAAGCTCCGGGAGGTTGCGGGGAAGATCGCCAGAATAGCGGACCCGGCTGTCCGCGGCAAAACGCCGCGACGGCGTCGTGCTTTGATTCGTGCTGCCGCCAGCGATACGCTGTTCGACCCGCCATGGAGACCGTCCAATGTTCGATGCCATTCCCACCGCGCCGCCCGATGCGATCCTGGGCCTGAGCGAAGCGTTCGCCAAGGATCCGCGGCCGCACAAGATCAACCTGGCTGTCGGCGTGTTCAAGGACGCCCAGGGCCGCACGCCCGTGCTGGCGTCGGTCAAGGCTGCGGAGAAAAAGCTGCTGGAGACCGAGACGACCAAGGGTTACAAACCCATCGACGGCGACCCGAAGTACGCCCAGGTGGTCACGAGCATGCTCTTGGGCGAAGGTCATGCGGCGTCGGTGTCGGGCCGAGTGGCGACAGCCGATACGCCCGGCGGCACAGGGGCGTTGCGCGTCGCCGCCGACTTCATTCACGCGCAGCTTCCGGGAGCGTCGATCTGGTGCAGCGACCCGACGTGGGCCAACCATCCGCAGATCTTCGCCGCTGCGGGCGTGGCGACGAAGTCTTATCCCTATTTCGACGCGGCCGGCAACTCGCTGGCGTTCGATCGCATGCTCGCGGCGTTGAAGCAGATTCCGCGTGGCGATGTGGTGCTCCTGCACGGCTGCTGCCACAACCCCACCGGCGTGGACCTGACCCTCGAGCAGTGGAAGCAGGTCGCCGCCGCGTGCGAGGCAGGGGGGTTGCTGTCCCTGGTCGATTTCGCCTATCAAGGCTTCGGCACGGGCCTGCGCGAGGATGCCGCGTGGCTGGGCGCCATGCTCGGTCCCTCATCTCAGATGCTCGTCTGCTCCAGCTTCTCCAAGAACTTCGGCCTCTATAACGAACGAGTCGGGGCATTGACGGTCATCACCGCCTCCCCGTCGGCCACCCAGGCCGTGATGAGCCAGGTCAAGACCGTCATCCGCGCCAACTACAGCAACCCGCCTGCCCACGGCGCCTCGATCGTGACAACGATCATGAGCGATGCGGCGCTGCGAAAGCAATGGGAGGGCGAACTGACCGCCATGCGCGACCGCATCAACGGCATGCGCCAATCCTTCGCTGCCGCACTCGACCAGCGCGGCATCCGGCTGTCACCGCGAGGCAATGGCTTCATCACCGAGCAGAAGGGGATGTTCAGCTTCAGCGGGCTCGACAAGCAGCAGGTGCAGAAGCTCAAGGACGATCACGCCATCTACATCGTCGGGTCGGGCCGCATCAATGTGGCCGGGATGACCGATGAGACGATGGCCACACTTTGCGACGCCATTGCCGCCGTCGTCCGTTGATGGCGCCCGCCGGGGGCCGGACGCGATGCGGCCGTCCGCCCTGATGTGCGAGGGCTTCATGCACCGGGCACGTGCGTATCCGACAGCACGGCCTTGAGGTGACCGTGTCGGATCAGCGCGTGGCCGACGACCTGATCGACGGTCGCGGCGTGGCCGCACTCGGGGCACTGCGTGCTGGTCAATCGAGCGAGG
>CAZFDT010000059.1:0-31318 GCA_964518335.1 uncultured Phycisphaeraceae bacterium
CCAAGCTGATCGAGAAGAACACGACCATCCCGACCAGCAAGAAGGAGACCTTCTCGACGGCGAGCGACAACCAGACGGAGGTGACGATCCACGTGCTGCAGGGCGAGCGTGAGTTTGCCCGCGACAACCGCACGCTGGGCCGGTTCAACCTCGCGGGCATCGCACCCGCCCCGCGCGGGCTGCCGCAGATCGAGGTCGAGTTCGCCCTCGATGCCAACGGCATCCTCAACGTCGCCGCCACCGACAAGGGCACGGGCAAGAGCCAGAAGATCACCATCACCGGCTCGTCGGGCCTGGATAAGGCCGAGATCGAGAAGATGAAGGCCGACGCCGAGGCCCACGCCGCCGAGGACCATAAGAAGCGCGAACTCGTCGATGCCCGCAACCAGGCCGAGAATCTCGTGTATCAGCTTCGCCAGCAGCTCGAGGAGCACGGCGACAAGGTCTCGGCGGAAGTGCGCGGCAAGATCGAATCGGCGATCAGCAGCGTCGAGGCCAAGGTCAAGGAGGACGACGCCGAGGCGATCAAGCGTGCGGTCGAGCAGCTCAACAAGGAAGCGATGGAGCTGGGCCGCGCTGTGTACGAGTCCACCGCCAAGACGCAGGCTCCCGGTGGCGAGGGCGGTCAGGAGCAGCCCGCCGGCGCCAAGAAGGAAGGCGGCTCAGGCGGCGACGACGTGATCGACGCCGAGTACGAGGTCAAGGAGTAGGACCGCGCTTCACTCGTCGGTCATGACCAGGCGGGGATAGCCCAGGCGTTCGCGCACGAGCACGTGCAGGCGCTGGAGCATCTGCTCCTTGGCGATGTCGTCGCGTACGGCGGTGAACCCGCCCTTGAGTTCAGCCTTGCCCAGCAGATCGGTGAACCCCTCGCTGCGATCGCTCAGCCTCAGGGCTGCATCCCAGACCGAGGCGGCCAGCGGCGACTGACCCGGCGCGGTGCGAGGGAAGACGTAGCCCGCGCCGCTATAGACGCCCACTTCGCGCGCCTCGCTGCCGGACGTGGCAAAGACCATGTACTGAATGGTGGCGTTGGTGGCGGTGCGCTCGATCGGCGTGGCGGCGGCGCGCGGCTGCCAGAACATGCGGATGGCCACCGCCTGCGCGGGATTGTCAGGCGGGCCGTCGAACAACAGCACCGTCAGGTTGTTCTGATCGTCGTAACCGTACACCCCGGTGCCGAACGCCGACGACAGGACGGTTCCCGGCGATGACTGGCTGCGCACGGCCAGACGACCGCCCTCGCCGCCCAGCCCGGCGCACCCGACCGCCCCCATGACGACGCACATGCACGACAACAGCAGCGGCAGGTAGGGTCGCGTCACGGGCGGGAGGCCTCCTTGACCTGATCGAGCTCCCATGTCTGGGTGATTTTCGCCGCGCCGCTGGAGGCCCCGGCCAAACCCGGCTGCGCGCCGCCGGCGGGGTACGCGATCCCCAGACACGCCAGCGCGTCGCGCTCGACAATCGAACGCAACTGCTCACGCGGGATCGACGGCAGGTTCGTCCCGGCAATGAGCGTGTTGAGCGAGTAGAGCGTGACGATGGCCTTCTCCGGCGTGGTCACGGGGAAGCCGCTGCCGAGCATGAGCTTGGTGATCGCCCCGGTGTGGTACGCCGAGGCCAGCACCTGGTACAGGTCGCGCGGCCGCAGGGTAAGGCCCGCCACGTCGGCATAGGCCCGCTCGTGCTTGTTGATCAGCACCAGCGTCTGCTCGAGGAACGGATACCCCAGTCCGCCGATGAGCAAGGGCAACTGCGGAAACTCACGCATCACCTCGTCGAGGAGGAACGGCTGGGCATATTCCATCACCGCCTCGGGCGCCAGACAGCTCAGGTCAAAGAGCACTGGCAGCTTCGCCTCGGCGCAGCGGCGGTAGAGCTTCATCGCCCGGGAATGCGTCGGATGAAAGCCCTGGTTGGGCGGGCTGACAATGACACCAGCCATGCCCAGGCCTCGCGCCTCGTCGAGCGTCGCCAGATACCCATGGGCCAGCGGATCGATCGATGCGATGCCCACGTTCTTGGCGGGATTGGCCTTGACCGTCGCCGCCACACGCTGGGCGTCGATGGATGCACCGGTCACGCGACTGACCGACCCCAGCACCAGTGCGTAATGCACCGGCTCCATCGCGTCCGTATGGGCCTGCAACGAGGCGTCAGGCAGTTCCCAAGGCCCCTCGGCCGTCCGCCTGATGCGCGCCGCCATGGCCGGCCCGAGCTGTTCAGGCGAGTCCCAGACCCTGGTATGCACGTCCACAATCATGACGATTGGCGATTGTAGCCATATCCTGGGCTTCGCAAAGCCTCAGCCCGCGGCTAGGCCCTTAATGGCCCTGCCGGGCCTCGTAGTCCGTCGCCGACAGCAGGTCGTCGAGCTGCGACGGGTCGGCGGGACGGACCTTGATGATCCAACCCTGGCCGTAGGGGTCTTCATTGATCACCGCCGGGTTGTCCAGCACCGCCTGGTTGACCTCGACGATCTGGCCCTCGATGCCGCAGTAAAGCTCGCTGGTGGCCTTGACCGACTCGATCTCGCCGAAGCCGTCACCTTTGTGGAGCGTCTTCCGGGAGTCGGGCACGTCCAGGTACGTAATGTCGGTCAGCTCATCGACGGCGAACTGGCTGATCCCGATGGTCACGATGTCGCCCTCGAGCTTGTGCCACTCATGGGATTCGGCGTAGCGTCGGTCGGCGGGGGCGGGCATGCGGTGATCTCCGAGTCGCGGCAAAGAGTCGGGATCATAACACATGACCGACCGTGCCGAGACTACTGCGGCAACGGCTCGATGCGCACGCCCAACGGGTACTTGACCGGCTTGCGCGCGTACAAATCCGGGCCATAGCCCCGAACCTGGTCGCGCTTGAGCTCGGCGACCTCTTTCTGACCACTCCATACCAGGGCTTCGTCCTCCTCGTCCACCTGCTTCGTCAGCACGAACGCCTCCTCCAGCGTCTTGCCAAAGACACGCTGGAGCATCTCCATGACGTACTCGTACGTGTGATCGTCGTCATTTTCGAGGATCACGGCGTAAGGCGGAAGCCGCTTGGGCTTCGTCGGCGCCGGTGCCGGCCGCGTGACGACTGCGGTATTCGACTGGTCAGACATGCCAGTATCATATCGCCGAACGGAGCGTCGCATGACGACTTGCATGTCCTTTCTGCTGGCCATGATTGTGGCCAGTCCCCCACTCGTGCCACCCGACGCCAGGGTCGAGCAAGTCGCCACCGGCTTTCGCTTCACCGAAGGCCCTGCCCTCGCCCCGGACGGATCGATTTACTTCAGCGATATCCCCAACGATTGCATCCACCGCTACGACCCGGCCACCAGCGAGATTTCGACTGTCCACGAGAACACCGGGGGCGCCAACGGCCTGATGTTCGATGCGAAGGGCGACCTCATCGCCTGCTGCGGCAAACGGCGAGCGGTGGTGCGCTATCCCAAGGACGGTGGCGAGCCGGTCGTGTTGGCGGAGTTGTACCAAGGCAAGCGACTCAACAGCCCCAATGATCTGGCGATCGATAAAGCCGGCAACATCTGGTTCACCGACCCGCGTTACGGCAAACGCGACAACATGGTGCTCGATCACGAGAGCGTCTATCGCATCGGCGCCGATGATGTGCAGGAGGTGTACTTCGACAAGGCAGCGAAACCCAACGGCATTGCATTTTCGCCCACACCGTTCGCGCCATTTGGGCAGTCGCTCATCATTGCGGACAATGCCGGCAAGCGGTTACTGCAAATGTCTCTCCACACCGGAACCACGACTGCCTTGGCGTCCGTCGAAGGCCCAGGCGGACCTGATGGCATGACAGTTGACCGTGCCGGCAACGTGTACGCGGCGTGGCACGGCGGCGGGGGCGTTCACGTGTGGAGCGCCGCGGGCGAACACATCGGCATCATCGCGACGCCCGAGGAGCCGACCAACTGTACCTTCGCCGCCGATGGCCACACGCTCTACATCACCGCGGGCAAGTCGCTGTATCGCGTGGTGCTGAACGTGCCGTGATCCTTAACCGCGGCGTGCAAGCCGGTATGATCCCGCCAAGCCCGCAGGCGAGTCTTCGAGCCTGCGCGGATTGTGGGAGTCAACTCATGCCACTTCCTGGGAAGCGATGGCGTCTGGTGACGATCAGCACATACGCCTCGTGGCTTCCCGGAGATGAACGCGGATTTCGCTCTCGCCATCACAAGATCCATAGCAGCGGCGACTATCGTCATCGTCCCCAAATCAACTCGGCGGACGGTGGGCCTGGCCATCATTGCGAAGCTGAGGAAGCTCGAGCATCGTGTGCTGGCGGTGAGCGTCTCCGGCATGCATACGCACGTCTTGGTCGAGTTGCCTGACAATGTCCAGGCGATACGTGGCGTCATCGGCGAATGCAAGGCGAAAGCGTCGCACGTCATTCGAGCCGTGCTGCCGGGTCGAGTGTGGGCGCGAGATGGTGACTATGAACCGCTGGATAATCGGGCGCATCAGCTCAACGCGTATGGGTACATTCTGCGTCGTGACGGAGCGTGGGTGTGGTCCTTCAAGGGATGGGAACGGGAGAGTCTGCCCAGGCAAAAAAAGCCGCGGGCCTCCAAGACTCGGCCGCGCGGCGTGGAGGTTGGGTGACGATCTCATCAAAGCCGCAGGCGAGCCTGCGAGCCTGCGTGGACTATCCCTGTTTCATCGCCGCGGCGAGGATGGCGCTGGTGCTCGGGCGCATGATGCGTGGATCGACCTGTTCGCCGGCCAGGAGGGTCTGGCGGACCTGCTTGCCGCTGATGAAGACGGGTTTTTCATCCTTGTGGTTGTCCATCAGATCGACGCGACCGATGCTGTCGTAGTACGCGGCGAAGCCGACCTTCACGGGCTTGATGTGCAGTTCGCCGTTGAGCTTGTCGAAGATTTCCTGGGCATCGAAGTCGCCCCAGATCGCCGAGCCGTCGGCGTAGGGGGCGTCGGCGTGCTTGCGGCCGATGATGATGTGCGTAAAGCCCATGTTCTGGCGGTAGATCGCGTGCATCACCGCCTCGCTCGGCCCGCCGTAGAACATCTTGATGTCCAGGCCCAGCAGCAGCATGCGGTCGGGCACGCTGCCGCCGATCTTTTTCCAAAGCTCGGGGTCGCTATCGCCCTGGCCCATCTCGCGGCTGTCGATCAAGCGCTCATAGGTCTGCATGCGGACCACGGCGTTGACGTCGTCGCCCTTGGTCTCACCCAGCAGCGGATTGAGCACGGCCACGGCGTTCTTGCCCTGGCGCAGCAGCGTTTCCAGGCCGTACACGAGGGCGTATTCGTGGGCACGGTGCAGCGGGTTGCGCGTCTGGAAGGCCACTGCCGCATCGACGCCCTTCTTGGCCAGCAACTCGCGGATCTGCAGCGGCGTCTTGATGTGCTCGCCGAACTCGGGATGCTCGTCCTGCCTGATGACATTCACCGTGCCGCCCAGCAGGTGCGTTTTGTCGGCGTCGCCCTTGAGCACCATGTCGGCGCCAGGATGGTCGGTCCGCTCGGTGCGATAGACGCTCTTGAGGTAGCGGGGCTTGTCCCAGGCGAAGACGCTGGTCACATCGAGCGTGCCGACGACTTCGCCCTTGCCGTTGGTCAGTGCGACGGTCTGGCCGGACTTGATCTTTCCCGCCAGTGCCGACGTCACCGGCAGCGACAGCGGGATCGTCCACGCCAGCTTCTTGCCACCGGAAGTCTCCACCACCTGCTCGTCGAGCACGCGGTTGAACTGGGCCTCGGTCATCGGCCCGGTCATCGGACTGAGCGTGCCGTCGGCCCAGCGATAGACGGTGGACAGGTCGGCCTGCGACACCGGGACCTGCGTCAGCTTCGCGGCCTCGGCCTTGAGCGCGGCGGCATCGGAAACGTAGCGGTTCACCAGCGTGCCGCCGTGCGGGGGGACCAGACCGGGGGTGGACATGGCATAGCTCCTTCGTCTGTGGGCCAATTGGGCGGAGCGGATGGTAGTAAGCCGCCCGCCTCGCCGCAAACCCACATGCCGGCCCCGCTGCAGCGGCCCGCACGGTTGGTTGTCGCGGGCGAAGGTGTGGGATATCGTGACCGTACCTCACCCAAGCAAGGAGCCGCGTATGGTCCGCCTGACCCTGCTGTCCCTGGTCCTTCTGACAACTGCCCGCATCGCCATGGCCGACGCCGCGGGCGACGAACTGCAGGAGAAAGTCCTTCAGGCCTACCGCAGCGTCAACGACTACCGCAGCACCGTCAGCTTCCAGGTGGTGGAGAAATCCGGCCGGTGGACCAACACTCAGTCGGCCGACATCTTCGTCGCCCTCGACCGCGACAGCACCCGCCTGTCGTTTGACAAGCCCGATATGCGGCTGTTGATCGACCAGGGCAAGCTGCTGCTCAACAGCCCGGAGATCGAAGGTCGCCACCTGGAGGTCGAGGCGCCGGCATTCGATCTGGAGGCCATCACACAGGTGACGCCGTTCATCAGCCGCCCGATGACCCCCGACGTGGCGTTCCTCACCGCCAGGGACCCGATCGCGGCGCTGGGGGGCGTGGGCGAAGGCGGGGTGACGGCCCTGCCCGCCGAGGAGACGCGCCCGGGGCTGCAGTTCAACACCGAGGGCGGCACGATGGTGCTGCGGATCAACCCGACGACACATCTCATTGAAACCGCCGTGCAGACACTCGACGTGGAAGAGATGGGCGGCGAAATGGAGGACTCGTTGACCATCACGTTCAAGATCGACGCGAAGGCCGGCGAGGCCGCGGGCGATGACGCTTTCAAGATGGACACCGAGGGCTCGACGGCCGTGACGACCGTGGAGGATCTGATCGGCAGCGGCGGCATGGGCGACGACGAGGAAGAGGTGACGCTCGAAGGTCAGGAGGCGCCGCAGATCGAGCTCAAGACGCTCGACGGTCAGGCGTTTACGCTCTCGGAGGTGAAGGCGAAAGTGGTGGTGCTCGACTTCTGGGCGACGTGGTGTCCGCCCTGCCGCGAGGGCCTGCCGAAGCTGCAGAGTGTGTACGACTGGGCCGCCGCCGAGAAGAAAGACGTGGCGATCTACACAGTGAATCTGCAGGAACTGCCTCAGCAGGTGCGCGACTTCTGGACCAAGGGCAAGTTCACCATGCCGGTGATCATGGACGCCGACGGCGAGACGGCCGAGGCCTATGGCGTGCAGAGCATTCCGCAGACGTTCGTCATCAGTGGCGGCAAGGTCGCCCACGTCCACGTCGGGTACGACCCGGCGATGGCGGACACGCTCAAGGCGCAGATTGAGGCGCTGCTGGCGCAGTGAGCCGGGCGGTCACTCGGCGGTGGCCTTGGCTTTGGCTTCGGCCTTTTTGGCGGGCTTGGACTCGGCCTTGGCCGCTGTTGCAGTGGACGCATCGGCGGGCTTGGACTCGCTCGACGCGGGTTTGGCGGCTTCGCTCTCCTTCTTCGCCGCGCTCTTGTAGCTGTCCGAGCGGTAGTCGGTCTCGTAGAACCCGCTGCCCTTGAAGATCACGCCCGCCCCGGTGCCGATCAACCGCTTCAGCCGCGGCTTGCCGCACTCCGGACACTTCTTCAGCGGCTTGGCGGAGATGGACTGAAACTCCTCGAACTCGTGCTCGCAGGCATCGCAGACGTAGTCATAAGTGGGCATGTTCCGTTACTCCGTCACCGTCACTTTGGCGGGGCGCACCGTCTTGTCGCCCAGTCGATAGCCGGGCTGAAACTGAGCGCCCACGCGATCGGGTTCGATACCCTCGGCCTTCTGGCGCAGCATGGCCTCGTGCATCGCCGGGTTGAACTCGTCGCCCGGCCGGGCCTCGAAACGCTCGATGCCAAACCGCTGCAGCGTCGCCAGCAGTTCGTCATGCACGATCCGCAGGCCCTGCAGCACGCTTTCGACCGACGCCTTCCCAGGGTCCACCTCCAGCGCACGGTCGAAGTGGTCCATCACCATCGCCAGCGCCCGGGCGATGTCCATCATCTGCGTCTCCCTGGCCTGCTGCACGCTCAAATCGGCGCGGCGACGAAAGTTCTGCAGGTCGGCCAGAGCGCGCAGGTGCTTCTCGCGCAGCTCGTCACGCTCCCTGCGCAGCGACTCGCATTCGTTGTCCACAGGCGAAGACTGCTCGGTGGAGGCTTCCACGGGGCTGTCCGGCACGGGTTGTTCGTTGATGTCGGTCATGGCTTCTCCTCGCCCTTGCCCGGGTCGAAATATTCCTTGATCTTGTCCCAGAAGCTGCCGGATTGCGGCATCACCTTCACGTCCTCCGTTTCCGCGTAGGCCCGCAGCAGCTCCTGCTGACGCGCACTGAGCTTCTGGGGAATCTCCACCTGCACGATGACCAGCAGGTCGCCGCGCCGCCCCCCGCGCAGGTTGGGCAGGCCCTTGCCCGACACTTTGAGCACCGACCCGTGCTGCGTGCCGCGCTTGATCTCCAGCGGGACCTTGCCCTCCAGCGACGGCACCTCGACGGTGGCGCCCAGGGCCAACTGGGCGAAACTCACCGGCATGGTGAGGACCAGGTCGTCCTCGTGCCGCTCGAACAGCTTGTGCTGGGCAAGTCGGACGACGACGTGCAGATCACCGCGTGGCCCACCGTGTTCGCCCGGCTCGCCCTCGCCGCCCACACGGATGGCCTGGCCATCGTGAATGCCGGCGGGGATCTTGACCGTCAGCACGCGGCGCTTGGGTTTGCGGCCCGAGCCGTTGCAGTCGCGGCAGGGGTCTTTGATGACCTGGCCCGCGCCGCCGCACGCCGGACAGGTGGTGGCGATGCGGAACATGCCGC
This sequence comes from uncultured Phycisphaeraceae bacterium, assembly GCA_964518335.1. Classification (GTDB taxonomy): domain Bacteria; phylum Planctomycetota; class Phycisphaerae; order Phycisphaerales; family Phycisphaeraceae; genus CAZFDT01. The sequence goes on from CAZFDT010000059.1 coordinate 8,757, forward strand.
CGAAGCCGGTCTGCGCGACCTGCCCGACGCCGCCGCAGGTGGGGCAGCTCAGCGGCTTGCTGCCGGCCTTGGCGCCGGAGCCTTCGCAAGTCGTGCAGCGGTCCTGCCGGGTGAAGTCGATCTCCTTCTCGACGCCGGAGGCGACCTCTTCGAGGGTGACTTCAGCGATGTACTGCAGGTCGTAGCCCCGGCGAGGCTGGGCCGCGCCGCGCCGTCCACGGGGGCGATGGCCGCCGAGCATCTCCCCGAAGATGTCCTCGAACATCGAGAAGATGTCCCCGGCGTTCATGTGCGAGAAGTCGTGCGTGCTCGTGCCGCGCAGGCCTTCGTGCCCGTAGCGGTCGTAACGCTGGCGCTTCTCGCGGTCGGACAGGACCTCGTAGGCTTCGGCGGCTTCCTTGAACTTTGCCTCCGCCTCCGCGTCGCCGGGGTTGCGGTCGGGGTGATACTTCATCGCCAGCTTGCGGTACGCGCGCTTGATGTCGTCATCGCTCGCCGAACGTTCGATGCCGAGTACCTCGTAATATTCGCGAGTCGTGGGCATAGGGACCTATCGACCAAATTGCCTCATACTCTTCGCCAGGCGCATCAACGCTGCGACATGGTCGGCAGGAAGTACGCCGTGTCGGTCGGGCGGAACGTTCAGCAGCAGGTTGGTTCTGCGTTCACGGCTGATGAGACGCATGCCGAGCAGTTCGGCATCGCTTCGCGCATGATCGCCATCGACGAAGAACCACTGATAGCCAATCGGATCGCACACCTCGCCGGAGATGTAGTAGTCCTGCGTCTGCGTGTCGCGCGGCCCGAGGGCGTGCCAGGGGTTGTAACCGCGGTTGGACGCGGGCAACCACCGTTCGATCGCCATCAGATCGGTGGGCCAGGCGTTGGCGTAGTTGAGCTTGGAACCGTCGCCGAACCCATTGTTCATCATGATCAGCGCGTCGGGTTGAAGCGATGCGATCTGCGCGTACTGACGTCGGCGTCCGTCGGCGCCGAGCACCTGGGGAATGTCGATCCACACCTCGACCACGCGCCCGTAGCGTGTGAGCAGTTCCTCGATTTGTGCGAGTTGGAAGTCGCGATACGCCTGCGTGGTAAACGACCGTTCCCACGTGGCGAACGTCGGCGTGTCGCTGCCCATCCGGTGGTGGTTGTCCCATGAGCAGTAGTACAGGCCAGGTTTTACATCATACCGCTCACAGGCCTTGAAGAACCGTTCGACCACGTCGGTCGGGTTGCTGCTGTGGCCCACGTGATAGTCGGTGTGATCGGTGGGCCAAAGACAGAAGCCGCTGACGTGCTTGGCGGTAAGCACGGCATAGCGCATGCCTGACTCGGCAGCGACACGCACCCACTGATCGACATCCAAGGCGTCGGGTGCGTAGTGGCTGGCGGGTCGGTCACCCAGGGACAGTTCATTGCCGTCATAGGTGCTCATGCCAAAGTGGATGAACATGCCGTACTGCAACTGTTCCCACGCTTTGAGCTTCGCCAGCGGCAGACGCTGGGCGCCGGTGCGGGCGTCGGATTGTGCGGCGTGATCCGTGGTCATCGCGAGCCCTTCGGCAAAAAAGCCCACAGACGTTGGCCCGTGGGCTTCGGAGGTTTCACTGTTACCGTCGCGCGCCGGGCCTCACGCCACCGCGCCCTCGACGGGCTTGGCATCGTCCTTGACTTCGGTGAGCAGGACGTCGGTGGTGAGCATCAGGCCCGCAACGGACGCGGCGTTCTGCAGCGCGGTGCGGGCGACCAGGGCCGGGTCAATGATGCCCGCCTTGACCATGTCCACGTACTGACCGGTGGAGGCGTCGAAGCCGGCGTTGCCTTTCTTCTCGGCGACGTTCTCGAAGACGATGTCGCCGTCCTCGCCGGCGTTGATGGCGATCTGCTTGAGGGGCCACTGCATCGCGGCGGCGACGATGTCGTAGCCGAGCTTCTCGTCGCCCCGGGCCTTGCCCTTGGCCGCATCGATCGCGGCGATCGCCCGCACGAACGCGACGCCGCCGCCGGGCACGTAGCCCTCGGCCGCCGCGGCCTTGGTCGCGTGCAGCGCGTCGTCCACGCGGTCTTTTCGCTCCTTCATCGCCGTCTCGGTCGCCGCCCCGACGTGGATGATCGCCACGCCGCCGGTGAGCTTGGCCAGCCGCTCCTGCAGCTTCTCGCGGTCGTAGTCGCTGGTGGTCGTCTCGATCTGTTTGCGAATCTGATCGCAGCGGGCCTCGATGTCCTTCTTCTTGCCCTGGCCCTCGATGATCGTGGTGTTGTCCTTGTCGATGACGATCTTCTTGGCCTTGCCGAGCTGATCGAGTTCGACCGATTCGAGTGTCTTGCCCAGGTCCTCGCTGAGGAACTGGCCGCCGGTGAGCGTGGCGATGTCGCCGAGCATGGCCTTACGGCGATCGCCAAAGCCCGGGGCCTTGACGGCGCAGACTTTCAGGACGCCTCGGAGTCGGTTGACGACGAGCGCCGCCAGCGCCTCGTTCTCGACCTCTTCGGCGATGATGAGCAGGGGCTGGCTGGACATCGCCACCTTGTTGAGCAGGGGCAGCAGGTCGGGCAGGTTGCCGATCTTCTTCTCGTGGATGAGGATCAGGGCGTTCTCGAGCACGCACTCCTGCGTGGCGGGGTCGGTCATGAAGTAGGGCGACTGGTAGCCCTTGTCGAAGGCCATGCCCTCGACGTACTCGAGGGTGGTTTCGCTGCTCTTGCCCTCCTCGACCTCGACGACGCCGTCCTTGCCGACCTTGTCGATGGCGTCGGCGATGAGCTTGCCGATCTCGGTGTCGTGGTTGGCGCTGACGGTGGCGACTTTCTCGTAGTCGTCGCGGCCCTTGCACTTGACCGCCATCTCGGTGATGGCGTTGCCCGCGGCCTCGGCGGCGGCGTTGATGCCCCGCTGCAGCGCCATCGGGTTGGCCCCGGCGGTCACGTGCCGCAGGCCCTCCTCGAAGATCGCGTGCGCCAGCACCGTCGCCGTGGTCGTGCCGTCGCCGGCCTTGTCGCTGGTCTTCTTGGCGACCTCCACCACCATCTTGGCGCCCATGTTCTGGAACGGCTCGGGGATCTCGATCTCCTTGGCGACCGAGACGCCGTCCTTCGTCACGCCGGGGCCGCCAAAGGACTTCTGCAGAATCACGTTGCGACCGGTCGGTCCCATCGTGACTTTCACGGCGTTGGCGAGCTGCTCCAGCCCCTTGCGGAGTTGGACCTTCGCGTCTGCGCCGAACATCATCTGTTTCTTGGCCATATCAAATTGCTCCTTGCGATTTGGGACCGGGGCGGCTGCGCCGCGGCCGCTACGCGAAGATGGTTCTTACTTCTCCAGCACGCCCAGCAGTTCGCTCTCGCGCAGGATCATGTGCTTGTCGCCGTCGATATCGACCTCGGTGCCGGCGTACTTGCCGTAGATCACCGTGTCGCCCTTCTTGACGCACACGGGGGTGCGATCGCCCTTGTCCGACAGCTTGCCCGGGCCCACGGCCAGGACCGTGCCGGTCATCGGCTTCTCCTTGGCACCCTCGGGCAGGTACAGCCCGCTGGCGGTCTTGCTCTCGGCCTCGCTGGGCCTGATCAGCACACGGTCGTCGATCGGGCGAATGGTCGTCTTGGTCGCTGTTGCAGTTGCCATTGTGGGTATCTCCGTGGTTCGTGTGGTGCTTGTGTATTCGTGAAGAGGGCGGCTGCGCCGCTCTCGCTACGCATGACTCTTCCGGGGGCTACATCATGCCACCCATACCGCCCATGCCGCCCATGCCGCCCATGCCGCCCATCCCGCCCATGCCGCCGCCCATGCCGGGGGCGCCGTGGCCGTGGCCAGCGTGATCGTCCTTGTCCTTGGGGGCTTCGGTGACGATGCAGTCGGTGGTGAGCAGCAGCGTGGCGACGCTCGACGCGTTCTGCAGGGCGACGCGATCGACCTTGGCGGGGGTGATGATGCCCTTCTCGACGAGGTCGCCGTACTCGAGCTTGAGAGCGTCGAAACCGAAGCTGCCCTTGCCCTCGGCGACCTTGCGAACGACGACGGTACCGCGCTCGCCGGCGTTGTCGGCGATGGTGCGCAGCGGCACTTCGAGGCTACGGCGGACGATATCCACGCCCGCGGCCTCGTCGGCGTTGCTCGTCTCGATCTTCTTGAGCGTGGCAATCGCACGCAGGAACGCCACGCCGCCGCCGGGCACGATGCCCTCCTCGATCGCCGCACGGGTCGCGTGCAGGGCGTCCTCGACGCGGGCCTTCTTCTCTTTGAGCTCAGCTTCGGACGCCGCACCGACGTTGACCTGCGCCACGCCGCCGGCGAGCTTGGCCAGACGCTCCTGCAGCTTCTCGCGATCGTAGTCGCTGGTGGTCGTCTCGATCTCACGGCGGATCTGCTCGATGCGGCCCTGGATCGCCTTGCTGGAGCCGGCGCCCTCGATGATCGTGGTGTTCTCGCTGTCGATGACGAGCTTCTTGGCTTGGCCGAGCTGGCTGATCTCGACCTTATCCAGCTCGATGCCCAGGTCCTTCATGATCGGCTCGCCCCCGGTGAGCACGGCGATGTCCTCGAGCATGGCCTTGCGGCGGTCGCCGTAGCCGGGCGCCTTGACGGCCGCGATCTGCACCACGCCACGCAGCTTGTTCACCACCAGCGTCGCCAGCGCCTCGCCCTCGACATCCTCGGCGATGATGAGCAGCGGCCGCTTGGTCGCGATCACCTTCTCCAGCAGCGGTACGAGCTTCTGCACGCTGCTGATCTTGTCCTCGAACACCAGCACCCAGCAGCGCTCGAACTCGACGGTCATGTCGTCGGCGTTGGTGACGAAGTTGGGCGACAGGTAGCCGCGGTCGAACTGCATGCCCTCGACGACATCGACATAGGTCTCCAGGCTCTTGCCTTCCTCGACGGTGATGACGCCATCCTTGCCGACCTTGTCGAAGGCGTCGGCCATGATCTTGCCGATCTCCGGGTCGTTGTTGGCGCTGATGGCCGCGACGTTGGCGATGTCGGTCTTCTTGCTGGCGTCGATGGGCTTGGAGAGCTTTTTGATCTCGCCGGTGACGACCTCGACGGCCTTCTTCATGCCGCGGACCAGGGCCATCGCATCGACGCCGGCGGTGATGTGCTTCAGACCCTCCTTGACCAGCGCCTCGGCCAGCACGGTCGAAGTGGTCGTGCCGTCGCCGGCCTTGTCACTGGTCTTGCTCGCCGCCTCCTTGACGAGTTGGGCGCCCATGTTCTCGAACTTGTCGCCCAGCTCGATCTCCTCGGCCACGGTCACGCCGTCCTTCGTCACGGTCGGGCCGCCCCAGCTCTTGTCGAGCACCGCGTTGCGGCCGCGCGGGCCCAGGGTGCTCTTGACCGCCGCCGCCAGTTTCTCGACGCCCGACAGCAGCTTCTGCCGCGCTTCGACGTCGAACGAGAGTTCCTTGACTGCCATGGGGTGTGTCTCCGTAATGCCCTGATGGATTGGTGCCGGGGTTGATCCTCACGTCCGCTGCCTGTCATGCCGCCGCCAAGACCGATCGCGGCGACACCACGAGCATGAACGCGGTCACATGGTGCAAGAAGAGCGCCGCCGCGAGCAGAATGGGCTAAAAACGAGATAAGTCGTTACCAATACAGTGACTTAGAGGTGATCTGGGTCGCCGCCTGTGACACCGGTGACGCCCCGCCAACCTGACAGTCGCGGGCGCGGCAGCCCGGCCGGGTGTCAGTGTGGCAGGCCGGTCGCCCATGGATTGGCGGTTGCAGGCAGCTCCGGCGTGAACTTGAAGCTGGGATCGGCCTGCTGGCGGTCGCGGATGGCGTTGACCTGCCGCCATGTGGCGAGCAGACCCCGGGGACAGACGGGCATGTCGTGGCGGATCAGCCGGTGGAGCTTGCCCAGCCTGTAGCAGGGCACGGCCGCGTACATGTGGTGCTCGGTGTGGTAGTTCATATGCCAGTAGAGGAACTGCAGGACCGGGTTGAGGTACAGGGTGCGGCAGCAGAGGCGGTAGTCGGGGACGTTGTCCTGCATGCCCACGTGCTGGCTGGCGTTGCAGAGAAAATGCACCCACCCGCCGAAGATCATGGGGAACGTGAACACCAGCGGGAAAATCCACCAGCCCATGGCCAGTGCGGCAGCGAGCAGCAGCGCGTGGCCGACAAGCAGCACCCACGCCCAGCGCACCAGGGCGCGCCGGCGCTGCGGATCGCTCTCGGGAAAGAGCGATGCCGTCCACGGATCGGCCATGTTGATCCGACCGACGGCGAGCTTGAACTGGGACTTGAGGATGTTGTAGGGATATCGCACGTTGACGATGCCCGTCTTGGCCACGTTCCGGAAGCTGTATTGCACGGGCAGCACGACTTCCAGATCGTCGGGCGGGTGGAGCGTGAACTTGTGGTGCTCGGTGTGGCTGGCCCAGAACCAATGATGGTTGTGCCAGCCCAGAAACGAGAACACGCGGAGAAACAGGGCATTGAGCCAGCGGGTCCTGAACACCGAGTCGTGGACGAGCTCGTGGAACCCGTTGATGAGAAAGTGCCAGAAGTGCCCGTTGGCGAACACCAGCGCCGCCGTGACGTACCACGGCCAGTGCAGGAAGGAATAGATGCTCGCGCCGCAGCCGGCCGCGAGCACGCCCAGGTACCCCAGCGTCTGGGCGAATCCCAGCAGGTTGCTGCGCTTGTTGAGCTGGCTCAGCGCCTCGCGGGGCACGGGGCAGCGATACCACGCCACGCGCTGCTTGCGCGGCGGGGCGTTGTAGGTTGGGCCGGGCGTCAACACCTCGTCATCGCGCAGTTCGACGGCGGCGGCGTGATCAGGGGCGATATCTTGCACTGGCATGGCGGGCGATTCCGTTCGGGGTGGACTCAGCAAGTATTGTCGCGCCCCGTCGGTCAATGTCGTCTGACCGCATCGACCGGAGAAAACTGAACACCCCCGCCGTCCCGCGCCGGCGCGGCATCAGCCGGGCATGGCGATCACGGCGGCCATGCGGCCCGTGATCCCGGCATCGCGGCGATGACTGAAGAACTCGTCACTGTCGCGGTAGGTGCAAAGGTCGGCCGCATCGATCGCCACGACGCCAGCCTGCTGCAACTGCACCGTCACGGCATGAACCAGGTCGATGTGCGGCCGCGGCCAGCGCCCGTGCACCACCGCATCGCCCAAGCCCACGGCCTCGAACGCCTGTGCAACTTCCTCGCCAACCTCGAAATGCTCGACGCCGATGCATGGTCCGATTGCGGCGACCGGCTGGCCGCGACACGTCGCCACGGCGTGCGGCACGACCTGTGCGACCGCACCACGCCAACCCGCGTGGATCGCCGCCACGGCCCGTCCCTTCGGCCAGGCCAGCAGCACCGGCACACAATCGGCGGTGCGAATCACCAGCAGCCGATTCCTCGCCTCCGTCACGATCGCGTCGGCGCACGGCGCTTCGGCAGGCTTCACAAGCTGGTCGCCGGCACGCCACACCTCGCCGCCGTGAACCTGGCGACACTCGACCCGCGGCATCCGCGCCACGCTCAGCGCCTGCCGCAGCCGCCGGTAGTTTTCTGCAATGGAGGTGTTGAAATCGGTACTCTCGTCCTTGGCCAACGGGCCGAGGTTCAGTGCAGCGTAGGGCCCGCGGCTGACGCCGCCCAGGCGCGTCGTGAAGGCATGGAGCGCTCCCGCATCGCGCAGCAATGGCGACTGGTACGTCACCACGCCGTTGCCGTGTTCCGTGCGTTGGAGCATGAGGCGGAGTCGGTGCGGCTACTGCGCGTTGACCAGGCGCACCACGAAGATCGCCAGCGTCACCGACGACGCCAGGGCGATGATGGCCAGCGCCCAGCTCACCATCGACAGGACGACGACCTGGCGATGGCTGCGGGCGACCATGTCGCGCACGGCCTTGTTGCGCTCGTCGCTCTCGACGACGGCGGCGCGAAGCGTGTCGCGCGCTTCGCGGTTGGCGTCGTCGAGGCGCTGGATCGTCGTGCCCAGCGTACCCAGACGATCGCTCAGTTCCTGCTGCGACTCCTCACCGCTCTGGATGTGGCTGCCGATTTTCGCCGTCGCCTGCGTCAACCCCGAGAGTGCGGCCGACAACTCACCCGAGGCCCGGTTCTGATGCTCGAGGTTGGCGTGAATCGCCTCCAGCACGCGCGTCTGATTGCGGTTGCTGTCAGGTATGGCCCGCAGCAGATCGGGCATCGCCTGCATCACCTCGAGCATTCGGCGCGACTGATGCGACTGCTCCTCGAGGTGGCTGCGCACCGCCTTCATCGTGTCGATGACCTCGGCGTACCCGCTGCGAAGCTGCGCCATCGTGACCTCGCGGCCCGCGGCGTCGTCGCCGTCGTTGCGCACCAGGTCAACCTGCACCGGCCCCTTGTCCTTACGAGTCCAGTGCAACAGGCTTCCGATCCGGCTGGCGACCGTGGGCATGGCGCTCCCTTTCCTTGAGCGCGTCATGGTACACCAAATGCCGCGGGACTTTGGACCACGATCGAAGCCGACGTATCGACCCCATCGACCTGGTGCGCGTGGACCAGCCCTCATGGGCGACGCCGTGGGTGCTGCGCGGCGCGACGTTCTGATCGACGTGCGAAAATCGTGCGTGTCCGCCGGCTCGCGCACTTCGGGGTGGAACCCACCATGACCGGGGTCACGACGCCGGCGGCCTCAGCCAACCGGCTCAGCGACTCGGTCTTGCCCGTCGAGGCGTTGCCGGCCGCGGCGGGACGGGCATATCCCGTGGCCATCGGCGGGGAGTGACCGCATGGCCTCACAACATGCTCTGAAAAAGGTACTTGCGTGCCACCGCCTGCCGCGCAAAGAAAAAGCCCTCGGCGAGAATTGGGGGGGAAAGCTCACCCGCCGAGGGCCCGAACGGAACTGTCGATCATTATACCTGATTATCTGAAATGTCAAGGCCCCTCCACGCCTCTTTCGTGCGACAGGCAAAATGGCGTTATCGGAGCGATGGACGGCCGCCCCCCGGCTGCGGATGGGTGCGAAGCTGTACACTGACGACGGCGCAGGGCGGGGCTGGCCTTTGCGGGGCCCGCGCAGCCTTTGGCCGGTGCAGGCGTTTTGCCGATAAGCCGATATCGCGGGCCGGTCGCCGGTCCCGGGGTTGAACCATGGAGCAATCGCAACCGCCGCAACCTCGCGCCGCACGCCGCCGCTGGATGACGTGGTTGCGCGTGGTGTTCAGCCTCGGACTCCTGGCCTACCTCCTCTACAGTGTGGACGTGTACGAGTGCCTCCAGGTCCTCCGCCACGCCGACATGTCCTGGCTGGTCATCACCCTCGCTCTGTTCGCCTTCGGACGCTTCCTCAACGGCATGCGCTGGTACCTGCTCCTCAAGGGCGTCGAGCCCGCCGTCCGCTACGGCCAGGTCATGCGCATCTTCTTCATGTCAAGCTTCCTGGGCCAGTTCATGCCCGGCGTCGTCGGCATGGAGGCCATCCGCATCGTCGCACTCGGCCAGTCCATCAAAAACACGGCACAGGCCTTCGCCTCCGTGCTCGTCGATCGCATCCTCGGCTTCTTCTCGCTCGTCACCGTCGTCCTCCTGGCACTCTGGCTCAACCCCATCCCCAACCTCCACTTCCCCCCTACCGTCCAGTATGCCGCCCTCGCCGGTCTCGTCTGCCTCATCGCAGGCTCCCTGGCCCTCGTCGCCCCACCTTTGCGACGACTCGTCGATCGACTCATGCCCGGCCCGATCCGCAAACGCGTCAGCCCCAAGCTCCACAAAATCTACGGCTGCCTCGACGCCTACCGCGGCATCCCCGGCCGCGTCATCATCGTCATGGCGCTGAGCATGCTCGCACAGTTCCAGACCATCGCCGAGTCCTACACGATGGCCAAGACCCTGCGTATCCACGTGGACTTCGAGTACTTTGTCGTCTTCATCCCCGTCATCTTCTTCCTCCTCATGCTCCCCGTGACCATCAGCGGCCTGGGCGTTCGCGAAGGCGCCTACATTTACGCTTTCCACACCCTGGCCCACCAGATGACTTGGGAACAGGCTTTCACCCTCGGCATCATGATGATGTTCATCGTCCGCCTGGCGTCCCTGCCCGGGTTCTACTTCGTGGCCGTGTCCCGCCGCAACGTCGCCGACACCATTCACAAGGCCAAGGACCTTTCCCGCCACCCGCCTCCGTCCCCACCCGAAGCTCCTATGGCGCTGGCCGCCGCCATCACCAAGCCCTGACCCCCCGGTCGTGCTGCACGATAGCGGGGTCGTCCCGACGACTGGCAGGCAGACGCACGGTCAGCGTCGTGTCATGCCGCGGCGTTGTGTGAGAGACCGACGATGAGGCTGCGGGGCGCCGATTCGATGTAGCGGCGTAATCGGGCGGGGCCGCACTCGCGTTCGACAATGCGCAGGCCCTCGAAGCGGCCCGCCAGCGAATCGGGGCCGTGCATGTCCAGGGCCATGAAGGCGTAGCGGTCCTCGTCGAGGAGGCGTCGGGCCAAGGTCATGGCGGCGACGCCCTCTTCGCCGGTGACGGGCTTGAAGTTGCCTTGGAGCATGACGCCCATGGCGGCCAGATCATCGAGGCGATCGGCCAGGTCGCCGGGGCAGGGCAGGCGCTCGGGGTGGGCCAGCACGGGCGTATAGCCCTCGTCGAGGAGCCAGCGGAACGTGTCGTCCACGTAGCGGGGCCAGGAATTCTCCCAGAAGTCCAGCAGGACACAGTCGGACCCGGCCAGGGTGGGCACGCCGTGGACTTTCAGCCAGGAGATGATGCCGTCGAAGAGGCGCACTTCGCCGCCGGACCAGAGGTGGTAGTCGATGCCATCCGACGCCAGGCGATCGCGCAGGCGATCGACCCAACGAGCGATGCGGGCGGGCGTGTTATCGGGGTAAAGGTCGGCCCAGACGTGGGGGGTGCAGACGCTGCCGACGTAGCCGTGGGCCTTCAGTTGTGTCACGCACGCCAGTGACGCTTCGACCGACACGCAACCGTCATCGACGCCCGGCAACAGGTGGCTGTGCAGGTCGATGCGTCCGACAGGTGGCAGTGATGAAAGCATGACGGCACTCGCAAACGTCATCTTAGACTATCGGCACAAAGCAGTCGAAGCCGGCAATCCGCATGGGGAAATTAGGATCGAAGTGATTATTCGGCATCGGCGGGCCTGCCCCAGCGGACGAGCGACAGGGGCTGACCCAGCAGATGGAGGCGGAGCAACTGCAGCGCAGCCAGGGCGGCGCGCTGGCGAATCATGTCGCGGTCGCCGCCGAGCCTGAGCAGCACGGCATGGGTTGTGGCGGCATCGGCCAGGCCGACCCACACCGTGCCCACGGGTTTGTCGGGTGTGCCGCCGGTGGGCCCGGCGACGCCGGTCACGGCCACGGCAACGTCGGCGCCGCCGCGCTGACGAGCGCCCGCGGCCATGGCGCGCACGACGGCCTGGCTCACCGCGCCGTACACCTCGAGCGTTGCCGTGGGCACCCCGAGCTGGCTCGCCTTCAGGTCGTTGGCGTACGTCACCCACCCGCCGCGATAGGTGTCGCTGCTGCCGGGAATGTCGGTGAGCATGGCGCCGATGAGGCCGCCGGTGCAACTTTCGGCGGTGGCGAGCGTGAGCGTGCGTTGCCGCAGGAGCGTAAGGACGACCTGGGCGAGGGTGTCCTCGTTGCGACCGTAAGCGATGGGGCCAAGTGCAGCCTCGACCAGTGCGAGCGTGTCGTTGAGCTGGCGGTGGGCCACGTCGGGCGAGGGGAACTCGCTGCGGAGGCGGGCCGCCACGATGCCGCCGGTCACGGTCGTGCCCACGAGGGGGTTGCGATCGCGGCGCATGAGGTCGCCGAGCATGTCGGCGGCATCACTTTCGCCGACGCCGTAGGTGTTGACCTTGGCCGTGAGGATCGTGCGTTGTGTACCGGCCAGGGCGTCGAGCTGGGGGGCGATGGCGTGCTGGAAGAGGTTGGTCATTTCTGCGGGCACGCCGGCGACGACGAAGAATCGCGCGATGCCGAGTTGGCCGGCGATCGCCGGAGCAGTGCCCCAGCGATTGGGGATGACCTCGGTGCCCGCCGGGTGCAGGGCCTGGACCTTGTTGCGGTCGGGCATGTCGCGGCCGCGACGGGTGAAGAACGCACGGATCGCCTCGACGCTGGGCTCGTGCTGAACCAGCTCGACACCCATCGCGTCGGCCAGGGCCTGGCGCGTCAGGTCGTCATCGGTCGGCCCCAGCCCGCCGCTGACGATCACCAGCTCGGCCTGATCGCACGCCGCCCGGATCGCCGCGGCGATCGCCGCGCGGTCGTCGGCCACCGTCTGGTGATACCGCGTCATGATCCCGCGTCCGGCCAGTTCGGCGCTGAGCCAGGCACTATTGGTGTCCACCGTCTGCCCCAGCACCAGCTCATCGCCCACCGACAGGATGATCGCGTTCATGGGGGAGATGATACGCGCGGATCGCTATGATGCGTGCCATGCCCACTCTCCTCGATGGAAAGAAAGTCGCTGACGAACTGTTGCAGCAGACGGCGTCGCGCGTGCAGCGGATCCGGGAGACGACGCGCGTCACGCCGGGACTGGCGACGGTGCTCGTGGGCGAGGACCCGGCCTCGGCGACCTACGTGCGCATGAAGAGCAAGCGCTGCGAGGCGGTGGGCATGCGATCGGTCCGCGTCGAGTTGCCCACGTGGACCAGCACCGAGGAACTCGTCGCCGAACTGACGCGCCTCGGCGACGACGCCGCGGTCCACGGCATCCTCCTGCAGCACCCGGTCCCCAAGCAGATCGACGAGCGGCTGGCGTTCGAGGCCATCCCCGCCGACAAGGACGTGGACGGCGTGACCATCGCCAGCTTCGGCGCCGCGGCGTTCGACCTGCTCGACCGTCCCGGCTTCGGCTACGGGTCGTGTACGCCCGCGGGCATCATGAAACTGCTGCAGGCGCACCAGGTCGAGTTGGCGGGCAAACACGCCGTGGTCATCGGCCGCAGCCCCATCCTTGGCAAGCCCATGGCCATGATGCTCCTGGCCTCGCACTGCACCGTCACCATCTGCCACTCGCGCACGAAGGACCTGCCCGACGTGGTCCGTCGCGGCGACATCGTCGTCGCCGCCGTCGGCAAGCCCCAGTTCGTCAAGGGCGACTGGATCGCCCCCGGCAGCATCGTCGTGGACGCGGGCTACAATCCCGGCAACATCGGCGACTGCGACTTCGACGCCTGTGCCGCCCGCGCCGCCATGATCACGCCCGTGCCCGGCGGCGTCGGACCTATGACCATCGCCACGCTGATCGACAACACCTCGATCGCCGCGGCCAGACAGTTGGGCGTGGAGCCCTAGCCAAAGGTTCACGGATGAGCCAGTTCAACGCACCGACGTATGACATCGAGCGGCCCAGCGGGCAGTGCGCGTTCACCGGCAGGCCGCTGCAGCCGGGCGAGTCCTACATGGCCGCGCTGGTGGACATCGAGCCGACGCCACAGAACCCGTCGGGCCTCAAGCGCCTGGACGTGTCCATGGACGCCTGGCAGGCCGGCCAGCACCCCGATCGCATCTTCAGCCACTGGAAGGCCACCGTGCCCGAGCCGTCGGCGAAGAAGAAGCTGTTCGTGGACGACGGTGTGCTGATGAACCTGCTCATTCGCCTGGCCGACGCCGATCAGCCGCAGCGCATCGCGTTCCGCTTCGTGCTCGCGCTGATCCTCATGCGCAAGAAGCTGGTGCGCTACGACGGCATCGAGAAGTGCAAGGCGGTCAGCGACCAGGGCGAAGACATCACGCAGGAATGGTGGCTGATGACGCCCAAGCTCGATGTGAGCAAGGGCATCTTCGGCAAGTGGAACGAGGACGAGAAGCTCCGCGTGCTCGACCCGCACCTCGACGAGCAGCAGACCCTGGCGGTGACGCAGCAGCTTGGCGAGATCCTGGAGGCGGAGTTGTGAGGATGCAAAGGGCAAAAGGTAAAAGGCAAAATGGCGGAAGGTCCATTCTTCCTTTTGCCTTTTGCATTGTTCCATTTGCCTTGCTCGGCGGTTGTCAACCCCAGAAGGCCGATCGCACTCAGCCGCCGGTGACGATGCCGGAGTATTACGCGCTGGCCGAGCGCTACAACGCCAATCTCGCCGGGCTCGACCGCATGCGGGCTCGGGCGAGCGTGCGGCTGTTCTTCCGCGACAGCCGGGGCAAGTGGAAGACGGAGACGGGCGAGGAGAGCCTGGTCATGTTCGAGCGGCCGCACGGCGTGGCACTGTCGCTGGGCAAGCTGGGTAAGACCGCGGTCTGGGCCGGGTGCAACAAGGATCAGTACTGGCTGTTCGACGTGATGGAATCGCGGACGGTGTGGTACGGTCGGACGGCCAACATTGCGCGGGCGCGGGAGTTCCCGCTGCCGGTGCATCCGCAGCGCCTGATCTCGCTTTTGGGAGCGACGCCGATCAACCCGGATGTCGCCACCGATCACAACCAGGTGCGGTGGGAGAGCGGGGCGTTTGTGATCGACGTGCCGGAGGAGAATCTTCGGCTGTGGCTGGATCCGCGCACGGCGATGCCGCGGCAGATCGTCATGCTCGACGAGGGTGGCGAAGCGGTGGTGTGGTCGAAGCTCACCGGCGAAATGCGCGTGGAGAAGGCTGACCTGCCGCGCGAGCAGTGGCCGCGCATTGCCGACCGGGCGGAGATGACGATCAAGGGGCAGGAAGGCACGCTGACGATGTGGCTTAAGGATGCGACCGACGGTCGCGGCAACGAGCGTTACGATCGCGCGCTGCGGCAGGCGTTCGATTTCAACGTGCTGCTGGGGGCGCTGCGGCCGCAGGACGCGGTGGACCTGGACAACTGAAGCGTACCATCAGGCCACGGACGCCTTGGCCACCGGGCCGTCGCGCAGCACGCGAAGCGACAACGGCAGGGAGAAGTGAACGTCCTCCTCGATGCCGCCGACGGTCTGGAGTGTCGCGCCGTAACGGTGGCGCAGATCGTCGATGATCTCCTGCACCAGGTGCTCCGGCGCCGACGCCCCGGCGGTGAGCAGCACGGTGTCGGCATCCTTGAACCAGGCGTGATCGAGCTCGCTCACGTCATCGACGAGGTACGCGGGCGTGCCGGTGGTCTGACTGATCTCGGTCAACCGCACCGAATTGGAGCTGTTCTTGCTGCCGACAACGATGCATACGTCGGCCTGCGGCGCCAGGTCGCGCACGACGTGCTGGCGGTTGGTCGTGGCGTAGCAGATGTCCTCGCTGGGCGGCTCCTTGATCGCCGGGTAACGCTCGCGCAAGGCCTTGATGATGACGTTGGCGTCGTCCATCGAGAGCGTGGTCTGGGTGAGATAGACCATCTTCTCGTCGCCGCGGAAACGGAGCTTCGCCACATCGTCGGCACTTTCCACGATGGTGAAGGCGTCGGGCGCTTCGCCGACGGTGCCCACGACCTCGTCGTGGCCGGCGTGACCGATGAGGATCATCTTGTAGCCCTGACGCGCGTAGCGAATGGCCTCCATGTGGACCTTGGTCACCAGCGGGCAGGTGGCGTCGATGAGGGTGCAGTTTCTTGCCTTGGCGCGGTTGCGCACCTCCGGGCTTACGCCGTGGGCGCTGAAGACGACCGTCGAGTTGGCCGGGACCTCGTCGATGTGATCGACGAAGATGACGCCCTGCCTCACGAAATGCTCGACCACGTGGCGGTTGTGCACGATCTCGTGATAGACGAACAGCGGCGTGCCGACGATCTTGATGGCCTCCTCGACGGTGTCGATGGCCATGTTGACGCCGGCACAGAAGCCGCGGGGGTTGGCGAGCAGGATCTTCATATCGCGTCATCGTAGCCGAGCAACCGGGTCGCGGCCAATACCTTGTCCACCGAAAGCCAGGACATCGGCGCCCCCGGTCGCAGCGGCGCCAAGACAGTGACCCCCGGCCCGATGGGCGACCAGACCCGCGGATCGCTGGGCCCGAAGAGGGCGATTGTGGGCACGCCCAACCACGCGGCCAGGTGCGTCGGACCACTGTCGTTGCCGATGTAGAACGATGCGTCGACGAGCGCGTCGTGCAGTTCGTCGAGCGTGAGCAGCACCTGGGCGTCGCCCGCCATGCCACGGTCGGCCTCGGCCTCGCCGGCGATCACGCGGACGCGCCGGCTACGCCGCAAGCGGCCGATAAGTTCGTTGAAGCGATCGACAGGCCAGCACTTGTCGCGCCCGCCGCTGCCGGGGTGAACGACGACCAGCCCTCCCCCAAGCCGCTTGCGGCTTAGCCGCGCCTCGGGCAACAGCACACCCTGCCGCGCCAACTCGTGCCGATGCCACGCCGTCACGTGCTGCGTCCATTCCGCCGGCGGCCGCGGATAGACCTCGATGCAAGGCCGGCCCACGTCGCCGACAAAACTGATGATGCGATCGGCGCTGGCCTTCTCGATGCGAAACGTCTCGATGTCCGCCGCGCGCACGTGTGGGAACAGCCGCGCCGCCAGCTTCGCTTTGCTGGCGTGCGACACGACCGTGACCTCGCCTTCCAGCGACGCCAATAACGGGAACGTCAGGACGAAGTCTCCCAGCGCGCCTTGGTGCAACAGCAGCGTCATGGCTCAGATCGAATAGGACCACTTCTTCGGATCGTCGTCGTCCTGATCGTCGCCCAGGCCTTCTTCGTCGATGGAGCTGCCTAGGATTTCGCGGGCGCGGTGCAGCGCGGCCTTGGCGCTGGTGAAAACGCCATAGCCCGTCGGGAAGACGTTGGCGCGGCCGATCAGATCGACCAGGCCGTAGGCCTTGAGCTTGTCGAGCAGCTCCTCCTTGAGGCCGCAGAGGATGATGTGCCGGCCCTGCTGCTGCATGCGACGCGCCCAGGCTTCGAGCACGGCGAGGATAGTCGCGTCGATCGAGTGCGTGCGCTTGAGCCGGAAGATCACCACCTTGTAGCCGGCCATGGTCAGATCGGTGAGCCGGTCCTGCAGTTCGTCGGCGAGGGCGAAGAACAGGTCGCCCTCCATCTGGATGAAGATCACGTCGCTTTCGCCGCCGCCTTTGGTCGTCAGCGGCCGCTCGACGTAGCTGCCGGCCTTGGTGCGGACCATTTCGGCCATGTGCAACTGGCTGGCCTTGCGCAGGTACAGGGCGAGGTTGAGGAACACGCCCACGAACACGGCGTAAGCCAGGGGCAACAGCAGCGTGGCGAGGAACGTGCCCAGGCACACCACCGCGTCGGCGCGCTCGCTGCGCAGTAGCCGGCGAAAGTAGCGCCAGTCGATCAAGCCTGCGGCGATGACGAACAGGATCGCCGCCAGCGTCGTCAGCGGCACGTAGCGGGCGTAGTCGACCGCCAGCAGAAAGATCACTGCAACAAACGCCGCATTGAAGATGCCGCTGAACCCGGTCTTCGCCCCGGCGTAGTAGTTCAGCGCCGTGCGGCTGAAGCTGCCCGATCCGGGGATGCACTGGAAAAACCCGCTGACCAGGTTGGTCAGACCCTGGGCGAACAGTTCCTGATTGGCGCTGACCCGGTCGCCGGTCTTGGCGGCGATGGATCGGCCGATGGCATAGGCCTCCATCAGACCCAGCAGGCTCAACGCCAGCGCCCCCGAAAACAGGGAGTCCCAATGCCCTAGGCCCTCGACCGGCGCGCTGAACGCCGGCAACCCCGACGGCAGCGGCGGCAGCAGAGGAACCTGGGCATCGCTCCAGCCCAGCGACGCCACCACCGCGCCCGTCACAGCCACCGCCAGCAACGGTCCCGGCACCAGCCGCGAAATCGCCCCCGCGCCCAGCACGATCGCCAGCGCCAGCACGCCCAGCCCCACGGCGCGCACGTTGACCTCGGCCAGGTGCGGCCCAATCTGCTGCGCGATGCCGATCAGCCCCGGCCAAAGCTCGCCATTGCGATCGGTGTGAATGCCCAGAAAATGGCCCAACTGCCCCGCTGCGATCAGCACGCCCGCCCCTGCCGTGAACCCCACCAGCACGCTCGTGCTCACGTAGCGCACCAGCACGCCCAGCCGCGCCGCGGCGAACACGAGCTGCATCGCGCCCTTGAGGATCGTCAGCGCCAGCACAAGCTGCAGGTATAGCGACGCCGCCCGGTCCGGCGGCAACTCGCCGAACTCGCGCATCGCCAGCGTCACGGTCGAGGCGACCAGCAGCGACTGCGTGTTGATCGGCCCGACCGACAGCAGGCGCATGGAGTTGAAAAGTGACCCCACCAGGCACTGGATGATGACGGTGTAGAGGCCGTACTGCGCGGGGACGCCGGCGATGACGGCGT
Source organism: uncultured Phycisphaeraceae bacterium (assembly GCA_964518335.1). Classification (GTDB taxonomy): domain Bacteria; phylum Planctomycetota; class Phycisphaerae; order Phycisphaerales; family Phycisphaeraceae; genus CAZFDT01. The sequence continues at coordinate 26,952 of CAZFDT010000059.1, forward strand.
AGGCCATCGACTGAGGGATGGCGATGACGGCGACGGTGAGGCCCGCCAGCACGTCGCCGCGGAGCGCCGCTGCGTTGTAGCCGCGCAACGACGCCAGCAGCGGCGCCAGGGGCTTAAGGAGGATGGCGGGAGGGGTGGCCACGGCAACGGCCCAGCGTAGCAATTCCAGCGAGGGCTGCCGTCAGCCTGCAATCGCCGCGGTTTTCGGACGCTCGCCACTCAAGCGGACGCCCGGATGGCCCGACATATTCAGAGGATCGACCGCATCCGCCTCCAACCACACCACCATGCCGCAAGCCGCAAGCATCAAGAACGGGATGGAGCTTTACCTGCGGCAGATCGACTGCACGCCTCTGCTCACCGCCGAGCAGGAGCGCGAGCTGTGCTGGAAGATCATCCACGACAACTGCCCGGCGGCGCGGGACCAGATGATCCGGGCGAACCTGCGGCTGGTCGTCGCCATCGCCAAGAAATACAACAACCGTGGGCTGCCGCTGCCCGACCTGATCGAAGAGGGCAACCTGGGTCTGTTGCGGGCCGTCGAGGCCTTCGACCCCGAGCAGGGGGCGCGATTCTCGACCTATGCCTCGTGGTGGATCAAGCAGTCGATCAAGCGGGCGCTGATCAATGCGGTGCAGCCGATCCACATTCCGGCGTACATGGTGGAGCTGATCGCGCGGTGGAAGAAGGCGCACCGTGACCTGGAGGAGGTTCACGGCCGCCAGCCCACGACGCAGGAGCTGGCCGAGGCGCTGCAGTTGCCTCCACGCAAGGTGCGCATCATCCGCAAGGCCGTCCGCGCCGCTCAGCGGCCGCAGCAGGACGGTGACGGCGGCGACGACACGCGGCCCATGCTCTCCGAAATGCTCGCCGACGAACGCACCCTCGCCCCCGACGAGCAGGTGCTCCAGAGCGACGACATGGCCACCATCTCCCAACTGCTCGACGCCATCGACGACCGCGAGGCGAAGATCCTTCGCCTGCGCTACGGCCTCGACGGCAGTGAGCCGCTGACGCTCAAGGAGATCGGCAAAGTCATCGGTCTCACCCGTGAGCGCGTCCGCCAGATCGAGATCGAGGCCCTGCGCAAGCTCAACAAGCGCCTCGAAGGCCGCCGCCCCCTGGCCAGCCTCGCCGCCGCCAGCGAATACCGCCGCCGCTCGGCGTGATGCCGACGCCTCGCAATCACGATCGCTTGTAGAACGGCAGCTTCACCACCGCCGCGTCGGTATGGGCCAAGCCCAGGTCCACGGCGACAGTCGTGCCTTCGCCCGCAGCGTCCGCCGCAACGTAGGCCATGGCGATCGGGTGGCCCAGCGTGGGCGAGAGGCAGCCGCTGGTGACGGCGCCGATCGCCGTGTCGCCTCGCAGCACCTTCATGCCCTGGCGGGGCGTGCGCTTGCCGTCAAGCTTCAGGCCCACGAGCTTGCGCGTCGGGCCCGCTGCCGCGATCCGCTTCAAAGCCTCCTGCCCGATGAACGGCTCTTCACCGTCCTGCTCGCCCTTGTCCAGCGACACGGCGAACCCCAGCCCCGCCGACAGCGGATCGGTGTCGGCGTCCAGCTCGTGCCCGTACAGCGGCATGCCCGCCTCCAGGCGCAGCGTGTCCCGCGCCCCCAGCCCGCACGGACGAACCACCTTCGCCTGGTCGCCCTTGTCCTTGAGCAACAGCTTGATCGCCATCCCCGCCATCGCGCCGGGCAGAATCACCTCCACCCCGTCCTCGCCCGTGTAGCCCGTGCGGCTGACGATCATCTTCAGCACCAGCAGGTTCTTCACCGCAAAGTGATACCGCTTGAGCGAGGGGATCTCCTTCGAGAAGTTGGCGATCATGTGGATCACCTTCGGGCCCTGCACGGCCACCATCCCCGTTGATTCGGTCTGGTCCTCGATCTTCACTGTCATGTCGCCCACGCTGGCCTTGACGTGCGCCAGCACCACGGCGCGGTTGGCGGCGTTGCAGATGACCAGCCAGTGGTCCTCGAAGCGATAGACGATCACGTCGTCGATCACGCCGCCCCGCTCGTTGCAGACGAGTGAATAACGACAGGCTTTCTCGGCCATGTCGGTGATGCGGCGCGTCAGCACGCGCTCCAGCAGCCGCCGCGCGTGACGCCCGCTGAACTTGAGCCGGCCCATGTGCGACACGTCGAACAGCCCGCCGCTGTCGCGCGTCTGCTTGTGCTCGTCGAGGATCGACCCGTAATGGATGGGCATCTCCCATCCGGCGAAATCGACGAACCGGGCGCCATGCTCCTGATGAAAGCTGTAAAAGGGCGTGCGTTTCACGTGCGGGTTCCCTTGCTGGGGGTGAAACCCACAACGTATCCGAGCGCCGCGACGGTCACAAGCCCCGCGGCGATCACTTCGCATGGAAGACGATGAACAGCGTCATGGCCACGATGTTCATCGTCATGTGCATGAGAATCGCCGGACGGATCGATCCGGTCCAATGCCGCGACCAGCCCAGCAACAGCCCGGCGACAAAAAGCATGGCAATCTCCACCAGCCCGTACTGGACGTGGATGACCGCCCACATGATCGAGGTGACGATGATCGGCAGGGCCGCGCCCATCGCCGTGCCCTCGAACCCGCGATACACAAACCCGCGGAAAAGCACCTCCTCGGCCAGCGGCGCCACCAGCACCACCACCGCCAGCATCAGCAGCCCCGACCCGCTCGTCGCCCACGTGTCCACCATCCACTGCGGCACCGGCCGGTTCGTCACGATGCCCGCCACCTCCAGCAGCACCAGATAGCTCAGCATGACGATCATCGTCACCACGTACCGACGCATCGGCACGCGCCCCAGGCTCACGTATGGCCCGTAGCGGAAACGCCTCATCCAGATCGGCACCGCCAAGAACGCCAGCGTCACGATCGCCATCGGCACGTACGCGAGCATCTCGATCATGCCGTTGTGCGCCGCGATCCACTGCTGGATGTCGAAGTCGCCCCCGGTGGCGGCCACGCCCGCCACGCCGATCACGACGCCCATCGCCACCGCCGCGATGAACATCGCGATCATCCCGATCAGGCACGCCAGCAGCGTCCAGCCCACCGTCGCCCAGATTCCCCATGGCCGCGGCGGTGGCGGCGGTGCGGCGACCGCGGCGACCGCGGCGTCGTCATTGTCCACTGCAGCAACGGGCGGCAGGTACACGACAGGGTCGGGGGACGAGTCGTTCATCACAGCCGCCCGGGCAAGCACGGCTTGGGCACGCCCGCGGGACACTTTCGCTCGATCGCGGACGTGATGGTCACCGCCTCTTGCGTGTTGGCCCCAACCCATTGGTCGCCGTCGGCGGCACGAATGAGCTGACCCTTCTCCCACACCTCGAACATCTGCATCTCGCGCTGGGCGGCCTTGTCGGGGTCCTCCTCGGCGGGAGCGGCCAGTATCGCCTTGGCCTCAGGGGTGTACATCTCCAGCCAGCCGACGAAGCGGTCGTTGGCGTCATTGCAGTCGTGGCAGGCGAAGACGTAGGCCCGCACGCCCTGCCCCGCGCCTGACGCCGTATCGATTGGCGGAATCTGATCGCTGGGGGCCGTGAACAACTGGCCCGTCTTCAGATCGCACTAGTACACATCGATCACCCGCGGGCCATACGACTGGCCGCGCGAGCCCAGGAACATCTCCCACAGAATGCACCCGGGACCGGTCAACAGCAGCACTATCGCACAGCCCGACACCAGCCAGCCATGTCGCCGCCACGTCGTGTTCGTCCGCATGTCAAAGCTCCCGGTGAGAAGTGCCCATCACCATATCCGGCCGGGGGATGAAAGAAAAGCCCCGCGACGCGGGTCGCGGGGCCTGGGGCAACTTTTCCGGCGCTGGCGAGGGATCAGATCAGGAACTGGCTTTCGAGTGCGGTCTTGACCTTTTCGAGGGCCTTGTTCTGAATCTGACGGACGCGCTCCTTGGTGACGCCGATGATCTTGCCGACCTCTTCGAGGGTGAGCGGCCGCGCCTCGGGATTGGCCGGCGCCGTCGCCGACAGGCCGAAGCGGTGCGAGATCACCTCCTGCTCGATGTCGGTCAGCTCGGCGGTGTTCTGCGTGATGATGCGTCGGACCTCATCGACGCAATCATCCTCGTGGCCTTCGCGCTTCTTCTGCATGAAGTCCGACTTCTCGAGCTTGGGGTCGAAGTCGGTGGGGAACATCTGGCGGTACTTGCTCAGCTTCACGCCCGTGCGGGAAAACGCCTTGAGGATCGCACGGCAGGCGTAGGTGCTGAACTTGAACCCGCGGGCCACGTCGAACTTGTCCACGGCGCGGAGCAGGGCCATGTTGCCCTCGCTGACCAGGTCGGCGAAGTCCACCTCGCTCATGCGGGTGCGCTTGGCCATCGCCAGCACCAGCGC
>CAZFDT010000060.1:0-30701 GCA_964518335.1 uncultured Phycisphaeraceae bacterium
TACCTCATCCGCACTCTCACCGGAGGCGATCGGATGTAAATGTCTTCACCCTGCCGGCATGCCTCCGTTTGTTGCAAGAGGCTGCGCCCATTCCTATGCTGTGGCCCGTCGGTCGGGACTCCGCCTGTTGGTCGTGGAATAGGCGGGATAAGGGGTGTCACCGCAAGCGTTTCCTATGCCTTACGCGCTCTACATTGCTTCGGCTGCAGGGGCTGTGGCCCTGCTGCTGATGATGCCGAGACACGGGTACACGCCGTGGAAGTTCGGCGCGTTGCTGGGCGCGGCGACGCTGGGGGGGCTGTGGCTGTTTCTGGCGCGGCGGCTGCCGGCGGAGCTGGGCTTGGAGGCCGGGGCGTTCCCCTATTACTACGTGTTCAGTTTCATCGCCATCGGTGCGGCGGCCCGCGTCATCACGCACACCCGCCCGGTTTACGCTGCCCTCTGGTTCATCATGGTCGTGATCGCCTCCGCGGGGCTGTTCCTGGTGCTGGCGGCCGAATTCATGGCCTTTGCGATGATCATCATCTATGGCGGCGCGATCCTGGTGACGTATATGTTCGTGATCATGCTGGCCAGCCAGGCGGCGCCGGAGGGTCGGGCAGAGGTTGTTCATACGGCCGAAGCCTCACCTGAATATGACCAGGTGGCGCGTGAGCCGTTGGCGGCGTGTGCAGTGGGGTTCCTGCTACTGGCGATGGTACTGGGGGTGGCATTCTCGCCGGTGCAGCGGAACACCGCTGTGGCCGCCGCCGCTGACATCGACGTGATCGAGACGACGTTGCCCGGTCGAGCGGCGACGCGGTTGCCCGAAGGCGTGGCCGATCAGCAGTCGTTGGGCAATGTGGAACGGGTCGGGCTGGACCTCTTTCAGAATCACCCGCTGGGCATCGAGCTGGCGGGATTGATCCTGCTGGTGTCGCTGGTGGGTGCGGTGGTGATCGCGCGAACAAAGGTCCAGGCCCAGGAGCAAGTGTAGATGACCGGCGAGATGGCCAGCCTGACGCTGTCGCACTTCCTTCTCACGGGGGCGGTGTTGTTTTGCCTGGGCGTGATCGGGTTTGTGTCGCGGCGCAACCTCATCATCATGTTCTTGTGCACGGAGATGATGTTTCAAGGCGTTGCCGTGAGCCTGGTCGCGTTCAGCCGGTTCCACATGAACTACACGGGACAGACGTTTGTCATTTTCGTGCTGACGATCGCCGCGGCGGAAGCGGCGCTGGCGCTGGGTCTGGTGGTGCTGCTGTTCCGTCGCAAGCGCACGCTTGACGCCGCGGCGTGGGCGGAGCTCAAGGGGTAAGAATGCAAATGGAAAAAGGAAAAAGGCAAAAATGTCTGAGGAGAGCGGCGTGGCTCTTCCGTTTTGACTTTTGCCCTTTGTCTTAACGAGAGGACGACGCGATCACTCCAGCCCTGTTCATTCCCTGGCTTCCCGCGCTCGCAGCCGTGCTGTGCGGGCTGTGCTGCGCCAAGCGGTCGTTGCGGAAGCTGGCGGCGCCGATCTGCATCGCTTCGATCGCCGGGGCATTTGCGCTGAGCCTCCTGACTTACGCCGGCTCGACGCTGCCGCTGACAGTCAAGGTCTTCTCGTGGATCACCGTCGGCGACTTCACCGCCGACATGAGCTACTTCGTCGATCCGCTGACGATCGTGATGCTCTTCGTGGTGACGGGCATCGGCACACTGGTGGCGATTTACGCCAGCGGGTACATGGCCGGGGACAAGGGTTATGCCCGGTTCTTCGCTTACGTGAGCCTGTTCATTTTCGCGATGACCAGCCTGGTGCTGGCCGACAATCTCGTGCTGCTGTACCTGGGCTGGGAGGGCGTGGGCCTGTGCTCGTACCTGCTGATCGGGTACTACTACGACAAGCCCTCGGCGGTCGCCGCGGCCAAGAAGGCCTTCATTGTCAATCGCATCGGCGACCTGGGCTTTGCCCTGGGCATCTTCCTCACGTTTGTCACGTTCGACACGGTGAGCCTGCAGGAAGTGGTGAAGAAGGCGCATGACGTCGAGCAGGTCAACGCCTATCACCTGTGGATTCCGTTCCTGCTGATGCTCGGCGCATTCGGCAAGAGCGCGCAGATCCCGCTGTACGTGTGGTTGCCCGACGCGATGGAGGGCCCGACGCCCGTGTCGGCGCTGATCCACGCGGCAACGATGGTCACGGCCGGCGTCTATATGATCGCCCGGCTGATCCCGGTGTTCGAGCTGTCGCCGTATGCGTTGCCCACCGTTGCAGTGGTCGGCGGCGTCACGGCTCTTTTCGCCGCAACCATCGCCCTGTGCCAGTACGATCTGAAGCGCGTCTTCGCTTACTCGACCGTGTCGCAACTGGGCTACATGTTCCTGGGCGTCGGGGCGCTTTCCACCGTCGGGGGCATGTTTCACCTGTTTACGCACGCTTTCTTCAAGGCCCTGCTGTTTCTCACCGCCGGCAGCGTCATGCACGCCCTTGCCGGCCAACTCGACCTGCGGAAAATGAGCGGCATGCGCAAGGTCATGCCCGTGACGTGCTGGCTCATGTTCATCGGCTGCCTCACGCTGGCGGGCTTCCCGTTCCTGTCGGGCTTCTACAGCAAGGACCTGATCCTCGCCGCGGCGATGGAGAAGGGCCTGCACGGTCAACCGCTGTTCCTTGTGCTGGCGATCATGGGCCTGGCGACGGCGTTTCTCACCGCGTTCTACACCTTCCGCCTCTGGTTCCGCGTGTTCATGGGCGAGACGCGCTACGAGATGGGCCACGAGCATCACGCCGGAGACGAGGATCACGCCCACGATCCTGCACATGCCAAGCCGCAAGCGACTGATTTCACCGTCGAGCACCATCATGAACCGCACGAGATGTCGTGGCTGATGAACGGGCCGCTGGTGGTGCTGGCGGTCGGGTCAGTGGTGGCGGGATTCCTGGTCGAGTGGACGCATTGGATGGCGCATATGGTCGATCACTCGACGGCCCACGTGGCGCACGGCGAGCACGACGTGGGTCTGCACGTGACCATGCAGGTCATCAGCGGCGCGATCGCGCTGGCGGGCATCGGCCTGGCGGCGTGGTTCCATTGGCTCAATCGTCCCGCCGCCGACGCCGCGGCGCGACAGTTCCCCGGTGTGGTACGCACACTCGAAAGCAAATACTGGATCGACGAGCTGTACGACGCGGCGATCGTCACGCCGTTGCGCACGCTCGGTGATGTGTTCTTCGCCATCGACCGGCTGGTGATCGACGGTATCGTCGCATTCGTCGGGTGGCTGCCGGCAGCGCTGGGGCGATGGATCAGACCACTGCAGCACGGCAAGCTGCAAGGCTACGGTTTGGGCATGGCGCTGGGCGCAGCCGTCGTCGTGGTCGTCGTGGCGTGGCTGCAACGCTGAACCGCAAGCGAAATAGGAAAACTCGTGCCGTATCTGTTGTCGTTGCTGATTCTCCTGCCCCTGGTCGGCGCCGCCGTCCTGACGTTGCCGTGGAAGCGCCACGAGGACATCCGCATCACCGCCCTGGGCGTGAGTGTCATCACGTTCGTGCTGTCGATCGTCGTCGCGTGCCTCTTCGACTGGAGCAACAGCGAGCTGGTGCGCTACGGCCGCATCCCGTGGATCGACAGCTTCGGACTGGAGTTCGGCTTCGGGTTGGACAGCATCTCGCTGTGGCTGGTGCTGCTCACGACGTTTCTGATGCCCATCACCATTCTGGGCAGCTTTACGACGCTGGCCGGGCCGCTCGAAGCCCGCACCCGCGAGTTCTTCTTCTGGCTGCTCGTGCTGCAGGCGGCGATGACGGGCACATTCCTGGCCACCGACGTCATCTTCTTCTACATCTGCTTCGAGTTCACCCTCGTGCCGATGTTCTTCCTCATCGGCATCTTCGGGTCCAGCGAGCGGTTGCGAGCGGCGACGGTGTTCTTCCTCTACACCTTCACCGGGTCGATGCTCACCTTGGCGGGCCTGCTCTACGTGGCTTGGTACAACGCGCAGCAGGCGGGGTACTGGTCGTTTGAGATTCAGACGCTGTACGCCGCGGCACGTCAGATGACGCCGACACAGCAAGGCTGGGTGCTGGCTGCGATGCTGGCGGGCTTTGCGGTGAAAGTGCCGCTGTTTCCGGTGCATACCTGGTTGCCGCTGGCGCACACCGAGGCGCCGACCGCCGGCAGCGTCATCCTGGCGGGTGTGCTGCTGAAGCTCGGCACCTACGCACTATTGCGATTCGCTCTGCCGATGACGCCTGATGCCGTGGTGGCCTTCGCACCGTACATCGGCGCGTTCGCCGTCGCGGGCATTCTCTACACCGCCCTGATCTGCTGGGTGCAAAAGGACGTGAAGAAGCTTATCGCCTATTCGTCGGTGTCGCACCTGGGTTTCTGCGTGCTGGGCATGTTCGCCCTGGGCGGTAGCGAACGTGCGGCGGGACTGGGCCAGATCGGGTCAGTGATGTACATGGTCAACCATGGCCTTTCGACCGGAGCGCTGTTCCTGTGCGTGGGGATGATCTACGAGCGGTTCCACACGCGCGAGATGTCGGACATGTCGGGCCTTGGCCGCGTGATGCCGGTGTGGGCGAGCTTCATGGTGTTCTTCTGCCTGGCGAGCGTGGGGCTGCCGGGACTCAACGGGTTCGTGGGCGAGTTCCTGACGCTGCTGGGGGCGTTTACCTCAGACACGCTGGGCTTTGGATTTGCTGCAGTGGCCGGAGTGGGCATGATCTTTGGGGCGATCTACATTCTTTACATGGTCGGGCGCGTGGTGATGGGTCCGACGAAGGTGCCGCACACCGATCCGGCATGGGACAACGGGCATCACGGCCCGCGCGACCTGTCGCTTCGCGAGATTGTCGTGCTTGCGCCGCTGGCGGTGGGGTGCCTGGTGCTGGGGCTGTATCCGTATCCGGTCCTCAAGAGCCTGGAGTCGCCGGTGGCGGCGATCATCGCGCCGGCGACGCAGAAGATCGCGGGTGAACTGGAACTGGACGGCAAGCCGGTCGTCATCGTGCGGGATAAGGAGGCGTGGCTGCGATGACCGATCTTGCCGCCAAAGTGAGTTCGCTGTGGCCGGAAATCGCGGTGACGACGGCGGCGTGCGTGTGCATGGGGATGGGCATGGCCCCGCAGCCGATGGTGCGTCGGTTGACGACGACGGTGGCGGCGCTGGGGCTGGTGATCGCGGGGCTGCTGGTGGGCGGCGGCGACGGGACGATGGCAGGGTACGTGAAGTTGGCGGTGGTGGGGGTGGGGCTGCTGCTACTGATGGTGGCGGCGGCGGTGCCAGGTCAACTGCATCAGACGCGCGACGCCGAGGCGAAGCGCCGGCCACACTTCGAGCCCGGCGACGTGGTGCGCGGCGAGTTCTTCGGTTTCTTCCTGCTCAGCCTCGTGGGCGTGATGCTCACCGCCGGGTCGAGCGACCTGGTGTGGCTGTTCCTGGCGCTCGAATTGACGAGCCTGCCCACTTACGTGATGGTCACCATCGGTCGCGACCGGTCACTGGCGCAGGAAAGCGCGGTCAAGTATTTTTTCCTGGGGGCGATGGCGGCGGCAGTGTTCCTGTACGGATTTGCAATGTTGTACGGGGCGACGGGCACGACCGTGCTGGCCGAGATTCATGCGTGGGCGTCGAACCTGCGCGGCAATGGGCAGCCGCTTCCGCCGCTGTTCATCCTGGGGTTGGTGTTGGCGGTGCTGGGCATCTGCTTCAAGATCGCTGCGGTTCCGATGCACTTTTACGCTGCCGACGTGTACGAGGGCGCGAGTGTGGGCGTGACAGCGTTTCTGGCTTTCGTACCCAAGACGGCGGGGTTCGTCGCACTGATCGTGGTGCTGGCGTCGGTGGGCTGGCCACTGCCCCCGGAAGTGGCCGCGCTCGTGGCGGTCATTGCGGCGTTGACCATGACGGTGGGCAACGTGATGGGTTTACTGCAGCACAGCGTCAAGCGGGTGCTGGCGTACAGTTCGATTGCGCACAGCGGGTACATGCTGGTGGGCCTGCTCGCCGGGCCGCACGCCGGTCCACAGCGCGGCCCGACACTCGACAGCGTGACAGTGCTGGGCAACGGCGTGGCGGGGGTGCTGTTCTACCTGGTGGCTTACGGGCTGGCGACGCTGGCGGCGTTCGCCGTGCTTGGCTGCCTGGGCAAGCGCGACGACGAGGCGACGACGTTCGCCGACATCGCAGGGCTGGGACGGCGCCAACCGCATCTGGCGGCCGTCATGCTCCTGTCGGTGCTGTCGCTCATCGGTCTGCCACCGCTGGTAGGGTTCCTGGGCAAGCTGTACCTGTTCGGCCCGGCGATCAGCGCGGGGCACGTGTGGCTGGTTGTCGTCGCCGTGCTCAATTCGGCGATCAGCGCGGTGTACTATCTGCGGATTGCCAAGGCGTGCTTCTTCGATGCTCCAGGCCCGGACGCCCAGGCGGTCGTGGCGCTGCAGTTGCCCGGCCGGATGGTCGCGGCGGCGATCGCCGCGGCTGCGGCGCTGACTCTGGGCGTCGCCGGGCAGCGCCTCGTGGACGGCGCCCACCTCGCCTCGCGCGAGCTGCCCCGACTCGTCACGACCGCTCATCCAGCAGACGCAGTAGCGGCGTCGGATCACTGAGGTCGGCCACGGCCACGTCGGCGCCTGCGTCGAGAAGCTCCCGCACGCTGTAACGGCTTGTCGCCACGCAGAATGCCACGCACCCATGCGCCTTGGCGCATGCCACATCGCGCGGCGTGTCGCCGATGACGATCACCTTTCGCGGGTCGGCGGCCACGCCCGTGAGTTGCTCGTACCGCTGCATCGCCACCGCCGTGAGCTCGCTACGCAGTTGCCCGTCCTCAGCGAACGCCGTCACCTCGAACCAGCCGGGATCGATCCGTGCCGCGGCGAACTTGATCGGAATCGCTCCGCCATAGTTGCCGGTAAGCAGACCCAGCACCACGTCACCCTTGTCCTGCGCCCGCTTGCGCAGGGCTGTGAGCACTTCAACGACGCCGGGCAGGACGACAAAGCGGTCGCTGCTTCGCGCGATCTCGGCCTCAAGCTCCTCCAGGTACTCGGTGCGGAAGCGGTCGTGGTGGTCGTGCTCGATCGTCAACTCATTGATGGCCATCAGCTCGGCGAAAATGGCGTGATCGAGCATGCCCGCGGTGATGTGCTCGCGCGCGGCGAAATCGGGCCGAAACAGGCGTCGCCCAACCGTTTCCATCGCCCGCCCGCCCGCGCCGCCGGTCATCAGCAGCGTGCCGTCCACGTCAAACAGAAGGAGATAGGGGCTCATGCGCAGATCGTTCCGTTTGCCGACAGAGCTTTATTGCTGTGCCGCCTCAGCGCGAAGGCCCGCCTGCAGGGCGCGGGCGAAGCTGATGACGTTGGGATCGCGCACGCGCATCGCCTCGGCCAGCAATGCCGAATCGGCGCTTTCGGCGTGCGTCGCCACATACATGATCCGCACCAGCGGGTCGTCGCTGGCGCCCATGGCCTGATGCAGCGGTCCCAGCCGGTTGCGGCTGACATCGTCGCGCCCTACGAACCGCGCCACCCAGGCCTGGTCCTGGGCAGGCATCGCCGCGAATCCCTCCACCAGCCGCTGGCTGATCCGCGTCGCCATCTCACCAGCTTCGGCTTCCGACGACAGGCGTTGGGCGATCAGCGTCAGCCGCGCCAAGGACTGATACCGCTCGATGCTGTTCCTGTCGTCCAGGTCGCTCACCCACTGGTCCACATTGGCCGCATTGATCGGCATGCCAGCCACCTGAACGAGGTTGATCTTGTCCGACGCGCCCAGCACACCGGTGCGCCCCTGCGCCGGCGTCGTACCCGGCTGCAGGTCATACACCGCACTGAGGCTGAAATTCACCTGCTGAGTCGGCAGCCCCACGAGCATCGCACCCAGCATCGATCGGTCCAGACGTTGCGTCGCCTCGATGGTCTGCTGTGGCTCGATGCGGATGCCCCGGCCCATGTCCACGACAATCGGGGCGAACTGAGGCGCGTTGGGATCGGTCTGTCGCAATGACACGCTCACCAGGACGTTGCGAGGTAGCGCCGATGGCCCGGTCGGATCGCCGATTGACAGCGGCAGATCAGTGCGGTTGGTCAACCGCACACGCACGGTGATCGGCTCGAGATAGCCGTAACGCTGCGGATCGATCGCCAACTGCAGCGAAATCCACGGCTGCACCGCCATGTTGGGCACGCGCAGCGAGCCCGGCCATCGCTCCAGTTGCGCCCCAATGCGGGCCGCATTGCGCTCGGGCTCGACGCTCTTACCCACACGCGCCAGCGTTCTCGCCGCGATCAACCCCACCAGCGACGACGGGTCTTGCTGCACGATCTGCTGCATCACCGCCTGCCGACGCGGATCGCTCACGTCGCCCATCAGCACGATCAGGTACGACCCGTAGGGATCCTTCGCCGCCGCCGGCGACTCGGTCAACAGCGTCTTGGCTGCCTCGACATCGTCGCTGCGGAACTTCTGCCACGCGCGCAGCACCTGCACCCGCACGTTGCCCTCGCCCAGGTCGGTCGCCACCGCATCGACATACGGCTGCACCGACTCGACCCGTCGGCTGCACACCAGTGACAACATGGCCAGCCGTGACGCCGCGTCAACGTCGCCCCCATCGGCCTGGGTCTTGAGCGTGTCGTACACCACGCGGAACGCTTCCGCCGCCGCCGCGCTGGGCTGCGATTGTTCGGGCGTCTCGTGCATCACCAGCCGCAGCGTCACCAGTTCCATCGGCAGGCCCGCTCGCGGCGCCGTCGCTGGATCCTGACCTTCCTTGCTTGCCTGCTCCGCCGCCATGCGGCTGAACACTTGTTCGAGCTGATCGAGCATCTGCGTGGCTTCCTGCGTCTGTCCGGCGAGGATCAGTGCAGCGGCCCAATCGCGGTAGAACCCTTCATCCATCGGCTGACGCGCCAGTGACATGGCCGCGTTGAACTGCGAGGCGGCATGCGCGCCCAGTCCGATGTCCAGCAGTGACTCGCCGAAGCGCTGCCGTGTTGCAGGATCAGCGGGGTTGGCGCGCACGAGGTTGAGCAGCGCCTGGGCGATGTCGGCTCTGGTGCGCTGCCGACTGACCGCCAGTTCGTAGGCCATCCTTGCGGCGGCGATGTTCGACGAGTCCAGCCGCAGCGCCTGGGCCAGGCGCTTGCCGAATTCATCGTCCTGGCCCAACTCGTGGAAGCTCGACGCGACGAACGACGCCAGGCGCGACTGTACCGCCGGCGAAAGTTGCTGTCCTGCCGGGCCGTCGAGCATGTTCACCGCCGCTGCAATTCGCAGGTCCAGCGTCTGGTGTTGGGCCAGACCCATGAGGAGCAGCTCCAGTTGAGCCGCGTCATCCAGGGGTGTGCGGCGAACGTACTGGCGCAGCGCTTCGAGCTGGGCGTCACGATCCTTTTCGTGCCTTGCCAGATCGCTGCGCAGGCGCCAAACGTTAGTGTCGTTGGGGTTGAGCTGCAGCGCCAGATCCAGCAGGATGCGGGCGCGGATGAGCTGGTCCTCGCGCACTTGGCTCCGGCCGGCCAACGCCGCCCGCGCCAGCATCACGAACTGATCGGCCAGCATCGACGCCTGCGACACCGCCGGCGCGGTCTGTCGTTGCGTCTGGGCCGCCACGGTCGGCGACAGCAGCAGGCACACGGTCAACACGCGGCCAATGAACAATCTGAACATGGGCAACCTCCGTGTCATCGAATGGAGCTTGGGAGCATCGTGTTCGGATTATCGGCATCCTGCGCCGGGGACATGCACCGCCGGGCCCAGTCCCTGAGCCAGTTCACGCACGAACGATGCAACGTGTTCGCCAATCTTTGCCGGTGACTCGTCCCGGTGCGCCGCCAGACGACGCACCAGCGCCGAGCCGACAATCGCCGCGTCCGCCACCGACACAACCTGACGCACCTGCTCGGCTGTCGAGATGCCAAAACCCACCGCGATCGGCAGTTCCGTTACCGACCGGATGGCCTCGATCCGCCGCGGCAGGTCCGCCGGCAGTTCCGCCTGTTCGCCCGTGATCCCCGCCCGGCTCATCAGGTACACAAACCCGCTGGACGCCTGCGCGATCCGCTTGGCTCGCTCCACCGGCGTCGTCGGGGCGATCAACAGGCTCATCATCAAGCCCGCCTCCGCCACCGCGCCGCGCACGCTGTCGCACTCCTCCAACGGCAGATCGGGAAAGATGAACCCGTCAAAGCCCGCCGCCTTCGCATCGGCGACAAATGTCCGCGGTCCCAACCGATGGACGATCGTGTAGCTGACCATCGCGACCAGGCCCAGCGCGGTGACGCCCGTGTCTCGCAGGCCTCTCACTGCTGCGAAAATCTGGCTCACCCGCGTGCCTTTGCGCAATGCCAGCGTCATCGACTCCTGGATCACCGGGCCGTCAGCGATCGGGTCGGAGAACGGGATACCCACCTCGCAGATTGACGCTCCGGCCCCGTCGGCTGCGCGCAGCACCGCCGCCGTCGCCTCGACGGACGGGTCCCCCGCAGTGACAAACGGCATCAGTGCCTTACGCCCGTCCCGGCGAAGCTCCGCGAAAATGCCATCGATCCGATTCATACGGCAAAGGATAGAGGGGATTGATTCAACCTGCCAAGTGGGGTGGCGAGTCGGCGGAACTGCCGTCCACCGCGCGGCGGTAGCGGTCGCGCAGGTCTTGCGGCACGCCGTCGCGGGCCAGGACGCGCATCATCACATCGAGCATGCGTGCGATGTGCCCTGACGCGACGTTGGGGCGGGCGCTGCCGGTATCGATAAGCTGCAGTTGACCGTCGGGGGCGACGAGGATGTTGCTGGGCTTGAGGTCCTTGAAAGTCCACCCGGCGTCGATCAGGCGTCGGGTGAGTGCAGCGGCGGCATCGATCAGCGTCGTGGCGGCAGGGGGGTCGGCGTCGCGCAGGCGGCGCTGCAACGACTGGCCAACGTACCGCGTCGCCAGCCACAGCCGCCCGTCGCGGCATCCCGTCGCCACGGTCGGCGCCACCGGCAGGCCCGCCGACAGCAGCCGACGCTGCACTTGCACCTCGCGCTGTGCCGGGTGACAGCGCAGCAGCCGCCCCAGCCGCTGACGCACCGGGCTGTATACGAACAGCTTGACCACCAGGTCTCCGTCCTCGCTGCTCACTCGCACCACGCGGCTGCGCGCGTCGTGCTTGAACACCGTCAATTCCGGCCCGGCCGGCCAGGCCCCGGCGAATCGCAGCAGTCCTGCATCAGTCGTCCCCATGTCCGCCATGGTACTCTCGTGAGCATGACGGTGAAGTACGTCGTCCACGGCGAGCTGCACATCCACCCCGACTACGTCGCCGTGCTGCGCGAGGCCGGGCTCGACAGCCTGCAGGCCCTGCTCGAGACACCCGGCGACGCCGATCTGATCAAGCCTGGGTTGGCATCGTGGCGCCAGCGCCTTGTCGTGATGATCGCCGGCCGACGCTATTACCTCAAGCGTTACCGCCAACCGCCGCCCGACGAGCAGCGGCGCCAGCGGCGGCTGGGGTTTGGCTCGACGGCTCAGATCGAATTTCAATGGATAGCCGCGTTGCGAGAGGTGGGCATCGGTTGCCCCACGGCCGTCGCCTTCGGCCAGCGCTGCCATGGCGACGTCGAGCAGGGCAGCGTGCTGCTCACGGCCGAGATGACCGGTATGTCCCTGGAAAAATGGGTCCGAACACCTGCCGCTGCAGTGGCTTTGCGCGACCGTGCCGTGCGCACTCGCCTGGTCCTTGCACTGGCCGACCTGACGCACGAGCTGCACGATGCCGGCCTTTACCACCGCGACTACTATCTGTCCCACATCTTCATCGACATGAACGATGACATGCGGCTGGCCCTGATCGATCTGCAGCGCATGATCCGATCGCGACGTCGCGGACGCTGGGGCATCAAGGACCTGGCCTCGCTGCATTACTCGGCCGCGGCTGACGTGTTCACATGCACCGACCGCATTCGCTTTTACCGCCGCTACTTTGGCCGCCCGCGACTGGGCTGGCTGGATCGGCTGACAATCCGAATGCTCGGATGGAAGAAAGCGCGAATCGCCCGGCACAGCCGCAGGCACGCGTTGGGGTGAGCATCGTTACACTGTCCTCACATGCACTGCCGCACCTGCGGGTATGCCCTGTGGAACCTCTCCGAGCCGCGCTGTCCGGAATGCGGCACGGCGTTCGATCTGCGCGAGTATCGCTTCAAGCCCGGGACGGTGGCATTCGGTTGCCCATTCTGTGGCGCGCTGCACGAGGGTGCGGGCGAGGCCTACCTACCCAGCCAGACCGATGTGGCGACGTGTCAGGGCTGCGGCCAGGCGATGCAGGTCGCCCAGATGCGCGTCGTGTTACTGAGCGACGACCCCGAGGCGGCGGCGATCAACGCCGTGCCTTGGCAGGACCGGCGGCGCATCGGCACCTGGCGGGCCTGGTGGGCTACCTGCAGGATGGGCATGGTCGCCCCCACCACGCTGGCCCGGCGAATCCAAAGCGATACCCCTTGGACAGAGGCGTACTGGTTTGCCGCGATCACGCACGGCGTGGGCGTATTGGCCCATGCAGTGCTGGGCCTCGTCATCTGGCTCATCATCCTGGCCATGATGGCCATCGGCGGCGCCAACTCGCAGAACATGGCGATTGCCGGCTGGACAGGGGCATTCATCGTGCTTGGCCTGATGGTCATGACTGTCATGGCGGCGCTGCTGGCTCCCCTGATGATTGCCGCCTTTTCGGGCGGGGCGGCCCATCTCTTCCTTCGCATCACCGGTCCCACCAAAGCCGGCCTCAACACCACCCTTGCCGCCACGCTCTACGCCCAGGGACCCATGGTCCTGCAGGTCATCCCCATCTGCGGCTTTTACCTCAGTTCCTTCTGGCAGATATGGACACTCGTCGTCGCCATCCTCACACTCAAGGACGCCCAGGCTGTCAGCGGCGTCCGCGCCACGTTCGCCTATCTGTGGCTGTGGATCCTGTTGTTCATCGTGTACGTTGGCGTCATCGCCATTCTCGCCGCGACCGGCGTTCTCGAGTGATGTCCGGACGCGAGCAGTGCCGAGGCGCCACGGCGTGACCGTCGTCGGTCGCCGCGAGTAAGATTAGTTCATGGCAGGGTTGTGGCAGGAGAAGATGGAAGCCAACCGGAAGGCGGCCGAGCCGTTGGCGGTGCGGATGCGTCCACGGACGCTGGACGAGTTTGTGGGGCAGACGCACTTTCTGGGGCCGGGCAAGATGCTGCGGCGGATGCTCGAGGCCGACCGAATCACGAGCGTGGTTTTCTACGGCCCACCGGGCACGGGCAAGACGACGCTGGCGGAGTTGATTGCGGGGCACACGAACCGGCACTTCGAGCGCGCCAACGCGGCGGCGGTGGGGGTGCGCGAGGTACGGCAGGTGCTCGACGACGCCCGCAAGCGCCTCGAAGCCGACGGCCGCCGAACGATCTTCTTTCTCGACGAGATTCATCGCTTCAACCGGGCACAGCAGGACGTGCTGCTGGGCGACGTGGAGCGCGGGGTGGTGACGCTGATCGGGGCGACGACGGAGAACCCGTTTTTCGCGGTCAACTCACCGCTGATCAGCCGGTCGCAGGTGTTTGCCTTTGAGCCGATTCCGCCGGAGGACATCAAAGCCCTGATCCGGCGTGCGGCCAAGGACACCGAGCGCGGGTACGGGCAGCTCGACGTGACGATCACTGACGATGCACTCGACCACTGGGCGACGATCTGCGACGGCGACGCACGGCGGGCCCTGACGGCCCTGGAGATCGCGGTGCTCAGCGGCGGGAGCGGTGCTAAGCCGCAAGCGGCTGATAATAAGACAATCACCATCGATCTCGACGTGGCCCAGGAGTCGATTCAGCAGAAGGCGATCGTGTACGACGGGACGGGGGACGAGCATTACGATGCGATCTCGGCGTTCATCAAGTCGATGCGCGGCAGCGACCCGGACGCGGCGGTTTACTGGCTGGCGAAGATGCTGGTGGCCGGTGAAGACCCGCGGTTCATCGCCCGGCGGATTGCGATCCTGGCCAGCGAGGACATCGGCAACGCCGATCCGCGCGCTATCAGCGTGGCGGCGGCAGCGTTCGACATCGCCGAGCGCGTGGGCATGCCTGAGTGCCAGCTCACCCTGGCCCAGGCGGCGATCTACATGGCCACCGCGCCCAAGAGCAACGCCTCGGCCACGGCGATCTGGACCGCCATGAGCGACGTGAAGGAAGGCCGCACCCTGCCTGTGCCGCGGCATCTGCGCGACGGGCACTATGCGGGGGCGAAGAAATTGGGCCATGCAACGGGCTATCGTTATGTTCACGACAGCCCGACGGGCTTCATCGATCAGGACTATCTGGGGGTGGACAAGACGTACTACACGCCGACGCAGCGCGGGCACGAGGCGAGGATCGCCCAGTTCCTGGATTGGATCAAAACGCAACGATTACCCGATAATGCAGACGAGGTGCCGGTGGAGTTGCCGGCCGATTCCGAGGGGTCAGGACCGTAAGGGAGTCACGGTATGGTGCTCGATTCGCAGATGCCTCGTTCAGGGTTTCGCCGCAGCTACATGAGTACGGCCCGTCGCCGCCGTCAGCCGCGCTGGCCGTGGATTGCCATCCTTCTTGTTGCCGGCGGGGCGGTGGGCATCTACAGCCTCTTCAGCGGCGACGCACAGCCGAACATCGCGCACGCCAACGGCCATCGCGAGCCCCCGGCGCAGGAGCAGGCCGCCTCGCCACCCCCTCAGCCGCGACAGCAGCAGCAGCCACCGGCTCGCCCGGCGCCGAAAACCGTGCAGGAGATGCCATCGCCCCAGGCGATCGAGGTGACGCGCCCCGCGGCGCCGGCCTCGGTCGCCGCCTCGTCACCGGGCAAACGCGATGAAATGCTCAAGGGCATGAAGATGATCGAGCAGGGCCAGGTCGTCGAAGGCCGCGCCGCTCTGAGCAAGTTGCTCACAGGCCACCCGCCGCTGTCAGCGAGCGACGAGCAACAGGTGCGCGACGTACTCACGTCCATCAACGAGGATCTGGTGTTCTCGCCCAAGATCGCCGCTGCCGATCCGCTGGTCGAGCGCTATGTCGTGCAAAGCGGCGACCGTCTGGCCCGCATCGCGCCGCGCTACAAGACGACCTACCAGTTTCTGGAGCAGATCAACCGGATCCGGGCGGAAAACCTGCAGGCGGGCAAGGCGATCAAGCTGATCAAAGGTCCGTTCTTCGCCGTAGTGAGCAAGAGCCAGTACCGCATGGACATCTACCTCACCGGGGCCGATGGCCTGCCGATCTTCGTGCGCAGCTACCCCGTGGGTCTGGGTGAGGACAACTCCACGCCCATCGGCAAATGGATTGTCAAAAAGGGCAGCAAAACCGAGAATCCCGACTGGCGGAATCCGCGCACCGGCGAGTATTTCAAAGCCGACGATCCCAAGAACCCCATCGGCGAATACTGGCTCGCACTCGAAGGCCTCGACGACAACACCCGCGACAAGACCGGTTACGGCATCCACGGCACCATCGATCCGGCATCCATCGGCCGCATGTTGAGCCTCGGCTGTGTCCGCATGAACGCCAACGACATCGAGCAGGTGTTCCGGCTGCTCGTGGATGGGGAGAGCAAGGTTTACATCGTGCCCTGACCCGCCACCTCGAGAGTGGACATTTGACAACGCCCGGGAATCTCTCGCACCATCCATGAGCTACCATGCGAATGGATGGCTCACGCATCACCATCACCGTTCGTTCATACCAACGCACTGGCGCGTGAAAGCAGCCCGTATCTGCTGCAGCACGCGCACAACCCCGTGGACTGGCACGCCTGGGGGGCCCAGGCGTTCGAGTTGGCCCGCCAGCGCGACGTGCCCATTTTCCTGAGCATCGGCTACTCCACGTGCTACTGGTGTCACGTGATGGAGCGGCAGTGCTTCGAGAATCCCAACATCGCCGCGCTGATGAACGATCTGTTCGTGTGCGTGAAGGTGGACCGCGAGGAGCGGCCGGATGTCGATGACATCTACATGACGGCGACGCAGTTGATGACGCGGCGGGGCGGCTGGCCGATGAGCGTGTTTCTGACCCCCGAAAGCGGCGATGGTGATTCGGGGCTCATGCCGTTCTGGTGCGGCACGTACATTCCTCCCGAGCCGATGCACGGCATGCCCAGCTTTCCGCAGGTGCTGCGCGGCGTCAGCCAGGCGTGGAAAGAACGGCGCGCTGACGTGCTCGACCAGGCTCGGCGCGTCGCCGATGCGGTGACGCAGACCATCAGCCACCGCGACGTGTCGGGGCCGCTGTCGATTGAGCTGGCATCGGGCGCGGCCAACCAGTTGCTGCGCAGCTACGACCCCGAGCACGGCGGGTTCGGCACAGCCCCGAAGTTTCCCCAGCCGTCGAATCTGCTCTTTCTCATGGCGGTCCACTGCAACAGGCCCGAAGCCCAGGTCTGGCCCGCCGTCGCCCACACCCTCGACCGCATGGCCCGCGGCGGCATGTACGACCAGATCGGCGGCGGGTTCCACCGCTATTCCACCGACGAGCAGTGGCTCGTCCCGCACTTCGAGAAAATGCTCTACGACAACGGGCAATTGCTCGAAGCCTACGCCAGCGCCCACGCCATTGAGCCGCTGCCCGAGGACCCGACCTTCTACGCCGATATCGTGCGGCAGACCGGCGAGTATGTCCTGCGCGAAATGACCGACCCGCAAGGCGGATTCCGGTCCGCGCAGGACGCCGAGGTCGATGCCCGAGAGGGCGGCAACTACGTCTGGACCGCCGACGAGGTGCGACAGGCCATCGACGACGACGCACTGGCGAAGTTTGCCTTGGCGTACTATGGCCTGGACGCCGGCTCCAACTTCCAGGACCCGCACCATCCCGACGCCACACCCGCCAACGTTCTGCACGTGCCCGTCCCGCCCCAGGTGTTCGCCACGACACATCACATGAGCCTGGACGAGGTGCTGCGTCGCGTCGGCGAGATCGACACCCGACTCAAACGCGCCCGCGACCAGCGCAAGCAGCCCGGCACGGACGACAAGGTCATCGTGAGCTGGAACGGGCACATGATTGCCGGCCTGGCCAAAGCAGGTCGCGTTCTCCGCGAGCCGCGATTCACTGATGCGGCGGCCCGGGCGGCGACGTTTATCCTCGACCACATGCGCACGCGCGACGGCGGCCTGTATCGCACCTGGCGCGGGGGCCAGGCCAGGCACGCCGCCGTGCTTGAAGACTACGCGCTCTTCGCCCACGGTCTGCTCGAATTGCACCGCGCCACCCGCCACGACCGCTGGATCGATGCCGCCCGGGATATCGTCAGCCAGGCCGTCACGCGATTTGCCGCGCCTTCCGGCGGTGGGGGCGGTGGCGGGGGCTACTTCGACACGCTCGCCGACCAGCCCGACCTGTTCGTCCGCACCCGTTCGCTCACCGACGGGGCGATTCCCTCGGGCAACAGCGTCATGGTGCACAATCTGCTGGACCTGCATGAAATCACCGGCGAACGCGACTGGCTCGACCGTGCCGCACGCGACCTGCACGCCTGCGGCAGCGCACTGCGGCAGATGGGGCAGGGCATGGTCCACATGCACCACGCGCTGCTCCGGGCGATCGCGATCGACCCATCGATCGCGCGCCCTGACTCTACCCCGGGCCAAGCTGCGAACGCGACCGTGCAGGCCCGAGTCGATCTTCCGCGCGTCACGCTCAGCATTGCCGCGGGCTATCACCTCGACGCGGCGCAGACGCAGATCATCGGCGAGGATTGCGACATCGTCGTGACGCCGCCGCCCGCTGCCGAAAAGACCTACCCCTATGCCGGCAGTCCGCTGCGCGTGTATGAGGGCGAGGTGACGTTTCACGTTGACCTCCAGCGCGTCAGTGGGGCCTCGCCACGCCTCGTGCTGCGATACCAGGCGTGCACCGATCGCGCCTGCCTGCCGCCGGAGACCATCGAGCTTGCCGCTATCATCGAGCCATGATCGACACGCATTGCCACCTGACGTTCGAGGGCCTGCGCGAGCAGGCCGATGACGTGATCGCCCGCGCGGTGGGCGACGGCGTGGGGCACATGATCACCGTCGGCACGACGCCCGACGACGCCCTGGCGGCGATCAAGCTCGCCGAGCAGCACACGTGCGTGGTCGCCTGCGTCGGCCTGCACCCCGGGCATGTCCGCGACTGCCCCGACCTCGTGGCCGTACGACACCACCTGCTGGCGATGGCAGCCCATCCCCGCGTCGTCGCCCTGGGTGAGATGGGCCTGGACCGTCACTGGCCCGAGCCGACGATCGACGAGCAGCGTCCCGCTTTCGAGTTGCAGCTTTCCGTGCTCCATGAGTGCCCCAAACTTCCCGCGGTGATCCACAACCGCGAGGCGACCGACGACACCCTGGCCATGATCCGCGCCAGCGGCGTCCCCGGCGATCGCTTCGTGTTCCACTGCTTCACCGGCTCCCGCAACGAGCTGGAGGCCATTCTTGACACTGGAGCCATGGTCAGCTTCACCGGCGCCGTCACCTTCAAGAACAGCCGCGCCCTGGCGGAGGCCAGCGACCTGGTTCCGCTGGACCGTCTCATGGTGGAGACCGACGCCCCCTTTCTCACGCCCGAGCCGTATCGCAAGATTCGGCCCAATGAGCCGCGATACGTGATCGCCACCGCCGATTTCCTCGCCGCCCGCCGGGGCATGTCACGCCAAGCCTTCGCCGCCGCCACCGACGCCAATGCCCGGCGATTCTTTCGCTGGCCGGGGTGACGGTTGTAGGGCTTAAGCCGGTTGTGACGTTGGCCGATGGATAAGTCATGACGGACGCACGGCACGGATACGCCTGGGCCATGGCGGCGGTGTTTGTCGTCGCGCTGGCGGTTCGCGTCGGTGCGACGGCGATGTTCGTGGGGTTCAGTTCGCCCCCTTCGGCCAGCGCCAACCCCGATCAACTCGACTACGAGGCGTTCGCGTGGCGACTGGCACAGGGGCTGGGATACACGCTCGACGACGGCACGCCCACCGCGCGGCGACCGCCGGGCACGTCGGCGACGATCGCGCCGGTGTACGTCTTGTTCGGCCGGTCGTTCACCGCGGCGCGACTGTGGATGTGCGTCCTGTCGGCAGCGACATGCGTGGCCTGCGGCACGCTGGCGTCGCTGGTGCTGGGACGCCGCGTGGGCGTCGTCGCGGCGATCGGGTTGGCGCTTTATCCGGGTCATTTCTACTACGCCATGCACATGCTCAGCGAGACGCCATACGCGCTGGCCCTGACGCTGGCGACGCTGGCCACGCTCGTGAGTGTGCGTCGCGGCTCGGTGTCCTGGGCGGTCGCCGCGGGAGTGCTCTGGGCCGCGACGCTGCTGGTGCGTCCGCAGGTGCTGCTGTTGCCCCTGCTCGCGGCGCCCCTGCTCGTTTTCGGGCAGCGCCAGGTTCGCATCGCCGTCGCGGCCTCGTGCCTGGTCTGCGCCTTCGCGCTGTCGCCGT
The DNA here is from genome assembly GCA_964518335.1 of uncultured Phycisphaeraceae bacterium. GTDB lineage: Bacteria > Planctomycetota > Phycisphaerae > Phycisphaerales > Phycisphaeraceae > CAZFDT01. The sequence continues at coordinate 19,424 of CAZFDT010000060.1, forward strand.
GGGTGATTCGCAACGCCATGGTCATGCAACGCCCCGCGCTGACGACCGGATTCGGCCACGTCATGTGGGGGGCGCACAACGACGTGACCTTCACCGACCCGGCGAAGATGGGCACGTGGATCGCCACCAGTACGCTGCTGAAGGACGCCCCGTTCCACGGCGGCGAGGCGGCGCTGGACCAGCACGCCATGCGACAGGCCAAGCTGGCCATTGGCGAACACGCCTCGTCGTTGCCGCGGCTGACGCTGATGAAGCTCGTGCGTCTTGTCGAGCCGGTGCATGACACGCCCAACACGGTGACGCGGCTGGCGTTCACCGTCGGCTGGGGTGTCGTCGCCATGCTGCTGCTGCCCGGCGTCGCGCTGGCGTGGCGACGCGATCGTGCCGGCGCGATTGTGCTGCTGTTGCCCATGGCTGCCACGGTCATGATGACGCTCCTGACGTACGGACTGGACCGGTTCCGGGACTCGGCGGCGCCGCTGTTTGTGCCCCTGGCGGCCGCGGCTGTGGTGCGGGCCGGCGAGGCCGTGGGCTCGCTGTGGCGCCGCGGGCGTCACACGGCCACGGCATCGAGCTTGAGATGCTGGGCCAGGAACTCTCCGGTGTAGCTCCCCGGCTCCTGGGCCACCGTCTCCGGATCGCCCTGCGCCACCAGCGTCCCGCCCCGGTCGCCGCCTTCCGGGCCCAGGTCGATGATCCAGTCGGCGCACTTGATCACATCGAGGTTGTGCTCGATCACCACGATGGAGTTGCCCGCGTCGGCGAGCTGATACAGCACGCGCAGCAGCTTGTCGATGTCGGCAAAGTGCAGGCCCGTCGTCGGCTCGTCGAGCACGTACAGCGTGTGGCCGGTCGGGCGCTTGCCCAGCTCGGTGGCCAGCTTGACGCGCTGCGCCTCGCCCCCGGACAGCGTGGTGCTGGCCTGCCCGAGCTGCACGTAGCTCAGCCCCACATCATTGAGCGCGGTGAGCATTCGCTTGATGTCGGGAAAAGCGTCGAAGAACGCGACGGCGTCCTCGATGGTCATCTGCAGCACATCGGCGATGCTCTTGCCCTTGTAGTGGACCTCGAGCGTCTCGCGGTTGTAGCGCCGGCCGTGGCAGGCGTCGCACTCGACGTACACGTCGGGCAGGAAGTGCATCTCGATCTTCTTCGTGCCCTGGCCCTGACATTCCTCGCAGCGGCCGCCCTTGACGTTGAAGCTGAACCGGCCGGGCTCGTACCCGCGGATCTTCGCCTCCTTGGTCTTGGCGAACAGGCTGCGGACGGAGTCGAACAGGCCGGTGTAGGTCGCCGGGTTGCTGCGCGGCGTGCGGCCGATGGGCGACTGGTCCACCTCGATGATGCGGTCGATGCCCTTGATGCCTTCGAGCTTATCGTGAGCGCCGGGCTTTTCGCGTGAGCCCAGCAGCTCGCGGCGGGCGGCGCGGAGGAGGATCTGGTTGACGAGGGTGGACTTGCCCGAGCCGCTGACGCCGGTGACGCAGACGAGTCCGCCCAGGGGGAAGGCGACGTCGATGGCCTTGAGGTTGTTCTCGCGGGCGCCGCGGACGACCAGGGGAGACTTGTGATTGAGCCGGCGGCGTTGGGAGGGCACGTCGATCTGGACGTCGCCGCGGAGGTACTTGGCGGTGAGCGAGTGGGGGTGTTCGAGCACGTCGTGGATCGGGCCGGAGGCGACGACCTCGCCGCCGTGGATGCCCGGGCCGGGGCCGATGTCGATGAGCCAGTCGGCGGCACGGATGGTGTCCTCGTCGTGTTCGACGACGAGGACAGTGTTGCCGATGTCGGTGAGGTGGCGGAGGGTGGCGATGAGGCGCTGGTTGTCGCGCTGGTGCAGGCCAATGGTGGGTTCGTCGAGGACGTAGCAGCAGCCGACGAGGCCGGAGCCGACCTGGGTGGCCAGGCGGATGCGCTGGGCCTCGCCGCCGGAGAGGGTGCTGGTGGCGCGATCGAGCGACAGGTATCCCAGGCCGACACTGAGCATGAAGCCCAGGCGGGCGCGGACCTCCTTGAGGATCGGCGCGGCGATGGCCTGCTGCTCGGCGCTAAGCCGCAAGCGGCCGAAGAGATCGGCGGCGGCCTCGATCGTCAGGTGCGTCGCATCGGCGATGTTGAACGCGTTGCGGCGGTCGTCCTCGATGAACACGTGCATCGCCTCGGTCTTGAGCCGGGCGCCGCGGCACTTCTCGCACGGCGCTTCGGACAGGTACGCGTGCAGGCGCTGCTTGACGTACTCGCTGTCGGTGTTCTCCCAGCGGCGCTGCAGATTGGGGATGACGCCCTCGAAGTAGGCGCCGTGCTTCTGCTCGTCCTTGTCACTGGTGCCGTGCAGGAGAATGCGCTGCACGGGCTTGGGCATCTTGCGAAACGGCGCTGCCGGATCGATGCCAAAATCCTTGGCGAAACGGCGAATCATCCGGTTGTAGTAGATGTTCATCCGCTTGCCGTGCTTGCGCCAGGCGTCCACCGCGCCGTTCTCCAGCGACAGGCCGGCGTCGGGCACAATCAGCTCGGGATCGAACTCGAGGATCGTGCCCAGCCCCCCGCACGACGGGCACGCGCCGTAGGGCGAGTTGAAGCTGAACAGCCGCGGCTCCAGGTCCTCCAGCGAGCACTCGGGATGCTCCGGGCAGGCGTGCTTCTCGCTGAAGAGCTTGTCAACCCATGGGGGTTCGGGGTTCTGGGCTCGGGGATCGGGCGATTGCGAACTGACGACGACCAGCCCCTCGGCGAGCTTCAGCGCCAGTTCGATGGAATCCGCCACGCGCGTGCGGGTGTCGCTCTCCCCCGATCCCTTTTTCATGACGATGCGATCGACGACGGCCTCGATGGTGTGGGCCTGATAGCGCTGCAGCTTGGTGGTGAAAGGCGTGCCGCCCTTGGCGATGATCTCGCGCAGGTCCATGACCTGGCCGTCGGCGCGGACGCGCACGTAGCCCTGGCGCGACAGGGCCTCGAAGACCTCCTTGTGGTGGCCCTTCTTGCCGCGCACCAGCGGGGCGAGGACCATCAGTTTGGTGGCGTCGGGCAGGGCCATGACGTGGTCGATGATCGCCGACGCCGACTGGGCGCTGATGGGGTTGCCGCACACTTCGAGGACGCGGCCGTCCTTGTCGGTCTTGCGGGGGTGCCAGCATCTGGGTTGGCCGGTGCGGGCGAAGAGCAGGCGGAGGTAGTCGTAGATTTCGGTGGTGGTGGCGACGGTCGAGCGTGGGTTGTGCGACGCTGATCGCTGTTCGATGGCGATGGTGGGGGGCAGGCCCTCGATCGACTCGACGTCGGGCTTCTGGAGCTGTTCGAGGAACTGGCGGGCGTAGGCCGACAGCGACTCGACGTACTTGCGCTGGCCCTCGGCATAAATGGTGTCGAAAGCGAGCGTCGATTTTCCGCTGCCCGACAGGCCGGTGATGACCACCAGCTTGTCGCGGGGGATGTCGATATCGAGGCGCTTGAGGTTGTGCTCCTTGGCGCCGCGGATGCTGATGGTGGTCAGGGCCATGGGCGGGAATTGTACGCAGGGTGACACGGTGCTGCGGCTGCGCATCGTCCGGGCCGCGGCGAGGCCCGCCAACTCATCTTGTTCATCGCCACGTAGAGCAAGTTGCAGGTTCCGATGATCAAGATGAATCGGCCAGACTCAACTTGCCCATCCCCACGCAGGGCAAGTTGCAGGATCCGACCGACAAGTTGATTTCAACTGGGGCGCGACGCGCCAGGGGGCGGATCGCTTGTTCGGTATATGTTACCACTTCGCCGCTCTGGCGTCAAGGCCAGTTCCCGGTCGAGCAGGGTGAAGACATATGAACGATTCTCATGTGCAGGTCGCCTGTGAGCCGAAATCAGCAAGTTCTCCTCTGTTTTTGAGCATGAGTCCGATCGGCTCTGGCCACCTCAGAATCGGGGTTCCGTCATGGACGTCAACGCTGGCGAAAGGTAAATGTCTTCACCCTGCCCGGTCGAGCCGCCCAGGCGGGTGTGGGGCGGCGGTGCATAACCTGTCGCGTGCCTGTCGGGACTTGCCAGGCAGGGGCGGCGGCGAAAAAATCTGCGTGGCGTTAAGGCCGTGTCAATTTCACGTTTAGACGCGAGCGGGAGGGGTGGGCGAAAAAAACCACCACAAATTGGTCAAGTTGGACGTTGACCCCGCAAGATATAGTGGTAGGATGCGTCTTCGCCTCGGGTCGGGCGGGGAGGGCCGGCTGCGGGGTACGCATGTGGGGATGGTCGGGTGCTGATCGAAGCTCGTGCGGCTGTGACAGGGCCACTCCGGGTGGCGAAGGGCGTGTGCGTGGCTTGAATATTCGTATGGCGTAAGGCTAACATCAACCGATCGAAAGTCAACGGACCTCAGGGGATTGCACCGTGCCGGTACTCTGCGACACCCAGATTCGAGAACTCGTCGGCATCGAGCCGTTCGAGGACAACATCAAACGCCCCCGGAAGATCTCCTACGGCGTGTCGAGCTACGGCTACGACGTGCGCGTCGGCACGCTGTTCAAGATCTTCACCAACGCCCCCCACGACGGCGGGGCGTCCATCGTCGATCCCAAACAGTTCGACGATCGCAACTTCGTCACCGTCGATACGGCGATCACCGGCAAAGACCACGTCATTATCCCGCCCAACAGCTTCGCCCTTTGCGAGACCGTCGAGGAGATCCACATCCCCCGCGACGTCCTGGCGATCTGCGTGGGCAAGAGCACCTACGCCCGCTGCGGCATCATCGTCAACGTCACGCCGCTGGAGCCGGAGTGGCGCGGCAAGGTGACGATCGAGATCAGCAACACCACGCCCCTGCCGGCGAAGATCTACGCCAACGAAGGCATCGCCCAGATGGTCTTCCTCAAAGCCGACCGCGTCTGCGCCATCAGCTACGCCGACAAGGGCGGCAAGTACCAGGACCAGGCGGGGTTGGTGCTGCCGAGGGTGGATTGATCCTCGTTGCTTGAGTGCCGGTGCTCAAATTGGATGGAGCTAAGAGGTATGTCAGTCGTCGAACTATTTTCCCGCAGAAAGGCTGCTCGCGAAGTTGCGGGCAAGACGGATGTTTATACGTACACCGTTCCGCGGCGACTGCGCATTCAGATCATGCACATTTGGGATACGTCATTGGGACGATTTGAGTCCGGTGATCGATTCGGTTATCGGGATGACTCGCAGCAAAGCGTTAATCAGCTATGGAAACGCGTACACAATACACTTGCGAGAGAATTCGGCTATCCGGCTCTTGGTGACTGGGGCGATCCTTGGAAGAACACCGCTGAATTTTTCGCTGAGAAAGCAGAAGACTCTCAAGCTCTCGACATCATTGAGTTGACCTTTCGCCTCGTAGGAGTATATGAACGCAGCCTTGAATCGTATCAACTCGAGAGAGTCGGTATTACCCAAGACCCCGATGATGCGATAGTCGAACTGAACTACCGTTTCGCTGAGAACGGTGTGGGCTATGAGTTTGTCAACGGAGAGATAATTGAAAAGAACAACGAGTTCGTTCATGCGGAATCAGTAAAGGCTGCACTCGCACTCCTACATGAGCAAAGATTTGTGGGAGCTTCTGAGGAATTTATGAGTGCGCACGTTCACCTTAGAAACAGTGAACATAAAGAGGCGGTTGGCTGCGCGCTTAAGGCACTAGAAAGTGTCCTAAAGGCGATCTGTTCACGCCGTAAATGGAATCATTCCTCGAAATCTTCTGCAAAAGAACTGATTGATACTGTTATCCAACACGGGCTCGTTCCGGATTTTCTCGCAGGACATTTAGGAGCGTTGCGTGCTACGCTCGAAAGTGGACTGCCGACGGTTCGTAATCGACTGGCAGGTCATGGCCAAGGAGAAAGTCCAATTTATGTCCCCAAGTACCTTGCGGCATATGCGATTCATTTGGCCGCAGTAAACATTGTCATGCTTGCGCAAGCTGACAAGGTTATGAAGTAGCGAAACGGGTCAGGCCCCGTTTGTGAGGGCGAAATGTTGCGGACGGCGAGACACGACGGGATCAGGGGCTAACAATGACGATGGGCGTGACCAGTATGCGGGGGAAGGATGAGAAGGCGTATGGCACGTCTATGTCTGTCGGTGTTGGGCTTGCTGCTCGTGCTCGCTTACTTCCGGGGGTGCGTGGCGCAGCGGACCGGACTGGAGATTCCGCCGGAGGCGTATGTGGTGGGCGGGGGGTTGTCGATCGACTTCATAGCGCCCGAGGACGGGATCGTGTACCTGGTCGATTCGCGCAAGTTCGTGATGTCGCGGACGATTCGCAAGGGACAGCGGTTCGTGGTCGACGGCGAGTTTCCGATCGGGCGGGGCGAGACGATCGTGCTCAAGGATGCGCGGCTGAGTAACGAAACGGGGTCAGACCCCGTTTGCATCGGCTGAAAGGAGTCATGCGATGAATCCGCTGCTGGATGTTTATCTCGACGGGGTGAACGAGGGCGACCTCTATGCGGCGTCGCAGCGGATGGTGTCGCGGAGGATGGGGACGATGTTCATGGCGGTGGAGGCGACGGGGTCGTATCACGCCGCGGTGAGCAGCGGGGTGTTGGACGACGTGGACCCGCAGGTGCTGGAGATGTTCCGCCTGACGGTGCCGCTGAGCCGGGGCGGGCTGGCACGCGGGCTTGAGGCCGAGCAGGAGTGGGAGAGCATGGCGCGCGAGATGATGAACCGGTTGGGCAAGGACGTGTTCGACAATCTGCGGGCGGAGATCGAGGCCATGCAGAAGGAGATTGAGCAGGCGGAGGGCGAGTGATCGGAGCCGCGCGGCGTGAGCCCGCGGGCTGACGCCGCGCGACTCTGACGGAGCTGGCAAAGACGGATCACCACTGCGTTCGTGATGGATCACTGACGTTTAATCATCGGCGGAGGCCGCATTCGTATCAGGGATATAGACCATGAAAGTCACACGGAAGTTCACCCAGGCAGGCAAGGACGTTTACTCGACCGTCGAGTGGACGACGCGGACGAGCAAGATCAGCAATCTCGACGGCTCGACAGTGTTTGCGATGAACGATGCGGAAGTGCCCGCGTCGTGGTCGCAGCTTGCGACGGACATCATGGTCAGCAAGTACTTCCGCAAGGCCGGCGTGCCCCAGCCCCCGGAAGGTGCGGACCCCATCAAGTCGGCGGCGGAAGGCAACTTCCAGCGCGACGAGCAGGGCAAGGTCGTGACCGGCCCGGAGAAGTCGGCGCGGCAGGTGATTCATCGCCTCGCCGGCTGCTGGACGCACTGGGGCAAGACGCACGGCTACTTCGACACCGCCGAGGACGCTCAGGCGTTCTACGACGAGCTGGCGTACATGATGCTCACGCAGGCCGCGGCCCCCAACAGCCCGCAGTGGTTCAACACGGGGCTGAACTTCGCCTACGGGATCAGCGGCCCGGCGCAGGGCCACTGGGTGGTGGACCCGGCGACCGGCGAGGCGAAGCTGGCCGACGACGCCTACACGCATCCGCAGCCACACGCGTGTTTCATTCAGAGCATCGACGACGACCTGGTCAATCCCGGCGGGATCATGGACCTGTGGGTTCGTGAAGCCCGCCTCTTCAAGTACGGCTCCGGCACGGGCACGAATTTCTCCCGGCTCCGAGGAGAGAACGAATCGCTGTCCGGCGGGGGCCGCAGCTCCGGGCTGATGAGTTTCTTGAAGATCGGGGATCGTGCCGCCGGAGCGATCAAATCCGGCGGCACGACCCGCCGGGCAGCGAAGATGTGCTGCCTGGACATGGATCACCCCGACATCGCGGACTTCGTCAACTGGAAGGTGCGCGAGGAGCTGAAGGTGGCGGCGATGGTCGAGGGCCTCAAGCAGCTCTCGAAGGAGCAGCGCCAGACCGCCGAGCGGCTGGGGCTGCAGTTGACCTATGACTTCAACGGCGAGTCCTACCTCACCGTGAGCGGGCAGAACAGCAACAACAGCGTGCGGATCACCAACGAGTTCTTCCGCCGACTCGACGAGAACGGCGAGTGGGACCTGATCCGCCGCACCGACGGCAAGGTGGCCCGCACGCTGCCGGCGCGCGAGCTGTGGGACCAGATCGGCTACGCCGCGTGGCGCTGCGCCGACCCGGGCGTGCAGTACGACACGACGATCAACGAGTGGCACACTTGCCCTGCCAGCGGCCGCATCAACGCCAGCAATCCGTGCTCCGAGTACATGTTCCTCGACAACACGGCGTGCAACCTCGCGTCCTTCAACCTGCTCAAGTTCTACGACGCCAAGGCGCGGACGTTTGACATCGAGGCGTTCGAGCACGCCACGCGGTTGTGGACGATCGTGCTGGAGATCAGCGTGCTCATGGCGGCGTTCCCGTCGAAGGAGATCGCGCGGCTGAGCTACGAGTACCGCACGCTGGGCCTGGGCTACGCCAACATCGGGGCGATGCTGATGCAGGCGGGCATTCCGTACGACAGCGAAGAGGCCCGCGCGATCTGCGGGGCGATCACGTCGATCATGTGCGGGCAGACGTATGCGACCAGTGCGGAGATGGCGGGGCAGCTCGGGCCGTTCCCCGGCTACTACCGCAACAAGGAGCACATGCTGCGGGTGATCCGCAACCATCGGCGCGCGGCGTATGGCGTCCCCCGGCACCGCGAGGATACTGTCTCGCCGATGGGCGATACGGCCGAGGGCCTGGGCGACTACGAGGGGCTGGAGATCAAGCCCGTGCCGATCGACGCCCACGTCTTCGAGCAGCACGACCGCACGGTCGGTTGGCTCGCCAACGGCGACGCGCTGCTCAAGCACGCCCGCACCGCGTGGGACGCGGCCCTGCGCTGCGGCGAGAAGCACGGCTACCGCAACGCCCAGACCACCGTCATCGCTCCGACGGGCACGATCGGCCTGCTCATGGACTGCGACACCACCGGCGTCGAGCCCGACTTCGCACTGGTCAAGTTCAAGAAGCTCGCCGGCGGCGGATACTTCAAGATCGTCAACCAGTCCGTCCGCCCCGCGCTCGACGCACTGGGCTACACCGAGCAGGAGGTGCGCGACATCCTCACCTATGTCATGGGGTCGCTCACGCTGGATGTCGAAATGCCCGGCGAGGGCGTGAGCTTCGAGTCCTGGCTCAAGGGCAAGGGGCTCACTGCAGCGGAGCTGCGCAAGCTGACCGACGCGCTGCCGACGGTGTTCGAGCTGAACAACGCCTTCAACGCCTGGACGCTGGGGCAGGAGGCGATCGATCGCCTGGGCCTGGCCGAGCAGGCGAAGAAGCCGACGTTCAACCTGCTGCGTGCCCTGGGGCTCAAGAAGCAGCAGATCGCGCTGCTCAACGAGCGTATCTGCGGCACGCAGACGGTCGAGGGCGCCCCGCACCTCAAGCCCGAGCACCTGCCCGTGTTCGACTGCGCCAACACCTGCGGTCCCAAGGGCCAGCGGTTCATCGCCGTCGAGGGCCACATCCGCATGATGGCCGCCAGCCAGCCGTTCATCAGCGGGGCGATCAGCAAGACGATCAACCTGCCCAACGACGCGACGGTCGAGGACATCAAGTCGGCCTACCGCCTGTCGTGGGAGTTGGGCCTCAAGGCCAACGCCCTGTACCGCGATGGGTGCAAGCTCAGCCAGCCGCTGTCCACGAAGACGGACGCCGACGTGGAGGTGGATGACGAGGAGAACGTCGAGCTGGGAAAAGAGGAGGTGGCGTCGGCAGTGGCCAGCCTGGCCTCCCGCGTTGCGACTGCGGGGATTGACCCGCGGCACACCAGCGCCTTGGCGACGACGAGCGGGGAAACCGCCGGGGGCGTGGAAAAAATCGTCGAACGGATCGTGGAGCGACCCATGCGACGACGACTGCCCGACACCCGCCGTTCGATGACCCACAAGTTCAACGTCGCCGGTCACGAGGGCTACCTCACCGTCGGCCTCTACGACGACGGCCAGCCCGGCGAGCTGTTCATCACCATGGCCAAAGAGGGCTCGACCATCGGCGGCCTCATGGACTCGCTGGGCACGGCCATCAGCGTCGCGCTGCAGTACGGCGTGCCCGTCGAGTCGCTGGTGAACAAGTTCACCCACCAGCGCTTCGAGCCGGCGGGCATGACGCACAACCCGGACATCCCCTTCGCTAAGTCGCTGGTGGACTACATCTTCCGTTGGATGGGGATCCAGTTCATCGCCGGCTACCGTGCCGCCAACACGCCGCAGCGCGGCATCCGCAAGGACGCCCCGATCGACACCCCCGCACCCGCTGCCGCCAGTTCAAGCACGAAGGCGGATGAGGGGCTCGACGCAGGCCGCCCGCGCAAGGCGACGGGAGCGGCGTCGGGCAACGGCGGCAACGGGCAAGGGCACAAGCTCGAAGCCCTGGCCGAGGACGGCGGCGTGGCCGTGGCGACCCAGGAATCGGCGCTGATTCTGGCCATGAAAGAGATGCAGGCCGACGCGCCCGCATGCGACGTTTGTGGTACAATCACGGTCCGCAGCGGCACCTGTTACAAGTGCATGAACTGCGGCAACTCAATGGGCTGCTCCTGACCCTCGGACGTGGCAGTGGACGTAGCGGGCAAGAGCAGCGGGGCGGTTGAACTCACAACATGATCGGCAACGGAGTTGCCGGAACGGACTCGAGTGAGGAAGCGACATGGACGACTGGTGTTTCATGGAGGACTCAACGGATTGACGCCGGCCCGCGCTCTGCGCGGCTAGCCGCCGACGTGGCCATGGCCGGCCAACAGACCGCTTCCTTCTCCCTCCTCCCCCTCGGGCTCCCACCACCCGAGGGGGTTTTTCTTTGGGTTCGTTCCCCCGGCCCCGCGGTGTCTGCGCCATGCCCGCGCAGGCGAACGAGGGAGTAGGGGGTGGCACACCACATCCCGCCCCCGGAAGCGTGCTGTGTGGGGCGTGGCAGCGTTGACCGTCAGCGCGCAGCGGGGGCGGATCGTCGAACGGCTAAGCGTGGTCGTTCTGCGACGTGGGCCATGCCGCGGTGGCGTGAGGCGAGAAAACTCCGCGCAGCGAGTTGCTGCGCGAGCGCAGGGCCCCGATAACTGCGGATGTGGGGCCGGGAATCACGCGCACGAGATGAAGAACATCGCGCAGCACATTACAGACATCGCGCAGCACATGAAGAACACCGCGCAGCGGATGAAAAACAGTGCGCAGCACATTAAAAACATCGCGCAGCGGATGAAAAACATCGCGCAGCGGATGAAAAACATCGCGCAGGAGATTAAAAACATCGCGCAGGTCACGCCAAACCTCGCGCAGAGCGGCCTGGAACTGGCCTGCTCCCCGAAAACTGATCCAGTTGGTATGAGAGTCTCAACGGCCCC
>CAZFDT010000061.1:0-30663 GCA_964518335.1 uncultured Phycisphaeraceae bacterium
TAGGGATCATCGGCAAGAGTCAAACGCAAACTGCAAGTTCTTTTAGGTGCTCTTAACTGCAGCACAACGATCGCTGCTTCGGATGCAGAGTCACCCCACCGACCCGGTGCGATGGTGATCCAGCCAATCGTCTTAGCACCCTCGACGCCGTGCCCTGCGATGGCGCGCACTGACGCGACCCTGGGATCGGAGCCGCGCGGCTCGGATGGGCCGGGACTATCCTGTCGCGCTCGATGTCAGCGGTTTTTGCGATCGCGCTTGCCTTGGTGGGTGGGTTGCGGCTACATTCGTGTGGCCTTACACCTGAACCTGGCCGCGTCGGGCCTGTCGCGGCGGGTTCCCAGTCGAGTCATTTCGGTCGTGCATAACAACGACGAAGCAAGCGTTGCGGCCCGGTTGCGCTCGCCCACCCATGCCGCGCTGGTGAACGTGATCGGCGTGATCGCCCCGACGATCGGCGCCGATGCGGGGGCGATCCGTCTGTATCGCGGGGCGCCGCAGGCGGAGACGGACGAAGCGTACGTGCTGCCGCCGGCAGGATTGCGGCCGACGTCCGCGCTCGAAGCGCGGACGTGGCCCATGCAGCCGCGGTCGCTGTTCGGTCAACTGCATCGCCGCGGGCGCGAGGATGGCACGTTTCGCGTGGGCGAGCGGCTGGGGAATGCGCCGGCCGCGATGGAGGAACTGCTGGGTCCGATGGGGCGTGCGCAGCCGGTGAGCGACGCGGTGGCGGTGGTGTTTGGCGTGCGCGAGCCGACGTGGTGCGTGGCGATGTTCGTGCGGTGCGGGCGGCACGAGTCGTTCGACGCGGCGGCGCTGGCGCTGCTGGATCGGCTGCGTCCGACGCTGGCGTGGGTGGTGCTGATGGGTGTGCAGCGTGCGACGCATGTGGGCATACCCGCCGGAACCGCTGACGAGTCGCCGCGGCCGCGCTCCACCGGCGCCCTGGATCGGCTCAGCGACACTGAACGCAAGGTGCTGGACCTGCTCCTGGAGGGTCTGACCGAGCGTGAGGCGGCGCAGCGGATCGGACGATCACCGCACACGGTGCACGTGCACGTCAAGAACGTATATCGCAAGTTGGATGTGACATCGCGGCGTCAGTTGCGCGCCTTGGTGGGCCAGACGAAGCGGGCCTGAGGCGGATCAGGCGCGTTGGTCGAGCGTGACCTGTTGCAGTTGCCTGGCGTAACCGTCGAGGGCGCGCTGCTGGCGGGTGAGGCCGGTTGCCATTTCGCTGCCGTCGGGCGCCGACTGGCGGAGTTGGCCGATGAGTTCGCGGGCGCGCTGGGTGGTGTCGCCGGCGTCCTGAATCAGGCGGGTCTGGCGGTCGAAGACATGGCGGCGCACGGCGGCGATCGTCGCGGCGTGGTCGGGCATGAGCGAATCGGCCCGCACCAGGATGCTGTCGATGGAGCGCCCGAACTCACCCGCCGCCGCGGCGTACTCGCCGATGATGTACGCCCGGTCCAGCAGCTTGCCGACGAGGTCGGCGTTGACCATTTCGCGGTCCTGGCCACTGGCCTCGCCCACCGCCTTGTCCAACTCGTCCAACGCCTGCTTCTGTGCGGTCAGCGCCTTCTCGAACGTCGTGACCACCACCGAGTCGTAGGCGTCGGCGACGAGCTTGAACTCGGCCATGAGCCCGTCGGCGGCGGCGGCGCGGTCGGCCTGGGCCTCGTCACGCAAGCGCGTCGTATCGGCCTGACGCTCGATCGTCTTCTGACGCACCTCGGTGATCAGCGCCAGGCGCTGATCGGCGGCGGCCAGCGTGCGCTGCTGGTCCTGCTGCAGGCTCTGCAGCTTCTGCAGATCCACGGTCAGGCGCTGGGCCTCGAAGTCGGCGTTGTCCCCGCCGCGCTGCACGGCGTCGGCCTCGTCGAGCCGATCGTACTTGGCGTCGCCCTCCATGGCGAAGGCATCGCGGCGCATCTCCTGCGCCTTGGCGCGAAGTTCGGCGCTCCTGGCCTGCAGGCCGGCGATGCGCGTCTGCAGCGATTCGATCTGCGGCTGCAGTTGGCGCAGTTGCTCCTGCGTCAGATGCTTGTCGGCGGTAGCGCCGTTGAGCTCGCCTTCGAGCTTCTGCATCACCGCGGAGAAGTCGGTGTTGAACGAGGCGTGACGCGCGTCGGCGCGGTCGGCGGCGACGAGGTAGCCAAAAAGAGCGGCGGAGCGATTGGCCAGCGCCGCGGCCTCGGCGGCGCCGCGGCGGGCCTCGTGCCGGGCGCTGGAGCTGTACACGTCGGCGAGCATGCGCCGGGCACTGACGCGTTGCCCCGGCGAGCCGCCCTCGACGGCATTGCGCAGCGCCTCGACGCTCTGCTGCAGCGTCGCCTGCCGGTAATCGGCGACGGACACCGGCTGGCCGGCGGCGACGGCCTCCTTGGGCACGTAACCGATGCCAGCGCGACGCATCTGCTCCATCGCCTGGTCGAGCTTGCGCGCCGACTGCGCCCGGCTGGAGGCGCTCTGATCCGGGCATCCCGCGGCAATCGCCAGCACGGCAGTGAGCAGGAGGGTACGACGCACGAGCTTCCCTTTCGACAGGCCTGCGGTGGGGACAGCACAACCGGGGCAGCCCACCGCTGTCAGCGATGAGAATATCCGATGGCGGGCGAACTTCCAAGACGCCCGCGGCGGGGATCGTCCGGCATCAAGGTCCGCCGGGGGTTATTGCCCGTCGGGCTCGGGTGCAGCCGGGGGCGCCGCATCGGCGGGCGGGGCCTCTTTCTTGCCCGGCGCCGGGGGCGTGTAATCGATGCCGTAGTTGGGTGCAGGCTTGAACAGTTGCCCGACAAAGTCGGTGATCATCTTGATGCGGGGGTCGCTGGCGAGGCGGATCTGCGGGGCGTAGCCGGGCACGTCCGGGTGGGGGTTGGCCGAAAGTTCCCGCGTCATGCCATACTGCAGCAGCAGGGACTTGGTCGGCTCGTCGCGGTCGAGCATGTAGGCCGACGGCGTCTCGTAGCGGTGGAGGATGAAGAAGTTGGTATAGACGGTGGGGTCGCTGTTGGGCGAGGTGCGGAAGAGGAAGAGGTTGCCGCCGGAGGCGTCGCCGTGGCAGCCGTTGGCGCCGCAGTAGCTGATGACGTAGTTCTGGTGCAGTTGCGTGCGGAAGGCGTTGATGGCGGGGGGGTCGTTGCGAACGGTGACGCGGGGGTAGAGCTCGCGCGCCTTGAGGCGGAAGATCAGCGCCAGTTGGTCGTGACCCTTGGCGCCACGGAAGTTGGACTGCTGAGTGCGACCTTTGGGGGTCTGGTCGTTGTCGCGGTACTTCTCGAAGATGTCGTCGATGACGTCGCGCGGCACGATCACCGCGGGCTTCGTGGACAGATCGACCTCGTACACCCTGATGAGGTTGACCTGCTCCATCGTGAGCTTGTCGTCGGGCAGTCCCACCGGGATCGCCGGATCGCGCGGCTCGGGCCGCGGCGTGGTGGGTCGCGGCGTCGTGGGCGGCGTCGTCGTGGGCTGATCCTGCATCAGCCGGAGCTGGCCCGCCACGGCGTTCTTGAGCACCGCCACGCGCGCCTCGTCGGGGAAGCGCTGCGACAGGTCCGCCAACTCCTTCTCGGCAAGCTCATAGGCCTGCTTGTCGTAGAGCCACTTGGCCAGCTCGTAGCGGCCGTCCAGGTCGTTCTCCGCCAGCTTGGCGCGACGGTCGGCGTACTCCTCGCTGGTCGAGCGCAGAAACTCGATGCTGTCGATCTGGTCGCGCGCGATCGGCGTGCGGATGCCGGAGATCAGAAGCGTGACGGTCTTCTCGTCCTCGGCGACCACTTCGCCGGTGACGGAGCGTCCGTCGCGCACTTTGACCGTGGCTTGCCGCTGGGCCCATGCCGATCCCGCCGTCAGCGCGACGATCAGCAGCAGGCACCAGCTCCCCATCCATCCGACGACCAAGGACTGTCGCATGGCACACCTCCACAAAGGGGGCCCCGGTTCGCACGGGAACGCTAAGTCCCCGCCATGCACCAGTATAGGTTAAAGCGAGGCGGCGCGGAAATGCCGTCGTCGCACGCGCTCGTCCCGTCGCGGGGCGCGGCCGGCGTCGTCACTTGCTCTTCTTCGCTGTGCCCTTGGCGGGCTTGTCGGCGGGTTCGGGCTCGGCCGCGGGCTTGGGCGCAAACAGATCCTGGGCCAGCATGATGAGCCGCTCGATCCGCACCGGCTTGAGCAGGTAGCCATCGACACCCAGCGCCTCGGCGTACTGCTGGTGACGCTTGCCTTCGTTGGCGGTGACCATGATCACCCGCGGCGGGCTGGCGATGCGCTTGACCTTCTCCAGGACGAGGAAGCCGCTTCGCTTGGGCAGCATCATGTCCAACACGACCAGGTCCGGCGGATCGGTCTCGCAGATGCGTACGGCCGTGTTCCCGTCGCCGCAGCACTGCGTCAGCGCCCCCTCGGCCTGCAGCGCGTGATCGATCGCCGCCTGCACCTCAGGGTCGTCGTCCACCACGAGGATCTTCAGGTCCTTGAGCCGCATCTCCATTGTTTCGTCCACCGACGTCATGGTCATGTCCTTCCGTGTAGATGAATCAGGGTTGGGTTCGACGGCGGGAGTGTAGGCAGTTCCCTCCCGAAAGCAATTGTTGAATTGAAATGAGGCCGGGTCAAGCCGCCTTGACCATGGGTGATTGTACTCAACGTGCTGGGCCCCTCACACCATCGCCGGCAGGGGCTCGGCCAGGCGGGCCAGGGTCGCCGCGTCCATCCACGGCAGCGACTCGAGCTGGGCGCGCAGCTTGTCCGGCATCGGCTTGCCCTCGCGCTCGTGGCGGGGGCGACTTTTCCAGCGGCGGTGCATCCACAGATACTGGTGCGGCACGCGGCGGACCATCTCCTCGATCGCCCGGGCGTAGCGCGCGGTGATGTAGAAGAGCTGATCGTCGCGCGACTCCCAGTCATCAGGCTGGATGATGTCGATGACATCGACGTCGTACTCGTAGCGGTCGGGGTGTCGGGCGGTGTAGCCGCAGATGATGGGCACGCGCTTGCGCATGGCCAGGAGGCCGATGGACTTGTACCAGCTTGCGAGCTTGCCGAAGAAGGGCACGAACATGCCGCGGTCGCCGGCGTTCTGGTCGGCGATGAAGCCCAGGATGCCGCCGGCGTCGAGCACATCCAGCAGGCGCTCGGCGGCCTCGAACTTGGTGATGATCTTCATGCCGTGGCGTTCGCGCAGGCTCAGGAGCCAGTCATTGATGAGCGGGTTGTCCAGCGGTCGAGCGACGGCTTCGATGCGATAGCCCATGAAGGCGATGAAATAGCCGAGCACTTCCCAGTTGCCCACGTGCCCGGTGATGAGGATGGCGGGCTGGCCGGTGTTGACGATGCGCAGCGCCGCGCCGATGTCGCCGATGCGGATGCGTCGAGGCCAGGAGCCGTGGTTCATGAGGCGCGGCGTGGCCTGCATTTCAATGGCGAGGTTGACCACATGCTCGAAGGCGTCGCGCACGCCCTGCTGGATGCGGGCTTCGGGCCACTCGGGAAACGCCATGCGCAGGTTGGCCTCGGCGCGGCGGTAATGGCGGGCGTCGATCTTCATCAGCCCGTGAGCGATCTGCGTGCCCACGTCGAGCTTGCGCTGGATGTCGAAGCAGTCCAGGGCCAGCCCGGCGAGCCGCGCGGCGACGTACTGCGACCACTTCGTCACGGGGTGGAGGTGCTTGGGCATGGCAAGCACATGCTACACCACGCCTGTCGCCGGCGTCAGGAGATCACGTTCCCGTCGTCGCCTCTTCGACCTCGCGCAGGAATGCCGTCGCTGTCACGATGCGGATGTCGCGATAATCTCGCAAGGGCAAGAGGTGACGCTTGTCGCCGGTGACGATGTGCGTGGCGCGTCCGGCGACGGCGCAGGCCAGCACCAGATCGTCTTCCGGATCCTGCGTCATCGGCTGATCGAGCGGCGGAGCATCGATCACCTCTGCCACGTGTGTCAGATCGTGCAGGGCCATATCGACTTCCTCGTCTGATGCTCGAAATTTGCCTCGCAGTTTCGACACATATCGCTGGAGCATCGTGTTGGAGATGATCCCTGTGACCCGTCGCTGGATGATCAGTTGAACGCAGTCGTTAGGCTGGCTGGGCACTTTCAGCCGCGCGGAGATGAGCACGTTGATATCGGGCACCACCCGGAACACTCAGTCGTCCTCATGAAGGATGTTGTCGAGGAAGCTCTCCTGCTCCTGCTCGGTCATCGTGTCCCAATTGCACTTGCGTTGCGAGGCCATCTCCCGCACGCGCTGTTGAAGATGCGCGGACGGCTGATTCCAACGCCGGCTGATTGCCTCACGGCGCAGGATATCGCGAACCCTCGCCTGATCCGCTGCAGAAAGCTTGCGGACCAACTCGATGACTTGATCGGCAGTAGGCGTCAGAGTGGCCATATCGCACCTCGTCAGATTATATCGGCGAGGGGGGCAGCCGAGCGTAGGTTGGCGTGACGCTGAAGGCCGTCGGTCGTCACTTACCGCTGATAGAACCCGACCAGGGCCAGGAAGCGATTCTGGTTGAGCACGGGGATACGCAACTGCTTGGCGTCGCCGATGAGCTGCTGGTAGGTCTCGTACTTGCGTCGCGCGGCGACGTTGGCGGCGATCAGCTCGGGGTCGAGCGTGTCTGGCGGCAGCGGGGCGGGCAACTCCGGCTCGGCGCCCAGCACCAGGTAGTCCACCTCGTAGCTCAACGCCGGCGCCACCACCGCGCCGAACTTCGACACCATCGCCTCGATGCGCTTGCGGTCGCTGAGGCTGGGCTGGCCGGTGTTCTCCAGGTCGAAGTCGCCATAGACGTAGAACTGGTACGTCACCGTCGGGTCGAACGCCAGGTTGACGATGTTGTCGCCGACCTTGACCGCGCGGCCGCGCTCCGTGCGGACCACGCGCGCCGACGCCGTGCTGGGATCGACCCTGACGATCTCGATCGTCGCCTTGCCGCGCACTTCCTCGAACTCATCGGGCTTGATCACGTCGCCCGGCTCGAAGACCTCGAAGGTCATGCCCGGCAGCACGTGCTGCAGTCGCCCGATGTTGACGTAGGCCAGGTTCTCCTTCTCAACCAGCGCCGCCACCTGTCCGTCGGGGCGGATGGTCGAATCGACCGACACCTCGCGGGTGATCTGTAGCAGCCGGTCGCGCTGTCGCGTCACGTTGTCAAGATCCAGGCGAAGCTGGGTGATCTCCGACTCTTTCTCATCCACCTTGGCCTGCATTTCGCTGCGGACATTGCCGATGGTCGCCTCAAGTTCGCCGGTCGAGGTGGTGACGGTCTGCTGATACTGCTGCTGCGAAGCGTTGAGCTTGGCGATTTCGCCCTGAAGCTGCTTGAGCGAATCGTCGTACTGGGCCGACAGCGCGGCGCGGGCCTTGTCCGCCTCCTCGGCGCGGCGCTGGGCGTCGGCCAGGTCGGTCCTGATCTGCTCCGTCAGCTCGTTGGCCTTGCGCAGCTCCGCCTGCAGCCGCACGATCTCGCCCAGCAGGTTCGTGCCCTGGGCCAGCTTCATCTCGGTCATCCGCTTGCCCAGGTTCGCCGAATCGACGTTCGTGTCGGCGGCGGCGAGGCGGCGAAGATTGCTGATCTCGGTCGAGAGCTGGTGATACAGCGTGCCCTTCTCGCGGTCGGCGATCATCGCCTGCACGCGATCGACGTTGCGCTCTTCCGGCGCCGCCAGCCCGGCGAGGATCGTCTCGGCGGCGTCGCGCTCCTGGCGGACCTTGTCTCCCTGCGTGTGGAAGATTATCGCGGCGACGAGGGCGAAGACGAAAAGGATGGCGAAGATCGTGGCGGCGACAGCCGCGCCGGAGACGCCAGCGTTACGGGCTTTGGCCATGGATAGAACTCCGAGAAAAAACGGTCCACCTGGGGAAGCGACAGCAGGGATAAGTGTCGTCGCCAGCGGCGGTTTCGTCAAGCCGGATCGTGCCCCGGCGACCGATAATCCGCGCCTACCAAGTCGGCCGGTGCGACAGCAGTCCACGCTTTGTCGGCCCGTTTCCGGGCGTCGGCGGCTTGCTGCGCACCTCCACCATCAGCTCGACCTCGACGCTGGCGCCCAGCGGCAGCGCGTTGACGCCCACCGCCGCCCGGGCGTGCCGACCGGCGTCGCCAAGGACCTCCACCAGCAGGTCGCTGGCCCCGTTGGCGACCTTGTGCTGCTCGACAAAGGCGTTGTCGCTGCAGACGAACACGCCCAGCCGTACCGCCCGCACGAAGCGGTCCCAGTTCCCACCGATGCCCGCGTCGATGATCGCCAGCCCGTTGAGCACGCACTGCCGCGCCGCCGCCTGCGCCTGCTCCAGTGTCACCGCCGACCCCACTGGCCCGATGGCGAGCAACTGCCCGTCCTTCATCGGCAACTGCCCGCTGACAATCACCAGGTCCCCGCTGGCCACGCCCGGCAGATACGACGCCACCGGCGCCGGCGCGGGCGGCAGCACGAGGTTGAGTTCAGCCAGTTTCGCCTTGAGGTCAAAAGCAGCCATGCGCGGCATCTTATCGCAAACGTGTCAACCCCGGCCACGTAGGGTGGGCCAAGTCCGCGAGGCCCACCATCCCACGCCGGCATGACAGCAGGTGCCAACGGATGAACGCACGCCATGCGGTGGGCCTCGAAGACTCGGCCCACCCTACATGACGCGACAGCATCTCATCCCCAATCAAAGTCGGACGGCGGGGCGAGGATGCCCCAATCGGCGGAGAGGATGCCGTCCTTGACGTAGCGGTGGAGAGAGGAATACGGCCAATCGATGGGTCGGGTGACGTAGCCGTGCTTCACCGGGTTGTAGTGGGCGTAGTTCACGTGCTGAACGTAGTCCTCGTCGCTGTCGATGGTGTGCTCCCAGAACCGTCGCTGCCAGATGCCGCGTTCGCGTTTACGTGCCCGGCTGCACGATAAGGCTTCGCCTCCAGGCAGCCGCCGGCTGAACGCGCCCTTGATCAGGTTCCAGCGCGTGCTGTAGTCGTCATCGCCCGGGGGCAGCGTCCACACCGCGTGCAGGTGCTCCGGCAGGATCACGATGGCGTCGATGTGAAACGGATGCTCGGCCCGAATCTCCGCAAACGCGCGCCTCAGCAGATCGACACATTCCGTCAATAGCGTCCGCCGCCGGTTCTGCAGGCTCACCGTGAAGAAGTAACACCCGCCGCGCACGCGCACCCGCCGGTAGTTGGGCATCGCCCAAGTTTAACGTCATTTTTGTAGGATGGGCCGAGTCCGCGAGGCCCACCATCCCGGCCCGGCATGACAACAGGTGCCAAAAGGATGAACGCACGCCATGCGGTGGGCCTCGAAGACTCGGCCCACCCTACGCGCAACTCGCTGCCACAGTCTTGTCGCGGCACCGATCTCGGTCTGAAGCCGTAGCCCACCGTACAACGCACACCATGCGGTGGGCCTCGAAGACTCGGCCCACCCTACGTGGTACGTGCCGTGAACGATTCGCCGGGGCGGGATCAGTGCTTGCCGTGGCCGTTGCCGCCGCAGGAGCACATTCCGGGGGCGACGGGTTGGGCGAACTTGTCGGGGAACTTGGCCAGCTCGCGCTCGAAGACGTCGAGATAGTGCTTGAGGCGATGGTCGGCGTTGTCGAGTGGACCGCCGAAGCTGCGGTTGGGGTCGTTGTAGATCAGGCGGATGGGCACTTCGCGGATCTGCAGATCGTGGGCGGTGGCCTGGACCCAGAACTGCAGGGGGAAGGCGTAGCCGGTTTCGGTCAGATCGAGCTTCTTGATCGCCGACACGCGGTAGGCCTTGAACCCGCAGAAGGCGTCAGTGATCGACAGGCCCAGGCGCTCGTTGACGATCTGGGTGATCTGCTGGTTGATGGCGCGGCGGTCGGCGGGGGGCGGGTCGCCGCAGCGCTCGCAGCCGAGGTAGCGACTGCCACTGACGATGTCGCCCCCGGAAGCTTCGGCCTTCTGTATCGCGTCATAAAAGTCCGGCAGCGACGCCGGCTCGTGCTGCTCGTCGCAGTCCATGGTGATGACCCAGTCGTACTTGTAACAGTTGGCCCAGCGGAAGGCGTCGCGGAGCGATCGGCCGTAGCCGCGGTTGCGGGCGTGGCGAATCACATCGACCGGCTGTTGGGCCAGCAGCATCGGCGTCTGGTCAGTCGAGCCATCGTCGATCACGAGGAGGTCGCCGGCATACTGCCTCACGCGCGTGAGCACGCTGGTGACGTACTTCTCTTCGTTGAACACGGGGATGGCTACGAGCGTTCGCGTCATGCGGGCCTCCTGCGGGTATCGAATGGTAGCACTGTTGGCGGTCACGCGGCCATGGCGGCGAGCTGCGCCACGGTCAGATCCTCCGGTCGCATGTCATGACCAACGCCCGGGGGCAGGGCGATATTCCGCCCCAGCACGGTGCCGATCTGCTTGCGCCGCTGTTGAAAGAGACGATGCACCAGCCCTGCGAATCGCGCCATGTCGGCGGGGATCGGTCGCGGGCGTCGCACCAGCCGCACGACCGCCGACTCGATCTGCGGTGGAGGCCAGAAGCATCCCGGCGACAGCGTGAACAGGCGCTCGGCTTCGCACGTGGCCTGCACAAGAATCCCCAGCGGGCCGTAGTCCTTGTTGCCCGGCCGCGCCGCCAGGCGGTCGGCGACCTCCTTCTGCACCATCACGATCGCCCGCCCCATCTTCGGGTAATCCGTGCAGAGGTTCACCAGCAGCGGCGAGGCGATGTTGTAGGGCAGGTTGGCGATGAGGGTGAATGCCGTCGCCGGCGCCACGGGCGCCAGCGTGTGCTTGTCGGCGAGCACGTCGGTCAACAGCAGCGTGGCCCGCCGGCCATAGGGCTCGTACACCTCGCGGAGGATCGGCTCCAGATCGCGGTCCACCTCGACGGCGACCAGCATCGCCCCGGCGTCGAGCAGGGCCACGGACAGCGCCCCCGTGCCCGGCCCCACTTCCAGCACCACGTCGCCAGGGCTCACTGCAGCGGCATCCACGATCCGCCGCACCTGGTTCTGGTCGTGGAGAAAGTTCTGTCCGAAGCGCTTCTTCGGGCGCAGCCCGTGGGCAGCCAGCATCGCCTTGATCTGCGTGAGCGTCTGCACGCCGACAGCTTACCCGCAGACGGTGCCGACCCACGTGCGGGCCATGAGCAGGTGTCCCGCCATCGACGGGTGGACGCCGTCGCCGGCCCAGTACGCCGGGGGAGCCAGCCGGCACGCCTCGTCGAACGCCTGCTGGAACGGCACGAACACGGCGTCCACGTCCCGGGCGATCTTTCGCACGATCTCCCGACGATGATCGATCTCGGGAAAAAAGTTCATCTGCAGCACGGCGCCGGCCTTGGTCGTGAACGGCTCGCACAAGACGAACCGGACCCCCGGCAGCGCCGCCTTCGTGTCCGCGATCAGCCGGCGGTACACCTCTTCGTAACGATCCAGCGGCACGCCCTCGGCAGGCGTCCCCTTCGCCGTGCCGTGCCACGTGTCGTTAACCCCGATGAGAATTGAGATCACCGTCGGCTGCAGCAGCAGCGCGTCCTCCTGCCATCGCTCGGCCAACTGCGTCACGCGGTTGCCACTGATCCCGCGGCTATAGACCTTCATCGCCCCGCCGGGGTAGCGGTCCAGCAGCATCGCCGCGGCGTGAAAGGCGTAGCCCCGCCCCAGCCCGGCCGGACTGTTGGCGTTGGCGTCGCCGCGGTCGCGCCCCGCGTCGGTGATCGAATCGCCCTGAAACAGCACGATGTCGTCTTTGGTGATCATGGGCCGACAGCGTAGCGTGCCCCGGCAAGCGTGCAAGGATCGCCCCATCGATGGAGCTGCGGCTACAGCAACGACTCGACGACCGGTCCGATCGTCGCCGCCATGCGAACGAAGCCAACATCGGTGGCGTGGGTGCCGTCCACGGTCGCCTCGCCATCATCGCCCAGCAGGTTGTCGCAGGGGACGTAGTAAAGGTGTCGATCACCGGCGGCGCGCAGCCGCTCAATGGCGGCGCGGAACTGGGCGTTCCTATGGCGCGTGTTCATCGCGGCGCTGGGCACATACAGATGCTTCTGGTAAATGATGTTCTCGACCGCAACGATCGGCGTGTGCGGATGGGCCTTTCGCAGGGTGCGAATGAACGGCTCGGTGCGCTCGGCGATGCGCTGCGGCGGGTTGTTGGGGTTGTAGTCCAGCACGTAGATGCACGGGTCGAGTTCGGCCAGCAGCTCGGCCATTTCGGGCTCGGCCTGCGCGTTGCCGGAAAACCCAAGGTTGATGACCGGATGATCGAGCATGCGGCCGATGAGCGCCGGGTACGCCATGCCCGGCCGCGAGGCGCACGCGCCCTGCAGAATGCTGGTGCCGTACATGACGATGGGTTTTTCGTCGCGTCGCACGGCACGGACGACCGACCCCTCGGGCACGCCGATCTCGACCGACTCGACGCCGTTGTACAGCGGCAGGTAAAGGATTAACTCGTGCTCGCCTTCAGCCAGCTCCTCGACCAGGGCCGCGGTATTAGCGTCCTTTTGCGTCGGTCGCCCGACGCCGATCCAGTGATAGCGGCGATGGCGCGGGCGGGTCGTATCGCGGATGTACAGGTCGATGCCGCTCACGCCCGACGCGGCCATGTGGTTCATCGCCAGCGTCGCGTCCCACAGCGACCAGCGTGCGCTGATGTGGATCGCGTCGGTGATGAAGCGCACGCAAAGCCCCGCCGAATGCTGGGCCAGGCTCCACACCGGGTCGCGCACCGTGCCTTCGGCTCGCGCAGGCAGACGAGCAAACGGCCGCCCGACATCCGACCAGCCCTGGCCCTCCAGCGGCCTGCCCGCGGCGAACGCACGCACGTCGTACCAGTGCAGGCCCTGCTCGGCTGTGGGCTGTGCAAAGTTGGGATCCAGCTCTTCGATGCGGTGCTCGGCCATGTTGGTTTCTCGTGCCCGGCGCAGCGCAGCTGGCTATGTGCAGCCGGCCGACGCTGGGCTGATACCATACCGCCATGCCGATACGGAAGCTGCCGCCGCTGCTCGTGAATCAGATCGCCGCGGGGGAGGTGATCGAGCGGCCGGCGAGCGTGGTCAAGGAACTGATCGACAACTGTCTCGACGCCGGGGCGAGGCGGGTCGATGTCGCGGTCGAGGATGGTGGGCGGCAGCTCATTCGCATCAGCGACGACGGCTGCGGCATCGCCGCCGACGAGCTTCCGCTGGCGGTGGCGCCGCACGCCACGAGCAAGCTGCCCGACGCCGAGGCGCTGGCGGCCATTCGCACGATGGGCTTCCGAGGCGAGGCGCTGGCGTCGATGGCCAGTGTCAGTCGTTTGCGCATCACCAGCCGCACTGCTCACAGTGAAGCCGGCGGCGCGATCGAGGCCAGCGGCGACAAGGTCTCGGACGTGCAGCTCTGCGGCTGCGCGCCGGGCACGGTGGTCGAGGTGCGCGACCTGTTCTTCAACGTGCCGGCGCGGCGCAAGTTCCTCCGCGGCGGGTCGGTCGAGTTCGGGCACGTCAGCGAGGTGGTGCAGCGCGTCGCCATGGTCCACTGCAACGTCTCCTTCTCGCTGTCGCACAACGGGCGCAGCGTCTTCGAGCTGGCGGCCACCGACTCGCGGCGGCAGCGCAACGTCGAGGTGCTCGGGCGCGAGCTCGACGACGCCCTGCTGGAACTGGGTTTCGATGAGCCGCCGTTCCGCGGCCGGGCCCGCGTGTGGGGCCTGGCGGGCTTGCCGGCGATCGCCCGGGCCACGGCCAAGTTCCAGTACGTATGCGTCAACGGCCGGCCCATCCGCGACCGCGGGATCGCCCACGCCATCAAAGAGGCCTACCGCGGGCTGATCCCCCCCGACAAGCAACCCGTCGTCGTGGTGTTCATCGACATCGAGCCCGAGGCGGTGGACGTCAACGTCCACCCCACCAAGGCTGCCGTGCGCTTCCGCGATCCGTCGCGCATCCACAACCTCGTGCTCACCGCCCTGCGGCAGCGGCTGCTGGGCGCCGACCTGACGCCTAGCGCGGGGATCAGGGATCACGGATCGGCGATCGGAGCCGAAAGCACGTTCCCCGCCTTCGCAGGTGTGCGCGGTGCTTCCTCGATCCCCGACCCCCGATCCCCCGACCCCTCCGCCTTCGTCGATTACTTCCGCAGCATGGCCCCGCAGCAGAAGGGGTTTGTGTACGAAGAGGTCAAGCGTGCGCTTGCCGAGGAAGCCCCCGATCTCATCTCCGACCAGACCCCGGACCCCAGGCCCCAGAGCCCCGCCCTCCGCGCCACGCACATCCTGCAGGTCCACAAGAGCTACGTCGTGACCGAGGACGAACAGGGCATCGTCATCATCGACCAGCACGCTTTGCACGAGCGCGTGATGTTCGAGACGCTGCGCCAGCGCGTGATGAGCCAGGGCACGGCGTTGGAGAGCCAGCGCCTGCTCATGCCCGCCATCGTCGAGGCCCATGCCGCGCGGATGGGCGCCCTCGACGACTTGGCCCCGCTGCTGGCAAGGCTGGGCATCGAGGCCCAGCCCATCGGCCCGCAGCAGATCGCCATTCACGCCTTCCCCTCATTTCTGTTCGATCGCAAGGTCGATCCGGTCGAGTTCATGGAGGACCTGCTCGATCGCGCACTGGAAGAGGACTCGCCGCTGCAGGGTAACGCGGAGGAGGCCGCGCTTCACGAAGTGCTTGACGTGATGGCCTGCAAGGCCGCGGTCAAGGCGGGCGACGCACTCAGCGACGCCGAGCTCGCCTCGCTGCTGCAGAAGCGCACGGAGATCGAGCGTTCGGCCGCCTGCCCCCACGGCCGCCCCACGACCATCCGCCTGTCGCTGCACGATCTGGAAAAGCACTTCAAGCGGACGTAAGGGCGCCCGGCGGTTTACGTGTCGCATTCCAATGCGATAATCAGGGCATGAGGACATACACCGCCGTCATCGAGCGCTGTCCGCAGACGGGGCTTTTCGTGGGCCACGTCCCTGGGCTGACCGGCGCGCACTCCCAAGGGGTCACCATTGATGAACTGCTCGCCAATCTACGCGAGGTCGTGGCCATGATCCTGGAGGATGGTGAGCCCGAGTCCGACTCCGAGTTCGTGGGCACGCAAGTGCTCCAGTTGACCTGACCATGGCCAAGCCGCCCATCCTCAAACCGCGCGAGGTGGTGGCCATTCTGGCTAACCTCGGATTTGCCGAAGTGCGCCAGCGCGGCTCTCACAAGCAGTTTCGTCACCCCGACGGGCGATCCACGACGGTTCCGTGCCATGCCGGGCGCGGCGTATCGCCCATTATCCTCAGACAGATCGCGCGTGACATCGGCGTTACTGTCGATGATCTGCTGCGAGCCCGACGCTAGCAGCCGGGGTCAAGCGGACGTGAGGGCGCCCGGCGCGTCATCGGGGGCGATGCGCGGGCGGCCGTCGTCGCCGTAGAGGCGATCGAAGCTGAAGCGGGCGAGCATGTCGCTCATGAGGCGACGCGTGTCGGCGTCGAGGCGCGTGGCCCAGTCGGAGACGGGGTCGTCGCCGCGCTGCAGTGGACTGTTCTCGCCGATCATGGCCGAGGGATTGCCCACGCGTCCGAGCATGGCGGGGTCGAAGGGCAGGCCATACCACGTCATCACGCGCCGCAGCTCGCGTTGAGGGTGGGCGACCAGGTCCTCGTAGAAGACCACGAGCATTTGGCCATGGGCGACCTCGCGCAAAGGCACGACGTTCTCGATGCACCACGCCAGCAGGGCGTCTTCGATGTCGCCGAGCGTGCGGCCGACCCACTCGTGCAGGCGGTGGGCCTCGACGAGTTCGCGCTGGGCCAGGAGCGGGGCGGCGCTAAGGCGCTGCTTCCACGGCTGGCGCCGCCACGAATCGACCACCGCGCCGGGATGGCGCAACAGCAGCACGATCGGCACGTGCGGAAAGTGCGCGCGAAGCCACGGCAGCATCAGGTTGCCGCGGATCATCTTCACGAGTCGGCGGCGGTAAATCCATCGCTTGTTGAACGAGTCGATCCACGGGCCGCGCACCCGGCCGGTGAACACGCGGGTCATGACTTGCCGCACCGTCGGGTCATCGGCGTCGGCACGCAGGTAGCGTCTGGGACCGACGGCCCGCGTGGCGGGGACCTGCTCGGCGTTGAGCGGCTCCCAGATGACGCGGTGGTCGCCGCGCCAGTTGACCAGCTCGACCAGCCACGTCGTGCCGCTGCGACCCGACCCGGCCAGCACCGACGGGCGGCGGGCCAGGTCCAACATGCAGCGGCGGCGGAGTGGTTCGAGCATGCGACAGGGGGGCTGGGGGCGATGGGGATTTGATCGGTCCGGCCCGTTCGCCCCGGCCAGCGCCTTGACGAAAGGGCGTCGATCCCTATGCTTACCGGGCTTCGGACCTGGCTGGGGCGCGATCGGCGCACCCGCGAGGGCTCCGAACGGATGGAATCTATCGATGTCGCGTGCGGACGCACCAATGGATGGTCTGATCCCCGCGACGCCCGACGAGTAACGCTGATCGGGCGTGCCGGCCTTGTGGTCAGGCCGGCCTTCCGATCACTCCATTCCCGATGGCGACTCCTCCGCGGACGCCCGCCATCGCCGACGCCGACGCAACCGCACACGCACTTGCACACGCACATACGACCCAGGAATCACGCCATGCCCGAAGTCCTCGCCAAACCCATCGATCTCAAGAAAGTCCGCAACTTCGGGATCTGCGCCCACATCGACGCGGGCAAGACCACCGTCACCGAGCGCGTGCTCTACTACACCGGCAAGACCTACAAAATGGGCGAGGTCCACGAGGGCACCGCCACCATGGACTTCCTGCAGGAAGAGCAGGAGCGCGGCATCACCATCCAGTCGGCGGCCACCACCTGCATGTGGAAGCGCTTCGACATCGACTACACCTGCAACCTGATCGACACGCCCGGGCACGTGGACTTCACCATCGAGGTGGAGCGCAGCCTCCGCGTGCTCGACGGCGCCGTGGCCGTGTTCGACGGCAAGGAAGGCGTCGAGGCCCAGAGCGAGACCGTCTGGCGTCAGGCCGACCGCTACAACGTCCCCCGCCTCTGCTTCATCAACAAAATGGACAAGCTCGGGGCCGACTTCCACTTCAGCTTCAACTCGATCAAGGAGCGTCTGGGCGCCCCGGCGGTGGCGGTGCAGATTCCCATCGGCCAGGGCAACACCTTTGAGGGCATCATCGACCTGGTGCGCATGCGGGCGTTTTACTTCATCGCCGAGGAGCTGGGCGCCAAGGTCGAGGAGCGCGACATCCCCGCCGAGATGATCGATGAGGCCAAGAAGTGGCACCACATCCTCGTCGAGAAGGCCGCCGAGCTCGACGAGGCCCTGACGGAAAAATACATCGAGGACGAGAACTCGATCACGCCCGACGAGATTCGCGCCGCCATCCGCAAAGGCACGATCGCACGCGACATCTATCCGGTGTTCTGCGGGTCGGCCCTCAAATACATCGGCGTGCAGCGCCTGCTCGATGGCGTGATCGACTACTTGCCCAACCCCGCCGAGGTGCCGGAGATCCAGGGCACCGACGTGCGCGACAAGACCGTCCACCTGACCCGCCCGCACGATCCCAACGCGCCCTTCTCGGCCCTGGTGTTCAAGGTCGTCAGTGACCAGCACGGCGACCTGACCTACGCCCGCATCTACTCGGGCCGTATCGAGAAGGGCCAGCGCTGCCTCAACCCCGGCAACGGCAAGCGCGAGATCATCAGCCGCATCTTCGAGATGCACGCCAAGGAGCGCATCGCCCGCGAGAGCGCCGAGGCCGGCCAGATCGTCGCGCTCGTGGGCCTGAAGAACTCGATCACCGGCGACACCCTGTGCGACGCCGACGAGCCGATCATCCTCGAACGGATGGACTTCCCCGAGCCGGTGATCTCGATGAGCATCGAGCCCGCCACCCAGGCCGACAAGGAGAAGCTGGGCAACGCGCTGACGACGATCCGCCGCGAGGACCCGAGCTTCCGCAGCCACTACGACGAGGAGACGGGCCAGACCATCATCGAGGGCATGGGCGAGCTGCACCTGGAGATCATCAAGAACAAGCTGACGCGTGACATGAAGATCGGCGTGAACGTGGGCACGCCGCGCGTCGCCTACAAGGAAACGATCACCAAGAAGGCCGAGGCGCGGGGTCTGCACAAGAAGCAGACCGGCGGTCGCGGTCAGTTCGGCGACGCCGTCATCACGCTCGAACCCTGCACTGCCGAGCAGGCCGAGGCCGACGAACTCGACTTCGAGGATCACTTCGCCTTCGAGAACAAGATCATCGGCGGCGCGATCCCCAAGGAATACATCCCCAGCGTCGAGTACGGCTGCCGCGAGGCCGCCAAGAGCGGCGTGCTCGCCGGGTATCCGCTGATCAACTGCAAGGTCACGCTGATCGACGGCAGCTACCACGACGTGGACTCGTCGCAGGTGGCGTTCGAGCAGGCGGGCATCCTGGCGTTCCGTGACGGCTGCCGCAAAGCCGGGCTGCAACTGCTCGAGCCGATCATGAAGGTGACGGTGACGACGCCCGAGGAGTTCCTGGGCAACGTCAACGGCGACCTCAACCGTCGCCGCGCCATCATCATGGGTACCGAAGAGCGCGGCAACACGCGCATCATTACCGCCGAGGCCCCGCTGTCGGAAATGTTCGGCTACTCGACCAGCCTCCGCGGCATGAGCCAGGGCCGCGCCAGCTACGCCATGGAACCCCTGACCTACCGCCCCGTCCCGCCCAACATCGCCAAGACCGTGCTCGAAGGCAATAAGTGATTCCTCCGCCGCTTGCGACTTGGCATCGATGAAGCCCTGCGAAGGCGCGAGCGGCTCAATAGCCGCCGACGTCGCGTGTGGGTTTTTCGTCGTCGTCCTTGAGATTGGGATCGGCCAGCGCGCAGCCGAGCAAGCCGTTGCCCTGGGCGGCGATGCGGGCGGCCATCTCGCGGTAGCCGCCGGCACGTTCGTCGGCAGGCTGCGTCGCGGCGCAGGGCGTGCCGAAGCGCGGCTGGGCGAACGGCAGGTGCGTGTCGCCCCGCGCCAGGATATGCGAGCCGTTGGTCATCTTCGTGACGGGATCGATGGCGGTGCTGTGGTACGGATCGTCGGGGTTGCTCGCCGCGCCCCACTGCGTGAAACTTCGCGCGTTGCAGTAATGACTGACGAACGCGCGGCGGAAACGGTCAGTCGTCCAGTTGGCCTTGGACCGGTGCAGCACGTGCCCGTTGAAGAACACCACGTCGCCGGCCTTGGCGCTGACGAGCACCTGGTCGTACTTGTCCGCCACGCGCGACAGCATGTTCTTCTGGTCGTCCACGTCGCTGACGCCCTTGACGTACTGGATGTCGCTGACGAGTTTGTCGCCGAAGCCGTAGCCCACCTCGGGGCAGGGCGGGTAGATCGGCTCGACCCCACTGCCCTTGGCGAACCACATCGCCCCGTTCTGCTCGTCGCAGTCGTCGATGGCGATCCACGCTCCGCACAAAGTGTCGGGGTGCGTCGGAATGTAGTAGCTGTCCTGGTGCCAGCCCTGGCCCGGCTTGCCCGGCGGCTTAAGGAACAGCATCGTCTGCAAGGCGAGCACATCCGGCCCGATGAGCACCTCCAGCACGTCGAGCACGCGCGGGTGCAGCAGGTAACGCTCGTGCAGCGCCAGCTTGCGGTGAAGCATATGGATGCGGAGGAAATACTGCGCCTTCTCGACCGGCGACAGGTGTGGCGGCGGGGCCTCGATGTCCTGGCACAGCACGCCGTGGTCCTGGCTCGTGTCGCGCTGGGCCATGATCCGGCCGCGCTGCTCGGACAGCCGGCCCTGCATCAGGTCCTCGGTGTGTTCGCGCAGCTCGACAACTTCCCGGTCCGACACCAGGCCGCGCACCACCACGAACCCGTCGCGGCGAAAACGCGCGTACTCGCCCACGGTCACGGCGTAACGCTCGCGGGGATGGTCAACAGCAACAGCATGAGTCAAAGGGTCGGCCAGCGCGGTCATGGGTGATTCCTGTTCGGGAGGATGAACGTCTGGCCTATCATCGCCGCCGGGCGGCTCCGGGGCGATAGCCACGACACGCCAGTTCATGCCTGAAACCGGCGCTGGGTGTTCGCTTTTCTCCAGCCATCCGGCTTGAACGCCCGCACGGCGGGATCAGGCGATACTGATGTCCGTACACGGGAGCCCCCGCCATGCCTGCCACGCTCATCAGCGACGCCGACAAGACCCAGCTCTGGAACGCCTATCGCGCCCGCCGGCCCACGCGCGTGCCCATGGGCCTGTACACCAATGCCCGCGTGGTCATCAACAACCCAGCGTGGAATCCCGACGGCGTGACGTTCGAGGACTGCTTCCGCGACCCGCTTACCCACCTGCGCGTGCAACTGCAGCACGAGTTGTTCCGCCGCACCGTCATCGGTCGCTACAGCGATCTGCCCACCGAGCTGCCGGACGTGTGGGTGGTCGGTCAGTTCGAATACAACGTGTACGAGGCGGCGCAGCTGGGCGCGCCGATCCGATTCCCCGACGGGCAGGTCCCGGTGACGGAGCCGCCTTACGCCGGGGACGATCTCAAGCACGCGATCTTCGATGCCGACATCGAGCACCCGCTGCAGTCGACCTACTGGTCGAGCCGACTGGCGTTCTGGCGCGAAATCGACGCGCTGGCGAAGGATTATCGCTTCGAGGGCCGGCCGGTGCGGCTGGCGCCGCTGGCGCAATTGGGCACCGACGGCCCGGTGACGGTCGCGTCGAACCTGCGCGGCGGTGATTTCCTGCTGGACTTGGCGATCGACCCCGACTACGCCGACCGGCTCATGGCGTTCCTCTGTGCTGCAGTGGTCCATCGCCGCGCCGCCTTCAAAGGGCTCTGGGGCGACCGCATCCAGTTCCCCGCGCCCGGTATTGCCGACGACTCGTGCGCCCTGATCAGTGTCGAGATGTACCGCCGGCAGGTCATGCCTCACCATCGCCGCCTTCTCGACCAGATGGGCGAGGGGCCGCGCGGTATCCATATGTGCGGCCACGCCACGCACCTGTTCCCCACGCTCCGCGACGAACTCGACATCGCCTCGTTCGACACCGGCTTCCCCGTCGATCACGGCAAGCTCCGCCGGCAGTTAGGGCCGGATGTGGAGATCGTCGGCGGCCCGGAGGTCGATCTGCTCCTGGCCGGCGCGCCCGATGCCGTGTACCAGCGCACGCGCGACATTCTGCTCAGCGGCGTGAAGGCCGGCGGCCGATTCATCCTGCGCGAAGGCAACAACCTACCCCCCAATATCCCCGAAGCCAACCTGGAAGCCATGTACGAAGCGTGTCAGGAACATGGCGGCCACAATGCTTTGTAGCCGCCCCGACCAGACAGGAAGAAGGGTGACCGAGGGGATTCGAACCCCCGACCCCCTGGACCACAACCAGGTGCTCTAACCAACTGAGCTACGGTCACCATGATGCGGCGGATGTCGGGTGTTCCGCCGAGCCCATTACGCTAGATCGGCCGAGCGTCAGTGTCAATTATGCATGCCGCTTCCCACGCCCGCGGGCTGCGCGGGGTTCTGCTCCGAGCCGGGCTGGGTCCAGCCGAAGTCGCGCTGCAGGGCCGAGCAATCGACGAGGGTGGTCAATTCATCCAAGGGCACGCGCAGCGGCACGGGCGACAGGTATCGCTCGTACGCATGGCGGGGGGGCAGGCCGTTGATCGTGCGGGCGTCGGCGGGCAGGTAGCAGCGGTAGCCCTGCCACTGGCCGCGCACGATGGCGGCGATGAGTTCGGCGGCATCGTGCGAACGCAGGTAGGCAAAGGCCTCGGTACGTCCCCAGCCTTCGTACGTCGGCCGTCGCCTTCTGCCCGAGGTCGCGTCTTCGGGTCGCATCAGCCACGGCAAGCGCAAGGCCACGGCGTGCATGCCGTGGTGGCGACACAAGCCCTTGAGCCACTCCTCGGTGGCAATCTTGCTGGCGGCATACGCATTGCTTGGATTGACGGGCAGGTCGCCGTCCATCGGCAGGTAGGGCAACTCGCAGGCGTCCTCATGGCCCGCCCATGACGAGTTGCCTATGCCCACCACCGTCTGGATGGTGCTGGAGAAGACCACGCGGCGCACGCCCAGCTCCGAAGCGGCCTGCAGCACGTTGCCGTTCATCGTGCAGTTCTCGCCGAACACGCGCTGCGGGGTCGCCGCGCCGATGTTCGGATGGTTGGCCAGATGGACGAGCGCGTCCACGCCCTCGAGCAGGCGGTAGCACGCCAGCGGGTCCAGCAGCGACTCGACGCGAACGGGCACGGGGATGCCCGCCCACGACCGCTGATCGGTGGCGACGACGTCCAGTCCCGTGTCCAGCAACTGTCGCGCGACGATCGAGCCGAGCCTTCCCGCCGCGCCGGTCACAAGCACTTTCATCTTGACTCACTCCGTCGCGCCTTGCGGCCTCATGCCGCGGCGCACCGCCACATCATCGCAGAACATCAGGCAACTTCCAGCGGCGCCAGGCTCAGGGCGGGCATGACCACCTGCGCGTATTGTCGCGCCAGCACACGATAGCCCTCGGCGTGGGGGTGTAGTTCGTCGGGCATGTGGTGGGCCAGGTCGGCGCCGAACAGCGTCAGGCCGTCGATGTAGTGCAGGTTCCTATCGCCGGCGTCGCGCAGGGTTTGCACAGTCTCGCGGATGGTCGTCCGCATCGACTGCAGTGTCATGCCGGTGAGCCCCGGGGTGGTTTCGCGCGGCGGGCTGCAGATGGGCGAGACACACGCCAGCGGCGTGCGGGGATGGCCGTCGCGGATGGTCAGCAGCACGCCCAGCACCGCCGGGCCGAACGTCCGCGGCGAGTAGTCGCCGCCGTGGACGTTGATGCCCAGGCAGACGCTGATGTAGTCGGCGGGCAGGTCGCGGATGACGCGCGCGACGGTCGGGTCGAGCTTGCACTGGCCGCCAAAGCCCAGGCAGGTGAGGTTGAGGTCGAATTGCCGGGCGACGAGCGCGGGCCAGGTCTCCGTCGGGCCGGCGGCGGTGCGGCACTGCGTGATCGAGCTGCCGTAACACACCCAGCGCGGGCGATCGTCGCGCAGCGGCGCTGCAGTGGCCCCGTCGTCGATCGCCAGCGACCTGATTCGGATCGCGCCGAACTGCGGCAGCCACAGTTCCAGGTCATGCTCGCCCGCCGGCAGATCGTCGAAGCGCACGCGCCCCGGCCCGCGCGGGTGCGCCAGGCACACATGACGCCGCCCATCCACCACCAGGTCGAACCGCCACGTCGCGTCCACTTGCTGATCTGCAGCGTCAAAGGCCAGCTCGATCGACGCCGTGTCGCTGCGCAGCGTCAGTCGAACGCCTGCCGCCATGCGCGCTCGTTCCAGCAGGGCGGCCTCGAAGAGATCGCGCTGCGGCAGCGGAAGCCGCCACGGCAGCACGCCACGCTCGTCAATCTCCAGCGA
Source organism: uncultured Phycisphaeraceae bacterium (assembly GCA_964518335.1). Taxonomy (GTDB): domain Bacteria; phylum Planctomycetota; class Phycisphaerae; order Phycisphaerales; family Phycisphaeraceae; genus CAZFDT01. The sequence goes on from CAZFDT010000061.1 coordinate 23,371, forward strand.
CACCGCCCCGGCGAACGTCACTGGCCCATCCACCAGCGGTAATGTCTTCATGCGTCCCATCGTATCAGGCTGCGATTGCCGACACGTCGTCGCACGGGTACGCTTGGCGACATGGCGGAACTGAGCGTCAATGTCGATCACGTGGCGACGGTGCGGCAGGCGCGGCGGACCTACGAGCCCGATCCGGTCTGGGCGGCGGTCGAGGCGCAGCTCGGCGGCGCCGACGGCATCACGATGCACCTGCGCGAGGATCGACGACACATTCAAGATGACGATGTCGAGCGCGCCAAGGGCGTGTGCCAGGTGAAGCTGAACCTGGAGATGGCCGCGACCGAGGAGATGGTGACGATCGCCTGCCGTCTGCGGCCGCACATGGCGATGCTCGTGCCCGAGGGACGCATGGAGGTGACGACCGAGGGCGGACTGAATGTGTCGGGCCAGACGGCCAAGCTCAAGGACGTAGTGGGGCGGCTGCGCGACGCAGGCATGACGGTCAGTGCGTTCATTGACGCCGAGGCCGAGCAGGTGGAAGCGGCGGCGGAGGCGGGCTTTTCGGTGTGCGAGGTGCACACCGGGCCGTATGCCGAGGCGTTTCACGGCACCGGGGGCAACCTGCAGGACGCGCGGGTCGAGGCGGAGCTGCACAAGGTGGCGCTGGCGGGAAAGCTGATCGTGTCGGCGGGGATGCAGTTCAACGCGGGGCATGCCCTGAACTACTGGAACGTGGGTCCAATTGCCCATCTTCCGGGAGTGCGTGAGCTGCACATTGGACACGCGATCATCTGCCGCGCGGTGTTTATCGGACTGCGGAGCGCGGTGTCCGACATGAAGCGGTTGATCGGGCCGGACTTACGCTGAAAAAAATCCTGCGTGAAGAGGCGATAGACCCCGTGACGAGTGGCCCGCGTTACGGTACATTACCCCACGAGCCGCGCGCGGCGGCGTTCACGGGACGGATCCCCGCACGACAGAAGACGGCGTTTCGGGGCGCGTCTTCCGGGCTGCTTCAAGGAGGGAGCCGCAGGATGCGGACTCGCGGCGGTGCGTGCGCATCGCCGATCAGGGACGATGGACCAGGGAGAAGGCTGCATCGCTTGGGGGTGGACCTCAAGCGTTGCGGTGACCGGCACGGTTCGGGAGACGGGCGCAACAGTTGCGGCCTGTCGAACCCGAATCTACACTGCGCGTCGCTCGGAGGCGCAACTTTTGGTGGTACACTCGCTTGAACACGATTGGGGCACCCGCCGGCGCTTGGCGCGACCGCGATCGTTGCCGTTGAACTAACCCTTGGGAGGCCTACCTTTGTTCCATCGCAAGCCCTTCGTGATCGTCGCCTGTGCGACGTTCGGCGCCCTGCTGTGGGCCCCGCTTCCGATGACCCTGGCCGACACCGCGTCGTACGACGACGGCCGCCTCATCGCCGCGCGCAAGCTGCTGGATGAGGCGACCGCCGACGTGATGGCCAACCGGCTCGACGACGCGCAGAAGAAGCTCAAGGCCGTCAGCCACAGCGGCGTGACGCTGGGCTGGTGGGACCAGGAGCGCCTCGACCGGCAGATGCGGGTGATCGAGGCGCGGCGGCTGGACCCGTCGTTCGTGGCCGAGAGCGGCGCGCTCACGTCGCCGGTGGCCGGCTCATCGCTGGCGCAGGCCGACGGCGAGGTGCCGGCGCCCGCGGCCGCTGCAGTGGCCGAGCCCGCGCCGCTGGAGCCGGCAGAAGTCGCCGACGAGGCGGCGCCGGCGACGACGGGCGCCGACGACGACCTGCTCATCATCGCCAAGAAGGTCCGCGCCCAGGAGCGTCTGGCCGAAGGGCGCCAGGCCGAGATGCAGGGTCAACTGCAGCTTGCCGCCACGCTCTACGCCGACGCCGTGCAGGTCGATCCCGACAACGCCGAGGCCCGCGCCGCGCTCGCCGCCGTCGAGGCCAAGATCGTCAAGCAGCAGGCCCCCGCCAGCGTGATCGACACCACCGTCGAGAACACGAAGCTGCGCCACGATGCGACCGTCGCCGAATACAACCAGCTCATGGCCTCGGCGCGCAACCAGCTTGCCGCGGGCAACTACGCCGGCGCCAACGAGATCGCCAACCAGGCCAAGCTCACGCTCGATCGCAACGAAAGCGTGCTTTCCAAGACCGAATACAACCAGCTCCGCGCCGGCGCCGAGAGCCTCCAGTCGGAGATTCAGCTCGCCCAGATCCGCGATGCGGAGAGCCTTCGCAAGCAGGCCGAGCAGACCAGCCGCGTCGAGGCCCGTCGCAGCGAGGCGACCGCCCGCCGCGAGCGCGACGAGCAGGTGCAGCGCCTGCTGCAGCGCGCCGCCGCCCTTCGCCGCGAGCAGAAGTACGACCAGTCCCTGGAGCTGGTCAACCAGGCGCTGTTCCTCGAGCCGACCAACATCGCCGCCCAGGCCATGCGCGACATGATCGAGGACACGGCCCTGATCGTCGAGTACGAGCGCATCGACCGCCAGCGCAACTTCCAGCGGCGCAAGCTCATGATCGACACCCACGAGGCGACGACGCCGTTCGCCGAGATTCTGACCTATCCCAAGGAATGGCCCAAGATCTCGGCGAGGCGGGAAGCAGACATGGACTCCATGGGCGCCGACAGCGAGGTCAATCATCGCGTGGCCCTGCGCCTGCGCGAGCCGGTGCCGATCCAGTTCGAGGCCAACAAGCTCGTCAACGTGATCGACTACCTGCGCAACACCACGGGCGTCAACTTCTTCGTCAACTGGCCCGTGCTCGAGGCCGCCGGCATCGAGAAGGACTACCCCATCACGCTGCAGCTTTCCAACGTCCCCGCCGAGCAGGCCCTGCGGCTCGTGCTGCAACAGGCGTCGGCGTCCAACGAGTTCGACCCCGTCAGCTTCTCCATCATCGAGGGCATCGTCACCATCTCGACCCAGCGCGACCTCACCAAGACCACCGACACGCGCGTCTATGACATCCGCGACCTGCTCGTGCAGGTCCCCAGCTTCTCCAACGCACCCGAGTTCGACCTCAACGAGTCGCTGAGCAACACCAACAGCGGCGGGTCCAACTCCGGCGGCGGCGGTGGCGGCGGAACCAGCCTCTTCGGCGACACCGAGCAGGCCCAGGAGACCGGCCCCACCCGCGAGGAACTCATCGAGCAGATCGTCACCCTCATTCAGGACACCGTCGGCAAGCCCGAAGAGTGGGCAACTCTCGGCGGCGATGTCTCCAGCGTCCGCGAGCTCAACGGCAACCTCATCATCAAGTCCACGCCCCAGAATCACCGCGAGGTCATCACCCTCCTGGCGCAGCTCCGCGAAACCCGCGCCATCCAGATCGCCGTCGAGGCTCGCTTCCTCCTCGTCGATCAGAACTTCCTCCACGAGGTCGGTCTCGACATCGACGTGCAGATCAACAACCTCGGCGGCAACTTCGGACCCCTCACCATCGCCCAGGACTCGATCGGTCTGGCGGGCAGCACAGGTAACACCGGCCTGCCGGGATCCTTCGGCGGCCGCGACACCGGCTCGCCCGGCTCGTTCAGCCCCGGCCTGGGCTTCTCGCCCACCGGTCGCAGCCTCGACGTGGGCATCTCCTACCTCGACGACATCGAAGTCAACCTCATCCTCCAGGCCACCCAGGCCTCCCGCCAGAGCATGTCGCTCACCGCGCCGCGCGTCACCTTCTTCAACGGCCAGCGCGCCTTCGTCATCGTTGCCCGGCAGATCTCCTTCGTCAGCGACCTCGAACCCATCCCCGACGCACTGGGCTTCGACCCCACGCTGTCGGTCACCAACTCCGGCGTCGTGCTCGACGTCGAAGGCACGATCTCCGCCGATCGCCGTTACGTGACGCTCACCCTGCGCCCGAGCCTGGCGACCGTGACCACGCCCATCCGCTCCATCACCATCTTCGGCGCCGCGGCCATTACCAACAACAACAACAACAACGCCAACGTGCTGCCCATCCAGGGCTTCATCGAGGCGCCCGAGCTCGAGCTCACCAGCGTCCGCGCCACCGTCAGCGTGCCCGACCGCGGCACCCTGCTGCTGGGTGGTCAGCGCGTCGCCGCCGATGTCGAGGTCGAGGCCGGCGTCCCCGTGCTGTCCAAGATCCCCTACATCAACCGCCTGTTCACCAACAGCAGCACCATCAAGGACGAGCGCACGCTGCTGATCCTGATCCGCCCGACGATCATCATTCAGTCGGAGGAGGAGGAAAATCTTTTCCCGGGCGGACCAGGCAATTGGCGGAATTATGGGATTGGCTCACGTGTACCTTGACCGCGAGCGGACGACCCGCCACAACACGCCAGAACACCGAAACCGGTCTCCACGCGGAGGCCGGTTTTTTCTCTGTTTCGGCGTTCTATTCGGTCCACCGCCGGCCTGCGCGGTACGCCGTCAGCCGCTCTTCGATCGCCTCCGCCAGGGCGACGTCGCCGCGGCGCGTGGCCAAGTCCAGGGCGACCTGAGCGTCGCGGACCGCTTCGGTGAATCGGCCCGCTGCGGCGTAGGCGGCGGCCCGCACGTCCAGCGAGCGCGCGTCATCGCCGCCCGACAACCGATGGGCGCGGTCGGCCAGCCGGATCGCCTCGACCACGGCCAGAGGATCGGCCTGGGCGTCGGCAGTCGCGTCAGTGACGGTCAACCACGCCAGGCTGCGCAGGGCGACGACCGAGTCGGGGTTGGCCTGGACGAGCTGGGCGAAGAGCCGGCGGGCGTCCTCGTTGCGGCCGAGTCGGACCTGCACGTCGGCCAGCAGCAGGGCGGCATCGAGATGGCCGGGCTGGCGATGCAGGGCCTTGGTGAGCATGCGTGCGGCTTCATCGAGCCGGCCCAGCGCCGCCAGCGATACCCCGTGCTGGTACGCCGCGGTGAAGGGCGGCTGCGCCGCGTCGGTCAGCGGCGCCAACTGCCGCGCAGCCTCGTCGTGCAGCCCCAGTTCGGCCAGCGCGATGCCCAGGCTCACACGCGCGTCGGTGTCATCGGGCCGCAGCTCCAGTGCCTGGCGATAGGCGGCAACGGCCTGGTCGTGCCGGCCCTGGGCCGCCAGCACCGCGCCCAGACTGCGGTGCGCCTCGGCAAAATCCGGCCGCGCGGCGATCGCGGCCTGGAAATGCCGCTCGGCTTCGTCGAGCCGACCACGCTGGGCCAGCACCGCTCCAAGCTGGGCGTGCGCATCGGCGAACGTGGCGTCGAGCTCGATGGCCCGCTGCAGTGGCCCGACCGCTTCGTCGCCGCGGCCCAGCAGCACCAGCATCAGCCCCAGGTTGTAGTGCGCCTCGGCGAGCTTCGGGTCGGCCTCGGCGGCCTTGCGGAACTGCTCGATCGCGCCGCGAGCGTCGCCGCCGGCGGCCAGGGCGTTGCCCAGCCCCAGCAGCGCCTTGGGGTCGTCGCCGCTGATCGCCAGCGCCCGCTCGAAGTGCCCGGCCGCCGCCTTGGCGTCCCCCGTCGCCATCAGCGCGTGCGCCAGTTGGTAGTGCGCCTCCGACAGATCGTCCTGTATCGCCACCGCCTTGCTCAGGCAGCGCACGGCCTCGGCGGCGTCGCCGTCGGCCATCGCCATCAGGCCCAGGTTGTACCACGCCAGCAGGTTGCGGCCTTCCCGCCGCGCCGCGTCCGCAAACAGCTCCCGCGCCCGCGAGGCGTTGCCCCGATGCAGGTGCATCTCACCGAGCGCCACCGCCGCGACCGTGTCCTCCGGCTGCAAGGCCACCGCACGCTCGTACAGCCCCAGCGCCTCGTCGGCGCGGCCCTGGCGCTGACGAATCAGCGCCAGGTTCCGCAGCGCCCCAGCATTGCGCTCATTGAGCTGCAACGCCCGCTCGATGTGCGCCGACGCCTCGTCGATCTGCTCGCGCCCCAGCAGCAGCGAGCCCAGATTGTTGTGGGCCATCCAACTCGTCGGATTGTGCAGCAGCACGTGGCGATACAGCGTCTCCAGGTCGCGATACACCATGCTCTGGGCAAATGTCCTGGCCGCCAGCGCCGCCAGCAAGACCGCGCCCAGTGCCACCGCCGCCGGCCGCGGCAGCCTTGCCACCGCGCACGCCGCCAGCACGATCAGGCCCAGGCTCGCCAGATATTGAAAGTGATCGGCAACGAACGAAAACACGAACGGATACACGTCGAGAAACCCGATCGCCGGCAACAGCGTCCCCCCGAAAAACAACACCGCCACCAGCGGCCCCACGCCCAGCCGCTTGCGGCTTAGCAGCAAAGCGACCACCAGCCCGACCGCGCCCGCCGGAAACACCCACTGCCACCACGCGCCCGTGTCGATCGTCCACCGGGGATACGTGAACACCAGCGGGTGCGGCCACACCAGTTTGCCCGCATAAAACCACACCGCACGCCCCGCGATCAGCAGCCGGTCGAGGATCGTGAACCCGAAGTCCTCGCCCTTGGCCCCCACCATGTGCCGCTCGAACCATGCCGTGAACAGTCCCATCGCCGCGCCCACGACGAAGAACGGGACCAGCGGCCGCACGTCCGCCCAGCCCAGCCGCCCCTGCTTCCACCACAGCACCAGCAGCAGCGCCGCCGGCAGGGACGCCGTCACCGACTTGGAGAGCAGCGCCGCCACGAACAGCCCCAGCGAGACCCAGTACCAGCGTGAGGGGTGAGGCGTGCGTCGGAAGTGGTGGTGCAGGTACGCCAGCGCCGCCGCCATGTAAAACGCCCCCGACAGCGTGTTCTTGAGCTCGGTGATCCACGCCACCGACTCGACGTGAACCGGGTGCAGGGCGAAGATGCCGGCCGCCAGCGCCGCTGTCCACGGCTGCAGGCCCAGCCGCAGCAGCACCAGCAGCAGCAGCCCGCTGCTGGTCACGTGCAGCGCCAGGTTCACCAGCTTGTAACCCAGCGGCTGCTCCCCGAAAAGCTGGTACTGCACCCAGAACCCGGTATGGGCCATCGGGTAATACTGCGGCGCCGCCCCCGGCTCCACCCAGATCCGCACCAGCCCGCCCACCGACCGCAGCGCCAGGTTGTGCGTCACATGGGCGTCATCGTCCCAGATAAACCCCCCGCGCAACGCCGGCAGATAGGCGACGACCGCCGCCAGACCCACCCCAGCCACCACCATCCAGAACGTCCTGCGACCCATGGGCCGTGATTGTACGTCCTTCCCCCAGGAAGTTATCCACAACCCCCGGGTGGCTTGAGCTTCCGGCGTTATTCGGAATCACTGGGTTTTCACCTTCACCAGTCGGTGCGCCCGCCCATTCGGCAGTGAGCCTCCGGGAGCATGGCTAATGGCTGATGGCTGATGGATGATGTGAAGCCAAACCACGGCATGCGGCCACTCCC
>CAZFDT010000062.1:0-15226 GCA_964518335.1 uncultured Phycisphaeraceae bacterium
ACTCCTCCCCACAGCTCATCCCATAACTTTTCAACGTTAACGGGTTCGGTCCTCCAGGAGGTTTTACCCTCCCTTCAACCTGGCCATGGGTAGATCACTGAGGTTTCGCGTCTGACCCCTGCGACTGCTCGCCCGTTTAAGACTCGCTTTCGCTTCGCCTGCGCGGGTGTACCGCTTAGGCTTGCCACAGAGGCCAACTCGCCGGCTCATTATGCAAAAGGCACGCCGTCATCGGCCCGAAGGCCGACTCCGACCGCTTGTAAGCATGCGGTTTCAGGTACTTTTCACTCCCCTTATCGGGGTGCTTTTCAACTTTCAATCGCCCTACTGGTTCGCTATCGGTCGTCCAGGAGTATTTAGCCTTGGAGGGTGGGCCCTCCAGCTTCACGCGGAGTTTCACGAGCTCCGCGCTACTCTGGTGCACCTACCTCGCCTTGCCGCCATCTACAGGACTCTCACCTTCTTTGGTTGGCCTTTCCAGACCATTCAAGATTGGCTCAGCTCGGATATCGGTGTCCGCAACCCCGGGCCGAAGCCCGGTTTGGGCTGTTCCGCGTTCGATCGCCTCTACTAACGGAATCACGGTTGTTTTCTTTTCCTGCAGGTACTTAGATGTTTCAGTTCCCTGCGTTCGCCTCTGCACCTTATGCATTCGGATGCAGATACCCTTGCGGGTGGGTTTCCCCATTCAGATATCCCAGGATCACAGCTTGTTTGCCAGCTCCCCTGGGCTTTTCGCAGGCTACCACGTCTTTCATCGCCTCTGGACGCCAAGTCATCCACCGCATGCTCTTAGTAGCTTGATCACACCGACCTCGGACCACCCTCGATGGCTCCATCATGGCCCCATCGCGGATCGGTCTCCGGCCCTTGTCACCTGCCGGGCACGATTTACACCCGACAACCCACCGGACGCTTCGCAGACTCAGCGTCGGCGTTAGCCTAACTGAACCCTTGAAACTTCCGGGGGCAAGCGTCCTCAAGCCTCGACTCGGTGTAACACTCGCGTGCAACACCTTGTCTATCCACTTGTCAAAGAACACTGAGGCGGTGATTGTCGCCGAAGCGACTCGCATCACCTCACCCGTCACAACGGGTCGTGTCACCCTCGCCCGAGGGTGGTGCGATCCGTGGTGGGCGGAGCAATCTACTGACTTTTTCGTGCCTGTCAAGCACCCCTGTCCGACCCTGGCGGGCCGGGCTGGCCTGCGGGGTCAAGCGAAGGATTTTGTCAGCGTCTTAATCACGAAGTCCCTTGATCCAAAAGACTACGGGGCCAGTCACCTAATCCTACGGATCGGCCGCCATATGTCAAGTCGCAGTCGATCCCTTTCCCACATCGGCAGCCGCGCCCCCCCCACGTGAACCGGCGCGATCGTCGTCTGCCCTCTACAATACGCACACCGCTCCCGCGGGGTTGCCCGCAGGGCTGGTGGGGTGCCAGAGTGGTCGAATGGACCGGTCTTGAAAACCGGCGTGGCCTTCGGGTCACCGTGGGTTCGAATCCCACCCCCACCGTTGTCCGCACGCGTGCGGTGAGGACCGGCCCGATCAGGGGCGCCACCATGTTGCGCAGACTCATCACCCGGCGACGCCTTGCGCTGGCCCTGGCGGGCGTGCTCGTGCTGTACATGGCGGCGGGGTTCGTCGGCGTGCCGCTGGCCATTCACCACCTGGTCCTGCCGCGCGTCAACGCGCAGATCCTGGGCACGTTCACGCTCGCCAAAGCCAGGTTCAATCCATTCACACTGCGCCTCGTGCTCGGCGGCCTGGACGTGCGCGACGAGGAAGACCGCACCGTGATCTCGGCGACGCAGGTCGTCGGCGATCTGCAGTGGTCGTCGCTGTGGCGAAGCGGGGCCATTCTCAAGGAGTTGAGCGTCAGTGAGCCGTTCGTTCACATCGGCATCAACCCCGAGGGCGAGTTCCGCCTGATGCACCTGTTCAAGCTGGACCAGCCGCGGTCGCAGCCGGCCGAGCCCGCGCAGCCGAGCGAGCCGATGCGGCTGGCGATCGCCAAGCTGGCGATCAGCGGAGGCCAGGTGCTGATCTCCGACGACTCGCTGCCCACGCCGTTTGAGCACCGCATCGGGCCGATGGATCTGGCGATGGAGCACTTCGACACGCTGCCGCAGAGCCGCAATCCGCACCGCCTCGTTGCAGTGACCCAGACGGGCGAAACGCTCGAATGGGAGGGCTGGTTTCATCTCAATCCCCTGTCCTCCGAGGGCCAGTTGAAGCTCAGCGGCATCACCACCGAGCAGTACGACCCATACGCCCGCACGGTCGCCAACTTCCGCGTCAAGAGCGGCCGCATCTCCATCTCCGCCGAGTATCGCATCGATCTGTCGGCGCGGCCGATCACGGTCGATGGCTCGCTCGCGTCGTACCTCATCGACGATGCGCAGCTCGTGCCGCTGGACAGCGACGAGCCGTTCCTGCACGTGGGCCAGCTCGCGCTGCGCGGGGCGCGGTGGAACCTGGTCGATCGCACAGCCCACATCGAGCAGATCGAGCTGCGCGACGGCCACGTGCTGGTGCATCGCCATGGCGACGGCGTGATCAACTGGCAGACGTACTTCAAGACTCGTGAGCCGGCGCCGGCCGAGGCGCCCGCGACCCCGACGGCGGACGCGGCGCACGATCCCGCCGATCCGTGGGCCGCGCTCATGATGGCGGTCTCCGGCGCGGGCGGGCCGTGGGACGTGGTCATCGGGGGCATCACTGTGGAAGGCCACAGCATCCGCTGGCAGGACGACGCCACGCCGCGACCGGCGCGGACGACGCTGCTGGCGCGACGAATCGACATCGACGAGGTGCGCAGCGACGACGGCTACCGCCTGCCGATCCACGCCGATCTGACCATCGACGACGCGCCGGTGTCGCTTGCCGGCGAAGTCGTGCCTATGCCCGCTGCAGTGAGCCTGGCGGTCAAGGTCGATGGGCTCGGGCTGGCGGCGTACGACCCTTATGTCGAGCAGCACGCCGTCAAGGCCCGCTTTCGTGACGGCAGGCTCTTCGTCCATGGCGACGTCACCGCCGCCCTCGACCCGCATCAGCCGCCCCGCATCACCTTCCGCGGCGACGTACGCATCGACGACTTCAGCCTCACCGAACTCTCCGCCGAGACCGACCGCATCGTCGCGTGGCGATCGTTCGCCCTGGGCAACCTGACGTTCGACAGTTCACCCCTGGCGATCACCCTCGGGACGGTGCGGCTTGACCAGCCATACGCGGCCTACATCATCAATGAGGACGGTCGCCCCGCGGTGGCGTCACTGCTCGTGCACCCACCCGCCGAGCAGCCGCCGACCGACGACACGCCGCCCGCGCCGTCGCAGCCACTGCCCGTGCAGTCCATCGGCGAGGTCACGGTCACAGGCGGCAGCCTGGCGTTTGTGGACAAGTCGCAGCAGCCGACGATGTCGCTGAAGGTCGCCGAGTTGGAGGGGCGCATCAGCAGCCTGTCGCTCGCCGCCGATTCCCGCGCGGACATTCAGATGACCGCGCGATTGCAGGACACCGCCAGCGCGGTGATAAGCGGGCAGATCAATCCGCTGCTGGCGGATAAATACATGAACATGCGCGTCGCCCTTCAGACGCTGCCGATGGCGACGTTCGATGCGTTCTCGCGTCGATACCTGGGTCACATGATCGACCAGGGGATGCTGACGTTCGAGTTTCCGCTGACGGTGGTGGACCGGAAGCTCGAGGGCGAGATACGGGTGGCGCTGGACAAGTTCTATCTGGGGGACCGCGTGGAAAGCCCTGAAGCGACGAAGCTGCCGGTGGGATTGGCGCTGAATCTACTGCGCGACACGAAGGACATGATCGTGGTGAACGTGCCGATCCGAGGCGACCTGGACGATCCGAAGTTTCGCGTGGGTCACCTGGTGGTGCAGGCGATTCTGAACACGACATCGAACGTGCTGGCGTCGCCGTTCAAGCTGATTGCAGGCGCGATCGGCGCCGGCGAGGAGGACCTCAGCGGCGTGGACTTTGAGCCGGGTCGCGCGGAGTTGCTGCCGGGGGCGGTGAAGAAGCTGGAGCTGCTGGCGCGGGCCATGACGGAACGACCGGCGTTGAAGCTGCAGATGACCGGCGACGCCGATCGCAGCGGGGACATCGCGGCGATGAAGAAGGCCCGCTTGACCCACGCCATTCGCGTGGCGATGGCGCGGCGGCTGGCGGCCGATGATCCGGCGAAGAACAATCCCGACTCGATCCCGGTCCTCGACGGGGACTACCGGGCGATTGTGGCCGAGCGGTATGCGGCGCTTCAGTCGGGCGAATTGACGGCCGAATCGGGTGAGGTGGCGATCGAATTGCCGCGGCCCGAGCGGCCGACGGTGCGGCGCGTGATGCGTGGCGGGCGCATGCAGACGGTGACGACGCCATCGGGCCAAGGGCGCCGCGCCTCGCCACAGGTTGAGGCGCCGACAGGCGACAACGGCGTCGCTGCCGTGGAGGGTGTCGTAACGTTTGCTCAGATGGAGCAGACGGTGTTGGACGCGATCGCCGTGAGCGCTGACGATCTGGCTGCACTGGCCTCCGCCCGAGCCGATGCGGCGCGGCAGCACATGATTGCCGGGGGCGTCGAAGAGAACCGCATCACCGTCACCCCACCCGCTGACAAGGAGGACGCCCGGCGGCAGGCGCGCGTCGAGTTCACGCTGCAGTAGTCGCTTGTTCCCGCCACACCGCCAGGTCCGGCCGCGTCAGCGATGACCCGCTGCGCTCGCCTTCGGCTTCACACAGCACCCAGTGCCGTGGCTCGACCTCGTGGAGGCGCTGCGCCAGGTCGCGGTAAGCGCTCAGGCCCTGCGCGTCGGTGCGGTGCGGGCGCACCTTGAACCCCGTCGGGAAATCCTGGGGCGGCTCGGCGCCTTCGGCGACCGTCATGAGGCGTCGGGAGCGCTGCCCCAGCCGCGGCATCGAACCCAGGAGCCCGCGCGTGTACGGGTGCAGAGGCCGACCAAACACGTCGTACACGCTGCCGTACTCCACCACGCGGCCGGCGAACATCACCGCGACCACGTCGGCGTTCTCCGCCACCACCCCCAGGTCGTGGGTGATGAGCATCACCGACATGCCATGCTCGTCCTGCAGCTTGCGGAGCAATTCGAGGATCTGGGCCTGAATGGTCACGTCCAGCGCGGTCGTCGGTTCGTCGGCGAGCAGGAGCCTGGGGCGACACGCCAGGGCCATGGCGATCATCACGCGCTGCCGCATGCCGCCGGACATCTGGTGTGGGTACTCCTTGAGCCGCTCGCGCGGGGCGGCGATGCCCACGTCCGTCAGCGCCCTCTCGGCGATGTCGATAGCGCGGCCCTGGTCCACGTTCTGATGCAGCAGGATCGCCTCCAGAATCTGCTCACCGATGGTGTACACCGGGTTGAGACTGGTCATCGGCTCCTGAAAAATCATGGCGATCTGGGCGCCGCGCACCTTCTGCATCTGCTTCTCACCCTGCACCATCAAGTCCACTGCAGCAGACTTGTCGCCCGACCACATGATCCGTCCACGGTTGTAGATGGCCGGCGGCGACGGCAGCAGCTTGAGCACCGACAGCGCCGACACGCTCTTGCCGCTGCCCGACTCCCCCACCACTGCCAGCGTCTGCCGCGGATAGATCGTCAGGCTCACGTCCGTCACCGCCTGGACCATGCCGCCGGTGGCACTGCGGTCCCCACTTCCGGGAGTGTGAAAACTCACCGCCAACTCTTCGATCGTCAACAAAGGCGTGTGGTTCGGCTGGTTCATGTCATACTCTACAGGTGCGTGGCCCGCTGCGTGTGAGGATCAATGGCATCGCGCAGCGCTTCGCCGATGAGGTTGTACGCGAACACGGTGAGGAAGATCGCCATGCCGGGGAAGATAGCCATCCACCACTTGAACCCGCCGGTGCTGCTGATCGACTCGCTGAGCATCTGCCCCCAACTGGGCTCATCCACGAGGCCCAGGCCCAGGAACGACAGGGAGGACTCGGCGATGATGGCGCCGGCGACGCCGAAGCTCGCCTCGACCAGCACCGGGGCCACACCGTTGGGCAATATGTGGCGAAACAGCACACGATGCAGCGGCAGGCCGGTGGCGATCGCCGCCTGCACGAAGTCCTGATGGCGAAGCTTGAGGAACTCGGCCCGAACAAAGCGGGCATAGCCGACCCAACTCGTGGCCCCGATGATGATCATCATGACGTACAGCCGGTAGGGGTTGGCCTCCGGCGGCATGACGGCAATGAGCGTCAGCAGCAGAAAGAGCGTCGGGATTGCTGAGAAAATCTCGACCACGCGCATGCCCAGCAGGTCGACGACGCCGGAGAAATAGCCCATCAGCCCACCCACCACGACGCCGATCACCAGCGCGATGCCGGTGGCGATGAACCCAATGGACAGTGCGATGCGGCAGGCGTGAACCATGCGGGAAGCGACGTCGGCGCCGTTGGCCTCCGTGCCCATCAGGTGCGGCCCGGCAATGCTCGGCGCGATGTACCGACGATCCCCCAAGTCACGTTGACGGTCGCGCGGTGAATACGGGATCGGCGCTCTCCACGCCCAGACGACTTTGTCCTCTACTTGCAGCTCCCGGAACTCGGTGAGGGTTTCCCGCTCAGGCGGATGCACCAGCCAGCGTGCGCCCACGATCGTCACTACCAGAGCAGCGATAAAGAGCCACATGCGTGTCGAAGCACGGAGCCGGCGCAGCATCAGCAGGGCGCATGCCACAACGGTCATCACCAGCAGGGCCACATCGACGCGGCCGAGATAGCGAAACAGGGGGTAATGCATAACGCCATCAGTTGTCCGCATGATCAGCGGGTACGAATTGGCGATGAACGGGCCGAAGATGGCACAGATCGCCACGATGGCCAGCCACACCAGACCGATGCGTGCGGTCGCGCGTCGAACGGTTGCGCCGACGACCAGCCCGACCATCGTCCGTCGAGGCGGCGAGTCGCGTCGGCCCGGCATGGCGGAGGGGATCGCGGCGTCAGTCATAGCTCACCCTTGGATCGGCGATCGCGTAGAGCAGATCGGCAATCAGAATGCAGATCAATCCCAGCATGCCGCCGATGAGCGTGCCGGCCATCACCAGTTCGCGGTCGCGGGCGAAGATCGCTTCGATCATCAGCTTGCCCATGCCCGGCAGGCTGAAGATCTTTTCGAGGATCACCGAGCCGCTGAGAAGACCGGGCAGAACACCCGCCAGCACCGTGATGAGAGGCAGAAGGCTGTTGCGGAAAGCATGGCCCCACAACACGCGCCGCTCATCGACTCCCTTGGCTCGTGCCGTGCGCACAAAATCGGCCGACAGATTCTCCAGCACGCTCGCACGCATCAGCTTCATCAGCACCGCGAACGATCCGTACAGGAGACAGAGCACCGGCAACACCAGATGCCACATGCGGTCCAACAGCCAGCCACGCTGCCAGCCGGCGTCGGTCCAGCGAGGAAGGAACGCCATGCCCTGAGCATCAAGCGAACTAAGCCCGCTGGGCGGAAACCACTGCAGGTAATCGCTGTTGGCCAAGAAACCGATCAGCAGCACGGCCACCATGATCGGCGGCAAGGACCACAGGGCGATCATCGAGATGCCGGTCAGATGGTCGAATGCACGCCCGCGATAGCGCGCGGCATAGATGCCCATCAGAATCGCCAGGACGTAGATGATCGGCGTCGTGATCAGGTTGAGCAGCAGCGTCACGGGCAGCGCCTCGGCGTAGAGGTCCAGCACGGGCCGACCCCGCGCCAGACTGTCACCCAGGTCCGGTCTCTTGAAGCCAAAAGCACCCAGAGTCGCGCGGCCCAGTTCATCACGCTCGACCTTGAAGCCAATCGGCGACACCAGGTTGAGCCAACGTCCGTACTGCACGAGCACGGGCGAACTCAGACCGTAGCGCTGCTGGTAATACTCGCGGATCATGCGGCCTTGTTGCGAGTCCATCTCACCCACTTCATTGAGCGCACTGCCGCCGATGCCGCCGGGCGACAGCGCCATCGTCATGAACACGACGAACGTGACGCCGATGAGCGTCGGGACCAGCAACAGCAATCTGCGGATGATATAGGTCAGCATCGCGTCGGCGACCCCGGGGAGGAGGCGTCAGGGCTAACGCCGTTGCATCGGCGAGGGCACGTACCACTCGGTGCGGCCGTTAAGTCCCGTCTTGACCTTCAGCACATTGTGAAAGCGACTATCGATGAACAACGTGCTCTTGCGGCGGAGCATGAACGTATAGGGCTGGTCCTCGTGCAGTATGCGGTGGCACGCCTGCCACAGTTTCATGCGGGCGTCCTCATCAATTGTGCGGCGGGCGCGGTCGATGGTCTGATCCAGTTCCGCATTGCGATAACTGGTGAAGTTATTGGCGCCGCCCGCGATCTGCGAGCTGTGAAACATCTGCCGAATATCCCCCTCGATCGCCCCACCGCCCCACGCCAGGGCGCAGGCGTCAAACGCCCGACCATCAACCCGTTCGATGAACACGCTCCACTCCTGCGGGTCCTGCGTCATCAGCACGCCGTAACGATTAAACGTGTCCTTGAGCATGAGCATGATGCGCTCGTAAATGTCGTTGCCCGAAGGGTACGTCAGTGTGAATGCCAGCGACTGTCCCTGGGCATTGCGGATGACGCCGTCGGACGCCGGTTTCCAACCGCACTCGGCGAGCAACGACAAAGCGCGACTGGGATCGAAGGGATGCGGCCGTATCTCCGGGTCCGACTGATTCGATGCGTCGTCGAAGGGGCCGCTGGTGACGTCGGCCAGATCCAGCATCACCTCGCGGGCGATCCGCTGTCGATCAATCAGCAGTGTCATCGCCTGACGCACACGTTTGTCGGCAAAAATCGTCGGTTGGCCGCCTCGACGAAGGTTCCACGCGACAAACGAATACCCGCTGGGAATGGCCATGTACTCGTGCGCCGTGAACTTCTGACGGATCGCGCTGTCGTTCTTAAGCTGCTCGTACTGGTCCGGCTGGGCGCCGAACACGTCAATCTCCCCGTTCTTGAAGGCGGTCAGCCGGGCGACATCGTTTTCGATCTCCAACCAGACCAGCGCCTCGGCTGCGGGGCGGGGGCCCCAGTAGTTCTCGTTGCGCACCAGTTTCATCAGTTTGCCCGGCGCCCAAGTCTCAGGGTCTTCCAGGCGGTACGGACCACTGCCCATCAGCAATCCCGGCCGGCGGTTCAAGTCGTCAACGCTGAACTTCCCATAGAAATGCTTCGGCAGCGCCGCGAAGCCCGCCACCATGCTGAATGCCAGGTAATGCGGCTCGCGGAAACGAAATTCGATCGTGAAGTCGTCCAGAGCCTTGTAGCTCTCCACGTTGTCGTAAAAGTTGCGAGTCTCCGGTGCGTTGAGCAGTGGATTATTCAGCAACGTCCACGCATACACGAAGTCGTGCGCCGTCAGCGGGTTGCCGTCGGAAAAGTTCACATTTGGCCTCAGCTTGAACGTGATCGCCATCGCATGCGGGCGATCCTTGTCCTCACGAATCCGCTGCTCGATCCACATCTGGCGGGCTTGCGCCGTCAAGGCCTCGTATTCGGGCGTCCCTGCGGCAGGAACGGGCGACTTGGCCCTGGTCAACTCGGCCATGAGCTGATCGCGCACGGATTCGTGCAGTGTTGCATCGGCGTCAGCGGCTTGATTCAGTGCGGCGTTCTTCGCGGCGAGATAGGCGTCGTACGCCTCGCTGTTGTCGTCAATCGTCCATGACTCGGCGATGTGCGGCAGCCATTCGAGCGTATCGGGGTCCTGCTCGGCCAGACCTTCGAGCACGTAACTCTGTATTCGCCGACCATACAGGTCCTTGTAGGTCAAGGCCGTCACTGACTTGATCTGGGTGCCGAAAGCGTCCACGATCACGTCGCCCTCCGCAAAATCGGACTGGTTTCGCGCCGCACGCAAGCGAGTGAATGAATCCCTGTCGTCTTCGGATGGATCGTCCGGGGCGTTGACCGCGTGAGGTTTCACGGCAATACCCCGCGTGATCGCACGCTGCAGATCGGCGATCTGTGCAGCCATGCGGTTCTGCGTGTTGTTCAAGCCGCTCAGATCGGCGCGGATCGCGCGAAGTTGATCCCAGTGCTGATCGCGCTGCTTCATCGCCACCCACAGGCTGACCAGGATCGCCAGCAGGAGCACGCACAACACGAGGTCGCGAAAGCCGAAGCGGTTGTTCATGGCGATAGTGTAGCCCTATCGCCGCGATCGTGGGTTGCTTCGGGGGCTGCTTCCGGAGCTACTTCCGGGGGTCGAATCGGGCTCGCAGCGCGTCGCCCAGATAGTTCAACGCCAGCAGTGTCGCCGCCAGCAGCAGGCACGGCCACGCCAGCAGCCACCATGCAAACACCTCGCGCGTCTCCAGCATCACGCTGGGCAACTGCGCCACGCCCGCCGCCGCCAGGTTCCCCCAGCTCGGCAACGGGTCACGCACCCCGATCCCCAGAAAACTCAATAAACTCTCCTGCAATATCGCCTGCGGAACCGTCAGCGTCGCGTACACCACGATCGGACCCACCAGGTTCGGCAGCAAGTGCACCCGCAGGATCCGCCACGGGCCCACGCCGCACGCCCGCGCCGCCTCCACAAACGGCTGACCCCGCAACGACAACACCTGACCCCGTATCACACGCGACATCGTCAGCCAGCTCACTCCCCCGATCGCCACCAGCAGCGTCACCAGATTCGCCGCACCCCCCGGCAGAACCCCCTCCATCACCGGCTGCAACGCCAGGTTGATCAGCACCACCAGCAGCACATACGGCAGCCCGTACAACACATCCACCACCCGCATCATCGTCGCATCCACACGCCCACCCGCATACCCCGCCACCGCACCCCACGCCACCCCGATCCCCACCGCAATCACCGCTGCACTGGCCCCTATCCCCAAACTCACCGCCCCACCCAACAGACAACGCCACATCACCGACCGCCCCAGCGCGTCGCGTCCCATCGGCTGCGACCACGTCGGCGCCTCCCGCGCCCTCGCCTCATCGCCCGCCGCGCCGCGATAGAGCTTGAGCGATATCGGCAACGTCAGCAAGCACGGCAGCGCGATCGCCAGCAACACCGCCGCACCCACCACCCCACCACCTCCTCGCGGCCACCGCCACCGCCCCCCACGCGCCGCCACCCCGCCCGCACCCGCCGTCAGTTGCGTCATGCACGCAATATAGCCGCGGTTGGACGGTGGTGCAGTGACCCGACGTTCTCGAGGATGTCTCACCAGGAACTTGCCGCGCCAGCGCAGCAGGAACGTCAGCTTTGGCTCACTGTCAACGCCACCGTCCCGCCGCCTGACGACTCATCGTGGGCCTGCTCGATGTGGAGGCGCTTGACGCGCTGGGTGGACCAGTCGGTGACGGCCAAGTCGGGTCCGGACCCGGCATGGACCTTGAGCAATCGGTAGGCATTGTCGCGCTGGGCGGGCGTGTAGCCGGCGCCGCGGATGAGGTGGCACAGCAACTCCTCGGTGAGGCAGTAGGTCGTGCCGGCGGCGGAGACGACGTTCTCCTCCATCATGACGCTGCCCATGTCGGTGGCGCCGTGGAAGAGGGCGAGCTGGCCGATCTTGGGGCCCATGGTGACCCAGGAGCTGCCGATGGAATGGATGTTGTCGAAGAAGAGGCGGGCGATGGCCTGCATGCGCAGGTACTCGGTGGCGCCGGCCATGCGGAGCATTTTGCCGTGCATCGGGTGATCGGGCGCCTCGCCGGGAAACACCTCGGCACTTCCCGGGGCCGGGACCCAGTCGGGCAGGCGGCCCATCGGCGTGTTCTCGCGCTGAAACGGCCAGGCGATGAAGCTCACGTAACGTCCAGGCCAGCCCTGGGCCAGCGCCTCGTCCTGGCGGTCGCGCACGCGCGCCATGTGATCGATGCGGTCGGCGATGGACTCGACGTGGCCGAACATCATCGTGGCGCTGGTCCGCATGCCCAGGCGATGGGCCGTGCTCATCACGTCGAGCCATTGCGTTGCAGTGGCCTTACCCAGGCCGATGCGACGCCGCACGTGCTCGGCGAAAATCTCGCCCCCGCCCCCTGGTATGGAATCGAGCCCCGCCGCCATCAGGCGACGCATGATCGCCTCCAGCTTGGCGTGCCAGACCTGCGGGGGTAGCGTGTGCGACTCGCCCGGCTCGGTCGTTGGGAACCCGTC
Source organism: uncultured Phycisphaeraceae bacterium (assembly GCA_964518335.1). GTDB lineage: Bacteria > Planctomycetota > Phycisphaerae > Phycisphaerales > Phycisphaeraceae > CAZFDT01. The sequence goes on from CAZFDT010000062.1 coordinate 12,175, forward strand.
GAGCTTGAACACCGCCACGAACTCGACAAACTCCGGCGGGCTGAAGCCGTGCACGTGAACCGTCGGGAACGCCGCCTTGAGGCCGCGGAGCATGTCCTCGTAAAACTCGATCGGCAGCTCCGGGTGCATCCCGCCCTGCAGCAGAATCTGCGTCCCGCCGATCGCGACCAGCTCCCTGATCTTTTCGTGCAACTGCAGCGTCGAGAGTGTGTAGGCGTCGTCCTCGTCGAGGTCGCGACGAAACGCGCAGAACGTGCACCGCGCCGAGCAGACGTTGGTGTAGTTGATGTTGCGGTCGATGACGTACGTCCGCACGTCCGACGATTGGGGATAGGCTTCGGCCATCTTGCGGTCCGCCATGGCCGTGGACCACCGTCCCAGATCGTGAAGCGACGCCTCACGGTACAGCCGCATCGCCCCCTCGGGCGACAGCCGCGCCGCGCCGTCGATCACCGCGTCGATCTTCATGTCCTTCCCCAGTGTGCTCGTGCCTGACTTCATGCCCCCAATTGTAGAGGCTTTGGATGCGGAGGACACATCACACCGCGAATACCACGTCCACGTCATAAGCCCGGAGCTTCGGGTCCGCGGTGATGATCGGCACACCCTCCACACGTGATTGCGCAATCAGCAGACGATCGAACGGATCGCGGTGATGCATCGGCAGGTCGGCGACGGCCAAAGCATGATTGTGGATCAAGTCCAATGCCACGAACTGGTCCCGCGTCATTCGCATACGCACATACTCGGCGGGCGGTTGATCCAGCATTAGCTTGCCGATGGCGTGCTTGATGGCGATTTCCGCCGGAATGATCGAGGACACCCAGAGTTCATTCTCCGGGCTGATCAGCAACTCGCGCGTTTCTGGGGAAAGCCGCTCCGGCCGATCCGCCATTCAAAGGAAAATGTGCGTGTCGAGCAGGAAAATGCTCAAAGCGGGTCCTCAAACTCGGGGATTGGCGCATCAAAGTCATCCGCTATCCATATCTTCCCACGATCCAGCCCCAACACACGCGGACGGCGCTGCGGAGCGGCGGTTTTGACCAGTTTCGCCACCGGCCGGCCGGCGCGCTCGATCACCACCTCCTCGCCCGCCTCGACCTGGGCCAGTAGCTTGGCGAAATGCGCCTCGGCGTCCTGGACATTCACCATTGTCATGCGATGCACCTCGGATGATTATCGACGCGGGCCGGGCGACGGTCAACGACAATACGCCTTCGTGTTCCCATGCACCCGCGGGTCGGCGAGGATCTCCGCGGGGGTGAGCCAGCGGTACGCGCCGTGCTGGTCGTTGGGCAGGTGTTCGATCGGTCGGTCCAGGCGCACGTCGTGCGCCAGCACGATGTAGTGTGTGCCGAAACCCCCAGCCTGGGTGATATTCGTGTCGTACAGATGCTCGTACACACCGCGGAAGCTCGCCCGCTCGATCGGCATCTCCACCCCCAACTCCGCCCGCGTCAGCCGCGCAAACGCCGTGGCGAGACGTTCTCCCTTCTTGATGCTCCCCCCCGGCACAAACCACCACCCCTTCGCCGGCTCATTGTTGCGGTAGCCCACCAGAATCCGCTCGCTTCCGGGGGCACTTCCGGGGGCGTGAACGATCAGGTCGATCGACACCAGCGGCCCGAGGCGGACAAGTGTGGCAAAGTCGTCGCGGCTGAGCATGACAGGCATGGTAACGCAGACGACGTGACGCGCCCGCCGCCACAACCCGCCGCACGGCCGCCCGAACCGCGATTCGCTGTCGTCACCGCGTCCGAGACCGGTTCTCAGCCTCGAAGCGCAGCCGCGCGGCCCAGCCCCCGAGCATCGAGGCCCGCACGGCACACAGCACCCTGGTGGGATGCTGTGTGGCACCGGGGCTGACGATGACGAGTACGAGGTACGAGTACGATCGCGGCGGCGACAGAGCTGATTGGTGCAGTGCTGTTTCTCAGGGTGCGCCGGCGCGGGCGTGGGCGACCATGTCGGCGAAGGCTTGGCCGGTGCGGGCGGCGTCGGCGAGGAAGGCGGGCTCTTCCGTGGCGCTGGCGGCTTTGTCGATGCCCACTTCCATGCTCATGACGGGTTTGTCGTAGGCGGAGGCGGCGATCAGGCTCGCCAATCGTGGCCAATCGACCGTGCCGGAGAAGATCAGGCGGTGCTGGTCGGCGTGGCCGTCGTTGTCGTTGAGGTGGGTGGCGATGAGGCGGTGCTTGAGTTGGTCGAGGCGGTCCAGTCCGTTGCCGGCGATGTTGCCGTGGCCGGGGTCGTAGCAGAACCCGAGGTAGTCGGCGGGATACTGGTCGAACACGCAGGCGAGGGTGGCGGTGTTGTCGGCGGCCATGTTTTCCAGGGCGATGCGAACGCCCAGGCGCCGGCAATCGGGCATCAGCGCGTCGAGGTTGCGGCGCATGCGGTCCCAATAGTCGGACTGCGCCGCGGCGTCGGCACTTCCGGGGGCGGCACTTCCGGGGGCGGAGGGCCAATGCAGGATGACGACATCGCAGCCAAGCTGATGGGCCATGTGCAGCCGGTTGCGGACCAGTTCGAGCCCGGCCAGCCGCTGGTACTCGAGCGTTGAGCCCCAGCTTTTTTCGCGCCCGTGTGACCCGTGGATGTCATTGATCGACAGGCCGAAGTCCTTGAGCCAGCGAGCGATCTGCCCGCACTCGGCCGGGCCATAGAGGAAGTCGGTGTTCCATTGTTGACACCAGTGTAGGTGCGTGAAGCCCGCGTCGGCGATGCGTCGCAGATAAGGCGAGGGGTCGTTGAGCGACTCGCGGTAATCGGTGGTGATCGAGAGAGGATGGCTCATCATCTGCATCCCTTGGCGTTCGTCTGTGGCCGGTGTGACACCGCCCTTCGCCCTATTCATGGCCTTCGCTGCTTCGCGGAGACCTGCCGATGACTTGAGGTCACTGCGAGCTCAATCGCGACGAGGGGATGTCGGCGGGAAGCCGTACTCAGCCCAGCGTTGCTCGACGCGGGATTTGGTGTCGGCGTCCATCTCCAGCAGGGTGGGCCAGCGGCGGACGGGGTGGCCGTTGACTTCCTCGCCGGCGACCTTGGC
>CAZFDT010000062.1:15236-30581 GCA_964518335.1 uncultured Phycisphaeraceae bacterium
GGCGTCGAAGCCGATCTTATGACCGGCGCCGAGGCGCGGGGCGGCGTGGTCGAGGATGTCGAGCGGGCCGTTGACGATTTCAATATCGCGACCCGGGTCGCAGTTGGCGCAGACGTGGAACCACACCTCGTCGGCGTCGTGGACATTCACGTGCTCATCGACCACAACAATCATTTTGGTCCACGCCATCTGTCCCGCCCCCCAGATCGCGTGCATGACGCGCCGAGCTTGAAGCGGATATTCCTTGTGAATCTTGACAAATGCGCAGTTGTGGAACGCGCCGAACATCGGCAGGTCGTAGTCGAGGATGTCGGGCACGAGCGTCTTGAGCAGGGGCAGGAAGATGCGCTCGGTGGCCTTGCCCATGTAGTAGTCTTCCTGCGGGGGCAGGCCGACGATGGTCGTGGGATAAATCGGGTCTTTGCGATGGGTGATGGCGGTGACGGTACAGATCGGATAGCGGTCGGGAAGCGAATAGAACCCGGTGTGATCGCCGAACGGGCCTTCGAACACGGCCCCTGGGCCAAGAGGTTCAGTATTGCCATGCTCGTCGCGGCGGGCAGGGTCGAACCCGATGCCCCCGGCCTCGGTGCTGACGTAACCCTCGATCACGATCTCGGCGTTCGCGGGCACGTGCAGGTCGATCGTGTTGCACTTGACCAAGTCGATGCGCTGTTGATTGTTGAGGAACCCGGCGAAGATCAGCTCGCTGATGCCCGGCGGCAACGGCGCGGTGGCGGCGTAGGGCAGCACGCTCTCGCCACCGAGCACAATCGCGCAGGGCATGCCTCCGGAATGGTCGCCTCGTGCCTCGTTGTGCTTCTTCCACGCGCGCCAGTGCCGGGCCCCATCGTGGTGCATGTGCCAGTGCATGGCGGTATGGTTCTTATCAATGAGCTGGGCACGGTACATGCCCACGTTGCGCGACTGGCGCGGCTCGTCATCAGGTTTGCCAGCATCATCGGGGTGTATCGTATAGACGCCGCCGAACGTGATGTACCGGCCGTCCCCGCCCCCTGTGCCCGATTCCTCCGGACCCCACGGGTATCCGCATTTCCGAGGGTCGCCATCATCGGGCCAGCACTTGATGACCGGCAGATCGAAGAGGTTGATTTGATCGCCAGTTTTCACCACTTCCTGGCATAGTCCCCGCCCCACCACTTTCGGTGGGATCGCGGAAAGCTTCACCAGTTCCAACCCTTTGCGGAGCTTCTCCATGAGCGACACGGGCGGCTCGGGCTTGACCAGCGCCCCGACCTTGGCCGCGAGAGCCTCGAAACCGCCCTCTTCGCACCCCAGCGCCATTTCCATGCGGCGGTAGCTGCCCAGCGCGTTGATCAAGAGCGGGATCGCCGACTTGCCCTCGGGCGTCTGCACGTTTTCGAACAGCAGCGCCTTGCCACCCCCCCGCAAGTGCTTGGAATCGAACGCGGCTGCGTGCTCCGACTCGCGCGGACACGGCGACTTGCTCACGCGGTCGGCGATTGCCGACACTTCGAGCATCGACGACACGGGCGCCGTGACGCGGTGCAGTTCGCCGGCCTTGTCAAGGGCCTCGACAAAATCTCGCAGGGTGGGATACATGGCCCGATTGTACGGGCAAAACGGGCGGCGTGAGGTTACGACCAGGCCTTGCGCCGATAGATCACGTCCAGGCTCCACAGGCCGGGTCCGGCCATGGCCAGCAGCATCGCCAGCGTGACCAGCACGACGTTGTGGTGGATCCACACCGGTCCGCCACCGCTGAGCCCGTGGTGCTCCATCAGCGCCACGGTGACGATGGCGCAGATAACCATGATGCCCACGGCGGCGATGCGGGTGAACAGTCCGAACGTCATGAGGATGCCGAACGCGATAGCCGCGGCGGGGATGGCATAGTCCAGCGGCCGGTCCATGAAGGTGGGCAGCCAGGTCGGGCGAAGGTTGATAAACGAGTTCTTGACGAACTCGCCTGAGAAGATGCGGAACAGTTGGCCGGCGCCCGCAGCGCCGACATACAGCCCCAGGGCCAGACGGTTGAGCATCAGCACGAGACTTCCCAGCGGATGAGTGAGCGTGGCGGGCATGATGGAAGCTCCTTGCGGCATGAATGGCCGCGGAAAGGTGGACGCCGACGAACGGGATCAGACCTTGGCCGTCGAAGTGGACGCGACGGAGCGAGGCTTGCGGCGGAAAGCGTCGATGCTGAACCCGCCGGGCCCCACGAGCATCAGCATCACCGCGAGGGTGAAGAAGACACCCGTGTGGTGGAACGGTGGCCCGTCGCCGAAGAACGTGCCCTTGCTGAGCATCGCCATTGCGATACTGGCCAATACCAATGCGATGCCCATGGCGGCGAGGCGACCAAACAAGCCGATGACGAGCAGCACGCCCAGGATCAGTTCCAGCCAGGGCAGGGCATAGCCATAGGGCGAGGCGATCCAATCGGGCAACCAGAGCGGCTGCAGGCCCTGAAACCCGTCGCCGCGATAGAAGCTGCCCAAGCCGTTGCGAAACTCGCCCAGGAGCTTGTTCCATCCCGCGATGGCGAAATACAGCCCCAGCGACAGGCGGTTGAGCAGAATAACCAGGCTGCTGACGGGATGGGTGGGCGTGCGTGCCATGTGTGCTCCTTACTTACCAAGCTCAACCGATCGCGCCTGCGCCGCCTTGATCGCCGCGACGATCGCCTGGCGCACGCCGTGCGTTTCCATGTGGGTGATCGCAGCTTCGGTGGTCCCGCCGGGCGAGGTGACTTTGCGGCGCAAGACATCAGCGGTGTCGGGCGACTGCTTGAGCAGGACGGCGGCGCCGAGGATGGTCTGTTGCACGAGCAGACGGGCGTGATCGTCCAGGCCCAGGTCGGCGGCGGCCTGCTGCATCGCCTCGGCGAGGTAGAACACGTACGCCGGTCCCGAGCCCGACACCGCGGTGATGGCGTCGATCGCCGACTCGGGCACGACGATGGCCTCGCCTGCCGCGCCGAACAACTGCAGCGTCAGCCGTTCGTCGCCCGCGCGGGCGTGGGGGCCAAGTGCAACGCCGGTCATGCCCAGCCCCGCCATCAGCGGCGTGTTGGGCATCACCCGCACGATCCTCGCCTCGCAGCCCAGGAGCGACTCGATCTTCGCCGTGCCGATGCCCGCCATGATCGAGATGATGACCCCCGGAAAATCGCGCAGCGCACCGGCGACCGACGCGAACATCTGCGGCTTGACGGCCAGCATCACCTGCTGCGACTGCGACACGACCAGCGCGTTGTCCGTCGTGGTGGCGATGCCCAGCGACTCGAACAGCGACCGCCGATCCGCCGATGGATCCGACGCGATCATGGCCTTGGCCGCCAGCACGCCCTTGTCGATCGCGGCTCGGGCGATCGCCTCGGCCATGTTGCCCGCGCCGATGAATCCGAGTTGAAAAGTCATAGGTCCTTTCGTCCCGCCAGCCAGCGGTCGCGGAGGGTCTTGCTCGACGCCAGCAACTGTCGCACGGTGGCGTCGTCGCGCTGCATCATCGCCGCCTTGAGGCACATCAGTTCGTCCTGCATCGCCCCCAGGGCTTCGATCACCTGCTGGCGATTCTCGTCGAGGATATCAAAGCGGATCGTCGGGTTGCTCGACGCCAGTCGGGTCGTGTCGCGGAAGCCGGTCGAGGCCAGGTCAAGCCCGCCGAGCTTGGCGGCGACCTGCACGAGCAGCACCGCCACGGCGTGGGGCAGGTGGCTGATGACGGCGACCTGGCGGTCGTGGTCCTCGGGCGTCAACTGCAGCAGGCGCATCTCCAGCGTTCGCCACAGCGACTCGACGGTCGCCAGGGCGTCGGCGCGCGTGCCGGCGGTGGGCGTGAGGATGCAAGGCTTGCCCGCGAACAAGTCGGCGTCGGCGGCGTCGGGGCCCTGCTGCTCACTGCCGGCCATCGGGTGCGACCCGACGAACCACTGTGGCCGCGGCAGAAGCCTCGCCGCCTGCTCGCACACGCTCGCCTTCGTCGAGCCCACGTCGGTGAGAATCAGCCCCTCCCGATCGCACGACGCCAGCTTGGTGAAAATCTCCTCGAAATGCCCCAGCGGCGCCGCGAGCACTGCAAGCTGCAGTTGACCGGCGGGCACGGCCTGGATCGCCTCGGCCGTCCGATCGGTCAGCAGGTCCCAGCAGCCGAGCCTGGCCGCCTGATCGAGCGTCGCCCGCCGCCGCCCCACGCCGACTAGCTTGCCCGCATACCCGCGCTGGCGCAACGCCAGCGCCAGACTCGCACCGAGCAGGCCCGTGCCGACGATCGTGATCTGCTTGACGTTCACGCCCATGAATCCGCTACAATACCAGCTTTCCACCCCGGTCTGCCATGAGCACACTCAACGCCTACACCGGCACGTACGAACTGGACTTCGAGCGACCGCTGCTGCAGTTGGAGCGGCAGATCGGCGAGCTCGAGGTCGCCTCCAAGGGCACGCCCATCCCCGGCGCCTCGGCCGTGACCAGCGTCGCCCCCGGCGTCGATCTGGGCAACGAGGTCCGCAAGCTTCGCCAGAGCCACACGGCGATGCTCAAGAAAATCTACGCCAAGCTCGGGGCGTGGCACACGGTCAAGGTCGCCCGCCACCCCGGCAGACCGCAGTCGGTCACGCTCGTTCAGGCGTTCGTCAAGGATTTCTGCGAGCTGCACGGGGACCGGCGCTTCGGCGACGATCCGGCGATTCTCACCGGGTTCGGCCGCATCGGGCCGCACAAGTGCATGGTCATCGCCCACAACAAGGGCCGCGACACCAAGGAGCGCATCGCCTGCCACTTCGGCTGCGCCCATCCCGAGGGCTACCGCAAGGCGCTGGCGAAAATGAAGCTGGCCGAGAAGTTCGGCATGCCGGTGGTGACGCTGGTCGATACGCCCGGCGCCTATCCCGGCCTGGGGAGCGAGCAGCGCGGCGTGGCGGAGGCGATCGCCCTGAACCTGCGCGAGATGAGCCGGCTGCGCGTGCCGATCGTCAGCGTGATCATCGGCGAGGGCGGCAGCGGCGGCGCGCTGGGCATCGGCGTGGCCGATCGCGTCGCGATGATGCAGTACGCCTGGTACAGCGTGATCAGCCCTGAGGGCTGTGCCGCGATCCTGTGGAAGACCGGTGACAAAGCCGCCGACGCCGCCGAGGCCCTCAAGCTCACTGCCGCAGACAACCTCAAGCTGGGCACGATCGACGACATCATCGAGGAACCGCTGGGCGGCGCTCACCGCAACCCCGCCGTCGCCGCCGATCGCATCGAGAAGTACATCACCCAGGCCCTGCGTGAGCTCAAGCGATTCAAGATCGACAACCTCATCAACAAGCGCTTCGACCGCCTCCGCAACATCGGCAAGTTCGAGGAAGCGTGACCCTCGGCGGGACGTGTGTGGAGACCTACTGCACGGGCACTTCGGCCACCTGCGCCATGGATCGCTGCAGTTGAGTGGCAAAGAAATGCTCGGGCGACAACTGCAGCGCCACATCGAGATGTCGCCGCGCCTCGTCGCGGCGGCCTCGCTCGGCCAGCAGGGCCGCGAGGTTGACGTGCGCGTCGGTGTAGCGAGGCTCGGCCTCGACGGCGGCGGTGAAATGCCGCAACGCTTCGTCCTTTCGGCCCGTGCGGGCCAGCAGCAGCCCCAGGTTATTGTGGGCCGGTGGATAGTCGGCGTCGATCGACAGCAGCAGCCGGTACGTGGCGATCGCGTCATCGAAGCGGTGCTGCAGAAGCTGACAGTTGGCCATGTTCAGCCACGCCGGCCGATAGTCGCGGCGCAGGCGCACCGCCGCGCGATAATGGCGGATCGCCGCATTCAGATCGCCCTCGCGCTGCAGGACATAACCCATGTTCTGCTGGGCCACGTGACTGGTGGGCTGCCGGGCGACGGCGTCGGACCAGATCGCCCGCTCGCTGCGGTAATCAGCGACGCGCTGCCAGGTGAGCGTGGCCAGTAGTGCGACTATCGCCATCGCGGCGGCGGGGGCGATCGAAGCGCTAAGCCGCAAGCGGCTTGCGGCGGCGACGGTCATCGCGATCAGCGCGGCCAGAGGCAGGTACATGCGGCGCTCGGCGACGATCTCATAGGTCATGGGCACGACGCTGGACGTGGGGGCGAGGATGAGGAAGCACCACGCGCCGACGAACCCGTACCAGCGGTTGCGCCACACGCCGCAGCCGGTGAGCACCAATAGCCCCGTGATCGACAGCCCCGGCAGAAGCCAGTGACTGACGGACGAGGCGATCGGCCAGGCATACACGATCGACAGCGGCCGGGGCCAGACGCTCAGGCGCAGGTAGTGCACGAGCACCCCCGCCTGCGTGAGCAGGTAATTCACCATCGTGATGCCATCGCGCGGCCCGACCGACTGGTCGCGCGGCCCTTGCAGCACCAGCCACGCCAGCGGCAGCCACGTCGCCGCCATCGCCGCGTACATCCACCGATGCCGGCGCCACGCCGCGGCGAACGATCCCGACTCGAACGTGCGGTCGTACAGCAGCACCAGCAGCGGCGCCACCGCCATCACTTCCTTGCTGCCCATGCCCAGCAGGCACGCGAGCACGGCCAGCGTCCTCCGCCCGCGGATGAAGGCGTGCAGCGTCAGCATGAGGAAAAAGCCAAAGAGCAGCTCACTGCGCTGCACGATGTACTGCACGCTCTCGGTGTTCAGCGGGTGAATGGCCCACAGCAGCGCCGCCGCCGCCGCGACCACGTCGGCGTGCTCGCCAAAGTCCATACACCGCAGGGTGTGCCCGACCACGGCCATCAGCAGCAGCGCGGTGGCGGCGTGCAATGCGATGTTGACCGCGTGATACCCCCGTACGTCCAGCCCGTGGACCGAGTGGTTGAGCGCCAGCGACAGACACAGCACCGGCCGCCCCGCCGTCGCCGACTCGTCCGGCCCACTCATCGCCATCGCCAGCGGCCACAGCGATCGCACGTGCGGGCTGTATTCAATCGCCGTCTTATCGTCGAAGATGAACGGCCCGCCCAGGCCCCGGCCGTATAACCCCACACACAACGTCACGATGACGAGGGCGGCGTAAACCGGCAGCTTGTCGCGCAGGTCGGCGGTCATGGCGAGTTCCCGTTGGCCCTATCGACCTGAAAATGTGCGGCCTGTAGCGGCTGGCGCGCTTAATCCGCGCCGGTAAACGTTCGATAGCTCGATAGAGACGCACCCCTAGGGAGACGATCCGCCATGGCGGACGACGCACTGAGGCAGATACCGGACACGCAGGCGATGCACGCGCTGGTGGGCGACCTGGAGTCGCGGGTGGCGCAGCTGCGGGCGTGGCACGCCGACAATGTGCGGCGCCTGGAGGAGCAAAGCCGGGTTCTGGAGGAGCAGCGAACGCAGACCGACGCCCGCGCCGCAGCCAACGCGCAGCTGGCCGCCGAGCTCGACGGCCAGCGCCAGCGGCTGGACACCGAGCGAGGCGACCTGACCCAGCGTGCGGCGCAGCTCGATCAGCGGCAGACCGAGCTGAACGAGCGCGACGCGGCGCTGGCCCGCCAGCAGGGCGCGCTGGACGAACGGCAAACCAAGCTCGAAAACTGGCAAACCAAGCTCGACGAGGAGCAGGTGCGTCACAACGCCTACCGCGCCCAGGTGGAGACGGACCGGCGTCAGATCGCGGCCGACCGTGCTGCAGTGGACCGGCAGCGGGCGACGCTGGCGACCCTGCTGGAGAACGTGCGCCAGGCCGAGGCGGACCTGTCGGCCGAGCGCCAGACGTTCATCGCCGAACGCGACGCCACGATGGGGCTGCGCCAGGCGCTGGATGCCCAGCGCGAGCTGCTGGACCGCTCCGCCAAGCAGTTGCGCGACCGGCGTCAGGCGATGGGCCTGCGCGTGACCAAGACGCTGGCCAAGCTGGTCCCCGCCGACGAAGCCTCGCCTGTTCACGCCAAGGCGGCCTGAACGGGTATCGGACGTGGGACGACGCCGATATTTTCTGATTTTGTGATCGCCTCCGACCGCGGTGGCCGATAGCATCAGGTAGAACCCGCCGACCTGTTCGGACATTACCACGCCGGCCCTTGTGGCCACTATGGCTAACGGAACAGCGAGTCGCGGGTTTTTTCATGCGCGTCCCGGAAGTATCATCGCGGGCGTGACCGATTCCGCCCCGACGCCGCCGGAGGAAACCCCGCGCCAGACGTTGGGGCGGTTTCTGCTGTTTCTGGGTCCGATCGTGACCATGGGCGGAGCGCTGGCGGTGATGCGACTGGGGCGAGTGGGCGAGCGCAGCGTGTTCTTCGCGGCGTTCCTCCCGGCGGGGCTGGTGATCTGGTACGTTGGATGGCGGTTGGCCCAACGGCGTTAACCCGGCGCCGGCCGCTGGAAGGATCCGTCGGTGATTCATGCCCCCGTGGTGTCCGTGATCGCGCAGGTCGGCAGGCAGACGGTGCTGTCGATCGAAGGCTTCGGCCAATTCACGCGGTTCTGCGCCAGCACGGCGTTGTGGACCACGCGCGGCGGCGGGGCGTGGGGCGCCTACCGATTGCTCCTGCCCCACCTGTTCACCATCGGCACACTGTCGATCCCCGTGGTCGCCATCGTCGGTGCGTTCGTGGGCATGGTGCTGGGCGTCGAAGCCTACGACCAGTTCGCCGCCATCGGGCAGGAGACGCGGCTGGGGGGCGTCATCAACATCAGCGTCGTCAAGCAAGTGGGCCCCGTGCTGGCGGCGGTGATGATCGCCGGCCGCGTCGGCGGCGCAGTCTCCGCCGAGCTGGGGACCATGCGCGTCACCGAGCAGATCGACGCCCTGCGCGTCATGGGCACCGACCCCATCGCCTATCTCGTCGTCCCGCGGGTCATCGCCTGCCTGTTCATGGTCCCCATGCTCACGGTGTTCAGCAATCTCATGGGCATCCTCGGCGGATACCTCGTCACCGTCCATGGCTTTGGCGTCAACTCGCACGCATACTGGGACTTCTCCGCGCGCTTCATCAGCAACTGGGAAGTGGCGGTGGGCCTGATCAAGAGCGTCGCGTTCGGCCTGGCGATCGGGCTGATCAGTTGCTACAAGGGCTTCCACTGCGAGCCCGGCGCCGCAGGCGTCGGCAAGGCCGCCACCAACGCCTTCGTCGTCTCCTTCATCGCCATCATCGTCTCCAACCTGTTCCTGGCCAAGTTCCTCAAGGACCTCTACTACGTGGTCTACGGCTACACGGGCCTCTCGGCGTTCTCCGGCTGAGCCTTGCGCCATGGGTTCAATGCGCCCGATCAACCCGAGTTCATCGCGTGGGCCACGTCCTGCAGATCGGCGCGGGCGTTGTTGTAGTCGGTATCGAACGCCAGCGCCGCCGCATCGGGTGTGCGGCCCCGGGCTTCGCATGCCTGACGATACACGTGGGGCCACCAGCTCTCGTGCTGCGTGAGGCCCTGGTCCTTGACGCTCTGCCAGTTCGAGAGAATGCGCGACCAGCAGCGATCGCCGTAGGCCACGGCCGTGTCGCGGTCGCCGATGTCCTTGACGTACCATTGCCGGCCGATCTGGGCGTGCAGCACTTCGTCGGCCCAGTCGTAGTCCTGCAGCGTCGCCGCCAGCGGGAAGTCCGACGCCTGCCCGATCTCCCACTCGTACCGCTTGCCGTCCTTGCCCATCAGCCCCTGCTCGATGAACCACAGCACGGCATGTCGTTCGATCGGCGTGCATTCGGTGTTGAGCCGGTACGACCAGTTGAACGTGATGCGACAGCGCGTCCAGTCCACGCCAAGCGCCACAAATCCCACCTCGCCCATCATCGCGTGCCGGGCTTCATCCCACAGTTGCCGCGACATGTCGCGGTAATACTCCCACGGTTTGCCCTCCGTCTGCACGATGATGCTGGCCATCATCTCCGGCACGTCGATCTCGCGGATGCGCTTGAACAGGAGCATCAGCACCTTGGCGTCCGCGGGCAGGTCGGGCCGATGCAGGAACGCCTCGGGGTTGACGCCCTGGTTCCACAGATCGACGAACCGCTCATCGCGCCGCGGCGCGGGGTCATAGACATACGGCTTGGCCGACCGCTGACGCACCAGCGGCGTGTCAGCCGGTGAAGCCGCGCCGTCGATCCCGCCCGCCGCCGTCAGGCAGTCGGCCAGCAGCGCCGTCCACGTCGCCATCGCCCGGCGCTGCTCGTCATCGACGAGGCAGGCCACCGCCCGCCGGCCGAATGCGATCATGTCCTCGACCTCGAGCAGGATGAACCGCAGCACGCGCACCGTCGGCGCGTCGGCCAGCGGGTTGGTCTGCGCCATGTGTTGTCGCAGCGCCTGCGCCAGCGCCGGCAGCGCCGTGCCGTACACGCCCACGAGCAGTTCCTCGGTCGTGCCGCCCAGTACCTCGTCGAAGAAAATCTCCAGCCCCGTGTGGGGAATCTTCTCCAGCCCCAGCGGCGGCTCACGCATTTCGCCCACACGATCGCGCAGCATCAGCACGTGCTCGCTGCACAGATACGCGTGATGGCTGAAAGCCGTCTTGAGTTCCATGATCGGCTCGGCGGTGATCCGCGCCGTCAGCAGATGGTGCAGCCGCTTGAGCGCGTAGTGATACCGCTTGAGCCGCTCGACGCACGCATCGATCGACAGCCCCGGCGTTGCGGCATCGGCGATCGAGCACAGACCCGCCATCGGCGGCAGGTCACGATAGGAACGATAAGTCCGTGGCGAGATCGTTGGCGTCATGGCTTTCCCCATCGTCAAGGTGATGTCCAGGCCATTGTAGGGGCGCACGGGGGCGTCACCACGACGGTATTGACCCACACTGATACTTTTTTCACACCCAGATGCGGGCGGCCACGTGGCCCGGCCGTCAGTCGTGGACCTCGATGATGTCGGCCTTCATGGCCTCGACATCGAGCAGGGCGACGGTGCATCGGTCGGTGACCCAGCCGCAGCACTCGCCAGGGTTGAGGTAGAGCTTGCCGCCTTTGGTTTCGTTGACGACCTCGTGGGTGTGGCCGCTGATGACGATGTCCGCGGCGGCGATCTCGGCGGGCTTGAACCAGTCGATGAAGTGATTCATGACGATGGTTTTGCCGCCGCCGGCGCCGAGCTTGGCGGTGACGGTTCCGTCGATGACGCCGGGGAGGATCTTTTTGAGGCCGGTGCGTTCGCCGTCGTTGTTGCCCAAGCAACAGTAGAGCGGCGTGGCGAGGACGGCCGGGGCGATGAGCTTGGCGGCGAAGGGCGCGACGAAGTCGCCGGCGTGAAAGATGGCGTCCACCTTGAGCCGATGGAACGTGGCGATGGCGCGGCGGAAGGTGGGCAGGCGGTCGTGAGTGTCGCTGATGACGCCGATCTTCATGGCAATCTCCTGCGTGTGTCGGGTGCAGTGTATCCGGGCAGAAGGGCCGGATCGACGTGGCCGCGCTTGGCCGATGGCGCGGGGGCGGGTAAGCTGGCGTGCCGGTTGGGTCAAACTATGGCGATGGCTGGGCGATGGGTGGTAATCACATGAGCGAGCACGAGCACAACGGCACAGTCCCCGCGATGGCTGCGCAGGTGTCTGAGCCTGCCGCCGGGCCCGACGACGACCTGGCGCGCCAGGTCGAGGAGGCCATGGGCCATCAGACGACGGAAGAGCTGATGGCCCAGCATACCGCCCCGCCGCCGGCGGAGGCGTCCGACGCCGCGCCGACCGAGACGACCGGCGAGCCCACGCGCATCGAGCACGAGATCCGGCGCGGCCGCATCGCCTCGGTGCGAGGCGACGATGTGTTCGTCGAGCTGCCCGGCGGCATCGGCAAGAACCAGGGCGTCGTCCCCCTCAAGCAGTTCGAGCGCCCCCCGCGCATCGGCAGCATCATGGACTTCGTCGTCGAGCGCGTCGATGAGGCCCAGGGGCTGGTCCATCTGTCGCGCGAGGGCGCGGTGACGACCAGCACGTGGGCCCAACTCGTCAAGGGCGCGATCGTCGAGGCGCGCGTGGTGAACACGAACAAGGGCGGGCTCGAGCTGGAGATGGTCGGGCGCATCCGCGCGTTCATGCCCGCCAGCCAGATCGATCTGCACCACGTGGGCGAGCTGGAGCCGTTCGTCGGCCAGAAGCTGCACGCCAAGGTCGCCGAGATCGACCGCCGCGCGAAGAAGGTGCTGCTGTCGCGGCGCGCGTTCCTCGAAGAGGAGCGCCTGCGCAACCGCGAGAAGCTGTGGAAAGAGCTGGCCGTCGATCAGATCCGCGAAGGCGTGGTCAGCTCCACGACCGAGTACGGCGCCTTCGTCGATCTGGGCGGCATCGACGGGCTGATCCACATCAGCGACCTGTCGTACACGCACGTGACCAAGGCCGACAAAGTCGTCAAGCCCGGCGATCGCGTTCGCGTCAAAGTGCTCAAGCTCGACGAGGAGAAGCACCGCATCAGCCTGGGCCTCAAGCAGGTGGCGCCCGACCCATGGGAGGGGATCGAGTCGCGATATGCCGTGGGCGAGCAGGTGAGCGGTCGCATCCTGCGCACGGCGACGTTCGGCGCCTTCGTGCAGGTTGAGGAGGGCATCGAAGCCCTGTTGCCCATCAGTGAGCTGAGCTGGAAGCGTGTCCACAAGGTCGAGGAAGTCGTCAACGCCAATGATGTGGTGAAGCTGGCGGTGATCGCGCTGGAGCCGGGCAAGCGGCGGATGACGCTGAGCCTCAAGCAAGCTCAGGGCGATCCGTGGGCCGGCGCCGCGGGCAAGTACCCCCGTCACACGCTCGTGGACGTGACGGTCAAAAGCGTCACCGACTTCGGCGCGTTCGTGGAGATTCAGGGCGACGCAGGCATCGAGGGTCTGATCCACATCAGCGAGCTCAGCGACAAACGGGTGGAGAAGGTCGAGGACGTGGCCCCCATCGGCAGCGCGCACCAGTGCCGGGTGCTGGACATCGACGAGTCGCAGCGGCGGGTGCGGCTGTCGATCAAGGCCGCCAAGGCGCCGCCGCCGGCCGAGCCTGCCGCCGAAGGCAAGGCCGCCGCGCCCGGCAAGAAGCCCGCGCATCGCCCCAAGCCCGCCAACCTCAAGGGCGGCATGGAGGGCGCCGCGCTGGGCGTGGGCCTGGGCAACCTCAAACTCTGATCGAACGCCCGCTGGACAACTGCAACTTGATGTCCTGCCATGGTTGATGCCGTTAATTCCACTCGCGATGTTTCCGCCAGTCGGCCATCGGCGATGCGCCGCAGCATTCCCAACCAGCTCACCGTCCTCCGCCTTGTCCTCGCCGCGGTGTTCTTTCTCACGCTCAACCAGTACCGCTATCCGATGGGGCCCAATGGGTGGCTCATCACCGCGTTCTTCGTCTTCGTCGCCGCCGCCATCACGGACTGGCTCGATGGCTTCCTGGCGCGGCGGTGGCGCGCCGAGAGCACCTTCGGCCGCATCATGGACCCGTTCTGCGACAAGGTCCTCGTCATCGGCGCATTCATCTACCTCTCCGGCCCGCGCTTCGTCATTTCGGACGCCGTCGCCCAGGGCGAATGGTTCACCATGGTCAGCGGCGTCTATCCGTGGATGGTGGCGGTCATCCTGGCGCGCGAGCTGCTCGTGACGGGTATCCGTGGCGAGATGGAGTCGCGCGGCGTCGGGTTCGGCGCCCAGACTTGGGGCAAGCTCAAGGCTGTGCTGCAGCTCGTGGCGGTGCCCGTCGTGCTGCTGATCGTCTGGCAGGACCCGCGGGCCGAGGGCCACCGCTGGATGGGCTGGACGCGCGACGTGCTGGTGTACGCCACGGTGACGGTCACCGTACTCAGCGGACTGCCCTACATCACCAGCGCGGCGGCGGCGATGAAGCGATAATCCCTCTCCTTTTCCGGAGTCACCATGACCACGCAGGGCTATGTGGCGTTCGATCTCGGGGCCGAGTCCGGCCGGGCCATGCTCGCGGCGGTGTCCACCGAGGGCAAGTCGGGCCGCATCGAGCTGGCCGAAGCCCATCGCTTTCCCAACGCGATCCAGCACCTGCCCAGCGGCTACCACTGGAACCTGGTGGGCCTGTGGGCCAACCTCGTCGAGGGCCTGCGCAAGTGTGGGCAACTGTCGCGCGAGCGCAGGCTCCCGCTGGTGAGCCTAGGCGTCGATACTTGGGGCGTGGACTACGGCCTCGTCGGCAAGTCGGGCCAGCTCCTGGGCCTGCCCTTCGCCTATCGCGACGACGCGCATCACGAAGCCATGCGCAGGACGGTCAAGAAGCTCACCGCCAAGCGCCTCTACGACGCCACGGGCATTCAGCTCCTTTTCTTCAACACACTGTTCCAGCTTGTCGCCCGCCACGGCGCCGAGCCGGGCCAGCTCAAGCTCGCCCGCCGCCTGCTGTTCATGCCCGATCTGCTGCACTACTTTTTTTCGGGCGTCATGGTCAACGAGGCGACGATCGCCTCGACCAGCCAGATGGTGAATCCGCGCACGCAGCAGTGGCACAAGACGCTGCTGAAGGCGGCGGGGCTGCCGACGCACATGCTGGGGAAGATCGTGCCGGCGGGGACGAAAGTGGGCCGGCTCACTGCAGCGGTCGCCGACGAAGCCGGCGTCGAGCCGATGGACGTGATCGCCCCCGGCGGGCACGACACCGCCAGCGCCGTCGCCGCCGTGCCCGTCGATGACGCCCACGTCCGCGCCGGCGACTGGTTGTACCTGTCCAGCGGCACGTGGTCGCTCATGGGCGCCGAGTTGACCAAGCCTATCCTCACCGCCGCCGCACGCGACGCCGGCTTCACGCACGAACGCGGCGTCGGCGGCAAGTTCCGCTTCCTCAAAAACATCGCCGGCCTCTGGCTCGTCCAGGAAACCCGACGCGACTTCGCTCGCCGCGGCCAGCAATACGACTACGACACCCTCACGCGCCTCGCCTCCGAGGCCCGGCCGTTCCGCACCCTCATCGACCCGGCCCACGCGCCCTTCGGCTCGCCCGGCAACATGCCCGCCAAGATCGCCGACTTCGCCAAGGCCACCGGCCAGCCCGCGCCCGAGTCCATCGGCCAGTACGTCCGCTGCTGCCTCGAATCCCTGGCCCTGTCGTACCGACACTGCCTCGAATCGCTCGAAAAGCTGCTGCGCAAACGCATCGCCGTCCTCCACATCGTCGGCGGCGGCGGCCGAAACGCCCTGCTCAATCAGATGACCGCCGACGCCATCGCCCGCACCGTCGTCGTCGGCCCTTACGAAGCCACCGCCATCGGCAACGCCCTCACCCAGGCCATCGGCGCCCGGCAGGTCAAGAACCTCTCCCACCTGCGGGCGATTGTGCGGGCCTCGTTCCAACTGCAGACCGTGCGGCCCCAGGGCCAGGCCGCCTACGACGCCCAGTACCCGCGTTACGTCGCTCTTCTGGGTAAATAAGCCCAATCGCGGCCAAATCGGGTAAGCGTCCTGCGATCCCACCTTCCCTTCGTGGCGGTGAGGTGGTGATGATG
>CAZFDT010000063.1:0-29734 GCA_964518335.1 uncultured Phycisphaeraceae bacterium
AATGCTGCGAGCCGTGCCCTCCAGTCCGCCCTTCTGGCGGAAGATGCCGGTGCCGTTGGCGTCGCCGAGCGTGATGGTGCCCGAGCCGGCGTGGACGCCCAAGGGCGTGTAAAAGCGGCCCAGGGCGGTCAGGCCGTTGACATCGAGGATGCCACCGGTGAGATTGTAGACACCAACGGATGTGCCGCGTCGGGTGCCGTCAGCGATGAATTGGCTGTCACCGATGCTCAGGACCGCGTTACGGGAGGGCTTGATGCTGATCGGATCGCCGCGGTTGACGCCGTCGATGTTGACGGTGCCGCCGCTCTGGTTGAACTCGGCATAGGCTTCATGATCATAAAGGCCAGTGGACGCGATGCCGCCACGGCCCATGAGCAGGTGGCCGCCAATGTTGAGTGTGCCACCGGACATGTTGTAGTAGGCCTTGGTGTCGCTGGCTTCGGCACCGCCGAGGTTCCCATCGTTTGCGTAATCACCAAAGGCCATGTGCAGGTCGCCGCTCTCGAACTGGAAGAGCGTGCTGCGGATGGTCACGGTGCTGTTGCCCGACTGATTGATGATGCCAGTCTGGCCACGGAAGGTCATCTGCAGCTTGCGGGTGCTGAAGGTGGCCGTGTCGTCGATGTTCAGGGTCGCGACGCCCTGCCCGTCGGCGAAATTACCACCATCGTTGAAGACGGTGGTGGCGCCGACGAAGAGGTTGGCGTTACCCGTCATGTTGACGGTCGCGCTACCACGGGCGCGCCCAAAGACTGCGGTGATGGCATGGGCGGTGGTGGTGGAAACATTGAGTGAGCCGCCCTGACCGATGTTCAAGATATTCAGATCGGGGCCGTTGCCGAAGGCATAACCTGCGCCCAAATTGAGCTGAGTGATGTTCGGAGCCACAGCGTTGAGGTCAACGGTCCAGTTCCAAGGTTCATTAGGCGCCTGCTCGGGAATGTTTGCTTCTTGGGCACTGGGCACCGCGTCGGTGTTCCAGTTCAAGCCATTCATCCAATCGGTGTCGCCGCCACCCCCGTCCCAATAAGCTGCCCGGGACTCAACGGCGCCAACAGCCAGCACCAAGGCCGACACAGCCGCTGCGGCCCGCCACGGTGTGCGAACGAAGTGACGCACGATGCGCCGGGAATTCGTGTTACTGCTTCTCATGACGCCTCCTAAACGCCTAGCCGAATACTGGCATGCCACACACAAGACAGCTGAATTTCACCAGGACTCACATCAGATTACACCGACCTATATGAAACGCAATGCCAAAAGCGCGAAATGTTGAGAAATACATGTCAATACATGCTGCCTTTGATGACAGTGTCGAGCGTGGCCGGGAACGGGAAGGATGCGATACGTGATTGCGGCAGGCGAGGGGGTCCGGGAGGGCCGCAATATCCTCCTCGCAAGGAGGCTCGCTGCCACCCAGCCCAAAGCTGCACATGCGGGCATTTCCAGCCGTTCGATGAGGTTTGGCCGGGACTGCAACGCTTCCTGGAACTGTCCCAGGGGCTACCGCAAACATGCAGCGGCGTACCGCCGTGGGTGAGCCGCCGACTGTGGGTCCCCAAAGCAAAATGGGACTTCCATATTACAGGATCAATACGTCCCTGAATGCATTGCTGGACATTGCGAAGGTGTATTGATAGACTGTTGCAAGATATGCTGACATAGAGTTCGTGTGAGGGGGATTGTGTTTGCGTCCGGGGATGGTGGGGAGGGGTTCACAGGAGAAATCAAGCATGTTCAGTTTTCATCGCGAATCAGTCCGCAGTAGCTTCCTTGTGCTCTGGCTTGTCGCCGCCGCCGCTGTCGTCCATGCCGGACAGGAGCCGGATCGCTCCTACCCGCCCATCATCTTCGATCCGGATATCACCCTCACCGTCCAGACCTACGCTCTAAACCCCTATGAGCCCAAGCTGGATGGGCAGTGGGCCGGTTCTATCGTCGCCTCCGATGGCAAGACCTACTTCGCCAGTTCGTCCCACGCCTATGACACGGCGGCCATGCTCTTCCAGTACAACCCCGCCAACACCGGCATCAACGTGCTGGTCCCTGACCTTTCGCTGGCTGTGGGCGAAAACGCGAAGACCATGGTCCCCCAAGGCAAGCTGCACAGCAACATCGTAGAACACGACGGCTGGCTCTACTTCGGCACGCACCTGGCCAACTACTGGGCCAGCGCTCAAACGAATTACACCGGCGGCCACATGGTCCGTTACCAGTTGGGCAGCCAGGAAGCCGGCACACCCGTGGTGCAAGACCTCGGTATTCTCCGCGACAACTACACCAACTACTGGGGCGTCTCCGTCGATCCAGTCAACAACCACGTCTATGGCTGGGCCACCCGCTGGTGGGGCGCGACTTCGGATTCCTACCTATATCGCATGGACTTGGACGGCTCGAACAAAACCCAGATCGGCGGAGCTTTCGCCAGCGGCACCAACATGGCCCAGTTCGTCGACAGTCAGGGTGACATGTGGTTCAACCACAGTGGGACCAACAACGTCATGTACAAGGTCGATGGCGACACCGGCCAGGTAAGCTCCTACGCATCGCCCGTCGGCACCTTGGGCTGGGCTGAGCAGATCGATGCCGACAAGTTCGTCGTCACCGCCGGCACAACCATCTATGAATTTGACGCTTCCAAGGCTCGTGATGGCAACCTCAACGATGCCTTCACCGTCATTCGTACCATCGGCACTGGCGGCTTGTCTATGGTGCTCAGCGGACGCGACGTCTTCTTCATCGATTCGCCCAACCCCGATGTCATATACACCAAGGCCGCTGACCACCACCTCTACAGCATCAGTCTTGACGATCCCTCCGAACTCATCGATTGGGGCCGTATCGTTGATCAGGATGGCCGAACCCCGTGGCGCATCGAGTCGCTCGCGGCCGACGCATTCGGCAATATCTCGATGACCGGCGACTGGCGACTGCTTACCGATGAGTTTGGCAACTTGCTTGAAAGCGGCACCGTTCGCCACGACGACAGCAACCCCGGAAACTTCTGGTATGACGACATGTGGCGCGGCCAGTTCTTCGCCACCGTTTCCACCCAACCCCAAATCCCCGAGCCGATCACAGGCTCGATGCTCGCCTTGGGCATAGCATTGGCCCTGACAGCCAGAAAACGCCGCAGACAAGCGTAACCGCCTCAAAGCAGCAAGTATGCGCGCTGAGCGTCCTGTTCGATGATGATGTCATGGAATCATCGGTTCGCGGCGCACGACTTACGAAGGACCGCGCTGCGGTGGGTTGTGCTCGCGAGATCAGAATTCATGCGGCTTGTTGGATGGTGTTTCTGAATACCCCCCTCGACTTGCACGACCGGCGGTTTGGGGCTGCACGACCCCACGGCCGACGAGACGTCGTTCGTGAACTTCGGCAAGCGACGGTGTGAAGGACGGGATCGGCAGGCGTCGCGTCCGCGGGCAGACGGTGGTAACGCTGACCCAAGCGCCTCCAGGGGGCGACTCGAGCACGCCAACATCATCGGCATGCGCGTTCACAACGACCCTGCGGGGTCGTTCAGAGGGCGCGATGGGAATCCAGCGTGTGTCCTGCGGCCGATCGTATCCTGGCGATCAGGGCATTGATCTGCGCTGCAGTGTGGTCAGGGTGATTGCCGATCGACACCGAGCGGTTGAGGATGTCCAGCGAGCGGGGGAACTGGTCCTTGCGGTAGTTCTTGCGGCAGCGACGGTTGCGTGGGTGCTTAAATGGGTCCATGGCCGGGTGCGGGCCACCGTGGCGAGCGAGGATGGGATCCCAGTTGCGATAGATGTGTCGGCCAGTCCTGCCCAGGATCGTCGCGCCGGTGAGCTTCTGGAATTGCTCGGCGTGCCGGGCGGAGGGCAACAGCCAGACGTTGTGCGTGCCGCTTTCGTCGTCGGGGCTGTGGCAGGGCGCCGCCCGGAAGCCCAGCGGCGCCAGATCAGCGGTCGCCCGCATGATGCGCTTCTTCTGCCGGCGCATCGCGGCGAGCATACCGGGCAGGCGGCCGAGCTGAACGTTCATGATCGCGCCCTCGAACTCGCTGGCGCGCGCGCCGCTGGCGGTGAAGCCCACCACGTCGCCGGCCTCTCCCGTCCAGTAGAAGCCGCAGCAATCCACGGCGCAGCGAGCGCGAGCGTACACCTTGTCGTCGCTGGTGACCACCGCGCCGCCCTCGCCACACGTCAGGTTCTTGAAGTAGTTGAAGCTGAATGCGCCGACGTGCCCAATTGCCCCGAGCTTTCGCCCGTGGTAGCCCCCGCCGACGCTTTGGCACGCGTCCTCGACCACCAGCAGCTTCTTCCGTCGAGCCACACGCATGATCGCGTCCATGGCGCAGCTCATGCCCCACATGTGGACGGGGATGATGGCGCGCGTGTATCGGCCGGCCGCGTCGGCCACCGCGTCCGGGTCGATCGTCGCCGACTCATCGATATCGACGATGACCGGGATGGCGCCCACGGCGAGTACAGAAACGGCGCTGGCCATATACGTGCAGGCGGGCACGATGACTTCGTCGCCGGGCCCGATGCCCAGTCCCGTCAGCGCCGCGGTGAGCGCCGTGGTCCCGCTGGAGGTCATGTGCGCGTGCTTGACGCCCAAGTATCCGGCCCATCGCTTCTCGAACCGCTCACATTGGCTGTTCTTCATGTAGCGGAACAGCCTTCCGCTGCGGATGACCTTGGCTACTGCGTCAATCTCGGGCTTGCCTATCTTATACATCTCAAAAACTCCTACGGCTGTTGATGTATTCAGCAACGGCGGCGACGGTGTCGAGCCAGATGCCGTTGCTGTTGTCCCGGCAGTACCCGCAGATGCGATCTAGGGTGTCGGGATTCACTGCCTGCCTGCCGGTTGTGCCGATGTCATGACCGGCGAAGATCACCCAGCCACCCTCGTCGATCGCGCGCTGGATCCAAGGCTTCACCGCGTCCCAGCCGACGCCGTCGAAGTCGATGCCGGGCAGTAACGCCAGGTCGCAGTAGGCCGGGTCGGCGACAAACTCGCTTCTGAAGCCTCTGCCGGCGGTGAACAGCCTTGCAACGAGCGGGGTGTAACTGTGGAGCGCCTGGCCCCGGCCGACGTGGCTCTGTCCGCAAGGATAGGCGAAGGTCGTCGGCCGTCTGCCCACCAGTTCTTCGATCCGGTCGCTGGCGTCGACCAGCTCCTGTTCCATGCGGCCGAGGGTGTAGTCCTCGAGCGCGTTTTGCCGCGACCAGCGTAAGTTGCCGGTGCAGGGATGCCACAGTGAGTGATTGCCGATCTCATGATGGCGCGCTACCGCGTTCTTCCACTCGTCAAGCCGCTGCTCCATGGCGGTGATGGTCACGTAGAACGTGCCGCGGACGCCGTGCCGCTCCAAGATCGGCATGCCGCACTCGACCTGCGAAGCGCGGGCGTCATCAAAGGAAAGGCTGACCGCTGCCTGAGCGCCACCAGGCCATGGAAATTGGCTGTCGCTCAAGTGGTCTGCTCCTGACGGGTACTGGCTGAAGCGTCGGGCGACGCGTTGCCAATGCTAACCGCCGATCTGTCAAATGCAAGGCACACTCGCTCTGACCTGTTTCCATTTTGGTGCGGCGTGGTGCAGAGCGTTGATGAGAGTTGACAGGGTGGCGCGGAGTTGGTCGCGCATGAGTTGCCGGATTGGGAAGCTGCTGAGGCTGTAGCAGCTATTGTTGCTGAACCAGGCGCCACGCGCCGTCTCGCCGTTAAGAAGCGCAGGCGGCCCTGGCTCTCGGACAACTGCAGCGCCAGGCATGGCCTCAGTGCCGTACGATACGGCTCCACGAACGCCAATACGCGTGACGCTTGCCCACCTTGCTGCGGTTACACCGACGCAGTGGCATGCCAACAACATGCCGCCGCGATAATCAACTTGGTCGTCACGACACCACGCTTCACCGTGACACCCCACCCCAACGTCGGCCCAACTGCGATCCGCGCCGCCGACAAAAGTCTTCACGACCACGACAGCCGAAGCCGCGGACAATGCCGCCACCCCACACAAGGACGACGACGCTCGATATAGGCCCCAAACCCAACACCGCGTATCTGTGCCGCAATCTGGCTGGCCCCGACGCTGCACGCCACCGGCAGTCGCTGCCTGCGGCCTTAGCCAGTTGGCGGGGAGCCGTGAGGCATGTCAGCGTTGGCAGAGATGTCTTGGGCCTGATGCAACGCAAATCGTTGCATAACGATCATCCTCTGGCCAGCGTGCAAACTCGCACCGGAGGGCGCACGATCGCAATCCACAGTGGAAAAGCACCAATTGATGCGATTTGACGCGCGGCAGGGAGCTACTATAATGACAATATAGGTTGTTCTAACGTGTCCTATCATGATAATCCGTGTCTTCCTTAAGGACCCTATGCCATGACCAAAGCAACTGGACTGCGAAACACCTGGATGTCGGCGGCACTCGTCGCCGCCTTCGCAATGTCGGCTGGGGGCGCGGAGGTCTTTGTCGCGCCCGATGGGACGCCCCACTCGAGCGGTTCACGCAGCAATCCCATCGACATTCACACGGCGTTGGGCGCTTCAGGTCCTGCCCGACCCGGCGACATCATCGTGCTGCTCGAAGGGCAGTATGACGGCGCCATCCGTGGCATCGAGCGCGTGCCCTTCATCGTGTCGCTCTCGGGAAGCCCAAACTCCCCCATTATCGTGCGGCCTGACGCGGGCGCGTTCGCGCATCTCAACGGCACCATCGAGATGACCGGCAGCAACATCCACCTGGTCAACCTCGACATCGGTGACCTGAAGTGGGACGTATGGCAGAAGACGCACAAGGCTCCCACCGCGCTCAACGTGCTGCGCGGCGAGAACAACAAGGCGATCAACTGCAACATCTTCGGGGGCGCGATGGGCTCAGGGATCTGGACCCCGGCGCTCAACTTCGAGATGTACGGCTGCATCATCCACGACTTCGGGTACATCCCCGATAACACGCGCGGGTCGGGCCACGCCGTGTACACGCAGAACGACGAAGGCACCAAAACCTACCGGCACAACGTGTTCTACCGCGGCGCGGGCTGGAACTTCGACATCTACACCCAGCAGGGCCAGGTGCGCGGCTTTGACGTGATCGAGAACATCAGCTTCGCCGCAGGCTATTACAAGGAAGGGCAGGTCTCCTTCAGCTACGGGCTCACCGGGTGGAAGCCCGCCTCGCGCATCCGCTTTATCGGCAACGTCGCCTACCAGCCCCGCGACGGCGAGCAATACCGCGGCAACCTCCGCATCATGGGCCACTACGACGTCAACCTCGAACACGAGGACGCGCTGGTCCAGGACAACTACATCATGGGCGCGTACCGCGCGTTTACCATCGGCCGCATCAAGAGCGCGACCATTACCGGCAACACCTTCTGGGCGACTGGTGCGCTGGGCGAAATCGCCACCGCACCCTCGGGTTCGGGCATCACGGTCGAGGGCGCCGACAAGCCCAACCGCGCCAACTACGCGATCGACCGCAACACCTACTACAGCAACGGCAACCCGCGCCCGTTCCGCTATGGCGCCGGGCACGAAGCCGGCACGGAAGAAGAGATGCTGACTTTCGCGCAGTGGCAGGCGTTGGGGTGGGACGCCCATGGCACGATGCTGCCTGGCCGCGACGGCAAACCAACGGGCACGAAGACCTTTGTGTTTCCTAACCAGCACCAGCCAGGGCGCGCCAATGTCGCGGTGTTCAACTGGGACAGTGAGAGCCAGGTTCAGGTCGATCTCACCGGCGTGTTGAAGCATGGTCAGGGCTATGTGATCTACAACCTCCTGGACGTGAAGCAGACGTTGGCCGCCGCCACCCCGGTGGTGACCGGCACGTTTGATGGTGCAGCCGTGGCCTTGCCCTTCAAGGCGGACGAGGCCTCGCCGCACTTCAATGCCTACCTCGTGCTGCCGCAGTGATTCGCGGCTCGACTTCGATTGCGTGCGGTGCGCTTAATGCTCGTCACTCCACCGACTGCCCCTCGGCCCGCCGCGCCTGCGGGGGCCATTGGTGCCAGACTTTCAGAGAAGGGATGTTCCCATGGTCCGCCGCTTCTTCGGATTCGTCTCGGTCATCGTCATCGCGGGGTGGGCTTCATTGACCTGGGCCGTGGATCCCTACGCGCCGCAGCCGATGGTGCCCAATCCCATCGAGAACACCCGCGACGCCGGCCGCATCGGTGCGATGCAGCCTTTCCCCTCGGAGCCGCACGCGGGCTATCCCGGCGCCGATGCCAACACCGATCGTCGGCTGTTCGGCTATCCGCAGTTGCTGCCCTATCCGGGTTCGGTCGAGCATTGGCTGGTGTGGAACCCCCACTACATCATGCCGATCCCGCCCTACAACTACCGCACGTTGCTGCGCAATTTTCCCGCGCAGGAGATGGACGGCGTCACCGACGCCATGCGTGAACAGTGGGCCGAGCCGGTCGAGTACGTCATCCGCGGCAGTGAGAGCATCTACCCCGGTGCCAAGCGTCCGCCCGTGCCGGTCGTGCGGCTCAAGCCCGGTGGCAACCGCCTGCGCTTCGCGCTCGAGCCGCTGCCCACGGGCATGTACGCCGTGCGCCTGATCGCCGCGATCGAGTCCCAGCACCGCGAGGCGTGGGGCAAGTCGCCCAACGACGTGATCGTGACGATGACCATTAACGACGGCCCCGCGGGCGAGGTGCGGCATTACGCGCTGCGCCAGCGCGGCACCGACAACTTCTACTCCCTGGGCGAGTTCTTCTTCCACGTCGAGGACGCCCGTCCCTGGGAAGTCACGCTGGGGCTTCACGCGGACTCGAACATCGATCTGCTGGTGCACAACGTGGACGTACATGACATGCTCGCGGAGACCGCCAAGCGGGCGGGCAAGAAGCGTGCGATCCACGTGTCGCGCGAGACGCTCGAAGCCAACTGGGCACGTGAGGAGGCCGTCGCGGCCCGCGCGCAGCACGAGGCGCGGCTGGCCACGACCAACCCGCCCTCGTCTCTGATCCAGTTGCGCACGCAGCAGCCGGAGCTGTCGGAGGAAGAGCTCCGTCGGCAGTGGCGCAGCCAGCGCGACGATGCCCTGTGGCACTCGATGCCGCCGAAGAATTTCAACTTCCTCAGCTTCGGCGCGACGCGCATCAACTCCGAGGGCGATGCCCCGACCCAGGCTAAGCTGCAGGAAGACACCTACCTGCGTCCCGAGCACGACTGGCAGAACGGCGGCTGGTTCCCCGCGCTCAACCCGCCGAACCCCAACGATCGCGTGCCCTACTGGTCGTTGGACTATGACGGGCCCTGGCGCATGGTTCAACGGCGCGGCGAGGGCGCGCCGCTCGAGTACACCGCCGCAGACCTCCTGGCCCACAAGCCACTGCCCGGGCTGCCGGTCGAGGTGAAGCCTTGGGGCAAGAGCTTCGAGGGCCCTGATGGCAAGCGACCGCTGCTCTTCCCCATCACGCAGGCCTACAACTCCATGCTCCGCCATGTCCGCGAGCGGGTCGATGGCGGCACCAAGAGTTGGGTCGAGCATGGCGTCAGGGACAGCGCTCACGATGCGGCGATCTACCTGGCCCGCCTCGCCTACGATCAGCCCGCGCACAACGAAGCTCACGCGCTCAACGTCCACTTCGCGCCGCGCGGCGCGCACTTCAACCGGCAGACCCTCGCGCACCAGTCGCGCGTCTCCAACCAGCACGTCAACTGGGAGGAGCTGGCCCAGCGATATGACCAGCTGTTTCCCTACATCCAGGGCAACCAGGCGCTGGCCGACTCGATCGGCCGGCACATCAAGTGGGTCAAGACCCCCGCCGACGTGATCGCCCTCTTCGACACCTACCTGCTCCAGTACGGCGCGCGGGAGACCCTGTACTTCCGCTTCTACTACGACCACCAGCACTCGCGCATGCTCGCCAATTTCGCCGCGATGCAGACCGATCCGCAGATCGCCGAGCCGTGGGTGCAGGCGATGTTCGAGCGGACGTGGGAGTACCCCTTCAGCTACGGCAGCGTCGAAGACTTCATGTACCTTGCCACGCAGCGCGACGGCACGCAGTCCATCGGCTCGTTCTTCTACGCCAACGGCGGGTCCGCGGCCGGCGCCGCGGCGCCGCTGCTCGACGAGTACATCGCCGACGGCGGCGACTCGAAATATCAACTCTCGAACCTCCAGCTCTACCCGCGCATCGGGCAGTTCCCCTTCTGGATTCTCGAGAGCATGGTGGGCGGACTCCATCCGCCACAGATCGGCGACGTCGGCGGACCCACTACGTCGTACGCGCACTGGTTCTCCGACGGCGGCCCGCCGATGAACCTGGGTTGGCGGTGGTCGAAGGACCCGCGCTTCGCATGGGTCGTGGCGAACCTGGGCAAGCGCCGGACCGAGACCGACGAGCAGTGGGCCGAGCTGCTGCAGGCCGCGGCGACCATCCACCGCAACCCGTTCCTCTCCAATCGCACGCGCGTGCTGACGGACTGGGGCGTGATCCTCGAAGGCAACCCCGAAGCGGACGACTACCGATTTCGCCAGGCCGCCCGGCTGCGCATCGGCGTCGGCGAAGGGCACTCGCACCGGGACTCGCTGGACCTGGGCATCTGGTCCATGGGCCTGACGATGTCGGGCGACATGGGCGCACGCGGCGGCTACGGCCGGCCGGGCGTCGACAACTCCTACATCCACAACCTCGTCACCATCGACAAGGGGAGTTGGATGGGCCACGCCTGGGCGCGAGAGCTGGCCGACCTCGACCGGGTGCAGTACACCCACGTCGATACGCTGCGGTCGGAGCATTACTCGCGCCAGGTCGCCGTGATTGAACTCGATCGTGGCCGCGCCTCGGCGCAGCCGCCCAGTGATGCGCGCCACGACCGTAACACTAGGTATGGCAGCGACATCACCCTGCCCACCGCCTACTTCGTGGACTTCGCCCGCACCACCGGCGGCGCCGAGCACAGCTACAACTTCCACGGCCCGACGGAAGATCAGCTGCTCACCAACGTCGAGCGGGGCGAGATCAATGACGCCGACCGCAGCTTTCTCAAGGACTATGTGATCGAGGGCGAGCAGTGGGCGGCCGACATCGACCAGGACGTGCTGCAGGCCACCTGGCGCATGGCGCGGGAGCCGATCACATTCGACATCCCCGGCCGCGGCCAGCGGACGACCCGAGCGCCGGAGCCGGCGATTGCCGGCGTGAACTATGACCCCAACAGCCCGCGGAAATTCCTGCGGGTCCATCTGCCGGGCCAGCGCGCTCAGCGGCTGCGCTCGGGCGTCCCGGTCTCGGGCGCATCGGACGCTGGGCGCACCGACGGCGACTGGCTGCGCCAACTGCACGTGATCCGCACGGGCGCGCCGGGCAAGACGTCGAGTCTTTTCGCGGCGGTGTGGGAGCCCTACGCCGGCGAGCCATTCATCACGGAGGTTCGGCTCGAGGGTGACGTCGCCGACGCCGGCAGCTTCGCGGCGGTGCACGTGCAGACGCGGGCGGGCCATCGTGACCTTGTCTTCTCCGACGCGGTCGCGCCGCAGCCGCGCACGCTGGCCGGTGGCGAGCAGATCGACGGTAGCTTCGCCTACGTCTCGCACGACGGCGCAGGCCTGCGGCAGGTGTGCCTCGTCGGTGGTCGGGAGCTGCGCCTGCCGGAGATCAGGATCAAGCCGGCCCGGCGAGCGCACGAAGCGCAGGTGCTGAAGCTCGACTACCTCAACAACACCGCGACGCTCGACCGCGCGTTGCCTGCGGTGCTGGCGGGCCGGTTCTTTGAAGTGGGTACGGAGGCGAAAGACGGGCGCGGCGCCCGGTGGAGCAACTTCCAGATCGCAGCGAGTGGCAGCGGACGCGCGGCGGACACGGGCATGGTGGAGTGGCGCAAGGGCGCCGACGGCGGCACCGGTCTGATCGACAGCATCCGGCCGCTGAGCGACGTGATGCAGGACGCGAACCAGGCCCGGCATTGGACCACGCGCGGCGCGACGAAGGACGATGTGCTGCTGCAACTGCGTATGGAGACCGGTATGCCCGAGGGTCGCGACCGGCAGGTCGCCCTGGGCAAGTCGGCCCAAGGGCAGATGATCTCCGCCGATGTGCATGGCCAGACCATCATCGTCAACGCAGCGGACGCCACGCGGCTTGGCTTGGCGCCGGGCGACCGCGTCCGCCTCTACGAGATCGCCGTGGGCGACACCTTCCGCACGGCCACGCAGGTTGCCATGGCCCGGGAGGACGGCGGGGTCTACCGCCTCGCCACCGACACGCCCTGCACCGTCAGCGTGCGGGCACGCGCAGCGTGGTCATCGACCGATGGCGGCCAAACGTGGCAGGAGTTGCCGGCCGCGGCGGACGACTCCGCGGACCATCGGCAATGGTCGATCAGCGCGGAGCAGGTCACCGTGGGTGCGTTGCGCCTCCGCTGGGAGTAGGCGGCGCCGGCGCCTGCGGCCGCGCGTCGTTGACCAGTGCGGTTCGTAGGCCGTCAGCGCGCCTCGAAGCGGAACGAGTAGAGCCGTGCGTTGTGCATGCGGAAGCGCAGGTGGACCACGTCGGGCAGCGCCCGATCGATGGCGATGCGCGTCCACACCTGCGTTGGATCGGCCGTCGGCCGAATGCCGTACGCACAGAGCACCTCGCCGCTCTCGTCGAGGATTTCCACCGACAGTTTCATGGGCGCGCACTGCGGGCGGGCGTCGAAGGGACAGGCGTTGATGCTCAGCACGTCGCGCTGAGGCGGAAGCGCGAGCGGGTGGGTCTGCACGACGCCTTCGGTGCCGACGCTGTCGAGGCTGACGAAGCCATCCTCGCGCAGCGTCGCGAGTGCGAACGCGCCGCTGAAGCCCGGCTTGATCGCCTCGAAGCCCGGCTGAGCGTGCGGCTCGGCGCGGCCGTTGTAGTGGATCAGCAGCCGGCCGTCGCGCAGGATCGGGGCGTTGAACGTGGGAACGATCCAGTACCCGTCAAACTCGCCGTGCTCGCCATTAGGCAAAAACACCTCGCGATCACATAACCGGGTCCAACTTCGTCCATCGCGGCTGCAGCACAGCTGCGTATCCAGCCGCTGCAGGTGGATGTAGTACACCTCCAAATAGCAGAAGTACATGCTGCGGTACCAGAATGGGTACGCGCCGTAGAACTGCGTCTGCGCATGGTCGAAGCGATCCATCTGCAGCACGACGCGGGGATGGCTGTCGCGCGGGTGGTTCCAGTTGGCAAAGTCGGCGGTTTCCTTGTGCACGACTACACGGCTGTCCACCAGGGGATAGCACCGGCTCCATGCGACGTGCTTGCACTGCACCGGGTCATACCAGTAGCTCATCCGATCACCAAGGTACGTTACCTCATTCTCTTGCCCCCAGGTCCAGCGCAGACCGTCGGCACTTGTCGCTGGCGTGAGCCCCGCCCACCAGTTGCCGCGAGAGCAGAGCATCTTGTACCGTCGCTGAGGATCGGCTTCTGCATGGTCCTTGAGTATGGTGAAATCATCAATCATGTCGTCGATGATGATGTTCGTGCCAGCCACCGCGGCGTATGGCTCCTTGCGCTTGACAAAGTCGATCGCATCTTTGCTGTGCGCCAGGCACACGGGGTATTTGCCGTAACCGAACTGCTTGACGAACTCGGACGAGGGCAAGGCATGTTGAGTGGAGCCCTTGTAGTAGAGGCGGAAACCTTCGTCCTCGGTGACGACACAGCCATACACGCAGGCGTTACCTTCCCAGGCGCGATCGGCCCGAAGAAGCACGTCTCGCTGCTTGTGGGGCCGATTGAGCCGGCGAAACACCGAAGCTTTGTGCGCAATCAGATGGTCATCAGCGAAAAGCTGACTCTCATGGTCGATGGTAACGGGCGGCTTCGTCTTCTGAGCGTCGGGAGTCTGGTTACGAGCCAAGAGCGCTGCATCCAGCTTCACCACAGGATCCACAAAAGTTTCGTATTGCTCAGGCATAGAGACTCCTTGAAACGTCGCACTCCGCAGTTCGCGCCGCCAACCCGAGCGACAAGTGCGCCGTTGGCGGAATGTCCACTCAGGCCCCTCAACGAATCTTCCGAAGGTGACTGACACACGGGGTGAATCCGTGCATGTCGATCATCCGCCTGCTCGTTGGCCAGGTTACATGGGGTTGTGCCAACACGTTAAGCGAGCCGTGTTGATGAGCGATCGGGATGCTGACGGGTGAGCCATCACACACGCCTCGAAGCAGCGGATCGACATCAACATGCTCCGGAGCGCGAAGCTGGTCGTCATCGTCGGTATTGAGAAGGCTGCGAAGATCGACTGCGACGTGCCTCGCTGTGCTCCGCCTGAAAACCACCTGTCGGGCGAGGTCGGACTCGTGCTTTTTGCGGTGGATATTGGTGACATGGCAGATGATCCCAACAGCACAGTGCTTGATGCTGGGGTTGGCCTTTCCGCCGGCCCCGCCCAGCAGCCCGATCGTGTCCTCCGAGACGATGGAGCAAGACCCTGAGAGGACGATGATCAGGACACAGGGGTCATCGAGGGCGCCGGCGCCGCCTCGAGCGGCAGCCTTACCTGTTGGCGAGGCGCTCCCAGCATGTTGCGCACCGGCATTTGAGGTGACCAAACTCGCCTTGGGCAGCTCTGGAGATGCCGCGCGCAGAGACAGCTGCCAACCTCCATCTGAAACCGCCGACGCGCGCCTCATTCACCCACCTTCCAGTGCCGATCAATGGCGATATCCGACTGTTGATGCCAAGTTATCTTGTGCTTGACACCTATGCAAGTACATATATATAATAAGATACGGCAGGAATAAGACATGTAGTCCCAACACGAAAGGCTGTGCGGTCGAGTGCTTACGCTTGCTGAACCTGAGGGGTGGCATTCTGTCGAATGCGGTGACCGGCTTGGGTGGGGGAGGGCCATGAGTGAAACCCCTAGCGCTTGTAGATTGTGATGACGTCCTGTCTTGGTGCAGGCGTATGTTTTTCGGTGAACTTTGTCGATACCTTGCGTAGTTTCAGGTCGTAGGGCTATCTTCACAGATACCTCGAAAGGCCACCACATTGACGCAACCTCAAATGCAACAACTTCCGAAGTATGAGCAGATCAAGCGACACGTGATCCATCAGATTGTGGCCCGTCGCTGGGATCGGAGCAAGCCCCTGCCATCGGATGCCCGGTTAGGGAAGCAGTTCAGCGTGAGCCGACCCACGTTGATCCGCGCCATGCAGGAGTTGGCGCGGGAAGGTTACGTGCGGCGGGAAAAGGGCCGGGGCACGTTTGTTGATGACCGCTTCATGGCCAGCCAGGCAAATCGGTCCTCCCGGCGGGTGGACTTTTTCATTTCAGATGATGTCGCACGTGCGATTGGCGAGGATCGTCTGATTCTGACATCGTTGGAGGCAGGCATT
Organism: uncultured Phycisphaeraceae bacterium; assembly: GCA_964518335.1. GTDB lineage: Bacteria > Planctomycetota > Phycisphaerae > Phycisphaerales > Phycisphaeraceae > CAZFDT01. The sequence goes on from CAZFDT010000063.1 coordinate 15,330, forward strand.
GCGGAAGAGGCACGTGCGCAGAATGCAGTCGTGCATCGTCACGAGGTGTCGGTGAACGCCACCGTGAATGACCTTCGCCAACAGTTCGCGGATCTGCCGTTGGAAACGGCCGTGGTTCTGGAGCCGATCTGGATGCCGCAGATCCTCGGGTTTCTCCGAAGCGTGCGCTGCCCGTTTTGGATCGCCAACGAAATGGTGAATGAGGAAAACTGCGTGGTCATAGACCAGGTACGCGCGTGCTATCTGGCGACACGGTGCCTGCTCGAGGAAGGTCGGCGACACATCGCGCTGATCAATGATTGCGAATCACGCTACTGGGGCTTCACCGCGCGGCGACTGGGCTACGAACGGGCGCTTGCCGAGGCGGGCCTGGAAATCGACAGGCGCGTCATGCTCAATCGATCCATGAAGGACACTCCGTTGAGCAGCGAATCGGGCCGCATGATGATGAGCCAATTGCTTGACAAGATGAAGCGGGACGACGTCCAGGTCGATGGCGTCATTTGTACCGATGATCGCAAGGCCATCGGCGCCATGGCCGCCGCACGCGAAGCGGGCTTGCGCATACCGGATGATCTGGCATTCGTGGGGATCGACGACAACCTCGCCGAACGAGCCGACCCGCCTCTCACGTCGGTACATCTGCCTGTGGAGGAAGTCGGGCGCTTGGCCATGGCGCACGCGGTGGCGCCCCAGGGTAGCGAGTCCAAAATCCGTCGCCCCACCGTTCACGTAGTGGTCGCGCCCTACCTGGTTCTGCGCGAAACCGGCGGCGTACCTCTGTCTAACCGTGAATTGGCCGTTGCCGTCTCGATGGACACATCGTCCATGCTGTCGCATACGTTGTGATCCGCAGCGCGATTCGCCGCCATTTGCCCCCCCCCGGTACCGCTACCAACGTCGTCTGCAGCGCAGCCCAGCGGTAGCGCAGAGGAGCATCGCAGCAGACAGCTCGGCGGCGATGCAACCCCCGGAAGTGGACCATCGATTCGTAGCTGACCACCCGCAATACCGGATCGACGAAGCGACACGGCCGGATTTCGCTGGTGGGCGTCAACGCGGCTTGGGCCTGCGCGAACAAGCCGATCGGCCACTGCCGGATCGTGCCGTGAATACGCACGTTGGCCACCTGATCGAGCCACTGCAACGCACGCGTGCTTCGATCATCCACGTCGTGGAACTCGCGGCCGGGCGGCGCTCCGTCAGCGGTGACGCACCCCATCAGAGCAGACCGCCGGAATGAACCTCATACGCCATCCCCCACGAAGGAGAGGAAGCACCACACCATCCAACCCAGGGGGGTCAATTCCTTGTGACCGTTCAAGGGTCATTCTGAAATAATCGTTCACACGGCGAACCTTCACCCCGTGGAGACGCTGCCATGAAATCGCCTGCCATTCAAGCCAGTCGCTCCCCCCGAGTGCGCGACGAGATGGCTAGACAACAGCAACAGGTCCCCCGACGTCAGCAAGGGCCGGGTGTACGACAAGCTCGATAGGCTGCTGTTTGTCGTCTGCGACGATGGCTGATAGTCCGGGTGTCAGGTCCGATGCGACAATAAAAGAACCCCGCAGCATTCAGCCTGCGGGGTCTTGGCTCAACTAACCCGGATGAGCCTATCATGACTGGCGTCTGCGTTCAGGCTCGACGACGGGCCAGCATCATCAGGCCGCCGATTGCCAGCAGGCCAAGGCTGGCGGGCTCGGGCACGGTTTGGACCGTCAGCATACTCACGAAGGTCAGCGAATCGCTGCCGACGCTGTTGGCCAAGTCGAGCACCGACTCGAAGCTCAGCACGCCATTGGCGTTGGAGGTGAAGACGGTGGATCCGGTCCAGAGCGAGTTGGCACTGGGATCGTTCGAAGTGAAGATGCTGCCTGCCGGACCGATAGTAAAGCCGTAGGTGGTCGAAGCACCGGTGGTGCCGCTGCCGACAGTGGGTTGAACAATATAGGTGTAAGTGGCAACGGTGCTGCCGCCATCAAAGCCGCCGATCTCGATCGCGTAGGGCGTGTTGGGCGCCAGGTTGTCAATGGTGAACATGATCACCGGCTGCTGTTGCGATACGTTGGTAACATCAACGCCGGACACATCGCCCTGAATTCGGACGACGTCCTGGAACAACTGAACGTTTTCGCCAATGGGAACAACCGCGGCGCTGCGGTTATCACTGCGGAAGCGGGGGTCACTGAAGCCGGTATAAGCGTCTTCACGACCGGTGAGAGTGATATTGTGACCATCGATCGTCCGGACGTATGGACCGGGGGCGGGGGGATTGAGGCGATCGGTGGCATACTCGTCGTACCCAGCCGCGATCGTCGAGGCAGCCTGACCCTCACGACCAAAGTCAATCTTCAGATCGACTGCCGCTTGAACGCCGGTAGTCAGCGCGCCCACGACGCCTGCAACCCACAGTGACTTGCGAAAGACCATGTGCTCCTCCTTCATAATGAGGTGAAAGAATCCGAAAACCCGATCCGCATTTATCCTAACCGGGTAAACCTGTACATGCAACAACAAGATGTCGATTTTTTTGTAAATACATATCAATACATGTTATTATTCGGTGAGAGATACTACGGACACGATGGGGGTGGCTGATGTTAAGATCGCATTGTTCGAAAATACTGTTATCGCATAAACATAGTAAAGATAATGACTTATGTATAAATCGTTAAGCAGGGCTTATCCTCGTGGGATCAGCCATGAAGCGGATCACAGGTCAAGCCCCTGTCCTGCTGGAAATTGGTGAATGGGTCGAGCCTGTTCTGGCCTCGGCGTGACGTAGGTGCGGCGCCTGGGCCAGTTCTTGTTTTATCATCTCCAGTTGCAGTTATGCGACGAATATGACCTTGATGCTGCGGCAGGGCAAGGAGGCGCGGCTGGTGGCGGCGTATCTGGTCTTGATCAGGGCCCCTTCAGCGAAGACGTGGCACAACCTGGCGCATTGCTGCGTTCTGTGTGGCAAAATCGCACGTTATGGTCCGGCCGCTCGCACTGGGAGTTTGCACGTCAACTCGGTTGTGACAAACTGTCGCTCTACCTGACGGGAGCTGTGCGATGCCTGGCTGGACGACATGGCGGGAGCTGGTTCGGGAGGAATTCACGCAGAGCCTGCAGGAGGGGCGCGATCCGCGGCAGGTGGAGGCGTTGCGGCCGGCCTTCGCGCGGGCGGGCGATGACCCGCGGAAGTTGAAGAAGGTGTGGGACCGGCTGCTGGCGCTGCCCGTGCGTCGCGGGTTCGGGTTCAGCGAGCCCAGCGACCTCAAGGGCATTCGCAAGCTGCGCCCGCGGGCGGCGCGGCGGCATGCGCTGCAGTTGTCCGACGACGCGCTGTACGACCGCATGCATGGGGCGTGGCTGGGGCGGTGCGTCGGGTGCGCGCTGGGCAAGCCGGTGGAGACGTTCATGTCGTCGCGCGGGGGCATGACGAGCAGGCAGCGCATCAAGACGTACCTGACGGCGATCGGTGCCGACGAATGGCCGCTGCGCGATTACTTTCCGGAGCACTCGCCGGCGGAAGAGACGGTCGGGCGGTTGTGGTGCCCGCTTTCGACGCGCGAGCACATCGCCTTCATGGAGACCGACGACGACATTCGCTACACCGTGCTGGGCCAGGTGGTGCTGCAGGAGCATGGCCCGACGTTCACGACGTGGGACGTGGCCAACGCGTGGATGCGGCATCTGCCGTTCCACCTGATGTGCACCGCCGAGTCGCAGGCGTATCGCAGCATGACGGAGCTGCTGAACTTTCACGTGGGGCGAGACGAGGACGCGCGCGTGGATTGGCACGCCATTGCGATGCGGGAGAATCCGTACCGGGAGTGGATCGGGGCGCAGATTCGGGCTGATTCGTGGGGTTACGCCGCGCCGGGTCGGCCGGAGCTGGCCGCCGAGTTCGCCTGGCGCGACGCCCGCATGTCGCATGTGAAGAACGGGATCTACGGTGAGATGCTCGTGGCCGCGATGATCGCTGCGGCCTTCGCGCTGGACGATCCGCGCAAGATCGTCGCCGCCGGACTCGCCGAAATCCCCCGCACCAGTCGCCTGCACGCCGAGATGACGCAGGTGGTCAAGCTCTGCGCCAAACGCGGCCACCGCGCCGCCGAGTTCGAGCCCATGCTCGACGACCTTTACGCCCTGCTGGGCCACTATCACCCGGTCCACACCCACAACAACGCCGGGCTGGTCATCGCCTCGCTGCTGTTGTCCGAGGGCGACTTTGAGAAGGGCGTCACCATCGCCGTCATGGGCGGATGGGACACCGACTGCAACGGCGCGACCGTCGGGTCGATCCTCGGCGCGATGCTCGGCGCGCGACGACTTCCCGCCCGATGGACCGATCCCCTGCACGACACGCTGCACGCCGGGATCATCGGCTACGACCCGATCGCCATCAGCGAGTGCGCTCGTCGCAGCGCGGCGATCGCCCAGCGCGTGCTGACGGGTTGATCGTCCGAGTCAGGCCCACGGCGCTGGCCGTCGCGGCGCCGTCAGAGGCTGGTCGCCGACGGTCGGCCAGTGGGCGTGGAGGCCGTGTGCGTCGAGATTCACGCGCACGTCGGGCAGGGGGGCGGCGCTGTCGATGGCCAGGCCGAAGACAGCCGTCACGTCGTCGAGGCTGGCGGGGTTGAACTGCAGCGGATCGCTGTCGTGCCACACGGCGTCGAGCCAGGCGCGGCCCGACTCGCCGCCGGCGTGCCATGGTGTGGGCCGGCCGTCAAACGACGCGGGGCCGACGACGACATCGACGTGCCTGCCCCCGGCCGTCAGTCGCCAGCGCCCGTCGCCGGTGGACTCGACGGCGGCGTCGTCGGCGTGCAGCTCGATGCGCACGCGCAGGTCGTTGCAGTGGAACACGCCGTCGCGCGGGCGGTTGAGTGTGACGTGATGGTCGCCGCCGTCGGTGACGAGACTGGCCGCGCCCAGCAGCGCCGGGCCGCGCTGGGCCGTGTGAAGGACGCCGCTGGCGAAGTCTTTCCCGTTCTTGAGCACACGGATGCGCAGGACGCTGCAGAGGTGGTCGGGATGGGCCAGGTGTCCGATGACGGGCCGGCGCTGGATCCAGGTGATGTCGCTGTTGACCGATCCGAGGCAGGCGTGCGGCCCCAGCCAGGTGGTGCCGATGGCGGCGGGCTGACGACCGCGGCGGCGGATGAGCGTTTCCTGAAACTCGACCGGCCGCGTGCGGGCGGCAGTGAAGGCGTGGCGCAGCTCGTCGGGGCAGAGCATGGTCGGGCGATGCTCGTCCATGGCGGACCGGGACTTGGTCCGGGGATGCACGCGCAGCGTCGCGCCGGTGCGCTCGCCCAGGAAGCGAGCGTGGTTGGCCGTGAGCACGTCGCTGTACGTGCGGGCGTAGGGGCCGGACCACTGCAGCGTCGGCACGTGGAAGTGCCTGGCGATGATGGTCCAGAGCTGCCGTCCGACGTGCATGACGGCCTGGCGCGCCGCCGCGTCGCGCGCCTGGTCGATGACGCGCTCACAGGCATCGAGCGTGATGGGGAAGTAGGCGGGGCTGTTGTATTCGCTGAACTCGTCGTGGTCGGCCAGGTTCTGCAGGCGGCGTCGGCCGTACTCGACCAGCCGCGTCTCACCCAGCAGTTCGCCCGCGCGCACGCACACACCGCCGCCCAGGGCCGCGATGTTCGTGTAGCCCGCATCGACGTTGCGGCGGAAGATGGCCCACGCGGCGTGGCCGATCGCGTCGCGCATCGCCCCGGTCAAGTCCGACGGCAGTGCGCCGCCCGCCTCCGCCAGGATGTCCAGCAGCAGCGAAGCGCAGAAGTCGGCCCAGTTCCAGTCGGCGCGGTCCATCTGCGTCACCGGCTCCTGGGCGTACCAGGGCCAGATGCCGTAGTGCCTGTCGGTCGGGTCGGTCGTCTGGTGGGCCAGCACGGTGCGGATCACTGCAGCGGCTCGGTCCAGTGCGGGCGTCCCGCCCCGTTGCACCAGGCGCAAAGCATAGGCCAGCGACTCACGGATGGAGTGCGCCGGCTGTCCGGGCGTCAGCAGCGTGTGATAGCCCACGTCGCTCACCGGGGCGCGGAGCAGGTGGGTGGTCGTGTCGTAGGCCGGATCGGCCATGGGGTCGGGCGGAACTGTCGAGGGCATGGTCATGCCGCTACGATACCGCAACGGATTCCGGGCGCGGGTGCGTGGGAGCCGCCATGAACGTACTGTGGGAAGAGTACAAGCATCTGCTGGAGCCGCTGGAGCCGCATCTGCCGTGGATTATCGCCGTGTCGGTGACGGCGTCGGTCCTGGGGCTGATGATGATCCCGGTGGTGGCGATCCTGATGCCGCGGGATTACTTCGTGCGTCCGCTGCGGATCGTGCCCACGACCAGCCGGTTTCCCGCGGGGCGGTGGCTGTTCTTCATCGCGCGGAACGTGATCGGCGTCGGGCTGATGGCCCTCGGCATCCTGTTCGTTCCCTTGCCGGGCAACGGCCTGGTGCTCGTGCTCATCGGCCTCATGGCGTGCGACTTCAAGTGGAAGCGGCGATGGCTGCGACGCATGATCCGACGTCCCAGCGTGCATCGCCCGATCAACTGGCTGCGCCGCAAGGCCGGCCGCCCGCCCGTGGAGTTGCCCATCGCAATCGATGACGACAGCCCGATCGTCGCCGCTGCCCCGCTCGGCGACGCGAGTTCCAACGTGTGATGCCAACCCGGATGACGTGCGACGAACCGGCCGTGGCTCAGTCGTAGCGGAAGACGCCCTTGCGCCAGGCGTAGGCGAAGGCGATGATGCTCGTGAGGATGAAAAAGAGCATGCGGCCGAGGAACCACGGGGCCAGTGCAGCGCCGTCGGCGCCGCCGAGGGCCGGGAAGGTGACGGCCCACGGGTAGAGAAAGACGATCTCCACGTCGAAGAGCAGGAACGTCATGGCGACGATGTAAAACCGCACGTTGAAGCGGCGTCGGGCCGACCCGATGGGGTTGACGCCCGACTCGTACACGATGCCCTTGACGTTGCCTTGGCGGGTGGGGCCCAGGATGTGCGTGAGCACGAGGTTGCCCGCGCCGAACCCGATGGCCACGAGCAGGAGCACGCCCAGCGCGGCAAAGTGATTGAACTGAGCCAGAACCAGCATGGGCGACAGTGTAACGGAGCGCTGCGGCGTGTAAAGCCGATGCGCCGACGCTCACGCGAACCGGATCACGAACGGGCGCTCCTCGCCTCGCAGCATCAAAATCAGCGTGTGCAGCAGCATCACCAGCCCGGCCAGCTCCATGCTTTCCTCGATGACGGCGGCGATCACGGAGGCCGCGTGCTCGTCGCCGTAGGTGACCACGAGCGTGCCGCCGACGGTCTCCATGCCCACGGCTCCGCCCAGGAACACGCCCGCCGCCAGCACAAGGCGCACGCCGATCGCCCGCGGCAGGCTCCGCAGCAGAGGCCAGCACCAGACGCCGGTGATGGCGACGACCATCACGCCCGGCACGACCCACGCATAGTGCAGCACCGTACCCTCCAGATTCAGCAGCACGCGCACGGGCACGGTCGCCTTCTCGTGGATCTGCGTCAGTTCATCCATGGCCATGAACAGCATCGCGCCCGCCAGCACGGTCCAGCGCCAGCGGTGACGGTCGCCATCGCCCATCGCCCGCCGCGCCAGCAGGCCCAGCAGCAGCGAGCAGGCGATCATCAACAGAGCCGACACAAAAGTCGGCACGTTCGATTCCATGTCGAGATCGAACAATTGAATGATGCCCAGCAGGGAGCCGCGTCCCGTCAGCAGGGGGATCGCCGCGGCGACGCATCCGCCCAGCATGGCCAAAGCGATGGATGCCCAGGCGATCCTGACGACGGTCGCGCCGGGAATCGTCAGCGCAATGGTCGCGGCATCGGCCGTCTCGGCTCGGCGGGCCGTATGAGGCTGTGTCGCAGCGGCAGAAGGACGGCTGACGCAGCGGGCGATCTCCGTGCGGACAAACGCCCAGGCGAAGAAGGCGAGCATGAGGCAGGCGCCGCTCTTGGCCAGGTCCTCGAAGGACAAGCGCAGTCGGGCGTGGCGCGGCGCCAGGCCGTCGATGACCACCATGACGGCGAACCCCGCTGCCGCCGCGGCCAGGGGCAGCCACGTCGCCGGCCGGTCGAGGAGCAACGCACGGTATCGCCACAGCACCGCCAGGTGCAACACGCCCAGTCCGGCGAAGAACACCGCGTCGTAGCGGCGGACCAGATGCTCGTGAATCAGGAACCGGTCGTCGAGCGCCAGGTAGGTGAAGATCGCCATCTCGATCAGAGCAAACGTGCGAACGCGCGGATCGTCCCCGGCGATGCGGGCCACTGCAGCGGTCACGGCGAACAGCAGCGCCCCCGCTGCCAGCAGTCCGGCGGACAGCGTGGTGTTGACCGCATAGAAGAAGACCGGGCCGGTGATGTCGGTGAAGTAGTGACGCACATGGTCCTGCGACATGCGCCACTCGACGCTCACGAGCCAGACGGCATAGACGACAAAGGCCGCGGTCACGAGCCATTGCGTCGGCGTGAGATTCAGGCCCGTCGCCTTGGCGGTGCGGGGAAGCGTCCCCGGCACAGCCCACCCTTTGTCTGACTGGCTGACTTGGCTCATCGGTCGGTTCCTGCCGAAAACCTCGTGAGGGCCACCATCGCCTCGCGCGTGCACAGTGAAGCCGGCAGGCCCCGGTGAACACTATCTTCATCGTCCACTCACCCCTGCCGGTCGAGCGCGACGCGGACTTTGGCGCTGACCCGATAATGGCGATCCGCACGACCGGACCCGCGGGGTTGGCTATCATGGCCCAGACGGGGACAGGAGCGCGACGTGAAACGCGACATGACACTGGGGCAGCGTCGGACGAGTCAGCGCGACGCGATCGCGCGGGTGATCCGCGACTCGCAGGGGCCGCTGACGGTGGACGAGATTCACGGCCGGGCCAGGCGGTCAGCGCGCGGGCTGGGCATCGCCACCGTGTACCGGACGGTGAAGCTGATGCTCGAAGGCCAGGAGATCGCCGCCGTGACGCTGCCCGACGGCCAGACGCGCTACGAGGCCGCGGACCTGGGGCATCACCATCACTTCCGCTGCGACGGCTGCGGGAAAGTGTATGACCTGGACGTGTGCCCCCTGACGCTGGGCGGAACCGAAAAGCTCCCGACCGGATTCGTCGTGGACGGGCACGAATTGACGCTCTTCGGCACGTGCCCCGACTGCTCGCCCCCGCGACGCACCGGCGGCAACGGCGCACGCACAAGCAGGAAGCACGATCACAAGCACTGCGCACACTGACGCAAGGAGACCATGCCATGACAAACACGGACGGACTGTCGCTCAACCGAAGACAGATGATGATGGGCCTGAGCGCGACGGCCGGCGCGGCGATGCTCGGCGGGGCTGTGCCCGGCATGCCGGGCGCCGCGGCGCTGGCGGCGGGCATCGGCGACGAGGGCTTCGACGCCGCCTCGGGCAAGTACGTGCTGCCCCCGTTGCCTTACGCCCACGACGCGCTGGAGGACGCCATCGACGCCCGCACCATGGAGCTGCACCACGGCAAACATCACGCCGCTTACGTCACCGGCATCAACAACGCCGTGACGAAGCTCGCCGAGGCGCGGGAGAAGGGCGACTACTCGCTCGTGCAGCACTGGAGCCGCCAGGTGGCGTTCCACGGCGGGGGGCACGCACTGCACTCGGTGTTCTGGAAGAACATGGCGCCCGCCGGCAGTCGCGGCGAACCGACGGGCCAGCTCGAGGTGGCACTGCAACGCGACTTCGGCTCCGTCGAGGCGTTCAAGGCGCATTTCTCGGCGGCGGCCAACGCCGTCGAAGGCGGCGGCTGGGGCATCCTGGGCATCTGTCCGATCTCGCACAAGCTCATCGTTCTGCAGGGCGAGAACCAGCAGAAGCTCACCGTCTGGGGCATGACGCCGCTGCTGGTGCTCGACGTGTGGGAGCACGCCTACTACCTGCGCTACGCCAACGCCCGCGCTGAGTACGTCAAGGCATGGTGGTCGGTGGTGAACTGGAACGACGTGGCGCAGCGCTTTGCCGCGGCCACGTCGGGCCAGGAAGGCGCCTGATGCAAAAGACCACGCCCCCCACCGTGGCGGTAAGGGGGCGTGGCGGAGGAGAATGCGTTGCAGTGCGACCGGCGGGCGTGGGCGCGGTCACGCTCGCGCCAGGACGTCGCGCACGCGCTGCACCAGTTGCCGCGGGCAGGTCTGCTCCATGCGGCCGGGCAGCACCAGGTCGCGATCTTTCTCGAGCTGCTTGGCCAGGCGCTGCGCGGCCGTGATCACCGTCGAGTGATTGTTGCGGCTCATCGCCGCGGCGATCTCGGGATAGCTCATCGGCGTCATCTCGCGGGCCATGAGCACGGCGATCGATCGGGCCAGCACCAGGTGGCGGCTGCGCCCCGGCCCGAGCACCTGCGCGGGGGCGACGCCCACCTGCTCGCAGGTCACTTTGAGAATGGTGTCGAATTTGACGATGCGTCGCGGCGCGGGCGCGGGCAGGGACTCGAACAGGCGCTCGACCAGGGCGTGGCCGACCTCGCCGTCGCTGCCGTTGCCGTTGCTTTGCAGCAGGCGCGACATGGCGTGCAGCTTGGTGATCGCGCCCTCGATGTCGCGGACGCTGCCGTGGCATCGGTCGGCGAGGGTGCGCGTCACCGCCTCGACGAGCGTCAGGCCTCGGCGCGCGGCGATGGCCTGGATGATCCTGACGCGCGTGGCGGTGTCGGGCCGATGCACCTCGACCACCATGCCGCGCACGCACCGGCTGACCAGCGCGTCGCTGAAGGCGTGAATCAGCTTCGGATGATTGTCGCTGGCCAGCGCCACCTTCGCCCCACCCAGCTCCAGGGCGTCGAAGCTGTGCAGAAACTCCTGCTGCGTGGCGCTCTTGTTGGCGATGAAGTGCACGTCGTCGATCGCCAAGAGGTCGAGCTTGCGGATGCGACGGCGGAAGGCGTCGATCTTGTTGCTGCGGATGGCGGCGAGGAAGTCGTTGGTGAACTGCTCGCCGGTGGCGTAGAGGATGCGTGCGTCGGGATGGCGTTCGAGGACGCGCTGGCAGATGCCTTGGAGCAGGTGGGTCTTGCCCAGGCCGCAGCCGCCGTGGATGAAGAGGGTGTGGCCTCCGCCGGCGGCGCGGGGGCCGACGGCGTGCGACTCGTCCTCGGCCAGGCGCGCGGCGGCGGCGTGGGCCAGCTCATTGGACGGCCCGACGATGAACTCGTCGAGCTTGTGCCGGAACGTCGTGCCCCGCGCCGCCGCTTCGGGACGCGGCGTGGCGCGACGACGCGACGACTCGGTGACGATCTGGATCGTGCCCGGCGGCGCGGTGCGCGCGGCGGCGGCGTCCCGCTCGCTGAACCGGGACGGATCGACGCGCACCTCCACGTGAACGTCCTCGCCCGCTTCCAGATCGGCGGCGCGGCGCAGGTCGTGCTCGAAGTGGCGGCCGATCCAGTCGGCGATGAACCGATTGGGCACGGCCACGTGCAACTGACGGGCGTGGTCGAGAAAGTCGAAGCGGGCGCTGCGGTCGAACCACATCTTGTATCGATGGGAACCGACGCGCTGCTCCAGGCGATGCGCAATGCGTGCGCAAACGTCCGGGGGGGACGTTGTCGTGGCCGTGGTCACGATCACTCCTTGGTCGCTGTGGGCCGGATGCTCACGAGCGCGTCGGGGCGCCGCGAGGTTTGTGTGCGTCAGGCCGGGACAGGTCCCGGCGATCCTGGACATGGTTCCATCCCCTGATCATCTCGACGCATGTTCGTGTGCCTTTGGCAGGCTCGATCACATGGTGTCGTGGCGTGCGTCGGATGAGTTGGTGCTCCATCACCAACACTGCGAAGATAGAGATTGGCGCACGCGCGTCAATGGGGGGTGCGCGCCACAAAATGCGCGCGTGCATGTGAGTGATTGACAAACATGGGGTTTAGGTGAAGAGATTATTTTTCCACCCCGTGCGGCGTCGCATGGAACAAGATGTGGATAACGTGCGCCAAGTGAAGCGACGCCTCGCCGGCGCAGCGCTCTTTCATCGCGCACCGTGCGGCAACACGCGGATCATCGCCGTCTTTTTCGTGCCGCTTGCGAACCCCAGACGCCGGTAGAGACGAATCGCCGGCGCGTTGGCGTCGTCCACGGCCAGCACCATGGTCGTCGCGCCGTGCCGCGGCACGATCGACAGGCCGTGCAGCAGCAGTTGTCGCGCCAGGCCGCGGCCGCGAAACGCCGGCGCCAATCCCAGATACACCAGTTCGGCCGTCGCGCGCTGGGGCAACAAATTGAGCAACATCACCGCCGCGGGCTTGCCGCCACGATGCAGCGCATACCACAGTGTCGGCGTGAACATCCCCGTCGTCTTGTGACCAGCCATCACGTCGTCGATCGGACGCAGCCCCAGCAGGCCCGGACAGTCCAGCGTCTGCTCGTAACTCTCGACAATGGCCCGTGCGAACAGGTCGTGCGTCGCCTCGCTGTAATGCACCGCCTCCAGGTCGGGTGGAAGCTGCAGCGGCATCATCGGCAGGTCCGTACCGCGCTGCATGTAGAGCAACTCGGCCAGACGATGGAACCCCGCAGCCACAAACGCCTGCATCTCGCGCCGCTGCGGCGGATCGAGCAACGCCTGCACCAGTCGCAGCTTGGCCGGATCGAGCCCACCGCACACTTGCCGCAGCAGCGTCACCGTCACCGCCTCGTCGCGGCTGTCGAGCATCGGCGACACGAACGCCATCGCCGTCCGGCCCGCGTTGGGCATCACCAGCGCCGCGGCACCGGCCGTCCCTTCGCCTCGCATGGCCACCCACAAGTCGTCCAAGGGCAGATGCTGGTCGGTCACGTACGACAGAAACTGATCCACCGCCATGTCGCCGCCCTCAGCCCGACCCGTCAGGAGCAGGGACAACGCCCAGCGGCGGTCGGCCGGGCCGATGCGGACGCATCGCACCCCGGGCAGGTCGGGCATGGCGTCGTGCATCGGGTTCGTGCTGATCGCGGCCATGGCGGGGGCGGGCTCGGCGGGGGACATTGACCCCTTAACCATTGATCGTACAATGGCATGTCGCTTGGGAAAACCTCTGTGAGATCGCCCATGACAGACCTGTTTCACCGTCGCTGGATGCTCACCGTGGCCTTGGCACTGGCGGGGCTCAGCCCGGCGCTGGCGCAGGAGGCCGCCGAGGCCGACGCAGCGCAGGCCCAGGCCGTGGGTCAAAGCGTCGCCAATCCCGAGGGCGTGCCCGAGCCATCGCTCGTGCCGCGGTCGTGGGACCTGGAGATCACCGCGCAGCCGCTGCGGTCGATCCTCGTGCGCCAGCCCAGCGGATCGTTCGACGCCTACTGGTACATGGCCTACAAGCTCGTGAACAACACGGGTCAGGAGCGGCAGTTCGTGCCCGAGTTCACCATGGCGACCGATGCCGGCGACGTCATCGAGGCCGGCCGCGGCGTCCCGCCCACTGTCTTCGACGCCATCAAGGCCAAGCTCGGCAACCCGCTGCTGGAAAGCCCCAACGAAGTCATCGGCCGCATCCTCCAGGGCAGCGACTTCGCACGCGAGTCCGTCGCCATCTGGAAACACCCCGGCCACGACATCGACCAGGCCCGCGTCTTCGCCTCCGGCCTCTCCGGCGAAACCATCCGCATCGCCAACCCCCTCACCCAGGACACCGTCGTCCTCCGCAAGACTTGGATGCAGACCTTCGACCTTCCCGGCACCACCGACTCGATCGACAAAGCCACCGTGATCCCCGGCCCCATCCGCTGGGTCATGCGCTGAGGCCTCCCACGCCACGCCGGAGCTGAGGCCCTGCGAAGCTCCGGATGCCTCTCGCCATGCGCGGAAACCTCATCAGGTTCGCACAGAACAGTCCCACCAAGGACTACATCAATCTCATCCTGTTGGGGATGTTGCGTCACGCCCAGTCTGACTGGGACATCAACGACGCCGACGGCCTGCCAGCACCGCAGTACGGTCCTGACTTCGACATGACGGGCGTCACCTTCGATCGTGTCGTCAACCGTCTCAAAGTCATGTCCGGCCTCGACCCCGTGACCTATCGCGACCCCAGGGAAGGCGCTATTGAACTGGTCATCAACGGCGTCAACTACGTTGCGAACACCCGCTTCATGGACCAAAGCACGCGCATCGTCCATCTACACCTGCGGCGCGTGGCGTGACTACGTCAGCCAATTCTCATACGCGGTACCGGGAATGTGCCTGAAACGTGTGTCCGCGGAGAGCAGCGCCAACCCTAAAGGCAAGCTCGACTCGACAAAGAAAAAAAGCACCCCGGCCGAGTACGTCTACCGGGGCCAGTTCTGCCGACGGATTAGGACACTTCCCGGGCGAGCGCGGGGTCACTTCCGGACTGTGTATGTCAACCTGGGTTTGGAGCCATGGGTTGGGTGTGCATG
>CAZFDT010000064.1:0-28942 GCA_964518335.1 uncultured Phycisphaeraceae bacterium
CTGATACTGGCTGGTACGAATCCGCTGACGGATCCGATCCGCCAAGGCTTCGTACACTGATATACCGGTATCTGTACCTGTATGAGACGCCATGCCCAAACTATACCCCCATCCCCCCTTGCGTGTCCAGAGAAAAAGTACCCAAAGTCTCAGCATTTGACCTAAAACAATGCCAAAAATGAAGTTACAAATAGCTCCGGCGGCGCAAAATCAGCGCCGTCAGCAGGCGAGTGGACTGGCCAGACCGCCTCAAACCTGGACTCCGTCCCCGTGGCAGGCGATCGGGTGGTGCGTGATGTCTTGGGTCAGTGGGGCTGCCGCGCGGATGTGGGGAGAAGGCGGGCGGCGAAGGACGAGGCGAGGAGAGACAGGGCGAAAGGCAAACCGTGGACGAGGTAGCGCTTGGCGAGGCGACCGGGCTCCTGGGCGAGGCGGTGAAGCCATTCGAGGCCCAGTTTCTGCATCCAGCGCGGGGCACGCTGCACTTGACCGCAGATGAAGCTGAGGCTGATGCCCACGCCAATCCACCATGCCGACGGAAGCAGGCCCTTGTGGCGCAGTGTGCGGATCAGCAATTCCTGCTTGGGACTGCCCAGGGCGACGTACACGATGTCGGGCTGCGTCGCCGCGAGCTGCTGCTCGATGACGGCCATGGCCATGGAATCGCGCTCAAAGCCCAGGGGCGGGCAGTGCATGCCGACGACGCGCAGGCCGGGGAAGCGTTCGCAGAGGACACGGGCAGCGCCCTCGGCGGCGCCGGGCGTGCCCCCGAGCAGGAACAGCGACCGGCCGCGTCGCGCCGCCTCGGCAGCGATCGACCAAACCATCGCCGACCCCGCCACGCGCTGTGGCAGCGGCGTGCCCCGCAGGCGCGACGCCCACACCAGCGGCATGCCGTCGGCGGTCACGACATCCGCCTGCCGCATCATCGACGCGAAGTCGGCGTCGTGCGTCGCCCGGCGCAGGATGTCGAGATTGGCCGTGATGATCCACCCGCCACACCGATCGTCCACTGCAGCAAACAGGTGGGCCACGAGCTGCGGCTCGGTCAGCGCGTCAAACGCCACTCCGCGCAAGGCGATGCGCTGCCAGGCGGGCGAAGCGACACAGGGCTGGGCCGGGCTCATCGTCATTGCGCCGTGGTCTTCATCGCCAGGGCATCCCAACGGAACGCCAGCAGCCTGATGTCCTTGGGCAGTGGCACGCGCACCGTGCGCTCTTCGATCACGTCGGCGACGTCGTCGGGCACGTACCACTGCTCGCGCCAGTGCTCCTGCTCGACGACGATCAGGCCGCTGTCGTGCTCCTCGATGATCTCTTGCATCGACTCGGGCTCGGCGAAGACGGGAATGCCCGTGCGCCAATCGACGGCGCCCTCCTCGCCACGACCGCGACCGGTCACACTGATGACCGCATCGGCGTCGTCCAGATAGTAGATGGCCTTGACGCTGGCGCTGGTGACGAGGGCATCAACATTGGCGGCGATGGGAGCGAGCGTGGGCACGGCCGCCTGCCAGTCGGGGAAGGTGAAGGGGCTGTTGCGTTCTTCGCCGAGGACCAGCCCGCGTGCGAGATAGTAGGCATAGGTGCGGTGCGACCCGTACGCCATGGCGAGCATGCAGGCCACGACGAACGCCGCCGTGATCGTCGGTCGGGGCAGGCGCAGCCGCCGCTGGCCCAGGCTCGTGGCCGCCACGTGCAGCAGGCGCATCGCCTCGGCCAGGCCCATCCCCCATAACGCCATCAGGTATGGCATGGTCCAGAACGCGTACCGCATCGCTTTGAACCCGGCGAACGAATGCAGCAGCAGGCCGGCGCTGCAGATGACCAGCGCAAAGCTCGCCGCCCGGGGCCACCGCCGCAAGGCCAGCACAGCCAGCAGCGGCGACAGCGCCACCAACGGCCTGTACCACTGCCACAGGTGACGCAGGTAGTAGCCTTCGTCGTCGCGCGAGTCCATCGCCCACAGCGCCACGAGACGGTACTCGTGGCGAATCTCCGCCAGATGCCCGCTGGCCCACAGCGCCGCGGCGCCGACCATGGCGCCGGCGGCGACTGTGGCGACCCACATGCCCGGCGCGCCCATGCGCGCACCGCACTCCAGCCGCCACACGATCACGCACACCGTCCACACCCCGACGATCAGCGCCGCGATCAGCGTCGTCGATTGCAGTTGCATCGCCAGCCACGTCAGGACCGCCGTCAGTGTCAGCAGCACGCCGGCCACCACCCACGTCGAGGCCCGCGACGACCCGCCGCAGGATCGCTCCACCAGCACGAACACGCACATCGACGCTAGAAATACGAGCAGTGCGTGCAACATGTAAAAGCGACTGAACACCGAGTAGTTCAACGCCTCGGGGCACAGCGCCAGCATGGCCGCCCCCAGCACTGCCGCCAGCGGAGCCGTATTGGTCCGCAGCCACACATACACCGCGGCCACCAGCAGCGCCCCGAACACCATTGACGGCAGACGCGCGGCGAAGATCGACTCGCCGAGCATCACAAACGTCGCCGCGACAAGCTGCGTATAGATCATGCCGCGGGCGTACGGCGCGGTAGCGTCGGCGATGTACGGCTGGCCCGTCTCCAGATACGCGCGGGCCGCCAGCACGTGGTAGAACTCGTCGAAGTGCGCCGTGGGCCTATCGAACGCCACGCGCACGCCCAGCGCGATCGCCAGCACGATCGCCACCTCCACGGCCAGGGTCACTACAGCCACCGCGGAGCGCCGATTCAACGGCCCGCTTGTCCATGCATCAGGCGTTGTCAAATTGGGGTCCTCAGTCCCGGTTGGCAATCACGTCGTCGCCCACTCGGGTCACCGTCTGGCGACGGTCCCGTGCAGTATAGGCGGGATCGGCCGTCAGGTCGCGCAACCAGGTGCGATCGGGGCCGTCGTAGCGCTCCAGTAGCCAATGGTCGGGGTTGCTCAGGATGGTGTCGCTGACGATCCAGACCCGGCCGTCGCGCGGCATCTCAACGACGCGGCGCAGTTCGGCGAGAGTGTCCAGTACGATGGCGTCGGACATGTCGTCGATGGGGTGGCCGGCGGCGTCCTCCATCATGCGGGGGTAGTAATCGACGTGGCCGAAAACGTAATCCACGCGGCCGATGAGGTGGCGGTAGAGGGCGGCGTTGTGAGGCGGACCGATCACGACGACCACGTCGTCAGGCTGCAGGCGTTGCCGGACGAACGCGGCGGCGCCGGCGTGGTCCTGGTGATAATCGCTCTTGACCCACCAACTGATGTAGGTCTTGATCGGATCGCGCCAGTCGGTGTAGCTGCGTTGGGGGATGCGCGCGCTCTTGAGGGGGTTGGCGTCCTGGCTGAACCAGAGCGTGGCGGCGAGGGTCACTGCAGCGACGGCGGCGACAGGAACCGGCCCGCGCAACCGCACGAGCCGCGCCAGCCACGCCGCGGCCAGCACCGGCACAACGGCAAACACCAGCGCCACCTGCGGGTACATGTGAAAGAAGTAGCGAGCCTCCAGCCAGCGGGATTTGAGCACGCACGCCAGCGTCAGGGGCAACAGCAGCGACATCAGCGCAAACCACGCTGGGTTGACGCGATCGCCCCGGCCGGCGCGGGCGGCGATCGCCACCAGGCCTGCCGCCAGACCAAGCGTCATCGCTGGCCAGCCCAGCAGCATCCATTTGAGGAACAGCCCGTGATAATTGGGAAACTCCAGCAGATGCGAGATCGCCATGCGCGGCGGCAGGCCCTGCACCGCGCGATTGATCCCGAACCATCCGCCGCCGCAAGCAGCCACCGCGGCGATCGACACGAGTACGTGCGACCGGCGCAGATCCGACCACTGGCGAACCCACCATGTGGCGAACAGAATCGCCAGCACCAGCGTCACGCCAAGCTGATCGCCCACGGCGCATGCCACGGCTGCGGCCGCCACCAGGCACTGCCGCTTGTCCTCGCCGCGCGCCGCCGCCGCCATAATCAGCCCGATCGCCGCCGCGCCCATCGCCGCCAGCAGCGCCAGCCAGATGGGGTGCGATTGGGCGACGCTCACCACGTCCTCGAACCCGGGTAGGTAGATCGGCGCGATGGCCTGCTCGGTGACGGTGGCATGAGCGACACGGTGGGCCGAGGCGTAGGCGCCCGACGGCGGGACAATGCCGGCGTCGAGAATCGCCTGCCGCAGGCGCTCGAAGGCCATGTCCGCCAGGACGCGCAGGAGCGCGAACGTCGCCATCAGACCCAGGTACGCCAGCTTTCGCCGCCGCGTGTAGCCGGGCCGGGGCAGCACCATCAGGAACAGCGTCCCGATGAAGATCATCAGCGGATGCACCCAGTAGCCCAGCGCCGCCAGAGCGAAGAAGGCCGCCTTGGGCCAGCGCCGATCGTCGATGAAGCCACGGTAGAACGCGATGACCGCCAGCATCCAGATCAACTGCAGCAGCGTGTAGAACCGCCCGTAGCGAGACAGCTCGATCTCCCATATGGAGAAGGCCAGGATCACGGCGAGCACCGCGCCAACGGTGCGGCCCAGCGTGAGGCGACCCAGTGCGTACCCGACGGGGATGCAGGCGATGCCGAAGACCGCCGCGGGCAGCCGCAGCGCCAGGGCGTCATTGCCCAACAGCCACGCGCACGCCGCCTGCATGTATTGAAACGGCAACGAGCGGGTATAGGCGTAGCCGTGGTCGAGCACAGGCAACCCGTGCTTGAGGATGCCGTCCACCGCCAGGGCCATGAAGCCCTCGTCCACCACCATA
Organism: uncultured Phycisphaeraceae bacterium; assembly: GCA_964518335.1. Classification (GTDB taxonomy): domain Bacteria; phylum Planctomycetota; class Phycisphaerae; order Phycisphaerales; family Phycisphaeraceae; genus CAZFDT01. Next base: position 4,735 of record CAZFDT010000064.1, read on the forward strand.
CCCAGCGCGCCCAGGTTCCACAGGCGCAGCACCGCCCCGCCCACGGTCGCCAGCGCGACCACCGACGCCAGCGCCAGGCGGTAATCGCCCCTCGCCTCCAACTCGCCCAGCGCCGGCGACCACATGGCAATCGGTGAGAGATCGGTGGAAACCGCGGAGTTCATGGTACTGCCCGTGTCAACTCACGATGAAGCGCCGCCGGCCTGCGTCAGCGCCTGCGCCTCGGCCGCCTTCTCACGCCGGTCGTACAGCACCTTCGCCGGCATGCCGACGGCCACGCTGTAGTCGGGGATCTCTCCGCGCACCACGGCCCCGGCGCCGATGATGCAGTTGTCCCCGATCACCGCCCCGTCCATGACGATGGCGCCCGCGCCGATCCAGCACCCGCTGCCGATGCGGATGCCGGCGCTGAGGCGCCTCTGCTTGACCACCGGCGTGTGCGGGTCGTCGAAGGCGTGTCCCCCGGCGATGATCTGCGAGCCCGGCCCCACCGACGTGTTGGAGCCGATCTCCACCGTGCTGCGGCTGGAAATGTAGCAGTTGGGTCCGACGGAGCAGAAGTCGCCGATGCGGAGAACCGCCTGGTTGCAGCTGAGGTTGCCGTAGCGGCTGATGAGGACCTGGCTGCCCAGTTCGACGGCCGAGCCTTCGCCCTTGGCGTCCACGACGACCAGGTCGTCGAGGATGACGCCGTCGCCGAAGCTGATCTGCCCCGGCGAGCGCAGCAGCACGCCGCGGCCGAACAGGGCGCCCTTGCCGCAGTGCTTGAGCAGCTTGGCGTAGAGTTTCTTGCGGAACAGATACCCCACGGCTCCGGGCATCTGCGACGGGAAACTCATGCACAGCTCGTACTTGAGCAGCGACAGCAGCCCGGGTCGGCCGACGAACATGCGCTCGTACTGCTTACGGGCCGAGACCTTGCCCTCGCTGAGCATCTGGACCAGGGGTTGTTCGTTCATGGCAAAGGCGTCTCCGGGAATACCATCGGCACAGCCGCCGCGCCACATTGCGGGCCTCGGCCGCGCAAGCTCGATGTCCGATAGGCTGCGGCGCCGGCGACTGGATCAGGCGCCGCCCACCGCGGTGGCGAACCCCCCATTGGAAGGCGAGTCGTGGTTCTGACTGCTCAACAGCGCGCTCATGCCGCGCGGCCGGCCCGCGTAGGGCTCATCGCCCAGCAGGCGCTTGACCAGTCGCCAATAGCCGATGAACAGGCCGCTGAGGGAACTGGCGATGGAACGCACGAACGGTGACTGTTTGAGCACGCCGGGGATCAGGATCGGCGTCCCCTCCAGAAGCGAGGCATCGCCGACGGCGCGACGCGCCTGCATGAATCGGCGATGGCGACAGATGTCGTCGCGGTCGCGCCAGACTTCGCGAATGGCGTGCAGGTGCCGGGGCAACAGGCCCTTCATCGTGCCCATGCCCATCATCATGATGTCGAACATCGCCAAGGCCGGGGCCAACAGCAGCAGGGCGCGCATCGAGTAGTTGACGAGCATGAGGCGGTAGCGGTTGTATATCTGGGCTTCGGCGCGCTGGGTGCTGTGCTCCTTTTCGACGTGCAGACCGACCGCGTCGCGGACGGTCCATGCGTCAAACCCGAGCATGCGGGCGCGCACGACCAGCTCGGCGTCCTCGCCCCAGCCGAACATGTAGCCTTCGTCCCATCCGCCAAACTGCAGCGCCGCCTCGCGGTGAAGCAGTTTGATGCCGCTGCCGATCGACGGCACGAGACCCTGAGCGGGCACCTCGTCGATGCGCCTGCCGCGCAGCGACCGCGCGGAGATGCCCAGATAGCTCAAGCCGCCGGCGTCCATGTAGATCGTGTCGGGCTGGTCGTGATACACCAGGCGAGGCGTGACGCGGAATGTGTTGGGCCGCTCGAGCATCACGGCCATGAGCCGCTTGAGACAGTCGGGCCGCAAGGCCACGTCGTTGTCGATGACCATGACATAGGGCGTGGTCGCCTCGCGCAGGGCCAGGTTGCGCGACACGCTGGGCTTATGCTTGCTTTGCGGCACGACGAGGATGCGCACCTCAGGGTATTGGTGCCGCACGAACGCCACGCCGAAGTCGGTGGACTGATCGTCCACGAGCATGGTCTGGAGGTTGGGGTAATCGACGCGGCGGAGGGCGTCGAGCGTGTCGGGCAGAACTTCCAAGCCGTTATAGTTGATGATGGCCACCGTCAATGCGGGCCAGTTGTCGCCGCTATGATCTGATCCATCCATGGCGTCCCGTCCTCATCATGTGTTCCCGTCCCGGGGTTGACAACGCATAAGTTTTAATGTAAAAACCTAGTTGAGATCGGTGATATTATGTCAAAAATAAACCGAGATGCAACCCCCGCCAAGCCGCGCCACCCCGGCGGGCGGCCACCCAAGTTCCGGGAAGCCCGCCGGCCTGTCACGGTCACCCTGCCCGAGCGCACGCTCGATCAACTCCACAGCATCAGCACCGACCGGGCCAAGGCCATCGTCAAGGCGGTTGACTCTCTGTCCGCCACGGCCGCACAAACGCCGCTTCGTGCCGAGGTCGTCGAAATGGCGCCGGGCACCGGCGTCATCGTCGTCCCGCCTAACCAGAGTCTGCGCAGCATACCATTCCTGAAAATGATCGAGATTGCCCCACTGCGCCACCTGCTTACCCTCGATTCAGGTACACCCATCGAGAAAGTCGAGATCTCGCTGATCGATCTTCTCGAGAACGCCCGTCACCACATGCCGCACGAGGTCCCGATGCTCGAAACGCTGCGAGAAAAGATCGGGCAATTGCGACGTGGCGACAAGATCTCGACGGCCGAGATCATGTGCGTGGCGATCTAACACGGGGCGTCTAAGACAAACCGTCACGTCGTGGTTCGACCCAGCGTGTCGCCAAGGATCAACGGCTCGTGCCCCGTGGCGACTGTTGCCGGTGCGTTGGCTGCCAGGCTCGCATAGAACGCCGCCAGACGCTCGCGCCAGCGCTCCGTGCTGTATTCGGTTCGCAACTTAAGTTGCGCCGCGTCGCCGAGGCGCGCGCGGTACGCCGCGTCGGACGCGACACGGCGGATGCCCTGGCCGAATGACTCCACGTCGGGCGCCACCAGGCACGCGGTTTCGTCATCGAGCACCTGCGTGTGCGTGAGCATGCGCGTGGCCAGTATGGCGCGGCCGGAGGCCATGTAGTTGTAGATCTTCATCGGCGTGTTGATGCCTTTGCTCCGCGGCGACAGCAGCACATCCGACGCCCGCAGAATGGCCGGCAACTGCTCCAGCGGACGCGGCCCCAGGAAACGCACCCGCTCGCTCCAGGCCAGTTCACCGGCCTTGACGCGGTAATGCGCGATGTGATCGCGCCGACCGCCGATGATGATGACTACAGTGTCGGGAACCTCGTCGGCCACACGCGCGTAAGCGTCCAGCAGCAGGTCGATGCCCTGATACTGCTCGAGATTGCCCACATACACGAGCTTGAGGCCCGGGATATCGGCAAACCCGCAAGGGTCGGGCACATCGCTCTCGGGCTGGGCCACCGGTTGATCCGGAAGCAGCGTCACGTTCCCGGAGTGATGATGCTTCCTGGCATAATCGACCAGCGCGGGGCACACGGCCAGAACGCCCGCCGCATCGCGGATGGCAAGTCGTTCCATCCAGCCGAATGCCATCGCCACCGGGACCAAGAGGCGGCTCTTCTCGACGATCTGGCTGCTCATCAGCGAGTCCATGTCGAATACGTAAGGCACGTCGAAATGCCGCGAAAGTCGCCGGGCGATGAAGGCCGCCTCCTCGACGGCATGGATCAGGTCATAGCGATGAGCCTGCATCATGCGCCGGGCCTGTCGGTACATGGCCCAGTCGCAGGGTACCTTCTGCCAAGACACGCCGATGGGCACCTTGCGAACCATCGACGGCCGACGAATGCGATGAATGCGAACTCGCTGCTCGTGACCGGCGAACGTCACGTCCTGGCCAGAGAAGTAGGTCAGCAGATCGATCTCGTGGCCCAAGCGCGCCAGTTCCTCCAGCGCGGCCCGCACGGCGATCGGCGTGCCCCGATTCTCGTAAAACGGCTGAGGTGCCAGGAACAATACCCGCATCGCGGCTCCCGTCATGTTCGCAGGCGCTGGGCTCGCAACACCACCGGCGATCCCAACACGACACCCAACCCCAGGGCGTGAAGCCCGCCCTCAACTAGACGCGACAGACCCGGCGACTTGGCCATCCGGTGCAACGCCATCGGCGCGACGAACTGGCCGACATGACGAAACCGGCCGAACCCGCACGCCTCAAAGGCGCGCTGCACCTGGCCCCGCCGCTGCAGCCGGAACCGACGCGTGTTGTGCTCGACCTTCTTCTTGGCGGCAAACAGCAGGGGCGCCATGGCGTTGACGCTGATCGGCGTGGCGAAATCAACCACCACCGCATGGCGAGACACACGACACAGCCCTCGCACCAGCGCCGGCCAATCGCGTACGTGCGCCATTTGCCGCAGCGACACCACGACGTCAAAACTCCCGTCCCCGAACGGCGGATCGATGATGTCGCCGGTTATATAGGCCGCCTTCTCGCCTAGCAGCATGTTTGGACGTTGACCGCAGGCCGGATCGCTGCCCAGGATCGTCACGTCGTAACCGGCGTCGCGCAATGGGCCAGCGACCTGCGCGTGTCCACCGCCTACATCCAGCACGGTACCCCCCTTCCATGGACCGATCAACTGCAGCACCGCATCCGTCTGAACCTGTAACATCCACTGCCCGATCGCCCCGGCGAAGCGACGCGCATAATCGTCGCTGGACGAGTCGATGTCACAGTGCTCGACGTATGACCCGGATACGGGCGTCTCGAAGGGGGCGCACGAGTTATTATGTAGTAACTCGGACACAGGCCCAAATTTTACGCTAAAAGATGCGCCATGGGAAGCCCCCTCCTTACGTATTCAATGTCGCCATCGCCAATCTGGTGTCCGCAGGTGGCTCGCCAGACAACAGGTTCTGCTGGAAGTACCACGCCGCCGTGCGACGAATGCCCTCGCGTAATCCCACTTGGGGTGAAAAGCCCAGCATCGACTTGGCCTTGGCGCTGGTGAACGCGCGCTCCTTGATGAAGAACTCGCAGCGGCGCATGTGCAGCGGCGGGTTAATGCCCAGGGGCACGCACACGCTCTCGCACACCTTGGCCGCGACCAGCAGCGGGCCGATGGGCATCCGCCAGCGCGGGGATTTGACGCCCACCGCGTCGGCGATGATCTTCACTACGTCGTTGAGCGGCACGTACTCGTCGCCGCCGAGGATCACGATCTGTCCCACCGCTGCCGGGTGTTCGCCACAGAGGATGATGCCGTTCACCAGGTCGTCGATGTAGGTGAAGTGGTAGCGGGTCTTGCCGCTGCCGAACATGATGAACGTGCCCTTCTTGATGGACTTGAAGAGCTTGAGGAAGCGCAGGTCGCCGGGGCCGTAGATGCCCGCGGGCCGGAAGATGGCCACCGGCTGGCCGCGTGCGATGGCTTCTTGCGCCTTCTTTTCGCCTTCGAGCTTGGTGACCTGGTAGATGTCGCCGGGGTTGTAGGGCGAGTTCTCGTCGCTGGGGAACTGGCTGACGTTGCCGTGGACGCCGACGGTGCTGCAGTGGACCGTGCGGGCGACGCCGTGCTTCCTGGCGGCGTCGAGCACGTGCTCCGTGCCGGCGACGTTCACCTGGTGGTAGTAGCTGTCGGGGTGCCCCGCCGTGCGGAACAGTGCGCCGATGTGATAGATCAGCGATACACCCTGGGCGGCCCGGTCCACGTCGTCGGCGCGGATGAGGTCGCCCTGCACGATCTCGACCCCGGCGTCCGCCAACCGGCCGGCCTTGGCCGGGTCGCGCACCAGCGCCCGCACCGCCTTACCGCGGCGGCGCAGCTCCAGCGCCAGCGCCCCGCCCGTGAAGCCCGTCGCACCCGTCACTAGAACCGGTCCGTTTGACGTTTGACTGCTCATACAATGGTGTTCCTTTCGATGCCCCAGCCTGCTGACTGGATCGGGTTGCGCCAATCTGCGACTGAACGTACTCGTACAACTCGGACACCCGGCGCCGATACGCGGCGTAGGTGTGGTTGGCCTCGACAAACGCCTTGCCCGCCGCGCCCAGGCGGCGGCGGTATTCCTCATCGCCGCCGAGCTTGACGATCGCCTGCGCGAAACCCTGCGGCTCGGCGGGGGCCAACTCCGCCACGTCCGGCGTCAGCACCTGGTTGTGCGTCAACAGGTCCGTCACCAGCACCGGTCGGCCCGAATGCATGTACGGAAAAATCTTCATCGGCGTGTTGATCCCCCTGATCCGCGGCGCCGTGAGAATGTCCGCCTCCGCCAGCAGCTCGTCGAGTCTGTCCGCAGGCCACCGCCCCAGCAGATGCGCCCGCCCCGACAGCCCCAGCGATTCGACCTTGCGCCGGTATTTGGCAATGTCCTCGTCCGTCCCGCCGGCGATGACCAGATCCACCTCGGCGCCGTCCCGCACCGCGATCGCGAACGCATCCAGCAGCAGGTCCACGCCCTGATACGCCTCGAGGTTGCCCACGTACATGAGGATCGGCCGGGACGTGCCCAGGCTTTGCTTGAGCCAGCCGGTCGCCGCGCGGTCGGGATCAGACAGCTGCGAGATGTCGTGCATCGTGATGATGTATCTCGCTCCGTGCCGCCGCGCCAGATCGGCCAGCGCGTTGCACACCGGCGCCGCCGCCACACATCGCCGCACGGCGAATCGCTCCGCCGCGTTGAGCAGCCATGCCACCGGGCGCAGCCACGGCATCTTCTCCACCATCTGCTGCGCGATCGACGAGTCCATGTCGTAGATGAACGGCAGACCGTACAGCCACTTGAACCACACACCCATGAACGACGCCTCTTCACTAGCGTGCGTCACGTCATGCCGGCGCGTCCGCGCCAGGCGCCACGCCAGGCGCAGCAACTGCACATCGCAGATCAGTTTCTTGATTGAAAAACCCGGGCCAATGTTCCTCACCCAACGAGGCACGGTGATGCGATGCAGCGCCACGTTCGGATACGCCCGGTCCTCGCCCTCGTGATAGATCACGGCATCGACCTGGTCGCCGCGCTCGCTGAGCGTGCGCAGCATGAGGTCCACGTCGATCGGCGTGCCGCGATCGACGTAGAAGCTGTGCGGGGCCAGGAAGAGAATTCTCATTGCCGGCAGACCTCCGGTGCCGGGTCAGTGTCGCGTGTGACGTGGTTGTCGGCAAGACGGGCCGCATCGGTCGGGCCTCCGAACGCCGGACCGCGCAGCACCGACTCAAATCGCATCAGTTCCAGCAGCCGACGATCGTCGTCCAACTGCAGGGCGTCGCACACCTTCGCCGCCAGCGCGCGGGCGCGGTGAGGATGCACCGTCAGGTCCACCCGCCGCAGCAGAAGGTCATCGACGTGAACGACCGACTCCTCCGCCGCGATGCGCGCCAGCTCGTGCGGATGATCGTCCGTGTCGATGTCGATGAACCGCTCGGCGGCGCCCGGCGGCGGCACGGCGCGCGTCGGATCGACGGCCGGCAGCGACGATCCGTAGGCCAAGCGCAGCGTTTTCTCCGCGACCAGCCGGGCCGTGGTGTATTTCACGCCCGACACGCTCACCAGCCCGCTCGGACCGCCCGCGGCGCCGTGATCGACCAGCACCTCGCGGTCGCTCGTGCGGTCGCTGCCTTCGGCCTCGGCCGGCACAATGCCCGCATACACGCGCATGACGTGCTCACGAACGGCGCCGAAACCGGGGATCGCCTCGTTGAGGTCGTCCAGCATCGCGCCGATCTGTTCCTCACTGGGGCCGATCCGATCCAGACCCCCGCTCCAGGGCAGATGGCTCGTCCCGGCGAAGACGCGACCCTTCCACGGCAGGACAAAGTACGTCCGCGCCCCTTTGCGCTGCGGCGCCACCGCCACCGCCGCACGAGAGAGCGCCGGTCGGTCCAGCATCAGATTGAACGCCAGCGACGGGTGGATCAGTCGCGGCACCTCCCGGTCGAACAGGCCGCTGACCAGCCTGCTCCAGGGACCGCTGCAGTTAACCACGCGCGGCGCCCTTAGCCGCAGCGTTCGGCCGGTTGCATGATCCACAGCCTCAACACCCCCCACCCTGCCGCCTTCGACCACGATCGCCTCGGCGCTGACGTAGTTGAGCGCCTGCGCCCCGGCACAGCACGCCCAACGCAACAGCTCGATCAACACCCGCTCGGAGCTGACCATGTACGCGTCGTGCCACAGCCCGCCGCCGCGCAGGCCGCGCGGATCGACCTTCGCAAACAGCTCCATCACCTCGTCGGGGCGGATGATTCGGCCGCAGCCCAGCGTCGCGTCGGCGCGCAGGCCTTCGTTGCGGCGGCGCGACAGCCAGTCGTTCATCGCCAGCGCCACTCGGAAGATCGCCGGCTTGCGCAGCCCGTCGCCGTACAGTGGCATGAGGCACGTCAGCGGCCGCACCAGATCGGGCAGCACGAGGCCGAACCACCGCCGCTCGGGGACCGACTCGCCGAACCGGTGCAGATCGAGCTTCTGCAGATAACGCAGCCCACCGTGGACGATCCGCAGGCTCGACCAGCTCGTCGCCCCGCCGAAATCTTCGCGCTCCAGCAGCAGCGGCCGCAGCCCTCGCAACGCCGCCTCCAGGGCCACGCACACGCCGTAGATGCCCCCGCCCACCACGATCAGGTCGTGCCCGCTCCCGGCTGGGTTCACTGCAGCGTCCACGTCGCGGACGATCCGCGGCGCGGCGTCGAAATCGGCCGGCACATTCAAGGCTGCGTCGATGGGCGAGGTGGTCATCATCGTCTCTTGCGAAGCTGCATGGCGATCTGGGCACGCACAAACGCCGACAGGCCGGTGAGCGATCCGAATCGCCGCGGCGGTGACGACAGCCGCGGCAGCATATCCTTGAGCTGTGCCGCAGGCGCACTCAGGTCCAACTGCAGGCGAAGCACCATTCCATAGCTGCCGATGCGCCGGTCCTGCCCGGGCAGCGGCAACGGGTCAGAGCCCGGCAGCGACACGTCGCGCAGCAGCCACGGCGTCGGCACCCACGTCAGACGGTTGGCGTTGTCCCCCGCCAGCGGCGCAAACTCGCCGTCACCCCGCAACGCCGACGCCACCAGACGGCCGCGTCGGCCCGTCCATTTGCCCACGCCATAGGGCAACACGACCAGCGCCCCCGACGCCCGCGCCAACGTCACCGCACGCTCCAGCGACAGGCCCTCCGTGAACTGCTCGACTGTACCCAATGCCAGGACCTCCAATCCATCCGTCGTCACAATCTGACGACCGGCGATCAGCACCAGCAAGGCGTCGTCATCACCACGTGCCAGCAGCGACTCGCGCTCCCCCGTGCGTTGCAGGCGCCACCGCCCCACCGCCTCGTGGCGCTCCGTACACCCCGCCAGTTCAGCGAACCGGTCCTCTTCCACAGCCTCGCAAAGCATCAGCACACCCGGCGCCGACGCGCCGCCGGCGCGCACGAAGTTCGTACGGGCGCAATCCAAGCACGAGGCCAGATCATGGCACGAATACAGGTGGACATGGGTATCGATCAGCACCGTATCGCTCATGCCATCACCTCGCGTCGGCGCCGCCACGCGGCCAGCCCTCGCGCCGCGAACCAGATGACCGCCACAAATAGACCTTCAGTCACGAGCGTCAGCAGGTGCAGCGGCGAATGCCATGGCTCACTGTGATGGAACCCGAAGAACACACTGGGCAGTTGGATGCGCCGGTCGTGGATGGGCCAGAGCAGCGCCACGCCGCGGCCAACCGTGAACGCGTCCATGACGACGTGCGACCCGTACGCGGCCAACCCGATCGCCGTCATGCGCCACGCGCCGACGCCGGTGAGCTTTCCCGCGATCGGGCCGAAAGCCATAGCGAAAATGCCCGCCGCCGCGAAGCTGTGCATGAATGCGCCGTGTTCCTTTCGAGCCTCACCTGTGAGCAGCTTGGATACCACAAAGTCACAATCCGGTGCAACCAGGGCGAACAACACCAGGCCAGTCATAAGAATACTTCGCCGCGGCGGCAGTGCCGTCCGCAGCAGGAAGTACACACCGGCATGGGCCAGCGGCGACGGCATACTCACATCGTCCCCACAGCTTCGGGCACCCGCGCCGCCATCTGTGACGCCGAACCACCCTTGAACTGCTTGCGGATCTTGTAGGGTTTGCGATCCTGTGACTCGTGGTAGATCCGCACCAGCAGCTCGCTGATCACGCCCAGCATCACAAACATCACCGCCATGAGGAACGTCATCATGGCGAACAATACGAAGATGTTGTTGTTCAGACTCACCGGCTGGCCGTGCTCGGTGAGAATGTTGAACTTCTGTAGAAGTGCAAGACCCAGCGACAGGAACGAGATGATGCTCGTCACCATCGCCAGCTTTCCGAAGAAATAGATGGGTTTGGTGAGGTAGTCGCCCATGAACTTCATGGTGACCAGGTCGAGGATCACTTTGACCGTGCGCTTGAGGCCGTATTTGCTCTTGCCGGCGGTTCGGGCGCGATGGTTGACTACCTCTTCAGTGATACGTGCGCCGCGCCACTTGCAGACCGCAGGCAGAAATCGGTGCATTTCTCCGTACAGATGCACGTCACTGAGCACCTCGCGTCGATAGGCCTTGAGCGAGCAGCCAAAATCGTGAATCTCCGTGGTCCATGTCAGCTTCTTGATCAGCTTGTTGGCAATCACGGAGGGGAACTTGCGGCTGAGCAGTTTGTCCTGCCGGTTCTTGCGCCAGCCGCTGACGATGTCCCACGCTCCGGGGCGAGGCTGGTCAAGCTTGGCGACAAGACGGGGGATGTCGTTGGGATCGTTCTGCAGGTCGCCGTCGATGGGCACGATGACATTGCCTCGCGCCTCGTCGAACGCCGCCGCCCAGCCCGCCGTCTGACCGAAGCGCTTGGTGAACTGGATGATCGTCACGCGCGGATCGTCCGCCGCCGCCTCGCTGAGGCGCTCGAAGGTGCGATCCGTGCTGCCGTCGTCCACGAAGATCACCTCGTACTGCGCCGGCCGTTGCGCATCCATCACGGCCGCAACCTGGCGGTAGAGCTCGGTGACGTTCTCCTCCTCGTTGAGGAGCGGACAGACGATCGTGACATCGATGGGTTTATGCTCGTTCATAACTCAAATCCCCTGAGCGAAAGGTTGTAGTCGGCATGCTCGCGGTTGACCGCCTCGGTGGCGCGGGCCTTGCCTCGCAGCAGGCACGACCATTGGTAGCGATGAAGGAATCGGCGGAACTGGGGGTCACCGTAACGTGGCTTGCGGGCGAGCATGCTGCGGACGTAGCCCCACCACATGGCCGCGCCGCCGAGGATGATCGGCGGGCGAGTCATGCGGAAGATCGCCGACGCGGTCATGTAAGCCAGGCCCGTACCCATGAAGTATTGCCCGTAGCCATGGCGAAGCCGGCCGGTGAGCCAGCCTTTGTGCGACGAGCCCATCGGTCGCAAATGAATGAAACGCAACGCCGGTTCGTCCCACGAGCAAGCGATCCAACCCATCATGCGGCAGCGGTGGCAGTCAATGCCGTCCCACATCACCTCGCGCACAAACCCGCCGATCTGCTCGAAGCACGCCGTGCGATAAAACTTGATCATGCCGACCGACATTTCGTCGCCGCAGGCCTCGGAGATCAGCTCGCCATCGAAAGTCTTGTTGATATTCGATGGGCCCGGGAAATAGGGCTTTCCACTGCACGTTCCCAGTCGGGCATCGGCCTCCATGCGGCGCATCAACGCCTCGAAGTATCCTGCGGGAATATCCAGATCGAGGTCGAGCTTGCAGATGTACTCGAATGCACGCAGACTGCCATACTCGCGGTTGAGCGCATCGATCCCGACGTAGAACGTCTCGACGACGCCAGGCCCGACGCTGCGCGCCCCGCGGTCCTCGCGGCGGACCACGCGGATGAAGTCGTGCCTGGCGGCGTACTCGGAAAGAATGGCTGGCGTGCCGTCAGTGGACCCGTCATCGACGATGATCCAAAGGGCCGGCCGTACCGTCTGCGCAACGACGCTGTCGAGCGTGCGTCGCATGAACGCCGCCTCATCGCGGCAAGGACTGATGATGGCGTACCTTCGTGCGTTCACAGCGATACCTTGTGGCGCTCGCACCACCAAAGCAGGACAAACAGCGACCAGAGTCTCGACCAGTAGATGCCCGGCGCGCCGCTCTCGAAGGCGTGCCAGAGGCGGGCGACCGTGTCGGGATCGAGCCCTGCCCGGCCACAGAGGGCGCGGTCGTGCAGGGTGGCGTTGACGCGGTCGCGCAGGCCACGGCGGCACCACGTGTCGATCGGTAGCACGAACCCTGACTTGGGCCGGTCAAAGATCGCCGGGTCCAGCCCGTTCAGTGTCAGGTCGCGCAACAGTTGCTTCTTGCGCGCCGGGAAGAAACGACGATCAGGGGCCACTGCAGCGACTCGGGCGATGACCTCGTGGTCCAGCAGCGGGACACGCACCTCCAGGGCCACCGCCATGCTGGCCGCGTCCGTGTCGCGCATGAGGCGCTCGCCGATGAAGGAGGACAGCTCGAGCATGGTGATGGCGTGCAGTGTGTCGTGACCGCCGACGAGGTCGAGCAGTTGTGCGTGAACATCACGGGGCAGGCCGATGGTGGTTCCGTTGGCGCTGAGGGTGCTGAGGCTTCGCAGCAGGGTCGGCGTGAACAGGCCGTACGATAACTGGTACAGCCGGACAAGATCGCCGCGCGCCGCCAAGGCATCAGGCAGCTTGCCCCAGCGGGTCTGGGGCGGCACGTCGGCGACGGCGGCGCCGGCCTTGACGCGCGACACTGCCTTGGCCGTGGCCCGCAGCAGCGGCTCAGGCACCGCCGACAGGCGCCGGCCCCACGCCATCGCCCGCGGAATATCCTCGAAACTGCGATACCCGCCGAAAAGCTCGTCCCCGCCTGTGCCCGCCAGCGCCACCGTCACGCCCGCCTCGCGCACCGCACGGCTGACGAAGTAGCTGTTGATGTGGTCGAACGTGGGCTGATCGATCGAGTCCAGTGCAGCGTCCAGTTGCGACTTGAACGTCGTCTCACTCAGGCGGATGTCGGTGTGGCGCGTGTGCAGCGCCTCGGCGACGGCTCGGGCATAGCGCGACTCGTCGTACTCCTGCTCGTCGAAGCTGATGTTGAACGTGTGGACAGCGTCACCGGCGGTGCGCGACGCCAGCGCCGCCACCGCGCTGGAATCGACGCCGCCCGAAAGAAAGATGCCCAGCGGCACGTCGGCGAGCAGGCGCAGCTTGACCGCCTCGGCCAACTCCTGTCGCAACGCCGCCTCCGCGTCGGGCGCCTCGCTCGCGGCGGGAATTGACCAGTACCGCACGGGCTGGGGCATCGGTTGACCGGCGTTAATGGCCACTTGTGTGCCCTGCGGCAGCAGGTGCAGCCCCTGGATGATCGTGCCCGGCCCGACAACGAACCCGTGCCACAGGTACGTCGCCAGCCCCGTCGCATCGATCCGTCGCTCGAACAGATCGGTGGCCAGCAGCGCCCGCAATTCCGAGGCGAATACGAACGTCGCGCCTCCATCGGGTCGAGCCACGTGGCCGTAATACAAAGGCTTGATGCCCACGCGATCGCGGGCCAGGTGCAGTGTCTGGCTCCTCGGGTCCCAGATGGCATAGGCGAACATACCGCGGAAGCGATCGACGCAGGCAGGCCCCCACTGCACGTAGGCCTTGAGGATCACCTCGGTGTCGCAGTCGGAGCTAAAGGCCCATCCATGCTGCTGCAGTTGACTGCGAATCGCGTGGTAGTTGTATACCTCGCCGTTAAACACGATGGCGCAGCCTGACCGCGGCTCGAGCATCGGCTGGGCCCCGGCGGGAGACAGATCGAGGATGGCCAGCCGTCGCTGGGCGAGCACGACGCTGCTGCCATCCTGCCAGAACCCGTTGGCGTCGGGCCCGCGATGTTTCTGCGCCAGGTCGGCGCAACGAATCGCCTCGACGATCCGCTCGTCCACGAAACCCACAGCTCCCGCGATGCCGCACATCTACTGCCGCTCCCTGATCGCCTGCGCCAGCAGCGCTTCGAGCTGCCTCGCGTTGGCGGCCGCGTCGTGGTGCTGGCGCACCCGCAAGGCCCCGGCCGCACCCCAACCTGACAGTTTATCGGGCGTCGTCGTGATGACGATACGAATCGCCGCCATCAATTCATCGACCGATCCCGGCGGCGTCAAGAGTCCGCAGACGCTCGGCTCCACCAGCTCGGGTATGCCCGCCACGTACGTGCTTACCACCGGACGATGCAGCGCCAGCGCCTCCATCAACACGATCGGCAAGCCCTCGGCGAAGCTCGGCAGCACCAGTGCGCGGCTGCGAACAATCTCCTGCCGCACACGGTCACTGTCCTGCCAACCTAGAAGCGTCACGGCCTCGCCCAGTCCATGACGCGCCACAACCGCTTCGATGTCCGAGCGGGCAGGTCCGTCGCCGATCATGGTCAACTCGACGCGCACGCCCTCCTGCCGGAGGCGGCCCAGGGCCTCAACGAGCAGCACAGCGCCCTTTTCGGGAGACAGTCGGCCGACAAAAACGAGCCGCGACTCGACGGGCACGGGTGTCGCCTGCTGATCGAGAAACGACCCATCCAGGCCGCAGCGCACCACGTGCAGGCGAGGCCACACGTCCGGCGGCGTGAGCATCATGCCCTGGCTTCGGCCGAACTCCGCGATGAACACGGTGAACGCCGCTCGACGCATCTTCTCGGGCAACGCCCAGCGCATCGGCTCGACAAAGTCGTGCGGGCCATGCACCGTCATGCTCCACGTGACGTCAGCGAGCACCGCGGCGAGCATGGCTACGGTGGCGGAATTCATGCCGATGTGATTGTGCAGATGCCCAATGCGCCGCTGGGCGATGCGACGGGCGAGATACGCGGCCTCGACGAGATAGATCCACTGCAGCAACGTCGTCTTCAGGCCCGGTGAACGCGTTCGCCAGGCCAGGGCGGCGGCGCGTGCCATGCGCACGGGATGCGAACAGCTGCAGAGGACGAAGGCTGCAAGCAACGCCGGTGGACCGGCGTCGAGGATGTAATCGGTGGCGGCCTGTTCGGCGCGGACTTCGTCGCTGACATTGTGCTCTGCCTCGGGACGTCGCGTCGAGAACGTGTGGACGGTGTGGCCGCGCTGGCGCAGTTGCCCCACCTCCTGACGGATGAAGGTGTCGCTGGCGCGGCCGTACTGACTGGTGAGATACCCGAGAATCATGCGTCCACGGTCGCACGGGCGACCGCCTGATCGAACGTGTACCGCGGCGTCCACTGCAGCGCCTCGCGCAGACGACGATTGGACCAGCGCACAGGCTTGTGCAGGGCCTCGAACAGTTGCGGCTGCAGAAAATACGGCAGGCGCGTCGATCCCCCGGTCAACAGCGAGGCGGTGCGAGCTTTGAGCATGCCTACGCCGTAAGGCGCCGGGACGCGGATGCCCCCGCGTCTGCGGCAGATGACGTCGGCATAGCGCCACGTAGTCGCCTGCGGATCGTCGATGACGTTGACGATCACCTCGTCGCCGTCGCGTTCGGCGGCGCGGGCAAAGGCCTGCGCCGCGTTTTCGACATACACAATGCGAATCATCGCCGAGGGGGCGAACACCAGTTGCAGTGGACCGATGCGCTTACCGACGAGAAACTCGCCCCAGACGCCACGACCCCAGATGACCGCCGGCCGCAGCACGGTGAGACCCCAGCCGTGCTCGCGCGCCATGTGGCGCACGAGGCATTCCTGGGCCGTCTTGGACGCTGCATAGGCGCCCAGGCGATGGGCCGTGGATTCATCGAGGACGGGGCTGTCCTCGCTCACCTCGTCGCCCAGGCGAGACCAGTCGTACACGCTGAAACTGCTCGTGTGAACGATGCGCCGGCATCCGGTGCGGGCCATGGTGTCGAGAAGGCGGCGCGTGCCTTCGACGGTGACGCGCATCATTTCGTCGAAGCTGCCGCGCATCAGCGAGGCCAGGTGAACCATCACATCCACGCCATCGAACGCTTTGTCGAGATGGTCCGAGGTCAACAGATCGGCGGTGAACTGTTCCACGCCATCCATCGCGCGCACGGGCGGGGCGCGATCGAGCACGCGCACGGCACGGCCCGCCTCGCGCAGGGCGGCCACGACGTGGCTGCCGACGAATCCGTTGCCGCCTGTCACCAATGCCTTCATCGTGTCAGTCCCTGGCCCACGGCATGGGCTCGATCGGATCGAACGTGCTGCACAGTGTGTGCGTGCAACTGTCGTGCATGGCGTGATGGATCGCCAGCGACAGTTCCGTCACGTGCAGGGCGAACCGGCCGTCCAGCCGGCAGCGGCGCTTCTGCTGGATCGCCTCGGCCAGCTCGGCGACGCCGCGGGCAAAGTCGATGGTTTGCGCACCGCCGCTGCGCGGGCGAGGCATGCCGCTGCGCACTCGGCGGATGCGCCTGCGCCACGGGCTGAGCATCGAGCGGCGACGGATGGTGATCCACGGCCGCAGATAGACCGGCGACTCGATGGACCAGCTTTCACCTGTGTACAGCACGCCCTTGTCGCCGATGACGCGGAACCGGTGATCGTGCGGGGCGACGATGCTGTTGGTCATGCGTGCGACGACTCCGTCATCGAAGCGGATGCAGGCGACGCTGAAGTCTGGAGCGCTGCAGTTGGCTGGCACATCCTCCTTGTCGTCCACCAGCACGCTGGAGAACGCGGTGACACTGCGCGCGGGGCCAAACATCGCCGCCAGCCACGTCAGGCAATAGCCGGCATGCTCCAGCGTGCAGCCGACCTCGAATTCGTCGCGGTAGGGCCATGGATTGCCCGAGGCGCTGAACCATTTGCGGTAGGCGAATCGCGGCACGAAACCTTCGTCCATCTCCGCATAGACCAGCCGCACTCGCCCCGCGGCGCCGGAGCGCACGGCCTTCCACATCGTCTGCGCCGTCTCGCCCAGCAACGTGCAGGGCGCCCCAGCGAGGTAAAGCCCCTTGTCGGCGGCGTGGCTGACAAGCTGCTGCGCCTGTTCGAAAGTCATCGCCAGCGGTTTTTCACTGTAAACGTGCTTGCCGGCGTCGAACGCCATCATCGTCACGTCGAAGTGGCTGCGCGGGTTGGTGAGGTTCACCACGATCGTCGCGTCATCGTCTTCCAGCAGATGCTGCAACGACTCGTAGGCCCGCGCGCCGTGGCGCGCCGTGAATCGCCGCAGCCGCTGCGCGTCGCGGTCGAACACGCCTGCGACCTCCAGCGAGGGGTGCAACGACATGGTCGCCATGTAAAGGTCAGCGACGAACCCGCAGCCGACGATGGCGATCTTCATACCTGCGCCCTCCCCGAAGCGGCAGGCTGCGGCGCCTTGTACTCGACGAGGACGGTGGTGCGCCCGCGTGCCCGGTCTCGCAGGTACTGCAGTTGTCCCTGCATCTGGGCGAACTTGCCGAGGAATCCCAGCCAGGCGTATCGCATCGCGTCGCTCCAGCCCAAACCGCGGCGATGGCCCGACAGCGCCTGCCTCGCCATCTGAGCGAGCGGCATGAGAACGACGATGACAAGCGCGATCGCGGCGACGACCGCGCCGCCGATCATGCCGGCAATCAGGGTGCAGCCAAGCACGGCCAGCGGCCAACCCAGTGCCCAGCGCCTCGTCCGCGCAACGATCGGGCCAAAGGGATTGTCCGATCCATGCCCGAACCGGCTGGCCACATCAAGCGAGCCGCGACCCGTCCGAACGTCGCGTCGCCACCACTGCGACAGCCGCGTGATCGCCGCGTCGTGAAGGGTCATGTCGTGATCGATTCGCTGCAGTGACCAGCCCGCGGCGCGCAGTCGCATGCACAATTCCGGCTCCTCGCCGGCGGCGATCGTCGCATCGTATGGTCCCGCCTGCTGCAGCGCCTCGACCCGCAGCATCACATCCCCACCACAGGCCGTCGCAGGCCCCACCGGCGTATCCCACTCCAGGTCAATCAGCCGGTTATAGACCGACGCTTCCGGATGGCGCTCGCGCCGGCGGCCGAACACGGCGGCGAGCCTGGTGTCGGCATCCATCGCGGCAGCCGCTGCAGTGATCCAACCTCCGGCCAGCTCACAGTCGCCGTCGATGAACTGCACCAGCTCCATCGCCGGCCAGCGCTGCCGCAGCCGTTCATACCCGGCGTTGCGAGCCCGAGCCGCAGTGAACGGCTGGACCAGGTCCAGCGCCACCACCTCCACGCCCATCGACCGCGCCATCGCCACGCTGTCATCACTCGATCCGCTGTCCACATAGACGACCGCCGTCAGTTCGGACACTGCGGCGCGCAGTGCTCTGGCCAGGCGGTCGCCTTCGTTGCGGCCGATGAGGACGGCCCCGACACGGTCTCGAAGCGGGGTTGCGCTCATGCAGGACTCGCCGGTGGCGGCAGCGTCTTGACCACTTTGGCGGGCAGGCCCACCGCCACGCTGCGCGGCGGGATGTCCTGCAGCACCACGGCGTTGGCGCCGATCACGCTGCCCTCGCCCACCGTGATGTTGCCGAGAATGCACGCTCCGCAGCCGATATCCACGCCGCGCTCGATGACGGGCAGCTCGAAGTTGTGGTTCGTGCGGGCCACGCCGAAGGTCGTGTTCTGACGTATCTGCACGTCATCACCGATGGCAGCGGCGTGAAGGATCATGCCTCCGTGATGCCAGATGCGGACGCGTCGCCCCAGGCGGACGGTATACGGCAGGCTGATACCGCAGGTCCACTCGACGCTTTTGTAGAGAACTTTGTAGAGCAGCGAGAACGGCAGACGCAGCAGTTTCGGGCGGATCGCCATACGCCAGTTGCCCAGGCGGTGAACGGCGACGGCCCAGAACCCCTGTTCGAGCCAGTCGCCGTCGTGCGTGCGCAGATCCTCGCGGAGCAGAGCCCACAGCGACATGTCCGGCGGGTTCTGGTTGGCGCGCCCGGCGACGTGCTCGGGCAGGGGGCGGCGATCCTCGTGGGCCACTGCAGCGGTGGATGAGCTCATGATCGCACACTCCATGGCAGGAGGTTGTACCGGACATAGTCGCCGATGAGGTGCGGCGGGTCGCTGTGCGTGCGACCGCGCACCACGTCCATGGCGCGAGCGGCCAGGCGAGACCCGACCCACGCCAGATCGACCAGCAGTTTACGCAGCCGGCCGTGGTGCATCAGGAGGTAGCGGCGGCGCGAGTCGAACCAGTAGCGAGGCCGGCGCTTGAGCGGTCGCTTGATATCGGTGACGCCCGAGGCCTGGCCGACGAGGTGGACGACGCGGCTGTCGGGCACGTACCAGCAGGGCCAGCCGGCGCGGGCGGCGCGACGGCAGAAGTCCACCTCCTCGTAATACATGAAATACGCTTCGTCGAGTAGGCCGATCGCGTCAAGTACCTCGCGGCGAATGATCATGCTGGCCCCGGCCACCCAGTCGGTGGCGCATGCGGCCGTGGGCGGGGGCGGTGCCGTAGCGTAGCGGCTCAGCAGGCGCGTCAACGGCCCGAAGCGCACGCCCTCTTCGACCTCGCCCCACAGGCAGGGAAAGCGGAACGCCGAGCGCTGCGGCGTGCCGTCGGGGTCTTCCAGACGACTGCCGGCAATGCCGACGTGGGGATGCTCATGCATGAATCGCACCAGTTCGGCGATCGCGCCGGGCCGCACGATCGTGTCGGGGTTGAGCAGCAGCACGAACCGGGGTGGATCGTCGGTCGCCAGCGCCGGCCGGATCGCAGCGTTGTTGCCGTAGGCGAATCCGCCGTTTGTTTCCAGCGGCACGATCGACGCCCAAGACGTCCAACCGCGGTCGGCGAGCAAGGCGCCCAAACGGGCTACGGAATCATCGCCCGAAGCGTTGTCGGTGACGACCACGCGATCCTGCGCCGGATCGATCTCGTGCTGCAGTGACACCAGGCAGTCCTCGACGAGGCCAGCGGTGCGATAATTGACGATGACGACGAGAGCGCGCATGGTTGCGGTGAACGGCTACCTCATCTTGGCGTTGATGACGGCGTTCTCCCGGCGCAGGGTCATGTCCTGAAGCCAGCCGATGCCAGTCCTCCGGGCGACGGCGTCGGCGACCCACCAGCCCAAGCCCATGTCCTTCATGCGATATCGCCGCTTGTACCAGCGGTTCTGCCGCGCCAGGCGGGCTTGCTCGCCGGCATCGAGCGCCATGCGCGGATGGCCGCTCAATGCGTAACCTCGCGCTTCGAGCATGGGCGCGATCTTGTGCTCGGCCAACTGCACTTCGTGCGGCGACAGCTTGCGCTTCCACTGGTAGGTCAATTTTGGATCGGGCATTTCGTAAGTCGACCCCGCGGCGTACGACCAGATCGCCGGATCGAACCGCTCGCCCATGAACCGGCAGATGCGGTCCAACTCGGGCTCGGCGCTCTCGATCAGTTGCTCATAGGTCACTTCCAGCCACCGATCCGCAGGCAGTTGCGACTTGAGGCGATCCCACAGACGCTCGGCTTCAAGCCACAGATCGACCGCCGACCACATGTTCCCCGCCCAGCCCATCTGAATAATCGAGCGACCCACGTCGCGGCCGTCTCGCGCCAGGTGAATGAACCGCGCGTCGGGCCAGATGTGCAACAGCCGGTCGAAGTTCAGATGGACCGTCGCCCCGATCTTCGGCTTACCGTCGCCGTCGCGCTTCTGTCGCAGAAAACTGTCCACCAGGCGGCGATAGTCCAGCGACGGATCGATCGTGAAGCCGGTGAGGTTGAAGATGCGGTGCTTGCGGAGGTATTCGTGATAGGCCGGCAACGCGGGCAGCGCGCCATCGTTGCCGATCTCGTCCACCACGTACTCGAACTCGTAGAGGAAGGAGATACGCGGATGGTGATCGAGCATCAGCCGCAGCAGTGTCGTTCCCGACCGCATGCAGCCGACGAGGAACACGGGCGAGTCCACAAGCTCGCCAGCCGCAGCGGTTTTGGCGCCCGGCGTCATCAAGGCAGCGTCAGTCATGACAAGGAGCCCTCAAACCCGGCAGCAGGCGATCGACCCAGGAGCGAGGCCAAGCGCTGCACCAGTGTGACAATCGCCAGTGCCGCGGCGCACATCATGACTGGCTCCAGCGGCAGAATGAAGCGTGCGGCGGTGATGGTGAGCGTGTAGACCAACAGCGCCATGCCGAAGACGAACAACGCATACCCCACTAGCCATCGCCGCGCGATCATCAGCGGCAAGCCGATGATGAACAGCGCCAGCATCGTCGTGCGGGCGACGAGATAGACGGCGTTGAAAGCCTTGGGATTGTCCCACTCGAGCCAGAGGGTCTTGACCAGGCGCAGACCGCACAAGCGAGCGTACTGGCGCGGGTGCTCCCTGATCCAAGTCATGGCGAAGGTGCGAAAGACGCGCTCACGAGTCGCTTCGGGCTTGCCGCGCAACATGGACACCTGCTCGCGGGTGAGCAGGCCATACTGGCGCGGGGCGTCAAACTGCGGGTCTCGCGCCAGTTCGTCGCGTTCGTGCAAGGGTATGGCTGCCAGGGCCTGACGCTGCTCGTCGGTCATCGCCTGGCGATCCGTGCCCGTCGAGTGGTCGTTGTTGGCTTTCCAGACGTTCACCCAGAACGTGCTCTTGACGGGAATCCACTCGCCGTGAACGTAGCGATTGCGAAGCGTCCAGGGTAGGAGGATCAACATCGCCGCGAGGAAGAGGATCGCCGCGAACTGCGCCCGCCGCCCGATCGTCAGCGGCGCGCGCCAGACGAAGATCAGCAGGCCGGTCAGTGCCATGGGGATAAGCAGCACCGGCTCGGTCAGCGCAGCGACACACCCGATCGCGGAAAAGCCCGCCCAGGGCAAGCGCCGACCGGTGCGCACCGCCACGTCAAAGAGAATCAGCAGCGCCACCACCGCCAGCGTGATGAGTCCGATGGCCTGCGCGTGCGTGACGGCATACACCTGGGTGGGCCAGACGGCGAACATCGTGGCGGCGACAAGTGCAACGGATCGGGCCGCCCCCAATCGCAGCGCCAATACGCCCACGAGCACCGCCGTCGCGGCGCCGAGCACTGCATTGAGCAGCAGCGCGGCCGTGTACGCCGTCGTGGTGTCCGTGCCGAACACAGCGAACAGACCCGCCAGGATCAACGGATAGGTCGGCGACTGCACGCTCGACGGACCGTAGTATTTCCAGTCGGTGAACTGCATACCGCGGCCTTCGAGGATCGAGATGGCCAGGTCGCGGTGCTCGATCGGGTTGGGGTTCTCCCACGCTTGCAGCGCGACAATAGCACCGACGCGCAGCGTCAGGGCCGCAAGCCCGATGAACCATAGTGCCAGATAAGGTCGAGCCATGGTCATGCGCTTATGCTCGGAGGCGCGGCGGCGCCATCGCCGCTGATCCGAGCGATCAGATACGTCGGCCGGCCCTTCACTTCAAGGAACACCTTGGCCAGGTACTCGCCAATGATGCCCAGCGACAGCAGTTGAATGGACGACGTCAGCAGCACCAGGCACGCCAGGCTCGCCCAGCCGCGGGGCGTCTGAATATCGAACAGTGTGGCCGCCATGACCCATAGGCCGATGACAAACGCCAGCACCACGCCCACCAGCCCCAGGCGCGTGGTCAACCGCAGCGGCACGACGCTGAAGCTGACCAGCCCGTCGGTGGCGAGCTTGAGCAACGAACGAAACGTATAGCTGGGCGTGCCGGCCTGACGGGCGCTGCGCTCGTACTCGACGCCGATCTGTTTGAGCCCGATCCACGTGCGCAGCCCGCGGACAAATCGCTGCTGCTCGGGCAGGCGGTTGAGCAGGTCCACTGCCGACCGATCCATGAGACAGAAGTCGCCCGAGTCCAGCGGCATCGGGACCTCGCTGATGGCAGCCAGCAGACGGTAAAACGCCCAGTACGCCAGTCGCTTGCCGAACCACTCCTTGCGTTTCTGGCGCACGGCAAAGACCACCTGGTAGCCCTGCTGCCAGCGGTCAAGGAAGTCGGGCAGCACCTCGGGCGGATCCTGCAGGTCGGCGTCCATGATGGCCACGACGTCGCCGCGGGCCACGTGCAGCCCCGCACAGACTGCCGGCTGATGGCCGAAGTTCCGCGTCAGATGCACGGCCCGCACATGAGTGTCCGCGGCGGCCAGCTCGTCGAGCATCTGCGGCGTCGCATCACGGCTGCCGTCGTTGACGAACACGATCTCATAGTCCAGACCCCGGGCGCGCAACGCGGCGCATGCCGCGGTGGTGCGCTGGTGCGTGCTGCGGATCACCTCCTGCTCGTTGTGCGCGGGGATCACCACACTGAGCAGGCGAGTATTATCGGGGCCGGGTTGAATGCTCATATCCTGATGGTGCGATCGATCACCTGATGGTGGTCTCATCGGTCAGGCAGGCGAGCAGGATGCATCAATCGTAGCCACCGCGCCCCCGGAAACAGGTGTCCAAACAGGTGGACGCAGCAGTGCCGGCGGAACGCCGCGATGGTCAGTTGTTGGAGACGTTGAAGCCCTTGCGGATGTACTCGATGACGCCGCCCGCGGTATAGCGGGGGTCGGACTGCTGGCGCTGCTGGCGCACGGCCTTGTACAGGAACGACGCGGGTGTGCCGTTGCCGCCGATCGCCTTGTCGTAGCCCTCGATGCCGCGCTTGGCGTCGGGGAATAGCGACGGGGCGGCATTGGTGAGGTTGCCGCTGAGCGTCACCTGACTGCTGGTGATGGCCTGACCGGCCTCGCGGCTGATCAGGTGAATCGGCTGACCAGTGTAGTAGTTGATCGCCGGCCACTGCACCACGTTGCCGCGAATCTGAATGTCACGCAAGGTCGTCGCCTGCTTCAACTCCACCGCCGGCTTGACCAGCAGCGACCCGTCGGCCACGCCCTTGTCCGTGAAGATGTTCCGGTCCAGCTTCAGACGCGCGATCTTCATGATCGACATCCCCACACCCATCGGCGTACCCTGCAGCATCCCCCCCGTGCGCAGGATCACGTTCCCGATCACCTGCACGTCTTCCGCCGTCACGTCGCCGCTGGCGATGTTGTCGTTGATGCCCAGCGGAAGCAGCGTCTCCAGGAACAGGTTGTCCTGGATCAGCAGGTTCTGCGTCTTGCCGTTGGCCCCGTCGGCCCACTGGCCGCTTCTGACCTTCAGCGACAGGAACGACTCCCGCGCGAAGATGCTGTTGCGCACGATCACGTTGCGGCAGTTCATCAGGTAGATGTTGTGGTTGAACCCGATCCGCTTCGACGACGA
>CAZFDT010000065.1:0-28702 GCA_964518335.1 uncultured Phycisphaeraceae bacterium
CATCGTCGGTGTCGGTCATGAGGTGATCGTAGAGTTTCTGATACTTGTCGGCGTCGCGCTGCAGGCGGGACATGTGCGGGCGAGCGGCGGCAACGGCGGCGCGGGCGTTGGCCAGTTCCGACTCGTTGTTTCGCCTCGCCGCCAGCGCCACCAGAAGTTGATCGTCGGCAGATGCTTTCTGGGCGTTGAGCGCCTGCACGGTATCGCGCACCTGGGCGTAGTCGTAGTCGGCGTTGCGCCGGGCCTCGAAGGCGGCGCGGTGCTCGGCCAGGGCGTCGTCGGCGGCCTTGGCGCGGGCCAGCGTGTCGTTGTAGTCCACATCGCCGTCGAGTGCCTTGGTCTCGATGGTCTGGATCTGTCCGTTGATGCTCATCAGCGCCGCGGCGTCCTCAGGCGTGAGCATGCCCGTCTGCTCGTTGCCTCGGACGGGCAGCGACAGCACCAGGCACACAGTCGCTGCAGCAGATGCAAGGACCGCGCCGCGGATTCGAGCCCCGATACGGTTGTCGTGTGTCATGATCGAGATCCCCGGAGCCGACCCCCGTTCGCAGGATCAAGCCCCAATGCGCCGCCATCTTAGCAGGCTGCATCTCGCGGCGAACAAGGCAGCAGGCCAGACCGCGCTGGCCTCAGGCAAGTCCTGACGCATGGCTGAACGTGCAGGTTCCCACGCCGATTGCCTGTCGTCACCCGTCGCGGCGTCTGCCGACGAGCAGCACGTGCGGCAGGGTCGTGGCGGGATCGTCGAAGGCCCGTGCGGTAAAGCCTGCTGCCGTCATAAGTTGCTCCCAGTTGCCCACGCTCAGCAAGCCGCAGACATGGTGGTCCTCGACGCAGCGGATTTTTCCTCGCCGAGCGATGAGAACAACCAGGCGCAGGTCGTAGCGGGTGTCGGCCGGGTCGGGGTCGTGAACGTAGGAGAGATAGGTCACGGCCGTGTCACCGTCGAGGCGCTGATCGGACTCGGTGTCGTGGTTGCGGAAGGTTTCGCGGACGTAGGTGGGCGCGACGACGAGGACGCCGCCGGGGCGCAGGTGAGCGTGCGCCGTGGCCATGGCGCGGGCGACGTCGCGCGGCGACAACAGGTAGTCGATGGCGTCGTGGATGAGCACGGCGTCGAAGGTCTGGCGCAGGCGGACGGTGCGCATGTCGCCGACGAACGTGGGCACGTCGGGGTTGAGCCTGCGGCACTGGGCGAGCATGGCGGGCGAAAGGTCCACTGCCACGATGTCGAAGTCATCGCGCAGGTGGAAGAGGGTGTGCCCGCCGCCGGCGCCCAGCTCGAGGACGCGCGGCCTTCGGCGTGCACGAGGCCCGACGCGCAGCTCGCGGCGAATGAGTTTGCTGAGGACGGCCGCCTCGGCGGCGTAGTCCTCGACGGGCGATACCAGCGGCCACAGCGAAGCCAGATCGCGGTAGAGGCGAGGCGTGGCGGGCGCGGCGCGGCGACGGCGCGGATTCATCGCCATGGGTTAAGTGCAACGGTCGATCACGCCGGATGAGCGGGGGAGGCGGCGGGCTCGGGCACTTCGGCCTCGACGGTGGCGTCGCCCGCGGGTGCGGCGTCCTCCGAGCGAAACTGGGCGCGGCGGCTGCGGCGGCGCCCGCCCGACGCGTCGCCTGGGGCGGCTGCAGACTCCTCGTCGCGGCCTTCGCCGGCTGCACTGCGGCCCTGCTTACCTTCCTGCACGGCCGCCGCCAACGACGCGATCACCACGTCGATCGCACGCATGGCGTCGTCGTTGCCGGGGATGGCGATGTCCACGTTGTCGGGGTCGGCGTCGGTGTCGATTAGGGCCACCACGGGGATACCCAGCTTGCGGGCTTCCTTGACGGCGTTGAGCTCGCGATTGACGTCCACGATGACCATGGCGCCGGGGAGGCGGGTCATGTGGCGGATGCCTTCAAGGTTGCGGAGGATCTTGGCCTTCTCACGGCGGAGCTGGGCCTCCATCTTCTTGGAGTAGTTGTCGATCTCGCCGCTGCTCTCAATGTTCTCGAGCTCTTCGAGGCGCTTGAGTCGCTCGCGGATGGTGCGGAAGTTGGTGAGGGTGCCGCCGAGCCAGCGTTCGACGACGTAGGGCATGCCGGTGGGCTTGACGTGGGCTTCGAGGCAGCCGCGGGCTTGCCGCTTGGTGCCGACGAAGATCACGTCCTTGCCGGACGCGACGGTGCGGGTGATGTATTTTCGCGCGAGCAGGAGGCCCTTGATGGTCTCCTTGACGTCGATGATGTGGATCTTGTTGCGTTTGCCGAAGATGTAGGGTCCCATCTTCGGGTTCCAGTTGGTTGCCCGGTGGCCGAAGTGAATCCCGGCTTCGACCAGATCTTTAACCAGCGATGCCATCGCAAACTCCTGACGAAACGGCGGGCCTGCCGCTGACGCACCTGACCGATCAGGCCGCGGCCGTTGATACCCACGCCAAGGGGCCTAGTTTAACGACAAAAAAACCGGCAACCAACCGGTTCCACTCGTGACTTGCTCGCCGCGGCCAAGCCCCACAAGGGCCGACCGTCAGGCGGAAGGCGCAAACCACAGCCGGCTGCGGTCAACCCTCCCCTGAGGCAGGGCCACTCGCGCCGTTCACGGGATTGTAACAGGGTCGCCCGCCCCTGCAAACCGCCCCCTCGGGTCCAGCGCCATCGCCCCTTCTGAGGCGTTGCCCACGATCCGTGTCAGGCACGCCGGCGGCTACTTCGGCCGCGCAATGCAGCCCAGGTCGATCACCACGTCGCCTTCGTGGTAGTAATCCACGTTGAGCGTGTCGCGGTCGATGAAGGTGAACACCAGGCACGCCGCGCCGAAGCGGTCGGCGAACGCCAGGTCGCCGCCGCCCGGCCCGGCGAAGGCGCGGCTGTCGTGGCCGGCGGCATGAAAGTGGTAGTGGGCCAGGGCGGTGTACATCGCCTCGATCAATTCGGGCGGGGCATAGAACGCCCGGTCGTTGCCGGTGAGCGCGGGTGGAAAGCCGACCGGGCCGAACTCCCGCTGGCGCGGCGCGAACACCCCGCCGTACTCGGTGGTGGTGTCCAAAAGATCGGCGTCGGCCTGGGCGAACAGCTCGCGGCGCGTCGGCGCTTCGTGAATCTGCGCCACGATCGCCGCGAGCGTCAGAAGGTCGCCCCAGCTCAGCCTGTCACGGTGCGACTCGAGCGCCTCGCTGATGCGGGGGCGCGTCGCCGTTTCCTCGTCAGTTCGGTCATATGTCTGACCGGCCGGCCCGTGCCAGGTTCTGTTCACGCGTTGCAGCAGTTCGTCCCGCGAACGCACACGGTCGGTGCGTTCATCGGCAGCCATCACCAGCAGGGGCACGTGCCGCAACGCCAAGTCTTGGCGCGCCTCAGGCGGCAACGTGGCCACGTAGTCGGTCGCCCGCCGCCACCATAGACCTTCTTCATGACCTCGTAGCCACAGCAGCCATATGACCTGCTCCCGATTGCGAGGCAGAATGTGCAGGTCGCTCCAGCCCGCCTGCAGGTCGATCAATAAAGGTGACGCCGACGGCTGACGCATCAAGTCGTCTGCCATCGCCTGGCGATCGGTGGTGCGATACAGGATCG
Organism: uncultured Phycisphaeraceae bacterium; assembly: GCA_964518335.1. Classification (GTDB taxonomy): domain Bacteria; phylum Planctomycetota; class Phycisphaerae; order Phycisphaerales; family Phycisphaeraceae; genus CAZFDT01. The sequence continues at coordinate 3,562 of CAZFDT010000065.1, forward strand.
TCCACGCCGCCGCGCCGACGGGAAGAGGCTCCGACTCGAGCGTGCGCCACAGCATCCGGTCCACTGCAACGCCCGGGTGCACCGCCTCGACGGCCTTGCGCTCGGGCCGCGACGCATCGTCGTACTGCCTCGACTGGCGGGCCCAGCTTCGGATGAGGGCGGGCGTCAACTCGTCCCAGCCCTCGGCAGCGATGCGTTCACACAGTGGAGCAAGAAACTCCCATCGCTCCACGCGGTGCAGGCGTCGGCCGGTATCCTGACGGAAACTCGCCTCGTCTTGCGCGATGAGCCGATCCATCGCGGCAAGGCGCAGCGCCGTGGGCTGGCGATCGTCCCAGACCAGCCCGGTCATGGCCTCGTCGCTGCGCGGATCATCGGCAAGGGCGGCCAGCGCCTGCAGGCGGCGCGACGGCTCGGTGTCCCGGTCGAGCATGACCTCGACAGGATCGCGCGGCGGGGCGGCGCAGGCGGTCAGGAGCAGCGTCAACAAGACAAGCCCGCCGCGGCGATGAGGACATCGCAGCGGCGGGCTTGGGCTTGAAAGACATCCCTGAGTCATCGGCCGGGCAGGCACGGCTTGGGCGCCCCGCCGGGGCACTTGGACTCGATGCGCTGTGTCACATTGACGGCCTCGGCGGTGTTGGCGCGAGCCCACGTGCGGTCTTCGGGCGCCTTGATGAGCTGGCCGCTTTCATACATCTCGTACATCCGCATCTCGCGCTCGGCGGCCTGCTCGGGACTTTCACTGGGCGGCTGCGTGAGCACGGCCTTGGCCTCCGGCGTGTACATCTCCAGCCAGCCGACGAAGCGATCGTTTTCGTCGCTGCAGTCGTTGCAGGCGAACACATAGGCCCTCACGCCCGCCGGAGCGCCGCTGCCGGGCACCGGGCCCGACGCCGTCTCGATCGGCGGAATCTGGTCGCTCTTGGCGGTGAACAGCTGATTGGTGTTCAGATCGTAGAAGTACACATCGATGACTCGCGGCCCGTAGCTCCGACCGCGGCTGCTCCACACGATGTAGCCCAGCGAGAGAATCAGCACCACCACGGCCCCGACCGTAACCACGGCCGAGTTGTTGTTCATCCAGTCACGCAGCTTCATGAAAACTTCCTTTCACGGTTCAGGACCTGAGACGACTTGCACCCAGCGAGGTGACTAACGACATGCTCACCGCAGTTTAACGCCCGACAGCGGGCAACACAACCGCCGCATGTCTCCTGTCGTCAGATTAACGCCATTGCATCACGTAAGCCAATCGCGGCGTCGCCAGATCGGTCAGCAGCGTGGTGATCTGCTCGGCCTTGATCGCCCCCAGGTCGGCGTGGCGCGAGCCCAGCAGCCCCGCCAGCCCGAAGCCCTGCGGCCGACGGATGATCGTCACCTTCGCCTGCTTGGGCGGGCTGACCAGTCGCTCGGCGTGGGCGACGGCGTCGTCGAGATAGCCGATGTCATCGATCAGTCCGATGTCTTTGGCTTTGCCGGCGGTGAAGGCCTCGCCCGTGGTCGCGGCGGCGAACTGCTCGACCGTCAGGTTCGGCCGACCCTGCTTGACCACCTGCGTGAAGCGGTCGTAGGCGTGATCGAGGAACGGCTCGAAAGCGGCCCGGTCCTGTTCGTCCCAAGCGCGGTAAATGTCATTGGCGACAGTCTTGCGCGGCGAGCCTTTGGCGGCCAGCGTTTCCCATTGCACCCCGATTTTGTCCATCAGCGCGCCCATCGTAGGGATCTGGGCCATGACCCCGATCGACCCGGTGATGCCGGTCTGCTCGCAGAAAATGTGGGTCGCGGGCGCGGCGACGTAGTACCCGCCGCTGGCGGCGACCCCCCCGAAGCTGGCGACGACGTGGACGCTGGGGTGACGACTCTTGAACTGCTCCAGGGCGTGCCAGATCTGGTCCGACGCCGTGACGCTGCCTCCGCCGGATTCCACGCGCAGCACGACGGCCGCGGGCGGGTTCTTGTGCAGCCCGTCCAGCGCCTTGCGCACGTAGTCGGCCATGGTGTTCTCGATCATGCCTTCGATCGGCAGGATCACGATGCGGTAGCGACCGTCGCCGTCGCGGTACACCGCTTCTGTCGGCCCGCTGGTGATGGCGAACACCATCGCCCCCAGGTAGATGTTGAGCACGATGGACACCAGGAGAATGCTGGCCACGAGGCCGCCGACAACACGCGACAGCACGCCACGGGTCTTGCCCTGGGCGGCGGGGGGCGGATACATGGGAAAGTAACCCGGCGGCGGCGGAGGGGGCAACGTCGCGCCGCGCGGGTCCAGCGGCGGACGACCGGCGGGCTGTGGCGAATTGGCAGGTGAGGTTTCGTCACTCATGGGTGGGCTCCTGTCAGCATGATCCGCCACACGTTAACAGGCACGAGCGGGCGGGAAAAGCTGGTGTTACGATGAGGCATCAAGACTCCCTGGAGGTCGTACCTTGAAAATCGGCATCTTCCTCTCCGCGGCTGTCGTGATTTTGTTCGTCATGCTGCTGGCGCTCAACCGCGGCCCGAAGCCGACGCCGCCCACGGCCGACACCAGTGCCGAGATGCTCAAGCTGCAGGCCGTGCCCGCCGACGCGCCGAGCCTGTTCACGCCGGCCCGCCCGCAGGAGAACGGCGACGAAGCCTTCCGACGCGCTCTGGAGTTTTACGATTCGCACGCCGCCACGCTCAGCAAAGGCGAGGTGGATGACACCTTGGCCGAGCAATGGGGCAGACTGTTCATCGAGGCTGCCAAGGCCGGGCAGGTCAGCGAGGGCTTTCTGGACAAGGAGTCGGCGATGACGGCGGCGGCGCGCGGGCCGTACTCGGGTGCGCTGGTCGATGCCCCGCGTGTCGTGCTGTCGCGCGCCCAGACGCTCTACGACAAGGGCGAGCAGGCCAAGGCCATTGACATGGCCCGGGCGATGTGGGCCCTGGGTCTGCACGGCTACACCCGGTCGCATCGCGCCAACGAACGGTTTCTCAGCCTCTGGTGCATGGAAATGGCCCACGACGCGCTCAACGACTGGCTGCCCAAGGACGGCCCCGACGCGCAGGCCCTCGCCTACTGGGGCGAACGCATCCGCACCATGAACCGCTCCTTCAAGCGCAAGTACGAGATCCTCATGATGGTCTCGCCCAACATCGGCGACATCATCCGCATGGCCAACGACGATGAGGACCCCACGTTCCGCATGGAAGCTACGCTGAAGCTGGGCGTGCTGCAGTTCAACCCGAAGACCAAGTCCAATCTCAAGCTCATGGAGCAGACTTTTGCCGACAACCGCAAGGACGCCAGCCCGCGGGTGGTCAAGGCCGCTGAAGCGGCGCAAGCCATGACGATCGAGCAGGTCAGAAAGATGAAGTAGGCCGACCCGCCCAAGCGGACCTGCCTGGGCGGCCCAGACTCGATAGACTTCCTCATGCACCTTTTTCTTCTGGCCCTGGTGTTCGGCATCCTCGCGCACGACGGGATGATCGCCGAAGCCACATCGCCGCCGGACACCGCTTACGGGCCGATCGAGCTTGTCGCCGTCACGCTCCTGCCCAAGCTCCTGATCGGGCTGGCATATGCCGCGGCGTGCGTGCTGACCCGGCGAAGGCTTGGCAAGGCCAGCGCCCACCGCGCGATCCATCGCCTGGACATGATCGGCACGATAGGCCGCACCGCGCTGTTGGGGCTCTACGGCCTGGACCTGCTGCTGGGCGCGCTGCTGGCCCTGCGCGGCGTCATGGGCAACTGGGTCCTGCTGGACGAACTGCTCTTCATGTCGCCCACGTTGGCGGTGACGGTGTGGATGTGGGCGTCGTACTACCCGATCGACCGGCGCCTGCGCGAGTCGGCACTGATCCGGCGGCTGGACCGGGGCGAACCGCTGCCGCCGATCTGGACGCGCGGGCAATACGTCGTCAACCAGTTGCGGCATCACGTGGCGCTGGTGCTGCTGCCGTTGCTGGCGCTGGTGGCGTGGATCGACGTGCTGGGCATGGTGAAGGAGCGGCAGTGGCTGGTGATCGCCGAGTGGGCGTGGGTGCTGCTGCAGTTGGCCGGTGTGGCGGGGGTGATGCTCCTGGCGCCGCTGGTGATCCGGCACGTGTGGGACACATCGCCCCTGCCCGAAGGTCCGCTGCGCGAGCACCTGATGGCGATGTGCCGCCGGCATCGCGTAGGCGTGCGCGAGCTTCTGCTGTGGCACACGTACGGCGGCATGATCAACGCCGCGGTCATGGGCCTGGTGTCGCCGGTGCGGTACATCCTGCTGACCGATGCGCTGCTCGACCGCATGCCCCGCGACCAGGTCGAGGCGGTGATGGCCCACGAGCTGGCGCACGTGCGGCGGCATCACCTGTTCTGGCTGCTGCTCCTGGCCGTGGGCCTGGGCGGGGCGCTGGAGCTGGGGGCGCGCGGGGCGATGGCGCTGCTGTGGACCGACGACGCGGCGGCGGCGCAGCCGATTCTCGTCATGGCCTCGGCGCTGGATCCGATCGTGCAACTGGCTGGCGACGCGCGGAACTGGGCGTACCTGGCGGTGGGGCCGGTCGTGGCCGTGTGGGTGGTCACGTTCGGCTGGGTGTCGCGGCGCTTCGAGCGGCAGGCGGACACGTTCGCGGTGCAGCACCTGGTGCGCGAGCAGGCGTCGCCTCAGCGCGACGCGGCGGGGCGGCCCGTCGTCGATACGGGCGCGGCGATCGTCATGATCCAGGCTCTGCAGGCCGTGGCCGAGCTCAACCACATCGACCCGCGAAAAAAAAGCTGGCGGCACGGGTCGATCCTCTGGCGGCAGGACTATCTCCGCAGTCTCGTGGGCCTTCCCATCGACCGTCTGCCCATCGACCGCCTCGTGCGGCGACTTAATCTCGCGTCGCTGGCGCTGGCCGCGGGTCTCGTCGCCGCGATGTGGGGGCTCAACCGCTGATCCTGCCGGTGGCGACTTTCCCCTATAATCCGCCTTCCGCCGGAGATTCTGCCGCGATGCGCTTCGTGAAGATGCACGGTCTGGGCAACGACTACGTCTATGTCAACGGCTTTACCGAGTCGTTGCCGGGCGATGACGCGGCCCTGGCGGCGCTGGCGCAGGCCATCGCCGCTCGCCACACCGGAGTCGGGGGCGATGGCCTGATCCTCGTGCTGCCCCCGTCGCCGGGCGTCGATGCCCACGTGCGCATGCGCATGTTCAACGCCGACGGGTCCGAAAGCGAGATGTGCGGCAACGGCGTGCGCTGCGTGTGCAAGCTGGCGCACGACCACGGCCTGGTCAACGCTCAGGCCAACCCGATGCGCGTGCAGACGGGGCGTGGCGTGCTCTCGCTGGCGTACCAGCTCGATGCCGCGGGCAAAGTCACCAGCGTGACCGTCGATATGGGCCAGCCGATTCTCAAGCCCGCCGACATTCCGGTGGCCATTCCCGAACTACCAAAGCTGGTGAACCACCCAACGCGCAACCTGATCAAGTGGTCGGAGGCGGGTCCGACGGCGTGGATGCGCGAGAGCGGGCTGGACCAGCGAATGACGTGCGTATCGATGGGCAATCCGCACGTGGTGTTCTTCTGCGATGACGTGGCGGCGGTGCCGCTGGCCATGATCGGTCCGATGCTCGAGCGTCACAAGGTCTTTCCACGACGGATCAATGTCCACTTCGTGCAGGCGACGAGCGCGGGCGAGGCCACGATGCGTACGTGGGAGCGTGGCAGCGGGATCACGCAAGCGTGCGGGACCGGTGCTTGTGCCGTGTGCGTAGCGGGCGTGCTGACCGGGCGAACCGACCGTAAACTGCTGGCCCACCTGCCCGGAGGCGATCTGACACTGCATTGGGCACACGACTCGGGTAGCGTGTACATGACCGGGCCCGCAACGGAAGTTTTCACTGGCCAGTGGGATGGGTGATCGGACAAGACGCGACAATGCTCAAACTCACGCTTCACGACGGCTGGACGGTCGAGGCCGTCGGCAACACAAGTCAGGTTCCCGCGCCCATCGCCTGTCGCCGTTTCCCAGCGACCGTGCCCGGATGCGTCACCACCGACCTTCTCGCGGCGGGGCAGATCGACGATCCCTACATCGACCGCAATGACCTCGAACAGACGTGGATCGGCCGCACCGACTGGCGCTTCGCCTGCCGGTTCACTGTCGCGCCTGACGTGCTCGCCCACGAGCGCATCGATCTGGCCTGCGACGGGCTGGACACCGTCGCCGTCGTCGCACTCAACGGTCAGGTCATCGGTCGCGGCGAATCGATGCACATCGGCTACCGCTTCGACGCCAAGTCGGCTATCAAGCCCGGCGACAACGAGCTGACGATCACCTTCGCCGCGCCACTGCCTTACGCCGAGGCGATGGAGGCCCGGTTGGGCAAGCTGCCGCACACCGGCCACGGATCCAACCCGCCTCACCCGCACAACATGATCCGCAAAATGGCGTGCAACTTCGGCTGGGACTGGGGCCCCGACGTCGCCACCAGCGGCATCTGGCGACCCATCCGCCTCGAAGCGTGGAGCGGGGCGCGCATTGCATCCGTGCGGCCGCACGTCACTCAGGCCACAGCCGCGCATGCAACGGTGAAAGTGGATGTGGAACTCGATGGCCACGGCAAACTGTCGGCCGTGCTGCACAGCCCCGATGGTCGGCACATCGAGGCAGCCGGCGACTCGCCCATCACGTTCAACGTCAGCGACCCGCAACTGTGGTGGCCGCGTGGCTACGGCGCCCAGCCGCTGCATGCCCTGACCGTGACGGCAGGCGACGACGTCTGGACCGCCAAGATCGGCCTGCGCACCGTCGAGCTGGTCACGCAGTGCGACTCGGCGCCGATGGACGGCGGCGTCGAGAACCTGGGCAGCGGCTCGACCATGCACCTGCGCGTCAACGGCCAACGCGTCTGGTGCAAGGGCGCCAACTGGATTCCCGACGACTGCTTTCTGCCGCGTGTCACTCCTGAACGCTATCGCGACCGTATCGAGCAGGCCTGCGCCGCCCACATGAACATGCTGCGCGTCTGGGGCGGCGGTATGTTCGAGAGCGATGCCTTCTATGAGATCTGCGACGAGCTGGGCGTGATGGTGTGGCAGGACTTCCTTTGTGCCTGCGCGTGCTACAGCGAGGAGGAGCCGATGCGCTCGCTCATCACGCAGGAGGCCCGTTACAACGTGGCACGACTGGCCCATCATCCGTCGCTGGTGCTGTGGAACGGGTGCAACGAAAATCTCATGGGTTACACCGATTGGAGCCACGACGGCAAGACGTGGCATGAGTTCGTCAGCGGGCGCGGCTGGGGACGACTTTACTATTTCGAGGTGTTCCGCGATGCCGTCGAGATGTACGGTGGAGGCACGCCCTACTGGCCGGGCAGTCCCTACTCGGGCGAGCCCGATCTGTTCAAGCGCCGGGCCAATCTCAACGAGCACGGCAACCGCCACATCTGGGACGTGTGGCACGGCCCGGGCCAGTACCGCAACTACCTCGCCCACTATCCACGCTTCGCCAGCGAGTTCGGCTACCACGGCCCGCCGTGCTGGCCCACCCTCGATCGCGCCATCCCGCTGGATCAACGCCAGTGGGACTCGCCAGCGATGAAGCACCACAACAAGAACGGCGGCGACGGCCAGGCCCAGACTCACCTGCGCATGCACGACGATTTCATCCCGCCCGTCGCTTTCGACGACTGGCTCTACCTCGCTCACGTCATGCAGGGCCGTGCCCTGACCATGGGCGTCGAGTGGTTCCGCGCCCTTAACCCCTGGTGCTCGGGCGCCCTGGTGTGGCAGCTCAACGACTGCTGGCCGGTGTCGAGCTGGTCGATGATCGACGGCGACGGACGGCTTAAGCCGCTGTGGTACGCCGCCCGCCGCTTCTTCGCGCCGCGCCTGCTCACCATCAAGACGCGAAAGGTCACGCCCATGGACGAGCCGATCGGCCTCCTGGCGACGTACCTGCACAACGACACGGATGAGCCCTGGGCGGGCACGCTGCGAATGCGGCGACTGAGCCTCACCGGGGACGTCCTCGACGAGCACGACCAGACGGTCCGTGTGATGGAGCGCGCCTCTACGCGCATACTCGTGCCCGACGCCTGGCATGACCGCGCCGATACGCTGCTCGCGGCTGACATGGGCCCGCACCGCGGCCTGTGGTGGTTCGCCCCCGACAAGGAGTTGGCCTACCCCGATCCGCACTACGACGCGCGCGTCACCCGGCACGGCCGCCGACACCACCTGGTCCTCACCGCGCGTTCGATCCTGCGCGACGTGTGCGTGTTTGCCGACCGCCTGGACCCGCACGCCACCGTCAGCGACCAGCTCGTGACGCTGCTGCCCGGCGAGTCGTGTACGTTTGTGATCGACGCCGAAACTGACTTGGACGCCGACGCGCTGCTGCAGCCGCCGGTGTTGCAGATGGCCAACCGGTTCGGCATGACGGCCTTGGCCGCGGTATGATGGTGATGCGCCAGCCGCCTCGCACCCAATCGCTATGCGACTGATCATGGAAACGGCTGCCGACGACGTGCTGACCGTCCTCGTGGAGGGCGGCCTTGACGCTGAGGCGTGCCCGCGCTTCGTCGCCGCCGTCAGCGACAAAATCGCCGCCGGATTCACGCGCGTCATCATCGACGGCCGGCGAATGACTTACCTGGGCAGCCAGGGCATCGGAGCGCTGCTGTCGCTGCACACCCGTTGCCGCCGCGAGGGCGGGGACCTCAAGCTCGCCGGCCTTCGCGGCCTGGTGGCCGAGGTCATTCAGACCACGGGCCTGCATCTGCGCTTCGATCTGCACAGCACCACCGACGCCGCCCGCGCCGCGTTCCCCAACGCTCAGGCGTGACGAGGCGCCGCCTCACCCGCCCAGCAGTCGCTCGACGAAGTGGATGTCGGTCTTGTTGCGCAGGAAGTCGCCGTTGCGGAGCAGGTCGGCGTGCAGCGGAATGGTGGTCTTGATCGGCTCGACGCGGAATTCGTGCAGAGCCCGCTTCATGGTGGCGATGGCGTCCTCGCGCGTGGGGCGGTGGACGATGAGCTTGGCGATCATCGAGTCGTAGTTGGGGGGCACGCGGTAGCCGCTGTGGCAATGCGTGTCCATGCGCACGCCCGGCCCGCCCGGCGGGTCGAACTGGGCGATGAGGCCCGGCGACGGGGCGAACTTGCGCGCGGGGTCCTCGGCGTTGATGCGGGCCTCGATCGCGTGGCCGCTGCACTTGACCTGGGCCTGCGTGAAGGGCAGCTTCTCGCCCGCAGCGATGCGAATCTGCTGCTTGACGATGTCCACGCCGGTGATCATCTCCGTCACCGGGTGCTCGACCTGCACGCGGGTGTTGACCTCCATGAGGTAAAACTTGCGGTGCTTGTCGAAGAGAAACTCGACGGTCCCCGCGGAGTAGTAGTTGGCGGCCTTGCACAGCCGCACGGCGGCCTTGCACACGTGCTCGCGTTCGTCGTCGCTGAGGACAGGGCAGGGGGCTTCCTCGATGAGCTTCTGCTTGCGGCGTTGCATGGTGCAGTCGCGTTCGAAGAGGTGGACGACGTGGCCGTGCTGGTCGCCGATGATCTGCACCTCGACGTGGCGGGCGTTTTCGATGAACTTCTCGATATAGACGCTGCCGTCGCCGAAGGCCGCCTCGGCCTCCTGCCGCGCGGCGTTGATGCCCGAGCGCAGGCTGATGTCGTTGTGCGCCACGCGCATGCCGCGACCGCCCCCGCCGGCCGCCGCCTTGATCATCACCGGATAGCCGATCTCCTTGGCCAGCTTCACCGCGACCTTCTCATCGTCGATCTTGCCCTTGCTGCCGGGACTGGTCGGGACCTTGTGGGCGATGGCGAGTTGCTTGCAGGAAACCTTGTCGCCGAGCATGCGCATCGACTCGACGCTGGGCCCGATGAACTCGATGTTGCACGAGCGGCAGACCTCGGCGAAGTGGGCGTTCTCGGCCAGGAAGCCGTAGCCGGGGTGAATCGCATCCACGTCCGTGACCTCGGCGGCGGCGATCAGGTGCGGAATGTTCAGGTAGCTCTCGCTGGCGGCAGCGCTGCCGATGCACACCGCCCGGTCCGCCAGGCGCACGTGCGCCGAGTCGCGGTCGGCCGTCGAATACACGGCGACCGTCTCCACGCCCAGCTCGCGCGCCGCACGGATGATCCGCACGGCGATCTCTCCACGATTGGCAATGAGAATGCGTGAGAACATTGTCGAGAGAGTAGGGAGTAGAGAGTAGGCAGTAGGGTTCGGATACCACTACTTCTGCTACTCGCTACTGCCTACTTCCTGCTCCCTTCAGTTAGGTTTCAACATGAACAACGGCTGATCGAACTCTACGGCCTGACCGTTGGCGACGAGCACCTTGACGATCGTGCCGCGCATCTCGGCTTTGATTTCGTTGAAGACCTTCATCGCCTCGATGATGCACACGACCGTTTCGTCGGTGACCGCAGCGCCGACGGCGACGAAGGGCTTGGCGTCAGGCGACGGCGACCCGTAAAACGTGCCGACCATCGGGCTCTTGATGGCGACGAGGCCCGCGTCCTCGGCCGCAGCGACGGGCGCACCCGGCGCGGCGGCGGCGGTCGGCGCGGTCGCAGGGGCGACGGCCGCAGGTGGCGTCGGAGCGGCGACCGGCGACGCATACGTCACGACCGGTTGGCCATGGCCGCGCGACAGTCGCACCTTCTCGCCTTCGGCCTCCACGTCCAGTTCCGACAGCCCGTTGTCCACCATCAGCTTGATGAGGGCCTTGACTTGCTTGAGGTCAATCATGGAATAAGCCTTCAGCTATCAGCCTCTCCCGTCAGCAAAAAAGCAGCCGCCAGCATGTTCCGGAGGCTGACGGCTGACGGTTATGGCTCAGATGATCGCGGATTCCAGTGATTTGGGCAAGTTGCTCAGCACCCGTCGTCCGCGGGCCGTCACCAGCACGTCGTCCTCGATGCGCACCCCGCCGACCCCCGGCAGGTAGATGCCCGGCTCGACCGTCACCACGTGGCCCTCCCGCAGCACCGCGTCGGCGTCGGCGCGTGGCGACAGCGTCGGCTGCTCGTGAATGTCCAGCCCGATCCCGTGGCCCAGCCCGTGCCCGAATCGCCTGCCGAAGCCGGCCTTCCTGATGATCCGGCGCGCCACGTCATCGATTTCCGCCAGGCCCTTGCCGGGGGCGATCGCGTCGATCGCCGCAAGCTGGGCCTCGAGCACCACCTCGTACACGTGTCGCATCGTTTTCGACATCGATCCCAGGGCCGCCACCCGTGTCATGTCGCTGCAGTAGCCTCGATAGCGGGCGCCCCAGTCCACCAGCACGATGCCTCCCTTTTTCAGCTTCCGGGCGCCGGGGATCGCGTGAGGCAGGGCGGCGTTGGCGTCGGCGGCGACGATCGACGGGAAGCTCACGCCGTCAGCGCCCAGCGTCCGCATGCGGTGCTCGAGAAACGCCGCCACCTCCGCCTCGGTCTTGCCCGGCGACATGAAACGCAGCGTGTCGCGGTACGCACGCTGCTGAATGGCCAGCGCCGCGACGATCGCCTTGACTTCGCCGTCGTCCTTGACCGCGCGCTGCGTGATCAGCCCGTCATCGGCCGCCAGCAGTCGCTTCGACCCAATCGCCTTCGCCAGGCGCTTGTGAAGGCTGACGCTCACATGGTCGGGCTGCAACGCGACCTTGCGCAGCCGGTGCCGCTTGACGAGCTTTTCCAGCTCTTCGATCAGTCCCTTCTTGCGGATCACCGCGCGCACGTGCGGCGCCTCGCGCTGAATCTGCTCCTGGAAGCGGAAGTCGCTGACGACGATGACTTGCGGCGAGCCGCGCCGCACCAGGGCCCATGAGTCGTCACCGACGAACCCCGACAGGTATCGCACGTCGCGGGGATTAGTCAGCAGCAATGCCCCGGCCCCGGCGTTGATGAGGCGGCGCTGCACCTCACGGATGCGAGCCAGCAGATTGGCGGGCGTCTTGATGCGTGCCATAGGGCGCCGATTGTAGCGGGCCGGTGTCAGGCCGCGCGCTGCGCCTCGGCGCGGACCATCTCTTCGAGTATGTCGTCGAGGCGACGGGTGATGTCCCAGCCGGGGAAATGATCGCGCAGTCTGGCGAGGTTGGAGATGTAGCAGATGTGGTCGCCGACGCGGTTGGTGTCTTCGTAGGTCCACTGCAGCTTCTGCCCGGCCAGGGCCTCGATCCGGGCGATGGCCTCGAGCATGGACACGCTGTTGCCGCGCCCGCCGCCGAGGTTGTACACCTCGCCGCAGCGCGGTCTCTGTCGGAACGCCTCGAATGCCGCGATCACGTCGGCGCAGTGGATGTTGTCGCGGACCTGCTTGCCCTTGTAGCCGAAGACGCGGTAGGGCTCGCCGCGCACCACCACCTTGACGAGGTAACTGAGAAACCCGTGCAGTTGCACGCCGCTGTGCGCCGGGCCCGTGAGGCAGCCGCCGCGGAAACACGCCGTCTTGAGCCCGAAGTAGCGCCCATACTCCTGCACCATGACATCGGCGGCCACCTTCGATGCGCCGAAGATCGAGTGCAGGCAGCGGTCGATCCGACAGGTCTCGTCGATGCCGTCGCGATCCTCGGGCCGGGCGTAGTCGTAGCGTGTGTCCAGCTCGACCAGCGGCAGCTCATTGGGCACGTCGCCATACACCTTGTTGGTGCTCATGAAGCAGAATGCCGTCTCGGGGCAGTGACGCCGCGTCGCTTCGAGCAGGTTGACCGTGCCCACGGCATTGACATCGAAGTCGGTCAGCGGGATATCGCGGGCCTTGTCGTGCGATGGCTGTGCGGCACAGTGGATGACCAGATCAAACGGTCGGGGCTGGTCGGCGAAAAGCTTGTCGATCGCCGCGCGGTCGCGGATATCCAGGTCCTGGTGCTCGAATCGCCGGGTGGTCTCACGGAGTCGTGTGAGGTTCCAGCGGGTGTCGCCGCCCTGGCCGAAGAACTCGGCACGCATGTTATTGTCGATGCCCACGACGTCGTGGCCGGCGGCGTCGTAGGAGGACACAGCCTCAGAGCCGATCAGTCCGCTCGAACCGGTGACAAGTACGCGCATGGCCAGACTATCGGCTATGAGTGACGGGCGGATCAAGCGAGTCTCGCTAGGCGCTGGGGCTGAGCTTGCGCGTCGGCGCCTCAAGCCCGCTGTCGGGCGGCGCCAGGTCGGCGGGTGGCGTGCCGGCGACCACCTCCGACCAGTGCGGTCCATCCGGCACGGTGATGGGAGCAACACTGGTCTGCGTAGGCTCGAAGGCGAAGACGCGGGCCTCGCCCTGGCCCCAGGTCTCCTCGGGAATCAGCCGCAGGGCCTGCGCCCGCACGTTCAGCGGCACGCGCACCAGTCGCTGATAGTTCTCGCCCTCGCGGAAGACAGTGGACCAGTGGCCCGACTCGTCCTGGGCGTCGAGGCGAAAGCGCTTGACCAGCGAGCCCGGCACGAGGCAGCGATTGCCCTTCTGCGGGTACGTGCAGGGCATGCGTTTTTCGTTGGCGAGGTTGCTGTCGAAGGTGAGGCGGGCCCCGCCGATCTGAACGGGCTGGGGCCAGCGATATTCGATGACGGCGTTGAGCGGGCCGGCCCAGGCGTGCGACTCCGACGGCCGATCGCGGTCGATGCCGTCGAGGAGCACGGGGTCGGTCATGATGGCCGTGCGTGCGATCGGCGAGGCGGGACGTGCGACGCCGGGGAGCCAGCAGTCGTCGTCCATGAGCGTGTGCTGCAGTTGCCGAAGGCGCTCGCCGCTGGAAAGCGATCGAGGGCCGCAGCCGTGCCTGACGCACAGCGCCGCGGCCGTGCCCGCCGCCTGACCGAGGATCGCGCACGTCGCCATGACCCGCGTCGAGGAGAGGGCCGCGTGCGTTACGCTGATGTTCCGCCCCGCGAAGAGCAGGTTGGCGATGTTGCGCGAGTAAAGGCAGCGGTAGGGGATGCCGTAAGGCGACGGGGCGGGATGGAAGATCGTGGGCTGGCCGGGATACAGCAGCCCCGCCGGATGGTGGTCGTCCATCGACCAGCCGCCGTAGGCCACGACGTCATCGAACGCGCCGCCGGCCCGCACGTCGTTCTGCGTCAGCACGTGGTCGCCCACGTAGCGGCGGTTCTCCCGCTTGCCCGGCAGCGAGCCGATCCACTCGACGGCCCAGGTCTCGGCCTCGTCGCGCTGCGGGGCGTGGTTCTTGATGTAGTCCCACACGCCATAGACCGCGCGCATCAGCTCGTGGCGGATCGACTCGGCGTCGCGGATCGTGTCGTTGAGCCCACCCAACTCCATCCACCAGAAGTTGCTGGCTTTCACGCCGCTGATGCGGTGGGGCAGGTCCTGAGGCCGGGTGAACTTATACGCCCAGCGCGGCGGGATGAACGGCTGCGGCTCGTCGGTGCGGCGAATCTGGATCAGCAGCGAGTTGCCCATCGTCCTGTCGTCGGCGGTCGCTGGCTGGATGTCCTCGCCGAACTCGTCGCGCGATTCGCGGCCGCGACGAGACTCGGCGGGGGTCACTGCAGCAAGAATGCTGTCGCCTGAGCAGTCGATGTACTGCCGCGCGTGGATCGTGTGCCACGTCTGACTGGTGAGCGTCCAGCAGGTGATGGTGATGATGCGGTCGCCATCGACCTCGGCTCCGGTGCAGGTGGTGTTGAGCAGCGTGGTCAGCCCTGGCTGAAAGAACGCCTTGCCGTAAAGCACGCTGTCCCAGATCGAGTAGTTGAGCCCGGCGTTGCGGTAGCAGTTTTCGAGCTGGATTTCCTCGAGGATGCCGGTTTCCTTATTGTGCTGGCCGTGGGCGCCGCAGATCCACATGCGGATTTCGCTGGAGGCGTTGCCGCCGAGCACCGGACGGTCGTGGATCAGGCACGTCCGCGCACCGTGGCGGGCGCTGGCGATGGCGGCGCACAGCCCCGCCATTCCGCCGCCGATGACACAGACATCAAACTCGTGACGCTCGTGGTGCGGATCAGGCATCTTGTCCGGCTTTCCGGGTGGGGGCGGCTTGTTGGTGGTCGTGCACGTCCTGCATAGTGAAGCCCAGCCACTCCATCATGTGCTGGTCGTACACGTCCTGGTGGGTAGGATTGGAAAAGTCCAGGCGGAGCTCATTGATGACCTTGGTGCCCTGGGCGATCCAGTCGCGCCAGGTCTGCTGGCCGAAGTGGTCGAAGATGAACTGACCTAGCGGCCCTCGCATCGGTGGGTCGGGCAGACGGGGCTGCGGTTGGCCGGTGCGGCGGTCGATGATCTGGTCGACGCCGACCTCGACCTGCTGCGTGGCGACCTCGATCCGGGGCAGCGGCTTGCCGAGCTTTTCCAGCAGCGAACCGATCGCCCGCTGCGGCATGACATCGCCTCGGCCGGCGGCGATCTCGTAGCCCTTGACGAGCAGGTCCGCGGCCTCGTCGTGGCGGCCCAGCAGGATCAGCACCTGCCCCCGCAACTGGTAGGCCCGCGACTGGTCGGCGTTGAGTTCGAGGGTGCGGGCGAAGGCGCGATCGGCGTCGGCGTGACGGCCGGCATCCTTGTACGCGCTGCCGAGGCTGAACCACGCCATGTCGTTGTCCGGGTCAGCCTGGGTCATGTTCTCCCACTGGGCGATACGCAGGTCAATGTCCATGAGAGTAGTGTAGTCGCAGTGCGCGGGAGATGGGCAGGGGCCCGTCATGCGTCTCGTCGCGCTATTCTTGACGCGCCACTTCGTTTAACATACCGCCATGTCGCAAGCGCCCACCGCCCCCACGGCCACCGGGCACGCCAGCCGGTACGAGCCGCCCAGGAACACGCAGTTCAGCGTGTTCCTCGACAACCGCGTGGGCAAAATGCTGGAGTTGCTCGAGGTCTTCGAGGGGCAGGCGATCACGCTGGCGGCGCTGGCGGTGTCGGACGCCGCCGATCACGCGGTAGTGCGGATCATCACCTCCAGCGAAGCGCTGGCGCGAAGGCTGCTGACCCGGGCCGAACTCCCGTTTTCCGAGATCGACGTGCTGGTCGTCGAGACCAACCCGGCCCAGACGTTTCACGATATCTGCATCGCTCTGCTGCACGCGGAAGTGAACATCCACTACGCCTATCCGCTGCTGGTGCAGCCGCGCGGTCGGCCGGCCATCGTCCTTTACACCGACGACAACACCCTCGCCGGCACCCTGCTGCGCCGCAAGCTCTACACCCTGCTGGGCGAAAATGAACTTGGCGACAACCGCTCGCGGTCATCGCCGGACGAGCCGTCCAACTGACCCCCGGCCTACAGCCGCTCCACGTCGTGGGTTCCTCTGAGCACATACCGCATCCCCCGCCACGTCATGGTGCGCCCGAACGCGGCGCGCAGGACGATCAGGGCGTGGAGCGTCATCCAGATGGGCGTCGCCCAGCGGTCCCACTGCAGCGATTGGCGCAGGTTGGCGATCGTGTCGTCGTCGAATGCCGCGCGAACGGCCGCGGCGCGATAGGCGGCCCGCGCCTGGTTGCCAATCCCGGTGACGAGCAGCGCCGCCGCGGCGACGGCGGCTGGAATCGCGCTGCACCACTGCACAAGCCACAGTCCCAGCGTTGCCCACGCCGCCAGCAGGCCCAGCACGTACAGCCATGTCACGCCCATCGCTCCGACGAACAGCCACGGTGCGTATACGCGCGTGATGAGGTATTGGCGGAAGGCAAAGTTGGCGAACGAAGCGCGGTCGAACGCCACGGGCGTGGGCACGAGGCAGCGGGCGACGAAGTATATGTCGCGGCCGGCCTGGCGACACATCGTCGAGACGACGTAGTCGTCGGTGAGCGCGCCGGTGAAGCGGCCGCGCAGGTCGTGCGCGATGGCGAAGGCGGCGCGCATGGCCATCGAGCCGCCCCATGCGTGATTGTGACGCTTACGGCTGCAGAGCGTGCAGGCGACCGACGAGTTGATGACCCCGGCCAGGCGCGACCATGCGGTGGCGCGAGGCTCGTCCTCGGGCACGAGCCAGCGGTAGCCCGTGGTCACGCCGGTCTGCTCGATCAGCAGGGGGCCGACCATATTCGCCAGCCACTGGGGCCCGGGCACGGCGTCGCTGTCGGCGAAAACCCACACGTCGTCGAGGCCGGCGTCGGGCGCCAGGCGATTCATGGCGGCGATCTGGTTGTGCAGTTTCTGGCCCTGGCGCGGACCCGCCTCGCCGGCGACGAGGATCTGCGCCGTCCGGTGCGGATGGCGTGCGACGGCCTGCTGCAGGGAGCGATAGGCCGGGTCCCGTTCGGCATCGACCACGAGCACGAGGCGATAATCGGGATAGTCCTGGTTGAAAAGCCGGTCCAGCGCCGCAGCGAGCCGCGGCTCCGTGCCCTTGAACGGCATGATGACGACGACCGGGGGACGATGCACGGCCTGTCGCGGACGCGGGGCATGGCGGAGCTTGCCCAGCAGCCTGCGCGCCTGCAGGGCGCAGAGTACCGCCTGCGTCGCCCAGACCGTGAGCAAGACGATCAGCGCGATGTTCACAGGCGCGGGCATGGCTTACTGCAGCAGTGATGTGCCGTCCATCGCCGCGGGCTTGTCCAGGCCCATAAGCTCAAGGGCGGTGGGCATGATGTCAGCGAGCCGGCCGCCTTCACGCAGCTTGACATCTTGACCAGCAAGTGACGGATCGACCACGATGCACTCGACGTCGTAGGTCGTGTGGGCGGTGTGCGGGGCGTTGGTCGTGGGGTCAAACATCTGCTCGGCGTTGCCATGGTCGGCGGTGACGATGAGCTTGCCCCCCTTGGCGGTGACGGCATCGACGATCTGACCGACGCACAGGTCCACGGTTTCGACGGCCTTGATCGCCGCGTCGAGCTTGCCCGTGTGGCCGACCATGTCGCCGTTGGCGAAATTAACGAAGATGAAGTCTTCGCCGTCGGCCGCGTGGACCCGATCCAACACGATCTTCATGATCTCCGGGGCGCTCATCTCCGGCTGCAGATCGTACGTGGCGACCTGCGGCGACTGGGCCATCTGCCGACGTTCTCCCGGAAAGGGCTCCTCGCGGTAGTCGTTAAAGAAGAACGTCACGTGCGGGAACTTCTCCGTTTCGGCACAGCGGAACTGCGTGAGCCCGAGTTTACTGAGGTACTCGCCGCCGATGTCGGACATCTTCGGTGGCTTGGGGTAGGCCACGCGCAGGTTGGGGAACGCGGCGAAGCTCTCGTCGTAGGCGGTCATGCAGACGTAATGGAGCTTGAGCTGCGGGCCGCGGTCGAAGCCCATGACGCCGCTGTCGGGCGAGGGCTTGACGTTGCCGAAGAAGTCCGGTTGCATGAACGCGCGGGTGAGTTCGCGCGGGC
This sequence comes from uncultured Phycisphaeraceae bacterium, assembly GCA_964518335.1. GTDB lineage: Bacteria > Planctomycetota > Phycisphaerae > Phycisphaerales > Phycisphaeraceae > CAZFDT01. Next base: position 21,788 of record CAZFDT010000065.1, read on the forward strand.
GGTCGCCGCGGTAGTTGTAGAAGATGACTGTGTCGCCGTCGGCGATTCGGCCTCCGGAAGTGTTGCCATCGGGTGCGATGATGCGGGGGGTGATGAACTCGTCGCCGTTTTGCGAGTCATTGACGGGGTGGTCGTAGTAGTCCTGCATCGCTTCAGACAAGGTCCGGAAGTGTCGCAGTCCAGACGCACGCCCGGTGAGCAGGTCGTAGGCTTTTTGCACGCGTTCCCAGCGGTTGTCGCGGTCCATGGCGTAATAGCGGCCGACGATCGAGGCGATGCGGCCGACGCCCAGTTCCTTGCACTTGGCCTCGACCTGGGCGAGGAAGTCCTTGCCGGTGTAGGGGCCACTGTCGCGACCATCGGTGAACAGGTGAAGCAGGACGCGATCCGGGGGCATGCCCTGGCGCCTGCACAGTTCGAGGCATCCGTAAAGGTGGCCCAGCAGGCCGTGAACGCCCACGTCGCTGCCGATGCCCAGCAGATGCACGCTTCGGCCCGCGAGCTTGGCAGCCTGGACGGCTCCGACCAGGGCTTCGTTCTCGAAAAACTCGCCCTTGCGGATCGCCACCGTGATGCGCACCGACTCCTGATACACCACCCGCCCGGCGCCGATGTTCTGGTGACCCACCTCGCTGTTGCCCATCGTGCCCTCGGGCAGGCCCACGTCCTCGCCGCTGGTGTGGATCAGCGTCCAGGGATACCGGGCAAGCAACGCGTCGCAGCGCGGCGTCCTGGCGAGCTTGACGGCGTTGAACAGGTCGTGCTCGGGATTGGGGTTGCGGCCCCAGCCGTCTCGAACGATCACCACCACGGGTTTGGGACGAACTGCCATCGTCGGGTTGCTCCTGGTTCCGTCGTGCCGCGATTGTAGGGTTGCGGTAGCATTCCGTCATGCCGGCCATCAGCAACGAGCATTGCGGCAAATGCGGCTACGACCTGACGGGGCTACCCATCACCGGCCGCTGCCCCGAGTGCGGCCACGCCTACGACCTGCCCAGTCGTCACGGCATTCGCGTCCCCGAATCCTTCTCTCAACGCAGCGATCGCCTGGCGGCACGCCTGCGAACCATCGCCTGGCTCGTCGCCGCTGTGCTGTGCCTGTCCTGCGGCGGTCTGCTCTCACTCGTGGTGCCCAACCCCGCCACCGCATTTCTCCTGGGCGCGATTCTCGCCGGCATCTGCGCCCTGGCCGCCGTCACCAGCTATCTGTACGAGCGGGAGGAGTGAAAGTGGGGCTTTCTCGACGGGGCTGAGTCTTCGAAGCCCCGGATAGCCGCCGTGTGTGACGACCATGGAATCCGGACCTTCGGCAGACCTCCGGTCCGGCGTGGGAGCCCCTGTACGCTCACCTTCCATGCTTCCCCGTTATACTGTCGGCGGTCTGCGAAAGGGATGACAACGATGATACGCGCTTATGCTGCAGTGGTCCTGATGATGCTCGGATTGGCCCTGGCCGGGTGCAAGGGGCCCGAGGAGGGCACGACCTACATGAGCGGCAACTTCGGCGGCGTGCTCACCACGTCGCTGCCCCAGGCGCTCGAGGCCACCATCGATGCGCTCGAGGACCTGAAGATGACCGTCAACCACAAAGAGATCGACCCGGACCAGACCGAGGCCAAGGTCGTGGCGCGGTCGGACCAGAACGTGCGTTGCGCCGTGGAGCTTTACGCAGCCGGCGAAGGCAGTACGAAGGTGAACATCCGCGTGGGTTTGAGCGGCGACAGGGACTACAGCCACGCGCTCTTCCGCAAGATCCGCTCCAAGATCTGACGCCGCAACCCCCGTCGCACCCCGACGGTCGCACGCATGCTCGACGTCGCACTCAAGGAATGGGCGGTCGTCTGCGATCTGCTGTTGGCAGGTCGCCTGGCGATGTTGCTGCGCAAGGGGGGCATCCACGAGTCGAAGGGCCCGGGCGTGTTCGAGCTGGAGCACCCGCGTTTTGCGTTCTATCGCACTTGGGCGCACCAGCAGGCAGACATGCTCAAGCCCTCCTGTCGCGCCGGCGTCGAGCCCCGCAGTGAGCCGACGACGATCACGATCGACGGCATGGGCGATGCGGCGCGCATCTGGCGCGTTCCATCACGCGACGCGGTGGACCTGCTCGACGATCTGCACTGCTGGTCGCCGCGCCAGATCGACATGCGGTTCGACTATAAGCCGCAGCGGCCGTTGTATCTGCTGGCGGTGCGGGCGTATCGCCTGTCGTCGCCGCGAACGATCGCCAATCACGCGGAGTATGCCGGCTGCCGCAGTTGGGTCCCGCTGCGCCCTGGTGACGAAGTGGACCCCGCCGCTGCCGCGCCGGTGATCGACGACGCGACCTTTGCCGCTCTCCTGGCACGCATGGATCGGGCGATGCGTTGACCCCGGGCGGCGCTTCAGGGATGGGCCTGCTGCTCGGGCTTGCGGTACAGATCCACGTAGAACTCCAGCACCTCTTTGCCCTGCGTGTTCTTGGTGCGCGTGTGTTGAAATCCCGCGCGGTCCAGCAGCTTGATGGCGTCCGACTGCGTGTTCAGCCGCGTGTCGAGCACGATCTTGAGGAACCCGTGCCTCTTGCAGTGGGCCAGCGCCATGTCCAACAGCGCCGAGGCGATGGGCAGGTGCTGGTGCTCCGGCGCCACGCGCAGGCGACGCACCTCCGCCAGATGGTGGTCCTCCTTGGCGACGCCGATCATGCCCACCACGTGCCCGTCGAGTTCGGCGACCCAGAAATGATTACCCTCCTCGCTGAGATAGGCTTCCTGCACATTATCCACGTCCGCGCCGGTGTCGTTGGGGGCGATCTGGCCCGCCAGCAGGCCGTGGTCGTACAGGTGCAGGACCGTCGGCTGGTCCTGAACGTGGTAGGTTCGCACCTTCAGGCGATGAGCCAGATCGTGGGCGTGAGCGTGACCGTGATCGTGAGCGCCGGACATTGGCAACACTCGTCGAGCGCGACGCTACGCGGCGCCGCAGTAGGCATAGCTTATCAGTGTTCGGCAACGGGATAAAACGCCAGGGTGTCGCGGCTCGTGTCCAACAGCGCCACGGTGTAATCACGGGCTCGGAACAGGGCGCCGGGGTTGATCACGCGAGTGCGGCCGCGAGGCGTGTCCGACGGCCGATGCGTGTGCCCGTGACACAGATACCGCACCTGCCGCCGCAGCGCCTCGTCCATGGCCACCGGGTCGTCGCCGTGCAAGAACACCAGATCGCTCCCGTTCTCCAGCGCCAGACGCCCCACGGGATGATCGTTGGCCACGCCCAACTGCTCGGCATAGCGCCCCAGGTTCGCCATGTCCCAGTCGGTGTTGCCAAACACCAGCCGCGATGCTGTGTGTGACCCGCCGGCTGTCGGGTCCACCACCAGTTCGTCGATCACCTCCACCGTGCCCACGTCGCCCAGGTGCAGCAGAATCTGCGCGCCCTGATCGCGCAGGACGCTCACTGCCCGTCGGGTCGTGATCGCCCGGCCATGCGAGTCCGACAACAACCCGATGCGAGGCAAGGGGAATTCCAAGTCAACCCGTCATGCTCAGGCCAGAGTGACACAGTCTAGTGTCTGGGCCGATCCGGGCAACTGCGCCAGCGCGACAACTCACGTGCGAAGTCAAGGGGAATGACAGGGCTTCGCGCCGGGTGGCCCGACGATGAACAGAAGCAGGTCCGAAGGCGGGGGCCTGCGGACCTGGTGAGGGTAAACGATAGGCCAAGGGGCCGAGACGGCGAGCTTACCAGCGGTCGCCGCCGCCACCTCGCCGGTCGCCGCCGCGGCCGCCGCCCTTGCCGCCGTAGCCACCGCCGCCGCCGCCACCACCGCGTCCGCCACGGAAGCCGCCGCCGCCACCACCGAATCCGCCGCCGCGGGGACGATCTTCGCGCGGCCGTGCTTCATTGACCGTGAGCGAGCGACCATCCAACTCGCTGCCGTGCAGGGCTTCGATAGCTTGTTTGGCGGCCTCGTCGTCCATCGTGACGAACGCGAAACCGCGCGACCGCCCGGTCTCTCGGTCGGTCACGATCGCTACTTCCTGCACTTCGCCGTAGTTGGAGAAGAGCTGTTCGAGCGAGTCCTGGGTGGTGCTGAAGGGAAGGTTGCCGACGTACAGTTTCACTGCAAAGCTCCTGCAAACGATCGAGGCCCGCGTTCGGCTACCGGACGGATTGCTGCGACCTGCTGCGAACCGGAGGGAGCGTCCCGACTGGTCTCGGGGGACAATGCCGGGGGCGAACGTGCCCGGATCCGGCGGCCGACCGCACATGCGGTCCGTCGCATCATACCAAGAAACGTCTGAAATCAAGCATTGCCGTCGGCGGAGTAAAGCGGAGGGTTCAAAGTGGGCCACCGTCCAGTGTCGCTCGATGGGGGCCTGTCCCGCACCGGGGTGTCGTGGTTGACGCCCCTCGTCGCCGGGCCGACCATGCGACCATGCAGCTTCACTTTCTCGGCGCCAATCGTCAGGTCACGGGGTCGCGGTATCTGCTGGATACGGGCCACTTGCGGTTGTTGATCGACTGCGGCATGTTCCAGGAGCGTGCCTTCGCCGATCGCAACTGGGAGCTGCCGCCGTTTGATCCGGGCACCATCGACGCCGTGCTGCTTACGCACGCCCACCTGGACCATTGCGGGTTGTTGCCGCGGCTGGTGAAGCAGGGCTTTGCCGGTCCGATCCACACTCATGCGGCGTCGGTCGATCTGGCGGCCCTGGTGCTGGAGGATGCGGCGAAGATTCAGGTCGAGGACGCGCAATTCAAGCGCCGGCGTCACGAACGAGAGGGTCGCCGGTCGCCGCACCCCTATGAGCCGTTGTATCTGCCGGAGGATGCGAGAAAGGCGATGGGGCGGTTCCGCGCCGTGGCCTACGACCAGCCGCTGCAATTGGCCGACGACGTGGCCGTCACCTGGCGCCAGGCGGGCCACATCCTCGGCTCAGCGATGCTCGAAGTTCACGCCGGCGGAAAGCGACTGCTGTTCTCCGGCGATCTGGGACTCTGGGACAAGCCGCTCCTGCGCGACCCAGCGCCGCCGCCGCCGGCCGACATTGTCATCATGGAATCGACCTACGGCGACCGCGAGCACGACCGCACCCGCTCCATCGAGAACCAGCTCGCACCGATCATCAACGAGGCGGTCGAGCGCGGCGGCAACGTGCTGATCCCCACGTTCGCCATCGAGCGGGCTCAGGAGCTGCTGTTCCACCTCAACAACCTCCTCGCCGACAACCGCATCCCGCACGTCATGGCGTTTCTCGACAGCCCGATGGCGGTCAGCGCCACGCACCTGTTCTCGCAGCACCGCGACCTGCTCGACAAAGACACGCAGGCCATGCTCGATCGCGGCGACGATCCACTGGCGTTTGCGGGCCTGGTGCTCTGCCGCAGCGTGGCGCAGTCGAAAGCGATCAACCGCGTGCGGGGGTCGGCGATCATCATGGCGGGGGCGGGCATGTGCACGGGCGGCCGCATCAAGCACCACTTGGAACGAAACCTGCCCCGCCCGGAATCGACGGTGATTTTTGTGGGGTATCAGGCGCAGGGGACGCTGGGACGACAGATTCAGGGCGCCAGACCAGGCGACAGCGTGCGGATCCATAATCGCGCCGTGCCGGTGAGGGCGGGTATCACCCAGATCAGCGGCATGTCGGCCCACGCCGACCGCCCCGCGCTGCTTCGCTGGCTGGGACAACTGCAGCAGCCACCGCGCCAGGTCTATCTCACGCACGGCGAAGATAACGTGTCCGAATCCCTGGCGCGCACCATCCGCGCCCAACACGGGTGGAATGTCAGCGTGCCGTCGTACGGTGATACGGTGCAGATCGACTGATCGTGCCCCCAGAGCGAGACTACTCTTCGAGCTTGCGCAGGCTCAGGCCCATGCCGGTGAGCTTTTCCCTGATCTCCATCAGGCTGGTCATGCCGAAGTTCTTGACGCCCATGAGTTCGGCGTCGGTGCGCATGCACAGTTCGCCCAGGCTCTGGATGTTGAGCAGCGCCAGCGCCTTGCGGGCACGCACCGACAGGTTCAGCTCGTTGACCGAACGGTTGAGAAGCTCCTCGTCGGCCCCAGTCTGATCCTTGAGTTGATCCAGTACCTTCTGTTTGGCCACGGCGTTCTGCTGCTCGGCCTTCTGACCCAGGCGCAGGCCGCGCTGCGCCAGCATCGTCTTGATCTCCTCCAGGCTCGACTCCCCGAAGTTCTTGAAGCTGCGCAGCTCAGCCTCGGTCATCTGCAGCAGGTCCGCCAGCGTGCGAATGTTCATCTTCCGCAGCGAATTGCGCGTCCGCACCGACAGGTCGAAGTCCGTCACCGGCGTCTCCAGCAGCACGTTGTGCTTCTCGATCGCCGCCTCCGGCTCGTCCTCGATCACCATCGCCTTGGACGCCAGCACGTCCTTGATGTACAGCCGCGCTCGCGGGTGGTTCGGATCGGTCGCCAGCACCTGGCGGATGCAACGCTCGGCCTGGGCGTACTTGCCCCGATCCTCGTAGATCACCGCCAGGTTGATCAGCGCGTTGAGCGACGGCGATGGGGCCTGCACCGTTTGCTCGTACAGGTGCAGCGCCTCGTCCTCCTCGCCCACCAGGTCCAGATTCAACGCCAGCCGGAAGCAGATTTCCGAGTTGTCCGGGTCGGCGGCGAACGCGGCCTCCAGCGCCTCGATCGCCCCCTCCCGATCCCCGGCGTCCTCGGCCTTGCGACCCAGGTCCAGATACTTCTGCGCGGTCTTGACGTCACGAAGATCGCTATCCAACACGGCGGTGGCGGTGGCCTGACTCATTGTCATGAGCTTTCTGTGCGAGTGATGTAGGGGGACTGTCGATGAAACCCCATAGGATACGCCGTCCCCAGCCAGCGGGCAAATCGCCCCGAGGCCATGTACCGGCTCGATAGAAATGTCCTCATCATTGTCTCAATAGAAGTGTCCTCTT
>CAZFDT010000066.1:0-28045 GCA_964518335.1 uncultured Phycisphaeraceae bacterium
TTGACGAGTCGAAATGTAAACGGGCTCACTCCAGAGCCGGCGGGCGACGCCCCCGGCTTGTTCTACGCGCGCGGGGCTTGTGCCAACTGCATTTCTCAAAATGCCAACTTCGATTTCCGGCTACAGCCGCGTCGCCACGTCAGGGGTACACTATGGTTGGAGAAAGGCCTGCTTCGATGAGTGAGGTGTATAACCCCGAGACGGTGGAATTCGAGCAGATGGAAGCGTTGGCGGTGGAGGCGAGGCAGCTTCGGCAGAAGCGGGCCGAGGCCCACAATGCCGCCGAACGAGCCGTGCTCGATCGGCAACTGCGCGAAGTCGAAGACCAGGTCGAGGCCTTGCGTCGCCGATTGCGCCCGTAACGTGTTGTCACAGGCGCACGGCAAGTCGCTTCGACCCCAGCCAGAGGAGTTCGCCATGCGATCGATGATGTTGCGCGTCAGCGGGATGGCCGTGGTGCTGGGCGCCGTCGCGTCGTCGGGACTGGCGCAGACCCTGCAGCAGCGCATCGACAACCTGCGTCACAGCCGGGCGCAGCAGAGCGTCGAGTCGCGCATGGAGCGGCTGAACATTCAAGCCCGGTTGCGCGACCTGGTCGATCCGGTGGACATCGCCGACGCACGCCTGAAGACCGCGCTGCAGTGGTACAGCGCGACCACGGGCATTCCCGTGGTCATCGACTGGCGGGCCATGGAGCTCGAGGGCGTCGATCCCGAGCAGCCGATCACCATTCAGATGCGGCACGTGCCGGCGGGCCAGCTCCTGTCGCTAATGATGCGCATGGCCGCGCCCGAGGGTGTCACGCTGATGTACGAGACCTCGCCCTGGTACGTGCAGATCATGACCAAGCGCCAGGCCGACAAGGATCTGATCGTGCGCGTGTATGAGGTGGGCGACCTGCTGATGGACATCCCCAACTTCACCAACGCGCCGCAGTTCGACCTCAACGAGGCCCTGTCGAACACCAACAGCGGTGGGAGCAACCAGGGCGGCAGTTCCAATGCCGGCCTCTTCGGCGACAACGAGCAGCCCAGCGAGATGGGCATCACCCGCGAGGAGCGCGGCGCCGAACTGGCCCAGCTCATCCGCGACACCGTCGAGCCCGACGTGTGGATGGAGCACGGCGGCAACGCCACCATCCGCTACCACGGCAACCGCCTCGTCGTTTCCGCGCCCCGCTACGTCCACGCCAAGATCGGCATGCCCGTGATCTCGATCGAACGCGACGCCAACCTCAGCACCATGTCGGCCTACCCCGCCGCACGACCCCGCGCCGCCGGCGGCAGCAGCCCCGCCAACGCCTTCCGCGGCGGCGTCTCCGGCGTCCAGCGCGCACCGTCCTCCAGCGTCTCAGGCGTCTCCGAGTAAGCGCAGGCTCACTGCGTCACCGTCAGCACGATCGCCGCGATGATCAGCGTCGCCGCCGCCATACGCTTGACGAACACGCCGTGACCGTGCTGGTGTTCGCTCAGCCCCACCAGCGGGCCCAGCGTCCAGGCCAGCACCACGCCCCAGATGCCGCGCGAGCTGTAGATGATATTCACGGTCGCCGCGTGCCCGAACTGCGACAGTGAATAGACGATGGACATCACCTGCACAGCGTAGAACAGCGCCGCCACCGCCAGGATGCGGCGACTGCCGTGCAGCAGGCTCGGCCTGGTTTTCTCGAACAGCAGCACCAGCGGCAGCGTGGCCAGTCCGACCACCGCGAACATGGCCGGGGCGAACCGCGCCGCCCCCCACGCCGGCCCGAAACGCTGCACGATGACATCCGCCATGGCGAAGCTGAACGACCCAGCCAGGGCGAAGAGAATCGTCCGCCCGATGTGGTGATGGTGCTTGCCCCCGCGCCCGCGCAGCATCGCTACCGCGATCGTCGCCAGACCCGCCGCCACCCACAGCCGCCAGCCCAGCGGCTCGCCCAGCAGCACGACCGTCAGCAGCACGACAAAAAGAACCTTGACGCCCATCAGCGGCGTGGCGACCGACACGTCGCCGGCGTGGATCGCCAGCACCGTGAACACCTGCCCGCAGGTGAACAGCAGCGCCGGCCCCGCCGCCTGCGCCACCAGCCACCCGTCGAGCGCCGGGCCGTGGTGCGGCAACAGCCAGAACGCCTGCGTCGCCGCCGCCGCCACGAAGTTTGTAAAGCACGTGATCCGCCACGGATCGACGTTGCTGCGCGACACGCGCTTCAGCAGCGTCGCCGCCACCGCATACGCCACCGCCGCACCCAGCGGCAACGCAATGACCTGCCATGGCAGCGACATGGGCGGAAAGTAGAGCAGGCCGACAGCACACTGGCAAACGACCATCCGCCATGACATATCATGGCGGGCCATGTGCCACATACCGCCGCGATCATGACAGCCAACGCCACCACTGAGCATGGCATCGATGGGCCTGCGATGGCAGTGACGATGCGAAAGCTGCGCCGCCAGTTCGACGGCGGTGTGACCGTACTGGACGAATTTGACCTGCATGTGCCGCGCGGCGAGTTTGTGGCCATCCTCGGGCCGTCGGGCTGCGGCAAATCGACGCTGCTGCGCATGGTGGCGGGGCTGGACCGGCCTGATGGCGGTCAGGTGACGGTGCTGGGGCAGGACCCGCGGCAACACCGGCGTCGCGACGTGGCGTATGTCTTCCAGGACGCGCATCTGCTGCCGTGGCGGTCGGCGGCGCGCAACGTCGAGTTGCCGCTGGAACTGCTGGGAGTGGGCAGACAGGAGAGGCGGGAGGCGGCGATGGCGGCGCTGGCTCAGGTCGAGCTGGCCGATGCGGCCGCGTTGTATCCGCTGCAGTTGTCTGGCGGGATGCGAATGCGAGTCTCGCTGGCGCGGGCCCTGGTCACGCAACCGAAGCTGCTGCTGCTGGACGAACCTTTCGCCGCACTGGATGAGCTGGTGCGGCTCAAGCTCGACGAGCACCTGCATCGGGTGTGGGTGCGGGCAGGCATGACCGTGCTTTTCGTCACCCACGCCATCAGCGAGGCGACATTCCTGGCCCAGCGCGTGGTCGTGCTGTCGGCCAGGCCGGCGCGAATCGTCTCGGACACCCGGTCGCAGTTGCCCGCCTCACGCACCGCTGCCGTGCGACAGTTGCCCCAGTTCGCTGCCGAGCAGCGGCTGCATCTGGACGCGCTGGAACGCGGGGGAGGCGACACACGATGAAGCGCACCGCCTGGCTCACACGCGTGCTCCCGCCCCTGCTGCCCCTGGCGATCACCATGCTCGGGGTCGAGCTGGTGGTCGGCGCGGGGTGGGTGAGCGGCTATCTGCTCCCGCCTCCGTCGCAGGTGTTTGCCTCGCTTCACAAGGACAGCGACGAGCTCTTTCGCGCCTTGCGAGAGACCGCAGTGGCCGCGTCGCTCGGGCTGATCCTCGCTGCGCTGGGCGGCGCCGCCGTCGCCGCCGCCATGAGCGTCGCACGGCTGCTGCAGCGTGCCCTGTATCCCTACGCCGTGTTTTTTCAGACCGTGCCCATCATCGCCATCGCCCCCCTGCTGGTGATCTGGTTCGGCTACGGCATGCCGACCGTCGTCGCCTCGGCGTGCATCGTGTCGGTCTTTCCCGTCATCGCCAACACGTTTGCCGGGCTGCGCTCAACCGACCCGGCCCTGCTCGACATGTTTCACCTCTACGGCGCCTCGCGCACGGCAACCATGATTAAGCTGCAGTTACCGTCGGCGATGCCCGCCGTGTTCACCGGCCTGCGCGTCGCCGCCGGACTGGCCATCATCGGCGCGATCGTTGGCGAGTTCATCGCCGGCGGCGGGCTGGGCGGCGTCATCGACAGCGCCCGCACCCAGCAGCGCGCCGACAAGGTCTTCGCCGTCGTCCTCCTCGCCTCCCTCCTGGGCCTGGCCATGGTGGGTCTGATCAATCTCGCGTCGGCACTGACACTTCGCCACTGGCACGCCTCCGAACGCCGATGATCGCGGCGCCCTCGCCTCCGGCAAACTGGCGTCGCAGCCGAAAGCCTCGGCCGATTGCACACACTGAATCGACGATCGTCGACTCACGGACCGACGAGCGACTCGTCGGTCATGTGGGCGATAGCGGCGGGCAGGACTTCGTGCTGCAGTGGTCTGCCGTTGAAAAACCGATCAAACTCCCGCAGAACATGGGGCATATAAAACTCACGGCGACCGTAGCCCGCGTTGTGCGGCGTCAGGATGACATTGGGCAGCGACCGAAAGGGACTTTCCAAAGGCAGCGGCTCGACGTAATGAACATCGAGGATCGCGGCGATGCGCTGACGACGAAGCTCCTCGAGCAGGGCCAGTTCCTCCACTAGTGCGGCGCGGCCGGCATTGATCAGCGTCGCCCCGTTCGGCATGGCGGCCAGGTGTCGGGCGGTGATGCGTCCACAACTGGCGGGCGTAAGCCCCTCGAGCAGGTGGACCACGTCGCACCTGGCGAACAGGTCGTCAAGCTCGACCTTGTGCACGCCGAGGCATCGGGCCAGTTCGTGATCGAGGTGATCGCTGTGCACGAGAATGGCGTGCGGCTCGAAGGGGGCCAGGAGTGTAATGAGCTGTCGTGCCACGGCGCCAAGTCCCCAGATGCCGATGGTCAACGTGTGCAGACCGCGTGGCGCGGTGTGGCCGGTTGTCCACTTCAGCGTGTTTCCAACGCCGAACTGGGCATGAGTGAGTATGCGTCGCGCGGCCATCTGGGTCATCATCAGGCTCCACTCGGCAACGGAGCGAGCCATCTCGTCGTTGGACGAGACGATGTGAATCTCCCGTCGGTAGAGCGCATCGGAGACGATGCCTGCGACGGACCCGGCGGCGTGGCCGACGATTCGGAGCGTGCTGTTGCTGGCCAGCACGGCATCGGTGAGGCGGGGTGCGCCCCAGGTGGTGATCAAAGCGTCCACACCGTGGATCGCCTCGGCCCAGCGCGCCTCATCGTTGCGGTGCGGGCAATGCGGCAGCATTCGCACGTGGTAGCCAAGCTCGGCGGCGCAGCGCTGCGCCGGGCCGCTCCACAGGTCGTCGCGGATCGTGCCGGGAGGCGCGGTGAACAGGATGTTGGGTTTGTCGGACACGGTGCGGCGGGTGTCACTGGGCTGCGGGGGGCAGTGTGGTGACTTTGAGGTTGGAGATACGGAAGAACGCCTTGGCGCCGATCGCACGGAATCCGATCTTGCCCGAGGTGGGCATGGGATCAGCCAGCTCTTGCGGGTCAACGAACTCAGCCCCGAGCTGGCCATCCACCTCGATGCGGCAGATCGGTCCGTCCTTGGTAATGCGCACCCGGTAAGTGCGATCGGTCTGCGTACACAGATCATCACCTGTCGCCATCAGGTGGAGCCCCGGATTTCGCCGCCAGTTGGAGACGCCGGTGTGTTCACCTTTGTCGTTATAGCGACAGACCGACACGTGGTAGGAGCGCGTTGTGGCGTCATCCCCCACATAGTCACTGAAGACGCCTGAGCGCGGGGGTACGCCGGTAATAGCGTCTTCACCATGGCGGCCCTGCATGGCGACGAACGTAATCAATAATCCGTTGTGCGTTTCGACAACCAGGTCGTACTCGATGGCGATGCGATCGGGGAAGTCCAGCTTACAGAACGCCATGGCTCCGACGCCGCCCTGACGTGAACCGTCGCAAGCCAGGCGAAGGACGCCGGCCTGGGTGATCGTCACCGCGTCGTGCTGTCCTTCCAGATGCCAGCGGTCGAGATTGTCAAACGCCTCGCGCAAGAGTGTTCTTTCTTCGGGCATGTCGCGTTCTTGTGCGCTGGCCGGCCTCGTGACGGCGGTTAGCCACACGAGCATGGCTGCAAGGATGATGCGAGGCAGTGGGGTCATGTTGCACCGCCTACCATCATGGCGGAAAGCGGTCGTTTTGTGGCCTCCAACCATGGCCGCCAAATCCGGCAATTCATGGACAAACCGGGGATACGGACCGCCGGGGGGCAGTCACGCGAAAAAGGCACGATTATGATGCCCAGTCAGATGGACTTGCCCATGAGCGCAGGCCATTGCGAATCCCGCCACGTTCAGCGTGGTTCGCCGCCTGCCGCTGGTCAAGAGAGGACAACTTGCGATGAAACGATATCTCCACCTGCCTGTCGCCACCGCTCTGATTGCGGCCATTGTCACCGCCACACACGCGGACATCTACAACCTCAAGGTCGTCACCGACGCCTCACCTGACTACAGCGACATGGACTCGCTGGTTCACAGCATCACCAGCCGCTGGGAGACCGACGAGCAGAAGATGTGGGCGCTTTTTTACTGGCAGCACAAAGGCCGACGCCAGACCAATCCCATGGCCGTCCATGGCATGCACGAGACCGACCCCATCCGCCAATACAACGACTACGGCTTCATGATGTGCTCAACCATCTCGGGCGTGAGCTGTGGCATCTGGGACTATATGGGCTATCCCATCCGCTACTACGACATCGGCGTTCACAGCGTGCCCGAGGTGTACTTCAACAACCGCTGGAACCATTACGACAACAGTCTGTCGCTCTACTACACGCTCTGCGACGGCAAGACCATCGCCGGCGTCGAGGACGTGGGCAAGACCCTGGGCTGCGAAGCCTCGGGCGGGAAGGAAGAGCCGGGGCACATCGCCATCTACCATGCCGTCCACGGCACAAGCGTCAATGGCTTCATCGAAGGCGCCGACACACCCCGCGATCTCAAGAAAATGGGCACGCACTGCTTCGCCCCCACCGCGCTCAAATACCGCTACTACACCAGCTACATCGAGCGCGGACACCGCTACATCCTCAATCTCCGCGACGGCGAATCTTACACCCGACACTACACCCGTCTCGACAACGAGATGGGCGATCCCGACGCCAAGCACAAGGCTCACCCCGCCTACTTCACACCCAACGATCACGACAACACGGGCAAAGGCGTCGATCCCGAATCCAAGAACCCCCGCTACCGCATCCGCGGCAATGGCGTACGCACCTGGTCGCCGACCCCAACCGCCAAAGTCGGCGATGAGGCCATCTACAGGATCGAGGGTGCCAACGTCATCACCAGCCTCAGGATCCTCGGCGTTTCGGAAGCCGCCATCAGCACCAACAACGGCATGACTTGGACATCGCTGTCCAATACCAGCGATCCGATCATCGATGAAGTCAATGGTGCTTACGAAGTGCTCGTCAAGGTGCGGCAACCGGAATCGGGATTGAAGTTCGAGACCATCACGCAGATCAACTCCAAGACGCAGCCACAGCTTCTACTGGGCAAGAACACGGTGTACGTCGGCGCAGGCGAGCAGACCGGGTCGATCGTCATCTGGCCCGAATTGCAGAACGACCGGTACAAGCCCTGGGCGGTGGAATCGGTGAATATCAAGACCAAGGAGAAACACGAGGGCTGGAACGCCGTCATGAACCCCGACAGTCGCGACAGCGAGGGCCACGTCGTGTTCTGCCTCGACGCCCCGCACGACCTCACGCGCATCACGCAGGGCGCCCGCATGTACGTTCGCAATAAGAACGCCGAGATCCGCTTCGAGCACTCCTTTGATGAGGGCAAGACATGGGTCAAGAGCTTCACCTTCAACGACACCGAGCAGCCGTGGGATGACACGCATCACCAGGTGACGACCAGCATCCCCGTGGGCACGAAGAGCGTTCTTTTCAAGTACGTCCTCAACAACGCCGGGCTGTACTCGGTGCGCATGGAAGGCAATCACAGGATTTCGGGAAGCGGCAACGGCCCGGTCGAAGTCACGTTCAACTGGCGCGAGCGGCAGCAGGACTACTCGCTGGTGCAGCGCAGCCATACGCAGCTCGTGGAGAAGCTGCCGGCGACGTACGCCATCCACGTGGGCGGGTACGACCACCCGGTCGTGGACAGCCTCGTCGTCAACGCCAAGGGCGCTCGCGGCGATCTGACCTATGGCTACAGCGACGGTAAAGATGTCGGCGGTGAGAAGTTTGTCGGTACGTGGGTGACCTACGGCAGGAATCTTGCCCAAGGCAAGCCTTACACCGTTTCGGTTCCGCCCTCTGAAAACAGTTGGGGCGCCGGCGATCCGGAGGGAAAGGCGCTCACCGACGGCCGCGTGGGTTCGAGCTACTCCGGCGGCACCAGCTACCGTGAGGGACCGCTCTGGAGCAAGGGCCTGACCCCGCAGATCATTGTCGATCTGGGCCAGCCTCAGAAGGCTGCCGCGTTCCGCGTCCACCTGCACGGCTACCCGTTCCAGGACGCCATCCGCGGCAAGGTGCAGGACGAGGTCGAGGTTTTCGTCTCCAGCGATGGTCAGAACTTCACCAGCGTCGGCCACTTCGACTTCAACCTCTACTGGAAGGACATCCCGGTGAACTACATGTGGACCGACGAGGAGACTTTCGGTGCGCACAATCACACGATGCAGTTGCCCTCTCCCGTCGAGGCCCGCTACGTGAAGTTCGCCGCCAAGTCCTCGCGTTTCATGGTCATCACCGAGGTGCAGGTGCTCGATTCGGTGACGACCAGGCCGTTCGACCTGAAGATCGCCCTGCCCAAGTGATGTCGTCGCCGCTTGCGGCTTGGCGAACCCGCCCTGTGCGGCGGCGCCGGATGCTGAGCCGCAAGCGGCAACGGTCGAGATCAGATCCACTCGTACAGCCGCATCGCATCAAACCGTACCACGCACAGCCAAACGCACAGACCGATGTAGCCCGCCGCGGGGAGCGCCGCATCCGCATAGTCGTAAACGCGTCGATCGTCGAAGTAAAGCCGTACGCGACCCTGGCCTACTGCAACAGTGAACACGTGCGGCTCGTCGTAAGGCAGGTGCGGCACCACGTCCACCGCTTCGCTGACTTGCACGTACCCCGGACTCTTACGCAATCGCACCCAGTTCGAATCGGGATTCCACACCACCGTCGTAAAGAGCGACCGCCAGTAGTCATCGCCCATGCCGTTCCATCCCGTGCCCAGGTGGCGAGGATAGGCTGCGAGGAACCCCTCGTCATCGGGCGAGTCGGCGCGGAGCCAGAAGTTGAAGTTGTATTTCCCGTCGGGGTTGCACCCCTGGGTGTGCCGGTTGTTCGCCTCGAAGCGCTGCACAAATGCAGCATCGGGCTTCAGCCGCGTCACCCGCACCTGCCAGAGGTAGTCGCCGATGATCGGCTGGTCGAAGAAGAGCGACGGGCTGTGGCTGAGCCACTCGCCAATCATGCCGCCTGGCACGGCCTGCCACCTGCCGTGATTCTCAAGTTGGCGCCAGCGGCGCAGGTCAGCCAGTTCCGCGTGCAGCCATGGCCGCACGCGATATGGATCGCCACCGAGGACCAACACCTCCGTTTCGTTGCTCGTCATCACAACGCACGCGCCCCGCAAGCCCTCGCCTGAACCAGCAGGCCGATGGCCGCAGATCATGGCGACCACCGGCCGACCGGCATCTGAATCGCCGCCGGTTTACATCAGCGGCGACGACCACGGACAAACATCGTCAGCCCGCCGATCGCTGCTAGTGCAAGCGTACCGGGCTCGGGAATCGCGGTGACGACCAGATTGACCTGGCCGGCGACGCTGGTATCGATGAACATGCTGTGGCCCGCGGGGATGATTCCCAATTCCAGGCCATTGTCCGTGAACGAATTACCTGCACCGGTGCTGTAATTGATCAGGCGATAGGTGCCCAGGGCCAGCATGCCGTTCACGGCGTTGATGTTGACGATGCCATCGAGAATGAGATCGGTGTTGGATGCGTGAATGACATCGATCAGGTCGTTTACGTCGGCACCGATCGTGGTGACGTTGGCCAGATCGAAGTTGAGGATGCTGGTGTTCGCAAACTGCAGGTTCTTGCGGATGGTCAGGGTGCCCACACCATCATTGATTTCCGGATCACCCGGGGACAGGGTGCCGCCTGCTTTGACATTGACCGAGAAGCCGGTATTGCTGATGTCGATATTTCTTCCCCAGATGGTGCCTCTACCGCCCAGCGTTGCACTGTTCTCCACATCAGTGCGGCCGATGCTACTCGAATTGCTGGTCCCCCTGCTTCCATTGATCGTCACGGTGCCGGCATTGATGATCAAATTCTGTACCCACCCAGCATTCGTGGAGTTGACGACTAACGTACCATCCCCGTTCTTGTGTACCTGCTTGCCGTTGGTGGTGGTCGTGTCGAGTATGCCGTCGATCGTGAGCTTCTGGCCGCCCGCGACTTCGATGATGCCGCTGCTGGCGCCGAAGATGCGGAGGGTTCCAGTCAACGTGCTGTTGCCACTGCTATTGAAGAGGCGGGCCGAACCGGCAGCTATATCGATGTCCTCGCCGACAGTGATGTTCCCTGCCATTTCAAGAACGTCACTGATGCCCAGAACGGTCTTGTCCACCGCGCCTGTTGCACCCAACGCGTTGCCATGCGTGATCCGAATCGTACCGTTGCTGATCGTCGTCTGGCCGCTGTAGGTGTTATTGCCCGACAGGATGAGTACGCCTGACTCGTTGCTGGTGGCCTTGGTGAAGCCGGCAGTACCGGCGATCACAGCGCTGATGGTGGTGGTCGCATTGGGCGCCAGTGTGATCACCGGCGAGGTGCCACCCAGCGTGAGCGTGTTGGTCGCGTTGCCGCCGTCGCTGATCACATAGCCGTCGCTGTTGAAGGTGAGGTTGTGGACGACGATGGGCACGCCCAGCGTCACGGTCCCGACCGAACCGCCGAAGACTGCGTCGTCGAGGTTGACGCTGTCTTGGCCGGTATTGCTCCAGGCGACGTAGTTGGCCCCGCTGTCGGAGGTCCAGCGTAGGTCGGTGGTGTTCCACGTGCCTGCTCCGCCGCCGGGAGTGCCGCTGCCGTCATTATCCCAGCTCAGCGTCGCCGCCGATAAGGTCCCGCCCGTGAAGGCCAGTACTGCCAGAATCGCCGTTGTGATGTGTCGGTTCCGTTTCATTGATCCGTTCTCCTGAGAGGTGCTGGAGTATGAAATCCGCAAGCCAGAAGGTCGGCCGCGCCGATGCAGCGCGGCCGACCACGATGGTTCGGCTGAAGTGCCGACCGATCACGCGCGGCGACGCCCGCGCACGGCGATCATCAACCCGCCCAAAGCCGCCAGACCCAACGTGCCCGGCTCAGGGATGGGGGGGGCCATGTAGCTGCCAGTCAACTCGACCTGGCGGTTGCTGCTGCCGGAGGTGCCCAGGTAGTGAATGCCCAAGTCGTACCAGCCGCCGTCCAAGTCGCCGGGGCCGGTGTACTCGTTGAGTGTGCCGCCCAAGGCATTGAGGTAGGAAATCGAGGCAAAGGCCTGGTCCGCGATGGGTGTGGCCGTCGAGGAGCCCTGAGTGGACTTACTGATCCACTCATCGCCGTCAATAAGAATCCAACTCAGATCCTCGACACTGGCATCGGGGGTGAACAACCGAACCACGAGGTTGGCTTCATTGAAGACCATGCCCGAGACACCGTTGCTGGACTTCCAGACAACCTGATCGGCCGACGCGTCACTGAATACGTCGAAGGCCATGGTGGATCCGGGCCTCATAACCAGATCGTTGGAGGCGCCGCCGGTGTGGCGCATGATGAGCCCGGCTTCTGACGCGGCGCCCGGGTCCAGCAATGTTCCGATGGCCAGGTCGCGGTAGTAGCCGGTAGTGGTATTCCACGACGCTCGCCCAGTGCCCGTGAGCGTGTTGACCTCCATCTGAGTGCCGACGTAGGTGCCCCCGTTGGATCCCATGCTCAGATGTGGCGACACGTCGAAGTTCGTGTCGGCGGCTGTGCCGGCAACGGTGCCGCCGAGGTTAACCGTGGCGAACTTGGTGAACTCGGGGACGCCCAACTCAAGTTTGCCATTCTGGACATCCCATTTGCCGCTGAAGGTCGAAGGGTTGGTGCGGGTCTGGTTGCCGGGGGTGCCGCCATCGGCATCCAGGACGTTCACGATCGACCTGAGCTCCAGTGCGCCGCCACCGATGATGGTCAGAGTACCCGTGCCGGTAACTACGGTTGAAGTGGCCACGCTGCTGCTGCTGCCCAATCTGCTGAACTCGCCGGCGCCTTTGAGGTCGTAGGTGTTGTTGGCGCCGGTGATGTTCAATGCCAGGCCGCCGGAAAACAGGGTACCGCGCTGGTTTGAAAACGTGCCACCGGTGCCGAGGAAGTTCACCGTGGCAGCTGTCGTGATGCTCGTGTCATAATTGGTATCGAACTTGCCCGTGCCACCGAGATTGATGACCAGGTTGTTGGGCAGGGTCCCAACTGTGAGTTTGTAGAAGGTGACCGTGTACTCATCGATGTTGAGGGTGTCGCCGTCTGCCACTGTGCTGCCGCCCCATGTTGCTGCGACGTCCCAGGACCCGGGGGCGGCATCGTTGAGGATGTCCGCGGCCGCCGGGCTACTGATCAGGGCGATCGATCCCAACGCGCACAATGTCCGCTTGGCTGTGTTCACAATGCTACTCCTAAAGATTGGAAGATGAATGCGGTTCACGACGTTCCTCCTACAAACGAGACGGGGAAAGATCGGACGGGAATACAGCATCGACTTGTACCACTGACGAAAACGGCTGTTCATTGGGCACTTCTCCCCAATCTTCGCCCTTGAAGCCGCGGCGGAAGCAGAGTCGCCGATGTCCTTCGGAGGCCGCGCCTCTGATACTGACCTTTTTGACTCTACCCCCATCGCCGGGTGGGGGGAATGGGGAAATCGGTGAACACATGGAGGAAACCGGGGAAAGGGCTTCACCCGGCCGGTCTGACTTCGAGCGTGTGAGGCAAGCACGAGCACGGCGCAAGAACCACGCAAAACTTGTGCGGATTGGCGCCCTGACCCCACCCGCTGCCTGAAACCTTGGCCCAGCCGCGCTTTTTCCTAGCATTCATGGATTTTCCCGACACTCGGGCGTCGGACGCTGGTCACGATCCCCTGGAACGGCTACATAGATAAATGAGGGGAGATCGCTCCCTCGATTCGGCCGACCTCGTTCAGATCAGTCCGTCTGTCATATGATCCAAGGATGGCTCGCCATGACCGCGACCTGCACCCAGTCCATTGCACCCATCTCGCCGCGTTTCGGCCATGACGCCAAGGGGTTCACCCTGATCGAACTCCTCGTGGTCATCTCCATCATCGCTCTTCTGATCGCCATTCTCCTGCCGGCGCTGGGCAAGGCTCGCGACGCGGCCCGCACCACCGTGTGCCTGAGTAATCAGCGCCAGATCGGCGTGGGGATCGCCACCTACGCCGCCGAGCACAACAGCAAGTATCCGCCCGACACGCCCCAGTGGGGACACCTGAGCCTGCCCGGCATCACCTCGAGCAACTGGAATACCGGCTGGGCGCACACCTTCGCCGAGCGCCTTGTCGCGGCGGGAGTCATCCCTCATAGCGGGGATTCGAACTACCGCTTTGCGACGCACTACCCGGCCAACGCACACGGCGTCTTCCTCTGCCCCAAGGCTCGGGAGTACGCCCAATCGATGATCGGAACCACGAATCGGGGCTACCACGGCTACGGGCTGGTCCGCGGTCCTTTCTGTGTGCCCAGCTACTACGAAAATGACGCCTCCAAACTGCCGCCAGCACAGCCCGGCGGCGATAAATCCGCCCAACTGCCCTTCTGGAACCGGCTCCGTCTGGAGAATCTCCATTCCAGCAGGATCTTCATGACCGAAGGATGGAACACGCTTCGGCCGCCGGAAACCCAACCGCATGCCCCTGGCGTCGCTTACTTCGAGTACAGCGTGCAGTATCGCCACGCGGGCTCCGCCAACTACCTGTTTTCCGACATGCATGCGGTCAACAACAACCAATGGCACACGATCAACGCATTTCCGTATTCGACTGGTGGCGTGGTCAAGCAGACCGTTTGGAGCCATTACTGGTGATACATGGTTAGGAACCACTGGGCGCGAACACCAAGGCAATTCATCATGATGCGATGCCACGCTACACATCGACGACTACTGGCTTGCGCGGGGTTCACCCTGATCGAACTCCTGGTGGTGATCTCGATCGTTGCCCTTTTGGTCGCCGTTCTCCTGCCGGCGTTGGGCAAGGCGCGTGAGGCGGCGCGGACCACGTTGTGCCTGAGCAATCTGAGGCAGCTGGGTGTGGCGCAAGTAGGCTATGCCACCACATACAGGGGCCACTTTGCGCCAGCGGCGCTGTTCTATCACACCAAGGCCGGCGGGGATGCTCGAAACTACTCATGGACAGAGCGTCTGGCGCTGACCGACTTCTTCACCCCCAAGCTCAGCTCCGCCGGCTGGTTCTCGCACGCGGCTGCACACCGCGACGACATCGGCAAATGCCCCAACGGGTATTGGGACAACTCCACGAAGGAGCTGGGCTACGGCATCAGTGCCCTGGCCCAGGGACAGTACAACTTCAGCGGCGGCACGCGCATCGAGGCGATGAAAGACGGCCCTGCGGGAGATGGCAGTGATTTCTCGCCCCGGTCAAACAACCATGCCATCTGGAAATTTGTCAAAATCGATCTGCTCCGACCTGGCCGGGTCTTCGCAACCGAGGGTTCTGGCGTGGGCACGAATGACCCGGCCTACGGGTCTCCGACGCCGCCGGTGATTCGATCCGGCAATTGGGACCTGGCGCCCACCCTCATGCCGGCGGGAACGACCAACCCGGTGCAGCGGTACGCCACCGTTTCCGGCGGTGCCAGCACGTCCAGAGTCCCCATTGTGCTTCGCCATCAGGACGCCTCCAACTTCATGTTCGGCGACATGAGCGCCAAAACCTTGCCGCCATCGGCTCTGGAGTCCGGACCGATCGTCGGCTCGATTTGGGATCACGGTCACTACGGGCCATGATCGCCAGTGCGGCGCAGCATCGACACCTTGACGATGCCGACGATCGTTCAGTGAACTGCATGGCTGTTGTCCCTGAATGAGGAACCACGCAGACCAGTGGCTGAGTACATGAAAAATGAGGCAACGTGAGCAGATATGACAGACCTGCGGACGGAGAGTGTGGGAGTGGTGAACGCGCCAGGTGATAACCTGGGGATGGAGCTATTGGAGCAGGCGCGTCCGCGTGGGGAGACGATCGAGGAAAAAGCCACAAGGCCGGTGGCGCGTGGGTTGTCAGAAAGCGGATCTGGGGTATCGTGGACAAAATTGGACCACGCTTCGATTCAGGTTTCTGCAGCGAAGCGGAAAATCCCATCGATTCCGCAACGTCGCGAGTCCTCCATGGAGAAAATCGGTGCATTTGTGGCCCCCGCCAAGGCGGATGTCAGCCCGGTTCCGCAGCCGGTGATGGTAGGCCACACGCGCCGAATCGGCGGCGCGGATGAGCCTGTACGGCAGCGCATCCATGACGAGCACCTGTTTGGTGTGCTGTTGCAGGGCCAAGGGACTTATCAGATCGGTCCCGACATGCTGCCGCTGGGTGAGCCCCTGGCGTGGTTCCAGCCTGCGGGCGAAATGGAAAGAGTGAAGCTGCAGGGGTCGATTGACGGTTGGTGGATTGGGTTCCACTGGCCGGGGTTGAGGATTCGGCCGCGCGGCGACGAACTTGTGCTGCGCTCACACAGCTTGTCGCACGCTACGCCACGCTGGAAACGACTGGACCCGCAGGTCATCCCGCAGATGGTGAGCATCTTCCAGGAACTCTTGGCCAGCGCCGGGGCGATGGACCTGACCGGGCAGCTTCGCACGCACGGTCTGCTGCTGCAGTTGCTCGGCTTGTTCCTGAGCCAGCCTCAGGAAATCGAGGCCAGCAACAACCACTGGGCGCTGGAGAAGTTCAAGCGCCTGCTCGAAACGCGCGCATGCGACAATGTGAGCATCGATGAGTTGGCGGCTGAGGTGCAGATGTCGGCTGACCACCTGCGCACACTCTTTCACCAGCGCTTCGGGCGCAGCCCCCTGGAGTTCCGCATCGCGCTGCGCCTGGCGATGGCCAAAGAGCTGCTGTGCTCGTCCAACTTGTACATCAAGGAAGTAGCGCATCGTGTGGGATATCCTGATCCGCTCTACTTTTCCCGGGCATTCAAGGCCCATTTCGGCGTGAGCCCGCGCGAGGTCATCCGTCGCGCTCGCCACGTGGTGGATTGACGCATGACGCCCTCGCAACCTGCAGACTCACCCTTCTCTTTCAACGTCTTCTCCAAGCCGTGGCGGATGCCGCTGCCCGAGCTTGGGGCATTCATGCAGCGACTGGGTGTGGATGGCGTCGAGCTTCCGGTGCGGCCGGGGTTTCAGATCGAACCCGGCGACGCCGGTCGCCTGCGCCAGCAAATGTGCGAAGCGGCGCGCATCTTGGCAGACTTTGACATTCGCATCAGCAGCGTAGCGTCCGAACCTGCGCCGGCGATGATCGAAGCTTGCGCCGAGCTGCACGTGCCCATCATTCGTGTGTTGGCTCCGATTCCGCATCATCAGAACTTCTGGGAAGCTGTCGATGACATGCAGCGCGCCTGGGATCAGGCGCTGCCTGAGCTTGATCGACACCACGTCACGCTGGGTGTCCAGAACCACTGCGACCGCTACCTGACTCACGCGATGCACCTGTGGCATGTCCTGCGGCGTTACGATCCACGTCATGTGGCGGCGGTGTGGGACCCGGCCCACAACGCACTGCAGGGCGAAGACGCTGATCTGGCGCTGGACATTCTCAAAGATCGCATCTGCATGGTGAGCCTTAAGAATGCGCGGCGACGGCGATTGCCCGCCACGCGCCACGGCGACGGAGGTTGGGAAACCTACTGGACGCGCGGATCCGAAGGCCTGGCGGATTGGCGACAAGTGGCATCAGAACTTCGCCGCCGCGGATGGTCGGGACCGTTGTGCCTCCACGCCGAGTACACGCAGGAGCACCGCGTGGATGAGTTGATCGCTGATGATCTGACATTTGCCCGCCTGGTCTTCGCGGATCATGACGCTGTAGCGGCGGGGGCGAGAGCCAATATTCACGCCAGTGCAAGGCGGGCGGCCGTGGTCATCAGAGATCGGCTCACCGGATCGGTGCGCACGCCCACGGCGTGAGACGATTGAAACGTGGATCAGGGGTGCAGATCGCCGCGGCGCTCTGCCCATGTCGCCGTCTTCATATCGCCCACCCATGGTTCCACGTACGGTTGCGCCAGGTCCACTGCAGCCGTCGCGAACGGCCGGCCGGCCCCGGCCTCGGCCAGGACCCGCCCCAACGGATCGACGATAAACGACCGCATGTCGTAGCTGGCGCTGACCAGATAGATGTGGTTTTCGATTGCCCGGGCTCGGGCCAGCACTTCGTTGCCACCCCAGATCGGCAGCAAGATGACCTCGGCCCCACGCGCCGCCAGAGCGCGGGCGGACTCGGGAAACTGAACGTCCCAGCAGATCATCATGCCCACGCGCCCGATGTCGGTGTCGAATACCGGATGCGAGTCGCCCGGTGTCAGACCGCCGTCGGCTTCCGGCTGGGGCAGATGCACTTTGCGATATGTGCCCAACAGATCGCCATGGCGATCCACGAGCACAGCCGTGTTGTAGTGGCGCGACCCAGCCTGCTCGTACACACCGGCGGCGACATAACAGCGAAGCTTCGCGGCGAGTTCTCCCAACATCGACGTGGTCGGACCAGGAATCGGTTCCGCGACGTCGACATAGCCCCTGCCCGTGCCCACAACCGTGATCCCCTCAGGCAGACACAACACGTCAAGCCCTTCGGGCGCATGGCGGGTCGCCACATTCACAAACTCCGCGACCGAGGCCCGCGGCGATGACGTGCCTTGGGGGCGATGAGCAATCGTGCCCAGCGTCGCCATCCTCGGCGGCATTTCTCGCCGCTCCAGTGATATGGCATCCCACCGCACTGCACCCTGCTCGCTCCAGCGCAGCCCCAATCGAATGACCGCCCCACAGGCATCGACTGGCGCCCGCACCACCCGCTCACACCGGACCCACTCACCTTGCCTGTCGATGGGAAGAGCATAGGTCGGCAAGTCCTCATCGCGCTTCTGCGCCGTGAGCCATTGAAGTCGCGCCGTGACCTGGTGCAACGGAAACGCGACACGGTCGCTGCGATAGTGCGAGGTAAAGCAGTAGGTGGCTCCACCTGTCACTTCACTCACGATGCGTCGCCACTCACCGTACGCCGCCGCGTTGCCGCCGCCATCGATCATCAGTGACCCACCGCCGGTGCAACCGCCACTTGGATCAACTCCAAAGCGAGGGGCCATCTCCGGACTCGGCGACCACGACCGCCAGTCTGACGGGAGCAACTCGGTTAAGGCCATCGATCACGTTCCCAAGGATGAATCCGTCATATCTTAAGCCTACGCTATATAGGATCATGGCAGATCGGTAGGCGATGAACACCGGGTCCAATCGCGGAAAACATGGATGATTCATGGGTACATCGCCAAGCCCTGTCGGCGCGCCGCCGGGAGGATTATGATGGCGACAACTGTATGAATTCGTGGCGCATTTGGCATTTTCGCCACGATGTCACACCCGGCGCCTTACGAGGTAATCCTGTCATGAACCGATATGCGGGACTGGTTACTGCGATGCTCCTTACAGCCGCTCATGTGGGTGGCGCCGCTCATGCGGATAACGCTGCCACACCCGTGGGAGATCCCGTCCTCGAGCGCCCGACGCTGCACAGTCTCGGGGCGTACTGGATCATCCGTGGCGACGACAATCAGAACGCCACGATCGATGTCGAGTACCGCAAGGAAGGCGACGCGCAGTGGCGATCGGGGCCGCCGATGTTCCGTGTCGAGAAAGGCCGGCACACATCCAAGGATCACGGATCCGTGCTGCAGTTGCCCGATGACGCGTGGCTTTTTGCAGGCAGCATCTTTCTGCTCGTTCCGGATACGGACTACCAGATGCGCCTGACATTGAGCGACCCCGATGGCGGTGAAGCGACACACACACTGGCGATGCGCACACGCGCCGAGCCGGTGGCGCCGCAGGGACCGGTGTATCACGTGGTACCCGGCAACGGCGGGGGAACCGGCACGGCGGAAGACCCCTACCGAGGCATCGAAGCCGCTGATCGCCGCGCCAAACCAGGCGACACGTTCGTCCTCGAGCCCGGCGTTTACGAGGGGCCCATCGTCCTGCGCAGCAGCGGTCAGCCGGGCGTGCCCATCATCTGGCGCGGCGCGACCGGGGGCAGCTCCATCATTGACGCTCAGGCCGGCCGCTCCGAACCGCCCGAGCGCGCCCTCGCCATCATCGGCATGCACGACCTCTGGTTTGAGAATCTCACTATCCGCAATGCTGACCACGCCATTGTCGCTCACGAAACCGCTCGTGTTGTGCTCCGTCGCTGCTTCCTCCATCACGTCAACTATGGCCTCACCGCCACCAAGAACAGCAGCGACGCTGTCATGGACTACTTCATCACCGACAATGTGATGGTTGGCCCGTCCACCTGGCCTCGCACCAAGGGCATCGAAAACGCCCGTGGCATCCAGATCACCGGCGCCGGCCATGTCGTCGCATACAACCGCATCAGCGGCTTTGGTGACGCCATCGACACCATGCCCTCGCCTCGCTGCGAAGGCATTGACATTCATAATAACGATGTCAGCGAACTCACCGACGACGGCATCGAGATGGATTACTCCTTCCGCAACACTCGCTGCTTCCACAACCGCATCACCAACGCTCACCAAGGCATCTCTCTGCAACCCGTTTACGGTGGGCCGGTCTATGTCTTCCGCAACGCGATGTACAACATCGTCATCTCCACATTCAAACTCCACAACAGCCCCTCAGGCGGCCTGCTGTATCACAACACTGCGGTGAAGTCCGGCGTACCCTGGGTGCTGTGGACGCCCGCGCCGATGAGCAACATCATCTCCCGCAACAACCTCTACATTGGCACGGAGGGCGACTACGCCATGCAGGTGGAAACACCCAACGTGAATTGCGATTTTGACTATGACGGGTTTGGCGGCGGCCCGTTCAAGCACTTCCTGAAATGGAACAAGACCCGCTATACAACACTGGAAGCCACGCGGCAAGACGCGCCGATCTACCGCCATGCGGTGTTTGTCGATGCGGCGTCAGTCTTCGCGCGCGGTGTACAAGCGCCTGAAAACTCGGAGACTCAGTTCCCGCACGATGTCGATCTGCGGCTGTCCCCTGACTCCGCCGCCGTGAATGCCGGACAGGTGATACCGGGAATAAACGATGAATTCTCGGGCACGGCGCCGGACCTGGGGGCCTATGAGGTCGGCGCCGATCTTCCGCATTATGGTCCGCGACCATGAGCGAGGGACCGTATGTGCGACGTGACATGTACTCACCAGCAGAGGATCACTGACGAGCAGTTTCTTGGGCATCTGAAGCTGCCTGGCGTGGCGGGGAGGCAACTGCAGCAGCTTCGCCGCAAGGGCATTGAAGCCGATGCTCGGGCGATTGTCGCCAGGCATTATCGCACGCGCAGACGCCCAGTGTGGTCCTTTTACTCACACGGCTCGCCCTGGCATGAAACCGACGCCGCCGGGTCAGTGCTGACCAAGTCCCGGCAGCTTCTGCGTTACCGCTTTCGCAACTCCTGGGCGCCACACCAATGGATCGATCTCGATACGGGAGGCGACGACCCCGACTGGCGCAAGGGACTTGCGGCCGCGCCCACGTCAATCGCTCGCTGCACATGGGTGACCGAGCTGAGCACTGCTTTCGCCCTGACCGGCGATACGCGATTTGCCGCCAAGGCGTTGCAGCTAACACGATCATTTGCAGAGGTCTGCCCGTTCATCCTCGACCCTCGGTTCGCCGAGGATCACGACACATACTTCGGTGGGCCGGGCCATGGCACCCAGATGGTGTCCTACCGACTGTTCCGATGGATCGATCTTCTCCACAGCGGTGTCATGCACCTGCCTCTCTGCAGCGACGATGATGTGTACTGGCTCGTTAAGCAAATCTGGTTTTACGCATGTCAATTCTCTCGCTTATTGAATGATGAGATTCGCCGCGACAACCACCATCTGCTTGATCACGGCCACGCGCCATTTGTCCTGGGACTGATGTTCCCGGAATTCACGCAGAGCCCCGCTTTGCTCAAAGCCGGCGCCAAGGTGATTCGTCATCACTTGGCGCGCAATCTGCTGAAAGACGGTGCCTACGTTGAGCACAGCACCGAGTATCAGTATCACGTGCTGTTTCACTACCTTCATCCCTATGGGGTGGCCAAAGCCAATCGCGTTGCTCTATTCAGTCAGTCGCAGGTCCGGGCGTTACGGCGTTGGGTGATGTTCAACGCACGCTGCAGTACGCCTGACGGCATGTTGCCCGCGATCGGCGATTCGCCGGGACGACCGCTGCATCACCTTTTCGGCACACTGGCCACACCTATCATGGACCGCTCTCTGGCGGCAATGGCGCAAGGATTGGGTTGTGTTCCCGGCACCCACGCGAAGGCGTCTGCTGCCGACACCACTCGCGCCATGAAGACCTGGCAACGCAACCGGCCTGTCACCATCGGAAGCAGTGCCTACTACAGCGCCCAACGCAAGCAACCCGATCCCACGAATCTGCCCTCTCCCGCCACGTGTCAGTATCCCTATGGTGGTTACACCTTCTTCCGCAGTGCGTGGGATCCACAAGCCGACTACATGGCCGTGTCTCACTTCAGCGGCGACTACGGCACGCACGCGCACTGGGACATGATGAGTTTCATCCTGCACACACGAGGAAAGACGCTCATCGGCGACCCGGCGTCGCGGCTCTACCTCGATCGCCGTTTTCACGGTCACGGCGGCCACTTCCGAGATGAACGCGTCGCAGACGACAGGCTTCATCGCGGCTATTCATACTCCGTCAATGCCCACAACTGCCTCGTGATCAATGATGACACGCTCAAACCGTTACAAGCCATGAACCATGGCACGTTCTGGGGCGGCTGGCCGCCGACACACGGGGTGGGGCTGTTCAAAGCAGGTGGACCCATCGAGATTGCCGAACTCTGGCATGACGCCTACGCCCCCACTCGACATCGACGATTCATCGTCCACATCGTGGGTATTGGTTTTGCGCTTGTGGATCTCCTCAGCGCGAGACCCGGATTGGCGCCGCATCAGTATTCACAGTATTTTCACTTTGAAGGGAACGTGAAGCTATCGCCATTCGCGCCACAACCAGGCGATTCGCTCCGCGCGACTAATGGCGATGCAGCGTGCCTGATCGTGCCCGGCGCCGAAACCGACAGCCATTGGCGCACCTTTCCCGACACCTATCTGGATGATGTGTACGGCTTGTCTGCAGGCAGAACGTTGCCCTGGATCGCCGCGCTGACTCGCCGCATCCGTGGGCAGGCCGTCTTCACGCACTTTATTCTAACGGGCGATTCTGCAGCGCAGCATGATGCAAGATGTCACTATCTGGGGAGTAAAGCTGCCCGAAGCCTGGAGTGGCAATCCGATGGCGTCAGCGCGAATGCCCTGGACCTTGGCCATATGGGCACGCTGCTGCTCGCCAGCTCACCCTATGGCGCCGCATTGCATTCGGACGTTCTGGCGACAGACGCGGAACTTGCTGTTGTCCATTTGGATAGCCGTCACCGAGTGCGCTGTGGCGCAATGGTACGCGGCACGAGTGTCACGATCGCCGGGCAAAATCTTTACAGCGGTCGACGGCGTGAATGGTTTACACTGGAGAAGTAATGCAACCATTGTCCCTACAGCATCCACGAGTACTTGTCACACCCCCACTGTTGAACGAGTTACGGCAGCGTGCTCACTCAACTCATCGACGCGAGCTCGACTCGTTGTCAACGCTTGCCGCAACAGGCGTCGGCGACAAAGAGGATCCATCCCCGGAAGCGTGGCGGCTGGCCTTCCTGTACCTGCTCACCCAGGATGACAGCCATGCAAGCGCGGCAATGGATGCCCTGATCCGAGTGCTGGCTCTGCCTGTCAGCGGAGCATACTTCGTTGGCGCTCGCCGCCTCAAGGCATTGGCCTGCGCCTACGACTGGCTACATGGCGTACTCAACCCCGATATGCGACGCCGCGTCGGCCAGCAGGCGCTGGCATTCTGCCAGGCGCTCTACGACTCCGGAGAGATCGAGCCCACCGCATTCCTGAGCGGGCATGGGATCAATCAGATTCCATATACCGCCATGGCCGGTATCGCCATTGGCGATGAGCTTGACGGCGCTCTCGATATCGTCAGCGATGCGATGAGCCGTCTCGAGAAGATGCTGCAGTGCTACCGCCATTTTCTTGAGAAGAGCTCATTTCCCAAGAGTTACTCCTACACCTGCACATACATGGGTGAACTGCCGTACCTTTTTCAGGCCATGGAGGCGGGTCTGGGCATCGATGCGTTCGAGAAGCATGCGTGGTGGCGCAACGTCGTGACCTGGTGGACATATGCCCTGCGTGACGATGATACTTTTAATCGTCAGGGCGACTATTTCTGCAGCATTCCCGTATTCAGCAATCCAGCATACTATCGTCCACTGGCGGCCATCGCTTCCCGATACCGTGACCCGCTCGCGCAGTGGTGGGTGGAGCGGTTCACGCTCACGGACGCCGGGCCAGACCAGATCCTGTTTGAGGAGCGAGCGCACGCCACCACGGCCAAGAGTCCCGAGCAACTGCCCCGCAGCCGTTTCTTCCCGCCGATGGGCATCGCAGTAGCTCGCGGCGACTTCAAGAGTGGAACTGTGGCACAATTCAAGTGTACGCCACTCTACTTGCACAACCATGCTCACCGAGACGCCAACAGCATCACGATATATCACAAAGGTGATCTTGCGATTGACTCGGGCGCATACGACGGCTATGAGACGCCGCACTGGTACAATTACTATATTCGAACAATTGCGCACAACACACTCGTAGTTTATGATCCCAGTGAAACGTTTGATAGCCGTGGCACGGTGTATGCCAATGACGGCGGGCAGCGGTTCGTCAATCATCCCCATTTTCAGCCGAGTGATTGCGAGGACATCCATCGCGCGGAGTACCGGGACGGTCGGATCCTCACATTTCACGAAGGCGCCGGCTGGACGTATGTGTGTGGGGATGCGTCGCGGTGCTATTCTCCAGCCAAGTTGAAGCGTTTCTGGCGGCACGTCGTCTTTCTTTTTGACTGGCCTCAACCTGCCAGTGTGTCGCTGGTCGTTCTTGATGACATCGAACTCACTCGCGCGAACCTGACGCCGCGAATTCTGTTGCATTCGATCAACGAGCCTGCTGTGGACGGACGAGTCATCACCATGCTAGAGGGTCGTGGACGCCTGACCACTGCGGTGCTGACTCCTGATCCTGTCGAGATTCTCAAGATTGGCGGGCGCGACAGCCAGTTCATGGTTGATGGCCGCAACTATGCGCTCAAAGGGCAGATGACTGGTCCTCACACGCCCGGCGCCTGGAGGGTCGAGATTGCTCCGTCGCAGAGTCCGGGCACGCACCACCAGTTCCTCACTGTTCTGATGCCCACCGATCATGACGCCGCACCGCCCCCCCGCATCACGGCCACATGCGATGCCGGTGGCGTACAGGTAAACTGTGGTGAACGCATCGTCAAGATTGACGGTGCTGGCCTTCATGCAGGTGTCTCCCCATGACTTTGGCGTATCAGCATCTTGGCGAATACAGTGATTTGGCGACGGCGTGTGGTCGTGACGTGCAAGGGTGACCGATCGCGCCGCCCGGTGCACAAACGCAGCAGCGTTTACTCGAGTCACTCAACTTCACTCTTCAAGCACCGCTGGACTTGCGGATCGACGGGCATTGGCATCGTGACGGCATTGCAGGTACAGCCTTGAGCTGGTCGGTCGGATATGGACCGCGCACAGAGGGCTGGCTGCTACAGCCGCAGGACAATCCTAGGCCGCTGCCCGGCGTGTTGGCGCTGCACGACCATGGGGGTTACAAGATCGTGGGCAAGGAGAAGATCGCCGACGGGCCGGACGCGGTCGCACCGCATGTTCAACGAGTGCGAGACGATCTATACGGCGGCGTTGCATACGCCAATGCCTTAGCCAGGCGTGGATATGTCGTCCTGGCTTACGATGTATTCCTGTGGGGCAGCCGACGGTTTGCGGCCCATACGATGCCGCAGTCGCTTCGAGACCAGGCGGCCGTGCTGCACGATGCCGGCCTTGGTTGGCAAGCCGATCCGCCCGAGATCAGCCAATACCATCTTGCCGCTATCGGGCACGAGCATCTTGTCGAGAAGTACTGCCGTCTGATGGGCACGAGTCTTGCTGGAGTGATCAATCATGAGGATCGTGTAGCGGCGAACGTGCTTGCACAATGTGACGGGGTGCAGCCGGGCGGCATCGGTTGTATCGGACTCTCGGGCGACGGGCTGCGGTCAACGCTCCTGCAAGGCACATGCCACACTGTCAACAGTCACTTCGATTTGACCCACCCGGGTCAGGATGCTGAGCGTTTGGGCTGGGGCGTCACCTCCTTTCGCGGCGAGGGATCATCAGGGTTGAGCCGGCTCGGCATGACGGCCGGCGCGGCGTTTGTCGGCGAGGCGGTAGCTGTCGCCTCGGATGTTGAGGACGGTGGAGCGGTGCAGGAGGCGGTCGAGGGCGGCGGAGGCCATGACGGTATCGTCGGCGAAGACCTGGCCCCAGTCGCCGAAGGCCTTGTTGCTGGTGAGGATGATCGCCTGCTCGCGCTGATAGCGTTGGCAGATGACCTGGAAGAGCAGCGACGCCTGGACGGGGGCGAACTGCAGGTAGCCCACCTCGTCGAGGATCAGCAGCTTGGGCCGGGTGAGGTTCTTCATCTCGCGGTCGAGGCGGCCGGCGTCGACGGCCTTGGTGAGTTTGTGGGCCAGGTCGATGGCGGTGGTGAAGTGGACGCGGTGGCCCAGTTCGCAGGTGCGCACGCCCAGGGCGATGGCCAGGTGAGTCTTGCCCACGCCCGGCGGGCCCAGCAGCACGACGTTGCGACCCTCGTGCAGGAAGCGGCCAGTGGCCAGTTCGTCGATGAGGCGACGGTCGATCGAGGGCTGGGCGGCGAAGTCGAAGTCGGCCAGCCGCTTCTGCACCGGCAGGCGTGCGAACTGCAGGTTGAGCTCCACCGTGCGCTGATGACGGTGTTGCAGTTCACCATCGAGCAGGTAGCCCAGGAAGTGGGTAAGCGTCCGGCCATCCCACGTCTGGTTTGATGTTCGGTGATGATGGTTCAGCCGGCGGCGATCTCTTTGAGTTGCTGCTGTTTCCAGTGGTCGGGGAGGAACTGGTCGAGTTGGCTCAGGGGGGCGGCGGCGACAGTGGCCAGTACGTCGCGGAGGTAGACGAAGGGGTCGAGTCCGTGTTGTTTGGCACTGGCGGTGAGGCTGTAGAGGATGGCGGCGGTGCGGCCGCCGGCGTTGCTGCCCAGCGTGAGGTAGTTCTTGCGTCCGATGGTGATGGGCCGGATGGCGCGTTCGGCGGCGTTGTTGTCGATCGCCAGATGGCCATCGTCCTCGGAGGCGTAGCGTATCAGCGCGTCCCAGTTGTTCAGCGTGTATTGGATCGCCGTGCCCATCGGGCTTTTGGGCAGCACCCCCGGACGTTCAGCTTCGAGCCACTGTTGCAGTTGTCCAAGGAGCGGCCGCGATCGCTCCTGGCGCAGAGCTTGGCGCCGTACCGCGTCGAGCTTCTTCTCTTTGGCGTCGCGTTCGACGTCGTAGAGCAGGCGGATCATCGCCAGGGCCTGGTGGGCGCGGGCCGCGTCGCTGGTGCGGGCGTCGTAGAACTTGCGACGCGCGTGGGCCCAGCAGGCGACCTCGACCACGCCCCCGCCAGCGTAGATCCCGTCGTAGCCGCCGAAGGCATCGGCTTGCAGGTAGCCCATGTAGTCCTTGAGCCAACTCGCCGGGCCGTCGCGCGAGCGGCTGGGCGTGTAGTCGAACACGGTGTAGGGATGCTCAGCATCTCCGAGGTACACCCACAATCGGCCAGTCCTGGTCTTGCCGCGGCCGGGATCTTGCACGGGCACGGGTGTGTCGTCGGTGTGAATCACCTTCGACTGTCGCACCTGCAACGCCATCAGCGCGACCAGGGGCGCCAACAGATCGGCGGCGGCCTTCATCCAGCCGCACATCGTCGAGCGGGCGATCTCCACGCCGTGCCGCGCGAGCATGGCCTCTTGCCGGTACAGCGGTGCATGATCGGCGTACTTGCTGGTGATCACGTGGGCCACCAGGCCCGGACCGGGCAGGCCTTTGTCGATTGGCCCCCGCAAGGGGTCGGGCCTTTGGGCCGTGGCAACCCCGCCGTCTTCGCACTTGCGGCAGGCGAACTTGGGCCGCACCCCCGGGGGTGCTGGATCACGAACAGTGATGCGGGTGTGTAGTCGAGTTGCTCGCTGACGTCTTCGCCGATCTTCACCCGTGGCTTACTGCAGCAGGGGCAGGTCAGCTCCGCAGGATCGAGCTGGTGCTCGATGCGATGGCGAGCCAGGTCCGCCGGCAGTGGGCGGCGACCATGCCCGCGCTTCACCGGCATGCGAGCTTCGGCGGCGGCCTTGTCGGCTTGTTGCGCGTCGGCCAGCGCCTCCATCGCCTGGGCCGCGGTCGCCATCATCTGACCGAACAGCAAGAGCTGCTTGGGGTCGATCTTCTCCGACGACCGGCCGTAGATTCGCCGCAGCGCCAGGTCCAGCCGATGCGACAGGCCCTCGACCTGTCGCTGCAGTTGGCTGATTGTCTCGTATTGCTGGGCAACCAACGCCTTGAGCGTCGTTGCATCATCTGGCAACTGCAGCGTGGAACATGGAGCGTCCGTACTCATGATCGGACCAACGTAGCGCCCTTGCCGCGCCTGTCAAATTCAGGCCGGTTTTCCACAGCCTTCTGGCGAATTGGGCCGCCGATACCGCTTGCTCCGCTTCACGCTCGACAGATCGATCCCGTCCAGCAGCATCGCCAACTCGCTGGGCTTGAGTGACACCGCGCGTGGCTGCGGATCGTCCGGGGCCGGGGGCCTGGGCAACTTGAACTGACCCTCCTCCAACCGCTTGTAGAACAGCACGAATCCGTCCCAGTCCCAGTAGAGGATCTTGAGCCGATCGCCACTGCGGCCCCGGAAAACAAACAGATGACCGCTCAACGGATCCTGACCCGTCACCTCGCACGCTAGCGCCGCCAGGCGGTCGAACCCGCACCGCATGTCCGTCCGCTGCAGACACAGCCAGATC
>CAZFDT010000067.1:0-27441 GCA_964518335.1 uncultured Phycisphaeraceae bacterium
TGAAGTAACAACATGATCCCCGGCCCTGGCGACTCTGCCCTGTGGGGCATGGTCGTCGGGGGGCCGGGGGTGGTGTTTGTGATCAGATACTGAAGTGACTTTACCCTCCCGTCGCTGCTTTTCTTTACATATCCGCCAGGGATAGCTCTGCGTTGCGGTTCCCCAGACAGGTTCGCCGTTAGGGTTGCCTGGCGTGCTCGATGCAATGCTCACGCAGCTGACCCAGCGTGAGCATCTGCGCCATGCCACATGACGCCTGACGGAAATGCGTGTCAAGAGCCGACAGCACCGATTCCACCCCATGGCCACCAATGGGAGTCAGCCAGGACCGCCACCACGGGAGGGCCACTGCAGCAGCGTAACACCCGCAGGTCGAATCGAGCCAGACAGCCAGTCGCGCGGCGAAGGCGGCAAACAGTTCCTCATACAGCTCCAGCACCTGTTCGAGATCGCTGTTGGCCATCGCCGTCGCTCCGGGATATGTCGCTGCAATTATAGCATGGGGGCGGGTCAAATACTATGCTGAATGAACGCGCCAGGAGAGAGCGTCGCTCCATGCCAGTTCACTGTCTGAGCACACTGCCGCCGCCGCCTGCGTTACCATCTGCCCCAGCCAGCCTCGCAGCCGATCCAGAATCCCGTCCACCGTCTGCTCGACAACCTTCGCGTCCATCGTGGTGCCTCCTTGCGGATGTGATGACTTCGCAATGAGGTACCACATGCGCCGCCCCAGCGCCGCGCGGCGTTAATGGACCCGCTGAAATTCGCCGCGTTATTGCGGCACATATGAGTCGCTACAGTTAGCGATCCAGCCGCTCCAAAAGCGGTCGGAGCCATGCCTCGCATCCGCAGTGTCGAGCAAATAGCTGTGACAAATCATGGACGTGGTGCGAGTCGGATCCGCCGGTCGCCAGGAGACGGTGTTTTCGACAATACGCCTCGTACACAGGCGTGTACTCAACTGGGACGCGCGGATGCGCGCATTCGATTCCGTCAAGCATGAAAGCTTCGCGCAGCTGATCCATGCGGCGTTCATCGGCGCCTCGAAAATACCTGTGTGGGTGGGCCAGAACGATCAGCGCACCAGCCCTGCGGAACAGGGGGATTGTGTCTTCGGGCGCCGGGTACGGGGGCCACGCAACGGACCGCATCAACCGGACGTAATCGGACTGAGCAGCAATGAAGCGCCGCTCCATGAGCCACTTTGCCAGCGTGTCGCTGGGCAACAGCGTTTGTCCTTGCTTGCGTAGGACGGCAGATTGTCGTTGTTCAGCAAGCAGTTGCCGATACTGCTCCCTGCTCATGGGAATGCCGGCACGCGTGAGGCTGTCGAGGATGGCGGCGGATGCGTCGCGTTGCCCCCGATCATGGTGGATCTGTATCGCCGCACGCAATGCTTTTGGCAGTGGCTTGGGGAGGCCGTAACACAGCACGTCATACTCGCCGCCATCGAAGGCGAGGGTCAATTCCACGGCGCGTACGTATCGGATCTGAGGGTAGCGGCGGGCGCACTGCTCGGCCGCCGCCATCGAATCAACATTCTGGTGCTCGGTGATGGCGATGCACTCCACGCCGAGTTCCATCGCGCGTTCGAAGTGAGCTTTAACGGGAAGATCAGCGTCGTAGCTCCAGCGGGTGTGCAGATGCAGATCGAATGTGACTCGTGCTGTTTGGGTATTGCTCACGGTGTTATGGGAGGTATTGCCGCCAGAAGCAGGGTTCGTCCGGCCAGTCGTCGGGCCAGTCGGGGAGCTGGGGCGTTCGTGGATGCCAGAGGTCCAGCGGTTGCTCTGTGAGGGTGCGGCTGTTGTCGCGATCGAGCGCTTCGGGTAGGGGAGTGACGCGACCGGGAACGCCGATGACGAAGCTGCGCGGCGGCACGTCCCGGGTCACCAGCGCTCCCGCGGCGACGAAGCTCCGAGTACCGATATGTATCCCCGGCAGGAGGATGGCGCCACCGCCAATCATGACATGGTCTTCGATCGCCGCGCTTCTTGGGGTCGGGACCTGGTCGTAGCGGCCGGGCGTGCGGTCGTTGAGGAACGTCACACCGGGGCCGATGAACACGTGATCGCCAATCCAGGTGCGGGTGGGGATATAGACGTTTGACATGATTCGCACGCCGCGCCCGAGGCGGACGATGCCTTCGAGCGTCGAGTGGTTGAAAACCGTGCAATAATCACCGACTTTGACCCGGGCGCGAATCACCGCGTGATGACCGGTCTGAAACCAGTCGCCCAGATCGACGTCGCCGTAAACAACGGTGCCCGAGCGCAGAATACCGTGTCGACCGATATTCGCAGGCCTCGACTGGGGATGGTAGCGGTATCCGACCAGGACGTTGGGTTCAATGATCGTGCCCTCGCCGAGGTAAGCGCATTCATGTTCGTTTTGTCGGCTGGTTTGGTGATTCATGGGCTTGTTGATCCACTGAGGTCGGCGAGCATTCGGACGGCTGCGGCCGCCAGCGCATCACCCGCGGGAGGGCGATAGGCGAACAGCTCGGTGCTGTAACGGTAATAACCGCTGATGTAGTCCAGGTCGCGGCAATTATCTGCGTCGGGGATGTAGCCCACCCAAGCGTCGTTCATGTAGCCGCAGGGAACCGTGACCGCAAGCGGTGAGCGGCGTTTGATCTGTCGGCCAATCGCCATGAACGGCTCGGCGGGGATGCCCACGATCCCCACGTCGCCGATTCGAAACGCGGCCATTTCCAGCCTCACGCCAGTGGGCGGTGGCGCTGACTGTTCGGGACTGTGAAACTGCAGGGCCCAGCACAGCCAGCGGCGGACCGGCTCGACATAAGTTTTGCGGTTGGACAGGCTCATGTTGATGGGGAAATTCAGGCCGTCGCACTCTCGCGTGGTGAGCTGGTCGCCCTCGTCGCACCGCTTGAGGAAGGTTTCGACATGTTCCAGCCTTCGCTGCAACGCCTCACGGGGCGGCACTGGTTCGAATGGCAACTCGACCTCCTGCCAACACACATCCAGGTCCGCGCGCCGCGATAGTGTCATGCGCCGACTGGCCCCGACAAACGTCTCGCCCAGTAGCCGCCCGTGTCGCTGGGCATCGCGAACACAATCCGCCAGCGGTTTGTCGGCGAGCAGTCCTTTGCTGTTGACATCGCCGGCGCAGCCTTGAAGAAAGAGGACGGGCACGCCGTCATAAGCATTCGACAGCACATCGCAGGCGATCTGCGGATATTCGCCGTGTACCACGGATATGTCGCAGCGGTGAGCAGTGACCGGATGGCCTGTGAATTGGGTGAGGAAGCCAACGGGCTTGTCATTCTCGCCCACAAAGCTCAGGACGAAGGCCTCGTCGTCGATACCGCCGACGTAATCCGGCGCCAGCTTCAGGCGGTCTTCTTCGCGCATGAAGTACGTCGTTCCGTCTGCGAGCCAGCCTTTGCGGTGATGGGTGATGCGCCGTTCTCGGCCGACCCCGTAATGCAGTCGAACGGGCACAAGCCGGCCTACGATCCGGCTCGCCGCCGCCACGTATCCTGCAAGTATGCGCCGTCCTTCCGGCGTCAAGGAATCATTGAGTTCCTTCAGGTCAGGTTGATCTTTGCCTGGTGCGACAACCAGCGGAGCCACGGGAGGGCAGCAATGATTATGCGAGCTGAACAACAGCACGTGATCCAGGGGAACGCCGATGGTCTGGGCCACGCGCTGACGAAAGAGAACACTCACACGCAGATGCGTCATGAAATGGCTGGACAGGAGAACAATGCGCTGCCAGCCATCATCCAAAATCAGGACGCTGCTCTTCAGCGGCATGTAGATACGTGCTCCACTGCCTGCGTCGGCCGACACCTCGAACGTCTCTGCTGCAGCTCGAAGCAAGGTCATGCCATCCTTTGTGCAAGATCAACCGACGCCTGCTCAACGCATAGCTTCCTGAGAGCGCCCTCATCTGGCGCGGCACCGATCCCCACCTCGTCAGGCAGGAATACCATGGGGCCCTCGAAGCGCAACCTCCGTAAAGCGAGGTCGCTTTTGAAGAACTGGTTCACGTCGAACAGATCGCTGGGGTATTTGACCGCCGGCAGCGTCGCCAGCGCGGCCAGCACCGCGATCCCCACCCCCGACTCCAGCATGCTTCCTATCCAGCAGGGGATGTCATGGGCGGCACACAAAGCATGGATCTGCAAGGCGGCGGTGAGCCCGCCCACACGACCGGGCTTGATGTTGATCCATCGGCATGCGCCCAGTTCGATCGCTTGTCGGGCAAGGTCCGGCGACTTAATCGTCTCGTCGAGGCAGATTGGCGTGCGGATCACGCGTTGCAGGGTCGCGTGATCCACCAGGTTGTCAGGGGCAAGTGGCTGCTCGATCATGGTCAGGTTGAGGTCGTCCAGTTGTCTGAACAGGTCCGACTCGCGCAACGTGAAGGTGCCGTTGCAGTCGATATGCAGCATCAGGGAAGGGTGTCGCCTCCGGATCGCTTCGACGGCGGGCAGGCCCCAACTTCGGGTGAATTTCAGCTTGATGCGGCGCATACCCGCCTCGACGAGGGCGTCGGCCTGACGGATCAATTGCTCGAGTGAGTCCGCCACACCCAGGTCGCCGCCTGCTTCGGCGGTATTCCGCGTGCCTCCGATCAGCCGCCAGAGCGGCTGCTTTTCTGACTGGGCGTGTATGTCCCACGATGCCAGGTCAAGCGCAGCCTTCGCAAAGGGGTTCCCCTTGAAACATGCGAGCATGTCGTCGATGGCGCCGGGCGTCTCGAAGTGATGGCCGCGCAAGGTCGGTGCCATGACGTCGCGCACGGTGCGAAACACGCCGGCGGCATACTCGGGGCTGTAGGTCGGCATCGCCAGCGGCGTCGATTCACCCCAGCCGACGCCCTTGTCGCTCGTCATCCGTATCAGGACCGAACCCACGTGTTCATCACACCCGTAAGCCGTTCGCCAAGGCGTGACCAGCGGTAAGCTGACGTGGAAAATGTCGATTCGTTCGACGCGCATGAGTGGCGTGTGGTATCAAGCGCACTGACAACGAAGTACCGCGCTGATCAGGTCGGCCGGCTGTTCATCGAGCATGCGGTACATACGGGGAGCCTCATTGAAATCGAACTCGTGCGTGATGAGTGGGAGCAGGTCGAGCTGGCTCAACAGATCCCGGGCCAGTGCGTCGCGCCGCGCAATGTCCCACAACGGGTGCATGTCGCGTGGGATGCGCGTCACGTGCGCGGAGGAAAACCGAATGCTGTTGAAGTGGGCTTCCTGGCCCAGGGGAATCTCGACCGGGCGTTGGTACATGGCTGCGAGGACGACGTGTCCCTGCGACTCGACCACGCGCGGACACTGACACAGGGCGGCTTGACTGGCCGAGGCTTCGACGGCCACATCGGCGCCGCGCCCGTCATTGTGCTCGCGCACCGCCAGCGCGGGGTCGTGGTCGTTCGGATCCAGGGCGAGGTGGGCGCCCATGCCAAGCGCCATGTCACGCCGACTAGTGATCGGCTCGAAGACGATGATACGACTGGTGCCGGCGCGGCGCAGAAGCTGAACCGTCAGCAGACCCACGACGCCAGCCCCGAAGACGACCACCGTATCGCCCAATGCGGGCCGGACGTGCTGCACCACGCCCAGGGCTGTCTTAACCAGTTGCAGAAAGACGAATGGCCTGGGGTCGAGTTTGTCGGGCACGCGCCATGTGTTGGCGGAGGAGACGACCACGTGCGTTGCGTGAGTCGCGGTCGAAAAGACCGTGTCCCCCACGCGAAGGTTAGCCACGTCCGGGGCCGCTTCGATAACGCGCCCGACGTTGCCGTAGCCAAGCGTGGCAGGATATTGCCACGGTCGTGCGTCAGGGTAGAACAGTCGGGTCTTGGGGTCGCGGCCCGAGTGCCAGTTGACGCCGCCCCGATAGGTGTTGAGTTCCGTGCCGATGCTGACGCCCAGGTATTGCGTCGCCACCCGGACCTGCCCGGTGGAAAGCGGCGTGTCGGGCGTCACTTGAATCTCGAGCTTGCGGGGACCGGTCACCACGAGGCGTTGGGGCATGAATCACTCCTATCCGGTCACGCACGAGGTGAACCCCACAAATCGTTAAGAAGGGCTTGACACCACCTCGGCCTGCGCATTATAGTTCATCTGTTCATTTATTCAATAGTTCACGACGGGCCCTGCTGAAGCCATTCTGCCCGCTTGAGACATACGGAACGTGGCAAGACACTCACCCATTCTCGTCCTTCCTCCACGGCATGCAATCAGCGCCGCGCAACCCAGTGAGCCGTTACGCAGCTTTGTCCGCCAGCAGTTACTCGAGCAACTGGCCACACAGGCCGTGCTGGGAACGCGATTGCCCGCGATTCGCCAGTTGGCGGACCAGTACGGCGTGGCAGTTGGCACTGTTCAGGCCGCCGTCCGTGACCTCGTTCGTGCCGGGGTCCTGATTTCGCGCCGCCGGGTGGGTACAACCCTCGCCCCGTCGTGCAATCCGGACCGCATCCGTGCATTGATCGCGGAGGACGAGTTTGCGCAGCCGGACAAGCGCGAGCACCCGAGCGTGGCGGGCAAGCGCGTCCAGATCGTGCATATCGACTGCGGTGAGCGGCTGGTCATGGATATGGTCGAGCGGGTGGCGCTGACGCTGAGCAAGCATCTGTGCTGCGTCGAGCGCGTGCCCGTGAGCAAGTCTCTGCCTGTTCGCCTGCATAGGCCCGACACCGACGCCATCGTTGTCATCCAACCGCCGCATCAGCTCGAACCGCGGCTCGATCCGCACCAGGTCCTTCTGGTGATCAGTACCGAACGGGTCGAGATCAACGCAATCGGCCGATACGACCTGCTCACGGTGGACGACGAGCACGGCAGCTTTCTGGCGGGCCGGCGGATCAAGACGGCGGGGTGTCGATCCGCTTGCTTCATCGGAGCGCGGCAGGGCAAAGGTTCCACGTTGATTCACGCCACGTCGGTTCGGCGTCTGCGCGGCTTCGAGCGCGGGTGGGGCCAGGCCGTGCCAACCCAGCACGTCTTGGTGGCTCAGTCGTACAACATCGGTCCAGGCGAAGCGATGGCGCCGGCGTTGCTCGCGTTGTCACCCCGGCCCGACGCGGTCTTCGCCGCCACCGACGAACTGGCGGTCGGCCTCATCCGGGGTCTGCGCGAGCACGGTCTGACCCCGGGCCGCGACCTCCACGTCGTCGGGTTCGACAAGCAGGAGATCGCCTTGACCGTGCCGAGCGGACCGCTCACGACTATCGAGATCCCGCGCATTCAGATGGCGGTCCGCGGCGCCCAGGCGCTGGTCGAGCGGTTAAGCGACCCGGACCAGCCCATTCGCCGGCTGTACCTCGGCTGCTCACTGTTTGAAGGAACCACATGTCGGCCGCGCGTGAACGGATGATCCGTCACAACCGTGCCTTAAGGAGAGAAAAGCATGCCAAGCATCAGGTCTCGAACAGACGAAGCAGGTGCTTCATTATGTACCCCGTCATCAGGGCAGGAGAACACAGTCAGCACCTACCGTACCGCAGGGCCATGGTTCTTGGTTGCGATGATCATGATCGCTGCCGGTCGAACTCAAGCCGCCGAGTGGACCGGATTGGGCGACGGCACA
The DNA here is from genome assembly GCA_964518335.1 of uncultured Phycisphaeraceae bacterium. Taxonomy (GTDB): domain Bacteria; phylum Planctomycetota; class Phycisphaerae; order Phycisphaerales; family Phycisphaeraceae; genus CAZFDT01. The sequence continues at coordinate 7,572 of CAZFDT010000067.1, forward strand.
ACCTGGGGGGACGCGAACAATTGGGACACGCTGGACGTGCCCGACACTGCAACTGAGGATGCGGTGTTTGGCAACTTGTCGCCCGATGCGGCGCAGTTAATCACGCTCGATGCGGACGTGACGATCCGCGATCTGCTCTTTAGCGCAACCGGCAACCGGTCTTATACGATCAACGACAACGGCGGCGGTGAGACTCTGTCGCTTCGGAGGTGGAACGGGAACACGGGCGCCGGAACGCAGACGCTGACGCAGAATGCAAAGACGTTCTACACCGCACCTGCCACCATTATGAACTGGGGCGATGGCAACACGCTTGTCATCAACGGCGGTCAGCGTATCGCCAGTACCACCAGCACGATTCATTGGCAGACGTACGACCAAGGCAAGGTTCTGCTCAACAGCGATTGGGGCGAGAACTCCGGCGGTAATGCTCAACCGCTCGCCAGCGAGGGCACCACAGGCACGAGCGAAATCATTCTCAATCACGCCCATGCGTGGGCGGAACCCAACGAGACTCAGAACAGCAAGATCAACGCCAGTGCGCTGATGTCAATCGCCGCCGACACGAGAGTCGGTGGTCTGCAGCTCCACGCGTCGGGAACCGTCACCCTGTCGATCCGGTATGACGGTCGGGCTCATGCCGCCGCCGGCAGCCAACGCGTCCTGAGCGTCGAGCAACTCATCAACCCCGGAAACATCAACTTCGTGGACGACGCACCCGGCAGTGCGGTCAATGGTGGTGTGACGCTCTTGCTCACCTCCGCATTCAGTTTTGACCACCTGACCGACATCAATTTCGGCACGCAGGCCGATGGCATCGTCGAGTTCGCACCGGTGGCCGTCAGCGACAGCCCCCCTAAACATACTGACTCTTTCAGCGACATCAGCGGCGCGGGCAAAGTTGTCGTATCCGGCTCCGACACGATGGTTCACGTCGCCGGCGCATGGAGCCACACCGGCGGCACAGACGTCAACGCGGGCACCCTGCAACTTGGCGGGGCGCTGGTGCATCCCAGCACGCCTCAGGCAGGTGTCGGCAGCCTGCCTGACACCGGCGCCGTCACCGTCAACACGGGCGCGATTCTGGACCTCAACGGCAACAGCGAATCGATCGGAAAGCTTGCCGGGTCTGGCGCGGTGCATCTCGGCGGCGCGACGCTTACGCTCACCGAAGGCGTTTCGCCCGGCAACAGTATGGGCACGCTTACCGTCAGTGAAGCCGGTACGGTCGTGTTCGCTGCGGGCTCGGTCTATACCTTCGACTACGATACCCTCGACCAGGATCTGCTGGTCTTGGAGGACGCAACGCTCTCGGCCGTGGGGCCATGGACACTGGATGTCGGTCCGTCTTTTGACCAGTCTGAGCAAACGATCCTGCTCGCCAATGCTCAGGTGATCGACGCGAGCGTGCTGAGCAACTTTGCCGGTGCAACCGGCATCAGCGTCGGCTATAGCCTGTTCACCGAATCCGACGGTCAAGGCGGAGCCAATCTGTACCTGGAAGTGGTGCCTGAGCCCAGTTCAATGGCTCTCCTGGTCGCTGGTGGCGTTATGGCCGCGTGGCGACGCCCCAAGGAGCACGCGTGATCGTCGTATCTGGAAGAACCGAAGCATCACCGTGCAACGTGTCGATTCGACACAGGTCGCAATCAGCGCTTCATTGAAAACCGGATGAAGTCCGACCACACTCTGGACAGCAACGATGCACGACCCCCGAACCAATCGCCGTGGCTTTACCCTCATCGAGCTATTGGTGGTGATTTCTGTTGTCGCACTGTTGATTTCGATCCTCCTTCCCGCGCTGTCTAAAGCACGCGAGTCGGCAATCTCGCTTCAATGCAGGACCAACCTCAAGACGATCGGTCTCGCCAACGAAACATACGCTGTCGATTACAGCGGCTGGTTGCCCTCGCATCTGTACCCGTCGATGTTCGAGCTTCTGACTCAGGGGGGATACTACATTCCGCTGCCGCAACAATGGTCCAAGAAATCCGTCTTCTACTGCCCAGCGTATGCTGACCACACGATCGCGCCCAGTCATGTGTTTGGCCCGGCCTACCTCGCGACCTATACCCATAATCGCCGCGTCGGCCGAAACAAGGCCTCGTGGGAAGTCGTCCTTGATCCCAGTGAACGGCCGCTGCAGAAGATCTCCGACATTACCAGCCCGTCGCAGCGGGGACTTATGATGGACGGTCTGTACCGCAATAACCTCGTTCTCTACTGGGCCAGAAACTACATCGAGGCATTGGCCACCCTCAATCGCCATCTTGGGCAAACCGACAACTACCTACACTTCGATGGCCACGTCCAGAGCTTTCCCAAGAACACATTTGACGTGACCGGCTCTCCCGGTGGCACGTCAAAGGAAGACCATGATCGACTCTGGGTATTGGATCAGTAGGTGTATGGCTTGGGAAGCGATCCTCCTTTGCAGACCGGCTCACAATGACCATGGGAAGGAAGTACCGGATCGTCCGAGACCCAGCGACGGCTGGCTCTCTCACATACATCAAGTGTGCGCTCGACTAATGAGTACGCTGCGTTCAGCGTGTCGAGGTTGGACGCTTTGGTGAACTATCGGCGACAGCGCGCCGTGACAAGAGGTACACAGAATGAAGCGAACGTTTATGAGTGTGGTGCTACTGGTGCCGGCGGTCTCGGCCGTTTGCATCGCGGACGGCAATACGGCAAGTCCTGGTGAGATACGGGCCGTGCCGACATTGACGTGCCTGGGCATTGAATGGAGCATCGAGGGCGACGCCAACAGCAATGCGCACGTGTCGGTCGCCTATCGCCAGGAGGGCCAGGAGACATGGCTACAGGCGATGGACCTTATGCGCGTGGAGAACATCGCGCACACCGGTCACATCATGGATGAACCGGTGATCGCGGAAAGCGAACGGGGCCGGCGCTTCTGGAACTTCGATCCGCCCGTGGAATACGGCAACCTGCTCGCCGGGTCCATCTTCCATCTCGACCCCGACACGTCGTATGAAGTTCGGCTCGAGCTTCAAGACCCCGACGGCGGCGCGGCCAGCCGCACCGTGACCGCGCGCACGCGGGCCGTGCCTCAGACGCCCGCCACCGGCCGGACACTGCACGTAGCGCCCGGCGCGACGGACGGCGACGGGTCCGAGGCCAAGCCGTTCGGTGACCCCGGCCAGGCGCAGCGAGAGGTTCGCCCCGGCGACACGGTCCTCCTGCACGAGGGAACGTACGAGCCGATCAGCATCGGCGCCGACGGCCGGCCGGGCCTGCCGATCACGTGGCGCGGTCGCGACCGGGCGAAGGTGATCATCACCGGCGACCGCGCCGTCAACTGCGTCGGTCGCCGCCACCTGATCATCGAGAACCTGACAATCGAGGCGACGCACATGGGTGTCAATGCCAGCCAAGGCAGCGATGTTGCCATTCGGGGCTGTCGCATCCGAACCGCCAACAGCGGCATCTACGCCGACCTGGCCTCGGAGCTCCTGATCGCCGACAACGTCGTCACCGGCCCGGTCAACTGGACCGATCCCAAAGGCCCGCAGATGAGAGCCGAGGGCATCTCGGTGTCCGGAGCCGGCCACGTGATCTGCCGGAACTTGATCGCCAACGTGTGCGATGGCATCAACGCCACCGGCGGCCAACTGGCCACGAACAACGTCGATATCTACCGCAACGACATCTGGATCTGCACCGACGACGCCATCGAGGCTGACCACGTGGGCCGAAACATCCGCGTGTTCGAAAACCGGATGACCAACTGCTCCTCCAGCATGAGCAACCAGCCCTTGTTCGGCGGGCCCTGCTACTGGATCCGTAACGTCAGCTACGCGTGCGGCGGTGGATTCAAGTTCAACTGCAATCCGAGCGGCATCGTCGCCCTGCACAACACCATCGTCGCTTACGGAATCGCGTGGAGCGGCATGGACGCCCGGAACCTGTTCCTGCGGGGTAATATCTTCGCCGGAGGACGGCTCGACAAGGGCAAAGGCCCCGAGTGGAACAGCCTCCATGGCTTGCGCGGCGTCAAGCTCGATTGGGATCGTGACGCGGTGCTCCGAACCAGTCACGCACGCCTCATCGAAATCTACGCGCCCGGCCGTGCCGCGCCGGTCGGCAAGGTGAATTACGCCAGCATGAAGGAGCTCTTCGAAGACACCGGCCTGGAAGAGCACGGCATCGAGATCACGTGGGAGGACTTCGAGCGCATCGAGGCGCAGCCGGACGCGGAGACCGTCATCCGGCCGGACTCGTGGAGCGTGATGTTGAGGTCCGCCAGTGCGGCCGTCGATGCGGGCGAGGTCGTGCCCAATATCAGCGATCGATATGAAGGGGCGAGACCGGACATCGGCGCGTGGGAAACCGGCCAGCCGGTTCCGCACTACGGGCCGGACCCTCGAGTGCAGCCCGTGGATTTCGACCAAATCCCCACCGCGTCAGACATCCAAGTGTCATCGGATGACACGTGAAAGACGCTATGCAGACTGTCCTTGATGCGCGTTTTGATGAGGGGCGACTACCCCCCGGCTGGTTCGATGAGGCGCGGCACGCTCGGATCTCGGGCTCCACTTTGTACAGCGGTCGAGTGTGGCGCCCGAAGTTTCTGTTACCGGACGGCGCGTGGCGGCAACTGCGACTCGAGGCATGGATGCAGAGCGGTGCCCATAGTTCAGTCGAGTTTGGTAACGAGCGGGTCCTCGTGCTTGTCAACCTGGCCAATGGCCGGCATTGCGTGACGGCGTACAATGGCAAGACGCTTGCAGCGAACGTCCAGCCGCTTCGGGTCGCCACTTCAGTCCGGCGCGTGAGTTTTACGTTCGATCATGGCGCCTGGCAGGCCCAGGTTGATGGGCAGACCGTGCTCACGTATCGTCAGCCGACCGGGGACTTCGTCGCCGGTCTCATGACGTTCACCATCTGCAATGACTGTGTCGTGCATCGCGTACGAGTTTCGGTTGCTGATCCCCCCTCAACAAGCCAGCCGGCCCGGCCTGATCCTCAACAGGACTTCCATCTCGAAGTGACGGTGGACTTTCCCGACGACCTCTCTTATGCGCCGTACACCCCGGCGATGCTGGAGCACCTGTTCGCTGAATACGCCACGTGGGGCGTTCGGCGGTGTCATTGGATTTTCGACGAGAAGGACCACTGGTGGAGCTTCTTCCGAGAACCCTGTTATTCGAATTATCTGAAGACGCGGCAGCATCTCGACGGCGACATCTTCAGTGCCGCAGTGGCGGCGGCGCATCGCCACGGCATAGAGCTCTACGGCGTGTTCAAGCCGTTCGAAATGGGTTACATGCTCCACACGCTCGGCGAGGGAACGCCCGAGGCGCGACATCGGGGCCGATTCAGCCGCATCGGTGGCGTCATCGAGCGTTGCGCCGATCACGTCGTGAGTCACCGCGAGTTGATGACCTGCCGCAAGCCGGATGCATTCGGCCCGGCTGAGAACGACGTGTTCACCTGTATTGAGCTGGTGTCAGATCGGGCGTCCTCAGCGGCTTTCGCCGCCGAGCAGGTGCGCCTGTTCACCAGCGATGACAACAACACCTACCGTCCGTACGAAGGTCCGGTTGAAGTCGAGGAATCTGTGGAAGAACGGACAATCGCCGGAAATGCCGGAGCGTTGTCAGTCGCGCGGCCGTGCCGCGTCATACGCCTCACCGGATTACAGATCAGCAGCCGATTCCTCGCCGTCGCCGTGCCCGGCCATGGAGCTTCGTTCGGGAACGTCCTTGGCGACCTGCTTCGTGTGTACGGGGAAAAGGGGCTGGAGCGACGAATCACGCTCGGCATCGTTCCTCGCGCCGGCAGGTTGTCCTACGACATCAGGACGGCGGCAGTCTCCGACAGCCGCGGCCTGGACTTCTGCCGCTTCGGGATCGAGTTCGACAACTGCGAAGGAACGCCCTCCTCCTGCCGCACCGGGTACGACGCGATGACCGAATGGCACGCCCTGGACGGGAAGCATGGTTTTCTCGGAATCGCCCGGGGCAAGGACCGCGACGCGGTGGCGGTCATGTCACCGGCGTTCAAAGAAACGCGCCACTGGTGGCTGGAATGGGTACGGGAGATTCTTGAAGCCGGCGCCGACGGCGTCGAAATGCGCGTGCGCAACCATCAGACCCATTTGAGCTGGGGTGAGTTTGGGTTCGAAGCGCCCGTGCGTGACGAGTTCATGAGGCGCTACGGTGTCGATCTCTGGACGACCGACGACTTCGACCGGGCTGCCTGGCGGCGGCTGCGAGGTGATGATGTCACGCAGTTCTATCGGGAAGCCAAGGCGCTGGTGAGTTCCTTCGGTCGACGAATGGGACTTCACATTAGTCGCACGATGGACGTCGAGCCGCAGCAGGGGGCGTCGATGGAGATCCACTTCAACTGGCGCGCTTGGCTCGACGAAGGGTTGGCCGACAGCGTCACCGCCAAGGAGGTCTGGCCGGGCACGGTCTTCGCCAGCGAAATCCTGTCACACGCGCAGCCGCGGAATGTTCCGGTCATCTTTAGTCCGTATGCCAACAACCTCTGGCGGCTGCCGGGAGGCGCGGACGTATGCGCGCACCGCATCAGGCTGGCTCGCGAGTGCGGGTTCAGCGGGTTTCAACTCTATGAGAATTGCTCCGTCATGCGCGCCCGCGCCGATGGAGAACTTGAGATGCAGCAGCCCGCGCTCAGAGCATTGTTTCGGAGTCAGCGATGAACGTCGATATCGCCGCTCTGCCACTCACCGAAGGCTGGACGCGCAGGCAGATCGCCAGCGTCGGGCCTGTGATCGAAGCACGCCACTTGTCCGCCAACCTGGCGATTCCTTTGGACGTGACCGGGCCCAGGACGCTCCATGTCCACTTCTTTGTGCACGCCGATGGAAGCCCGGCGGCGATGCAATGGCGACTGTCTTCGCAACCGATCTGGCGCCGGTTGCGGCCGATGCGATTCATCCGTCAGTCAGGCACCGCCATTCAATCCGTCGATGTGGCCATGCTGGATGTGCGTCCGGGTGATGACCTGCATGTTCGCGTCGAACCGGACTGCACAATTGCGCTGGCGGGTATGTCGCTGACACCGGCCGCACCGTCCGACACCGTCGCGGGGGAAAAGTCCGTCGCTGTTGTGCATGACACGTGCATGACACTTGGCCACTACACGATCCGACAGCCGATGGATTTTTACTCGATCCTTCAGCCGTACGTCGGCAGCCATGTCACGCACATCTTCTTTGGCACGGGCGTAGGGACTTACAGCCCGTTGTACGACTCGGGACGGTTTGGTTGGCACGGCCGGGAGCAGACGCAGTTCATGGCCGACCACCGCGCTCGTGCCGCCGACGCCATGCGGGTTCTGATGGCGGCGGGCAAGGACCCGCTGGCCATGGCCGTGGACTATGCGCACGCCAACGGGCTGCAGCTCTGGGCCAACCACCGCATCAGCAAGAATCACGCCCCCGATTTCCGCGACGACTATCCGGGCGGCCGGTTCCTGATCAAGCATCGCGACAAGCTTGTCCGTAAGGCCAGCGGCGAGCCTCATCCCCAGACGCTCATGTCGCACGCCTATCCCGAGATTCGCGAGGCCACCCTTCAGATGCTGGTCGAACAGGCTCGCTACGGTGTGGATGGGTTGTACATCGACTTCCGGCGGAAACCGCCCATTGTCGGCTGGGAGAGCAAGACGATCGACGACTTTGCCCGCCGGTACGGCTGTGATCCGCGTGAACGCAATTGGGTTGACTGCAAGTCGTTGTGGTGCGATCACGTTTGTGGCTACGCGACCTTGTTGCTCCGCGAACTGCGCGCCGCGCTTGAACCGGTCGAGCGTGAACGGGGGCGCCGCATGCCGGTGGCAGTCAACATCGGCGCGGGATGGCGTTTCACGAGTGGTCAACCAGCGTGTGTCGCTGAAGAAGGGCTCGATCCCTTCACTTGGGCGAGCGAAGGCCTGATTGACATCGTCATCCCCGGCCGTGATCTCTGGTTGCAGACGGAATGCCTTGATCGATACCAGGACGGCCTCGTGGCTACGAACTGCGAGGTGTGGGGCGCCGTGGGGCTGAAAACCAGAGAGACGCACGGCGCCGACACGGACCCTTGGCGCTACCTCCAGGCGGCGCATGACTATTACAGCCAGGGCACCCCCGGCGTGGTCCTGTGGGAGGCGCATGACCTCCCCAGCGTCGCGCAGGTCTGGAACACCATCAGGCATCGAATTGGCAGCTTCAGCGAACTACGAAAGACGTTCGGTGACAGGCTCGGACGATTCGACGGTTCGGACAAGATCGAGCAGCAGCTCGTGTGGGAGGCGAAGCGAGTCATGACGCCGCCTGGCTGAGGCGTCATATTCGAGAACGGAGTTTCTGCAGCATGGCCCTGACCACTTCGGATGTCGTGCATACGTCCTCCGCCACAGCAGGTATTCAGGAAGCCATTGACGCACTTCCCGATCGAGGCGGGACCGTATTCCTCCCTGCAGGCCACTACGTCGTACACCGCAGCATCCGGCTTCGCGCCGGCGTCACCCTTCGCGGCGAGGGCACAGCGACGGTGCTTAGGCGACGAGCTCCCGTGACTTTCAATTTGACTGCACCCTGCGGGGCGCATGCAGACACAGTCCAGGTCAGTTCTGCCACGGGACTGCAGCCCGGCGACGAAATCATCATCACGGACTTGGTGCAACGCACTTGGCACAGCCGACAGTTCGTGATCGACGCCATTAATGACACAATACTCAAAGGCCGGATCGTGGCCGGCAACCCGGAGCGGTCCTATGCGCCCGAAGTCGGCGCCTGGGGCGGACACTACTTCCCCATGCTCCACATTCTCGAATGTGATGGGGTTGTGATCGAATCCTTAACCATCCATGGCGGCGACCATCCGTACACCCGCGGTGACGACGCGGGCTTCACCTGCATGGCCATTCACGCCGTCGGTGCGACGAACCTTCTGATCCATGGCGTCACCGTCAGGAGCTGGCCGGCGGACGGCATCGGCGCTCAACGCGGGCATGGGGTGACGGTGACGCATTGCCTGGTCGAGGATTGCCTAGGCCATGGGTTTCACCCCGGCACTTACCTGCGGGAAAGTCGCTGGACGAGCAACACCAGCCGGCGCAATCTCAGCGGCTTCTATTTCTGCCTTGGTGTGCGGCACGCAGTGGTGACCGACAACATCTTTGTGGATAACCATGGCTGCGGCATCGACGGGCTAGGGGCTCCCGACCAGGACAACGTGATTTACAGCAATCTCGTGGCGCGCAACGGGCTCTACGGGATTGAGGCCCGCGGCGCACTGAACAATGTGATTAAAGGCAACATCGTACAGGACAACTCACGACGATGTCCCGGCGCCTATCCGGGCATCTATCTGCGCGAACACGCGGGCAACGTGGTTCAGGCCAATCGCTGCCTTGATACGCAGGATCAGCCTACTCAGAGCCGCGGGCTGGTCGTCGAAGAGGAGGCAGGCGAAAACCTGATCGTAAACAACATCGTGACGGACGTAGACCTGCCGGGCCCGCCTGCGCCGAGTCAAGGGCAACTGCGGCCCGTGCGATGGGGCGTTGAGCTTGATGGGCGACTTGACGAGCGAACCTGGGAGGCAGCGGACTGGATGCCGGCCAATTTGCACATCACGGACGGAGCGCCCGCAAGCGTGGACACCCAGTTCCGCCTGCTCTACGACCGGACGCATCTTTACTTGGGCGTGCGGTGTGATGAGCCGTTCATGGACCGCATCTTCGACAGCGTCAAGGAACGTGGCGGGAAGGTGTGGAAGGAAAACGCGATCGAAATGATTGTGACGCCACCCGGCGAAGGCGCGCTCACCTACCACCTGAGTATAAACACGCTCGGTACGCTTTATGAGAAGGTGTACGAGCGCAAACGGGTTGCCGAATGGCATTCCGAGGTGAAGGCGGCGGTGCATCGCGGGGAGGGCTTCTGGTCGATGGAAATCGCCGTCCCCTTTGCTTCGTTGGGCGTGGACACCGTTTACCCGGGTGAGATATGGCGTGGCAATCTGAGCCGCCACCGGACCACCGTGCGTCCCTTCGAAAGCTCCGCCTGGTCGGCGACCTACGACGGTATCAACCGCGCTGCGCGATTCGGTTGTTGGATTGTCGAGTGAGCCCGCACCTTCGTGAAGGTCTGGTTGGCCCTTGGTCCGGGCGCCGTAGCGGCTCGAACTCGCAGGTGAGCAGGTGGTCACCGACGACTTGTGGCAAACCGCTCTGGTACCGGGTCGGGGGATGAGCCGTACGGCGTGGGATTGCAGGCGTGACAGGGCGCGCTGTAGAAGGAATCAATCCATGTTACAGATGCAGAACAGGATCGACGAGGTGATTCACGAGCCGCTGGCCATATGTGGTGGGCCGATGGCAAATCCGGATGTCACACAGCAGGACGACTTATTTCACTGGCCGATTGTGACGTCAGAGGATGAGCAGGCAGTGGTGGCGGTGCTGCGTGCGGGTACGATGTCCAACTGGGATATCACCACCACGTTCGAGGCTGAATTTTGCGATTATCTCGGCGTGAAATACGCACTAGGGTTCTGCAATGGAACGTCCTCGCTCCAAGCGGGGATGTGGGCGGTTGGTCTGCAACGAGGCGATGAAATGATCTGTCCCAGTCTGACGTACTGGGCCAGTGCATTGCAGGTGTTTTCGCTGGGCGCCACCGTCGTCTTTGCGGATATCGACCCTCAGACACTTTGTATCGACGCTGGCGACATCGAACGGCACATCAGCGATCGCACCAAGGCGATCATGGTTGTGCATTACTGCGGTCACCCGGCTGACATGGACGCGATTCTGCGCATCGCACGTAAACACCGCCTCAAAGTGATCGAAGATGTGTCCCATGCGCACGGCGCACTCTATCGCGGCAGGCCGACCGGCACGTTCGGCGATGTCGCGGGTATGTCGATGATGACGGCCAAGAGTTTTGCCGTGGGTGAAGGCGGTATGCTGGTTACCAACGATCGACAGGTCTATGAACGGGCGATCGCATTTTCCTGCTATGAGCGTGCCAAACAGGAACTGTCGCCAGGCGAACTGCGATCGGTCGCCGCGGCGGACGAATTTATCACCGCACTGCCGATGGGTGGAACAAAGGGACGCATGAATCAGACCTGCGCAGCGATGGGGCAGGTGCAACTCAAGCACTATCCTAAGCGTATGGCGCAGATTCAGCAGGCGATGAACCGCTTCTGGGACATGTTGAAGGGTGCGCCCGGTATCCGCCCCCATCGCGCGCCGCCGCGCAGCGCGAGCACGATGGGTGGCTGGTACAATCCCGTGGGCCATTACGCGCCCGAGGAACTGGGCGGATTGCCGGTGGAAAGGTTCATTGAAGCCGTGGCTTCGGAAGGCGGCCGGCCGGGACGTGGCGTGAATATGCCCTTGCACCTGCATCCGGTCTTCAATCAGGCTGATGTCTATGGCGATGGGCAACCAACTCGCATTGCCTTTTCCGAGCGCGACTTGCGCCAACCGCATGGATCATTGCCCCATACCGAAGCGGTGGGACGGCGGGCGTTCGGGGTGCCGTGGTTCAAGCACGATCGCCCCGAGTCCATCGCACGCTACGCCGCGGCTTATCGAAAAGTGGCACTGCAAGCGGAGAAATTGCTGTAACGCACAGCATCGAGTGCGAATGCCAACGGCTTATCTCAGCGGCAGAGTTTGCATGATCATGGACACGCACCAGCACGTTTTCTGGCACGGCCGCGATGATGCGGCCCTTGTGGCCAACATGGATGCGCATCACATTGATCTGGCGTGGCTGCTGAGTTGGGAAATCGCACCGCAAGAAGATGATCGGACTTATCACGGCGTACTCAATCCCGCACATATCCGGCCGGATGGCACCCATGCCGGCATTGTGTTCAGCGATCTATTGCGGACGCGGGATCGTTATCCTGATCGGTTCATACGCATCACGCTTTGACCTCGCGTTGCGGTAGATAACTGCAGCGGCAAACGGTTTTGACGGTGTCGGGGCTGAGGCAGGTGTGTTGCCAGGCGTCGCAGGCGGCGTGGCGCAGGTCATCGTAGTGGGCGTAGCTGCGGTTGGACCAATGGTGGCTGCGCAGATAGTGCCAGAGGTTCTCGATGGGGTTGAGTTGCGGCGAGTACGGCGGCAGCGCGATCAGCGTGAGGTTCGGTGGCGGACGAAGATCGTGGCTGATATGGAAGCCGGCCTGATCCCAGAACATCACGACATGCACATGCGGATCGACCTCGCGGACGAACTGCTCGAAGAAGGCGTTGACGGTGGCGGTGTTGAGCGTGGGGGCCAGCAGGCCGACGGTCTGGCCGGTGTCGGGACAGGCCGCGCCCAGGACGTAGAGGTAGTCGTACTGGGTTTGCTTGATGGCCGGGGGCCGCGAGCCGCGTCGGGCCCACTTGCGGGTCAGGGTGCCCTTCTGGCCGAAGCGGGCTTCATCCTGGAACCAGACTTGGATCGCCTGACCGGGGTGCGCGGCGGCGATCTGCTCTACTTGCGACGCGGCGTTTTTTTAAAAGCCTCGACCACCGCCGGATCGTTCTTGGGATGCCGCGGCCGGGGCGAGAGCCACTCGTAGCCCAGCCGATCCAACAGGTCGTACAGACCGCTGAGCGCGTAGGTGACGCCGAAGTGTTCCTGGATGAAGGGGATCAACTCCGCCGCATGACGCACGCCGTCGGCAGGATCGTTGGCCTTGGCGTCCAGATGAGCGGACAACTGCGCTTCCTGCTGGGCACTGAGGTAGCGATGGTTGCCGCCACGCTGGTCCTTGAGTCCCGCCAGGCCCTCGCGGTTGTAGTCGCCGACCCACTGCTGAATCGTCCGCACGCTTTTGCCCACCGCCTGGGCGATCTGCCTGGCGATCCAGCCCTGCTTGGCCAAGGCCATTGCGCGAAGCTTGAGCACCATCAAGGGCCGATCCGCCGACTTCATCAACCGATCCAACGCCTCGGCCGTGTGATGATTGACCAGATGCATGATGGACCTCCGTGTCTCACACCATCATGCCAAGTACTTCCGGAGGGCGCAACCCGAACAAGCGCCGTACTTGCGCGCGAGATCTAAGCGGGCAACGTATCATACTTGGGTATTGTCCGCATCCGCTGCACGGCGATGCGCCAGCGTTGTTTGAGGCGGCGCAGCGAATGCACGGCGTGTGTGTATGCGGCGAGTGGAAGTTCCGCGTGTTGTTTGATGATCCACGCTGCCTGGAACTGTACCGCAAAGCCGGCGCGTTGGGTTGTCCGGTGGTACTACATCTGGATGTACCGTATCTGCCCGATCGTGAAACCGGCAAGCCGGTCTATCAGAGCGGATGGTACGGCGGCACGGTGGAGAATCTACAACACGCGCTGGCGGCCTGTCCGCAGACCCTGTTCATCGGACATGCGCCGGGATTCTGGCGGGAGATCAGCAAGGATGCGCAGTACGATCCCGACATTTATCCCGCCGGCCCGGTGAAAGAGGGTGGCCGGCTTTATGATTTATTCGAGCGACACCCGAATCTTTATGCCGATTTGAGCGCGGGATCGGGACGGCAGGCGCTGGCGCGCGATCCGGATCACGCACGACGGTTCATCGAGCGATTTGAAGATCGCTTGTTGTTCGGACGCGATTGCTACGGCGGCGAACTGTACGCATTCCTGACGCAACTGAACCTTCCGCGGACCACGCTGGAACGCATGTTCTTCCGCAACGCGCAGACATTGCTGGCCAACGCATCCGTGCGGGACACCTTTTCGCATCGCCAATAGCAACCAGGTGAAAACATTCCTACCAGTGATAGCGCGCACATGAGTGATGGACGAACAAGGCGGGTGCCGCGCGGGATGCGAAGTAAGGCTCGATGAGCGCATCAACTGTCTCGATATGTTTGCCGCATGAGCGTGCCTACCTGCTCGACGATCAACTCCTCGATCTCCGGTGCGAATGGGCCGGGATGACCATACTCCATCATGCTGGTTGTGCCTTCGTAACCTCCTTCATCCCACACCCGGCGTGAAGGGATGTAGGCGAGCAGTTCATTAGCGTATGCAGACACCCATGTTCGCTCGAACCCGTAACACTTCTTCAGTCTGAGCGCATAGTCGGCCACGACTTCGCCCGTCAGCGTCAGCCAGGTCAGGTCATTGCCGAACTTCCACACTTGGACCGGATAGCTGCACGATGTGGGCAACGTTCCATCGGCATCGAGCCGGCGGATGAGTGCTTCGCGCTGCCGTCGTACCAGGCCGGTGAGACTCTCCAAGTCAGCTTCCAGGGCCTCACGCCGCGGCACAGCGTCATAAGGCAATCGCGTCTCGCCATAGGCGGAGCGTAGAGGTGCCGATAGCGGCGGCATCGGTTGTGCCAGCACCTCGTTCACGGCGGCGGCGAGGGTGCGACCGTAAGCTTCCACTAGTCCTGCGGCAAACCGCGGCAGGGGATTTGCATCGGCACCGCACCCGGCGACGAACATGGCCACCGCGCCAGGATGCGCCTGCTCAATCGCGGCCTGTGCGTACCCCACATAATCACCGTGGATCTTGCCATCATCGCTCGTGGTGGCATGGCATGCGTAGCCGAATACGACGCCGCGCAGATGACCGTCGGCGCGGCGTACTGAGAGCACGGGTACGTCATGATCGACCACACCGGGCAGCGAGCGGCCCCCGGGACGACTGCGCCGACGATTGACGGCAAAACCGCACAGACCCTGCCCGAAAGCCAGGCTCGCTGGCGTCAAGTCCTCGATCGCCCGTTCCATGGATCGAATGATCTGTTCCTCCACCCACGCCGAATAGTGCGAGATGATGCCGCATTGCGTCTGGTCCAAGTCATAGTAAAGCGGTAGAACGTCGGTTGTGACCGGCGCGCTGTGATTGTGCGAAGCACAGAGGATCAGCGCCGCGCGTTTGATCCCGAATCGATTCGCCGCGGCGTGCGCAAGATGATGCGTCATGGCGTGGCTAAGCCCAAGCAGATCGGTGCTGACGACCGCCGCAGTCGAACCGTCCCCCCAGCGCAGCGCAAGCGTCTTCGCGTAAATCGGCTGGCTGACGCCCTGCGACGATGCGGCGCGGTGCGCCCAGCCGGCCAGCCAGATCGGCTTGTACGGCGTGATGTCGGACACACCCAGACCAGCCAAGCACTGTGACGAACATGACGCCATGACGGTGACTCTCGCACAACTATGAGGTGGGAATGCACAGCGCCAGTTGGCGTGCCGCCCACTGTACAGTTTCAACCACAGCGGCTTCGGCGCTGAACCGGGGCGTATAGCCCAACGTGCGCTGAGCTTTGGCGTTGCTGAAACACATGTGTGTCGCGAGGAATCGCAAGCTGCGCTCGCAGATGTTTTTGCCACCGTCGGCAAGGATACTGTCGATCGTCGCGAAGCGCAGATTCGGATTGATCCCCAACACCGCCGCGATGAGTTCGACATAGCGTTGCAGTGTGATAGCGGTACGCTGCGTGATAATGAAAACCTGACCCACGGCCTGCTCCCGCTGCGCCGCAGCAAGCCGGAATCCTTCGGCCAAGTCCACCACATGTACCGGCTGCAGCAGCGCCTGACCAGCCTCGGGCAGGGTGATAGGACGCCCTTGGAGCAGGTCGAACAGGAAGTCCTCGCGACGGCCGCCGAAGTTGTCCAGCGGTAACAAGCCCGGTCCTATGATGCAGGTCGGCCGAAGCACCGTCGTTGGGAAACCATGCTCGCGATGCAGGCTCAGCGCCAGTGTGTCCGCCTCGTGCTTCTGCGTCCACCCACCAAGAAAAGGGCTGTAAGGCAGGGACTCGTCACCGGGCACATACGGCAACGGCGCATACCCCCCTGTGGAGCTGCAGTGCAGGTAATGCCCGAGCTTGTCTCGATGCTCAAACAAACATCGGATTGACGCGACCTGAGGCACCGAATCGAACACCGCATCGTACGACACGTCAAACCATCGCGCCACATCGGCGGGGTGGGTCTTGTCCCCTTTCAGGCGCTTAACGCGCTGGGACAGTTGCGATGCAAACCCATTGGACATACCTCGGCTGGCGACAACGACCTCATGCCCCGCCGCATGCAGGGTCAGGGCGATTTGGCACCCAACCCACCCCGTCCCTCCGATCACCAGACACCGCATGAGCGACGCTCCCTTATCAGCTATTCCACCCAACGGCTGACGATGCCATGGGCTGATGCACCAGCCCGCGCCGTGGACCTCGCGGCGCCTGCAATACCCAATTATTCATTGTATCGCCTTCTCCGTCTGGCTCGTAACGCGAGCCACGTTTTGTGGTCGCCAGCGATCGTATCCCGCTTTGAATGTGAACGTGTCAACCTGCGGCCGCCGTTTCGTGAGGCACGTTATGATTCAACGACTCGGAGCTGGGGCCAGTCGATACCCCCGCGTTACCGGTTCAAAGCAGTCTCATACGACCTCGAGCCCGGCGGCGCTGCCGTGAAGCAGTTTCTCAAGTTGGCGTCAACACCGGACGGGGGCTTTGCCGCGACGGATGATCTGGCCATCGGCTTTATCCTCGAGGCCCAACGGCAGGGGCTCCAGCCCGGCCATGACTACCAGATCATCGGTTTCGACAGGCAACAGCGCGCCGAGGAACTGCCCACCGGTCCCCTGACGACAGTCGAGGTGCCGCGCGTCGAGATGGACGTGCGGGGCGCGGAACTGCTTGCGCAACGGCTTGTCGCCCCCGACGCCCCTGTTCAGCGCGTGTTTCTTGGGTGCCGCCTCTTCGAGGGGAGCACCGTCCATGACCGCATGGATCGACCTGCGTCCACTCGTGTCTGACCAGATCACAGCAGAGCCGGTCGGCTTGATGTACAGCTTCCGTCAAAGGGGCCCAGCGGCGTCTGCGGGACGGCTTGGGGTGCGCTGCCGCTGCGCAGCGACCGGGTGGCCATCCAGCCGGTCGCAACGCTCATACGTGCATCCCACGGCCGGGCACCGCACGGCGCTTCGCCGCGAAGCGCCGCGAGAAAGTCGTTGACGATGAGGGCGTCGGCGCCGCCGTGTTCGCCGGACGCCATCGGCACAGGGATCTCCACATCGCCTCGTTCGCGGAAGTCGCCGCGCCTGTTCCAGATCCGGATCTTCGCCTCAAAGGCGTCATTCGATTCGTCACCGACGTTTTCCATTCGGCCCTCGGTGCCCAGAACAGTGTAGTTGCGGCAGGAATCAGGGGTGTAGTGGCACTGCTCATAGCTGGCCTGAACGCCGTTGGACAGCTGCATCAACACCATGGAGTGGTCCTCAACGTCAATCGTCGGATTCAGGTCCTTCTGCTTCAGCGGCGGCCAATTCGCACGGTCGAACGTGACCTCGCCCAGGAAGAAACCCTGACGCCGACTCCGCACACGGTTGTAAACGCTGAGCTTGCCCATCGCCACGGTGCGCGTGGTGTAGGCGTTGCAGAACCAGTGGATCACGTCAATATCGTGCGCCGCCTTCTGCAGCAGCAAGCCCGTCGTGTGCTGTCGCTCCGCATGCCAGTCCTTGAAATACGCGTCGCCCCCGTAGTCGATGAAATGCCGACACCACACCGCCTGCACCTCGCCGATCACCTCCTTCTCCAGCAGTTGCTTCATCCGCACGAACATCGGCATGAAACGCAGGTTGTGCCCGACGTAAACCATCACGCCCCGGCCCTGGGCCGCAGCGAGGATACGGTCGCAGCCCTCAATGGTGATGGCGAGGGGCTTTTCAATGTACACGTGACGACCGGACTCGATCGCAGCCAACGCGTGCTCCTCGTGCAGGTAGTCGGGCGTGGTGACGAACACGGCATCGAGATTCGGCTGAGCCAACAGATCACGGTAATCATCGGTGACAAACAGGTCGTCCCCGAACTGTTCGCGGTACTCGTTGCGAACCTCCTCACGTCGATCGCACACCGCGGCCAAATGCGAACCCTGCCCAGGCTGATGCGCGAGCTTGCAGATCCGGCCTCGCCGACCGGCGCCGATCGATGCCACCTGCAACATGACACTGAGGTTTTGCATTGACAGGTTGTATCGAGTGGGTACTATCGTCGCGAGTGAACAATTGAACATTGTAGCTCTCCGCGCCGCAGCGTCAACCTTACATGAGTGCTTGCCAGGGTGAAGACATATGAACGATTCTCATGTGCAGGTCGCCTGTGAGCCGAAATCAGCAAGTTCTCCTCTGTTTTTGAGCATGAGTCCGATCGGCTCTGGCCACCTCAGAATCGGGGTTCCGTCATGGACGTCAACGCTGGCGCAAGGTAAATGTCTTCACCCTGGAGTGCTTGCGTCGTCCACGATCCGCAGGTCCCATTCAGCACTGCCGATTCTCGGCGGCAACCCGATTCAGAGATGACGCCCCTTTCACAGATCGAGTCCACATGAACGTACCCACTCAGCGAATCCTGGTCGTCGGCGTCGGGTCGATTGGCGAACGCCACGCCCGCTGCTTCTCACAGATTGAGGGTGTGAGCGTCGGCGTCGTCGAACCCCACGAGTCAAGGCGGACCACCGTCGCGCAGCGCCTGGGCTTGAGCATCGCGTACGCTACGCTCGCCGAGGCATTGCACGCTGGTACTTGGTGTACCGTGGTGATCTGTACGCCGGCTCCAACCCACATCGATCTGGCGCTGCATTGTCTCGACCATGGTCTGCCGACGCTGATTGAAAAACCCCTTGCCGTGACAGTCGATCAAGCGGCGTCATTGCTGAAGCGGCAACGCGACGGCGCACCGCCAATCGGCGTGGCCTACGTGTATCGTGCGCATCCCGCTCTCGCTGCCATGAAGTCAGCGGTGCGCGAGGATCGGTTTGGTCGGCCGTTGCAGATCGTCGCCACGTTCGGGCAACATTTCCCGACGCATCGCCCCGCATATGCGTCCACCTATTACACCCGACACGACACCGGTGGCGGCGCCATCCAAGATGCGCTGACTCACGTCTTCAACACCGCCGAGTGGCTCGTCGGCCCCATCACCCGCCTGGCCGTCGACGCCCAGCACCTGGCGCTGGCGAACGTCGCGGTTGAAGACACCGTTCACGTCATGGCGCGTCACGATCGGGTCATGGCCAGCTACTCGCTCAATCAGCACCAAGCGCCCGACGAGGCCGTGTTCACTTTGGTCTGTGAGCGCGGGACCATGCGAGCGGAGTTGCATCGCAATCGCTGGCGCTGGCAGAGCGATGCGACCGGCAGTTGGGCGGATGTGGCCACGCCGCTTGCGTCGCGCGACGACTGGTTTGAACGCCAGGCCAGGTCGTGGATGAAGGTGGTCGCAGATGAGGCCGCGCCGCTCTGCACCTTGGCCGAGGCATTCCAGACGTTGGCGGCCAATGAGACGGCGCTGACCTCGGCGCGCCGCGGGAGCGTGTGGCTGGATGTGAAGCCCAGCGATGTTGCTATCAGGGAAGTGGCTACCGAAGCCAGCGCTTGAGACCTTTGCATTCCATGATCGTGTGGCGCTGGTGACGGGCGGAGCGGGGGCTGTTCCGCCGGCAGATCGTGGAGGCACTGGCCGAGACGGGCGCGACCTTGATCGTCACCAGTCGCCGTATCCCTCCCCGAGCTGGACTCGAACCAGCAGTCTGGACGGTAACAACCCAGCGCCTCCCACTGCTTCACAACCAAGCCAGCTTAATCCCGTCCGATTCCGCGTCACTATAGACCTGCTGTGTTAGCCCTGCAGCAGGACTACTGCAGCGTTAGCCATTAATCTGCTGTCCCGCGCGCGTTGCCGGGGCGGTCGTGTTCTGGCCACGACCGTCCCGGCTAAAAATCCACGGCAGTTGCGGGCTGTCCCGTGGCGGCCTTTTCTTACACATCAGCCAGTGCGCGGATTCACCGGACACCACCCACCATCAGGCATTGCTTCAGTTGCCGCCCGCCCCGTCGCAGCCAGTCCTCC
>CAZFDT010000068.1:0-26393 GCA_964518335.1 uncultured Phycisphaeraceae bacterium
GTGACGTCTCAGGTGAGCCTGGTTTCGACGAGTTCGCAGATGCTGTGAAGCAGGAGCTGGTGGGCCTCCTGGATGCGGGCGGTCGTGCTGCTGTGGACGATCAGCTCGATGTCGGCGACGCCGGCGCACTGGCCGCCGTCGCGGCCCAGCAGGGCGACGGTGTGGGTCCCCGTGGCCCGGCCGGCCGCCAGCGCCCGAGCGATGTTGGCGCTGCGGCCGCTGGTCGAGAAAGCGATGAGCGTGTCGCCGGGCCTGGCGAACGCGCCGACCTGTCGGGCAAAGATGTCGTCGAAGTCGTAGTCGTTGCCGATGGCGGTTAGGTCGCCGCCGTGGCTGGCCAGGCAGATGGCGGGGTATGGCCTGCGGTCGCGGTCGAATCGGCAGACGAACTCCGTGGTGAGATGGGCGGCCTCGGCGGCGCTGCCCCCGTTGCCGCACGTCAGGAGCTTGCCGCCCGACCGCAGCGATTGGGCCAGACGATCGGCGGCATCGGCGACCTGCCGCTCGAACGCCGCCACCGTGGCCAGGACGCGCGTCGTCTCAGCGATGTTGCGGGCAAGAATCGAGGTCATGCGTGGGCCTTCTCCAGGTGATCGACGTAGTCCTTGACCGCGTCTTCGAGGGTGGTGAACGCGGCGACGTACCCGGCGGCGCGCAGCTTGGCGACGTGGGCCTGGGTGAAATACTGGTACTTGCCGCGCAGGGACTCGGGCATGTCGATGAAGCGGATGTCGGGCATGAGGCCAAGTGCAGCGAACACCGCATGGGCCAGGTCGATCCACGTGCGCGCCTGCCCGGTGCCGCAGTTGAACAGGCCGCCGCCGTGGCGGTGCGAGGCGAAGTGCAGCGTCACGTCGGCGGCGTCGCGGACGTAGATGAAGTCGCGCCGCTGCTGCCCGTCGGCGTAGTCGGGGTGGTGCGACTTGAAGAGCGTCACCTGCCCGCTGTCCTTGATCTGGTGGTACGCCTTGTGCACGACGGAGCGCATGTCGCCCTTGTGGTCCTCGCATGGGCCGAAGACGTTGAAGTACTTGAGCCCGACGATGTGATCGAACAGCCCGCGGCGCAGGGCCCACAGGTCGAACAGGTGCTTGGAGTAGCCGTACATGTTGAGCGGGCGCAGAGTGGGAGTGACGCTGTCGTCGTCGCTGTAGCCGCGGCTGCCGTCGCCGTAGGTCGCGGCGCTGGAGGCATAGACGAATCGCGCCCCCGCGTGCAGGGACCACTCGCAGAGCGAGCGCGTGTAGCGGTAGTTGTTGCGCAAGAGAAAGTCGGCGTCGCGCTCGGTCGTGGCGCTGCAGGCGCCCAGGTGGATCACGGTGTCCACGTCGCCGAGGCGGCCGTCGCCGGCGCGGGCCAGCAGATCGTCGGGGTCGATCAGGTCCTCGAAACGCAGCCCCACGAGGTTGCGCCACTTGTCGTCGGTCCCGAGGCGATCGACCAGCAGCAGGCGGTCGTGGCCTCGCGCGTTGAGCGCTGCGGTGACATGGCGACCGATGAACCCGGCGGCGCCGGTGACGACCGTGAGCTTACCCATGGCGACCGGCCTCCTTGCCGTACACCTGCACGATGCGGTCGATCGTGCTGGTCGTCGAGCGGCCTTCGACCAGGTCGGCCAGCACCACGCGCCCGCCGTGCGCCTCCACCACGTCGCGCCCGCTCACGTAATGGGCCCAGTCCTTGCCCTTGACCAGCACCTGCGGCAGGATCTGGGCGATCAGGTCGCGCGGCTCCTTCTCGTCGAAGATCACCACGTAATCCACCGCACGCAGCGACGCCAGCACGTACGCCCGGTCCGCCTGCGAGTTGATCGGGCGGCTGTCGCCCTTGTTGCACTTGACCGACGCATCGCTGTTGACGCCCACCACCAGCGCGTCGCCCTGGTTGCGGGCGAACGTCAGGTACGTCACGTGCCCGCGGTGCACGATGTCGAAGCACCCGTTGGTGAACACCAGCGTTCGGCCCGCCGCCACCAGGCGGTCGCGCTCCTGGCGCATCTGCTGGGGCGTGAGGATCTTCGGCTCGGGTACGCTCATGGTCTGCCTCCATCGTCACGCCAGGCGCAGGACGCGCAACAGCGCGTCGAGCTGGCTGAAATCGGGGACGATCAACTGCGCGCCGGCGCGGATCAGCCGCGCCCGCTTGGCCGGGTTCCACCCGAAGCGGCGCACCTCGTCGCTGGCTACGCCGATGCACGCCCCGCCGCGCTTGCGCGTCTCGCGCATCTCGACCGGCCCGTCGCCGAAAGTCGCCAGCTCGCCACCCGCCAGACCGTGCTCGCGCATGATCCGCTCCAGCACCAGCTTCTTCGCCTCGACTTTCACGTCGCCGACGGCTCCGAAGATGCGGCCCGCGAACAGATGCGCGTAGCCCATCGCCTGCGCCTCGACGAGGACGTCGGACTCATCCGTCCCGCTGGCCAGGTACAGCCGCACGCCCCGCCCGTGCAGCGCCTCCAGCAGCGCCCTGGCATTTTTCACCTGAAAATCCAGCGATTCCAGCTCGCCGCGACTGAGCTTGACCGTGCGATCGTGCACCATCCGCAGCAGTTGCTCGTTGTAGATCCGCTTGTAGCCGTGCTCGTCGAGCACCTCGTCCGGCGGCACGCAGCCGAACTGGCGCACCAGCTTCACCAGCCCCTGCATCTGCACCAGCGTCTGGATGCCCGTCGTCTTGTCGATGAACTGCGCCACCGCTTCGCTCACCCGGGCGTACAGCGCCGCGTCGGCGGTGGCGAAGCGCGGCCCCAGCACCGCACGCACCATCATCGGGTGCATGATTCGCTCCCAACCTTCGCGCAGGACCGACAGCGTGCCGTCGTGGTCGAAGATCGCGTGCCCGATGCGCAGGTCGGCCGGCAGCGTGTCCACCACTTCGATGTCGGCGTCGTCGAGATACCGCGCCTGGCGCGGATCGTCGGCCAGCTCGGGCAGGTACACGTAGTCGGGCGTCGCGCCCACCGCGAGGATTTCCGCCGGCGTCGCCGTGCCCGTGGTCTGCACCTTGCGCACCGTGATCGACGCCGCGACGTTCGCCAGCGCCGCCGCCGTCACGGGCGAGCACCCCGCGCCCAGCGCTGCCGCCAGCGCCGCCACCGCCGTATCGCCTGCGCCCACCGAGTCGGTCTGCTCCAGCACCTGGATGCCGGGGATCTGATGCGCCTGCTCGCCGTCGGCGACGACGATGCCGTGCTCCCCGCGGGTGAGAAACGCCGGGCGCCCGCTGCGCTGACTCAGCGCCCGCGCGTACGCGCAGGCCTGCGCCGCCGTCACGTCGGCCGCACTGTCGCCGGCGATATCCATCACGCGACGCGCCTCCCGCGCGTTCATCTTCAGCACCGCGCGCTCGAAGCGGTCGGCGTAGTCCCGCGAATCGACCACGAACCGCGTCCGCCCATGCGCCGCGATGATCCGGTTGATGTCGCCCACAACTTGCGGCGTACACACGCCCTGCACGAGCTGCTGGTTGACGATCACCACATCGACCTGCGCCGCCGTGGCCGCCAGCGCGTCGATCAGCGCATGGCGTGCGTCGTCGCCGAGCACGTTGAACACGCCGAAATCAAGGCGGTGGTCCTCGACGCCGTCGTGGTAGGGCTTGGCGTACACCGGGGTCTGCCAGTCGGCGTCGGCGTCGAGCATGCCGCCGACGTCGGCGCCGCGCCGGGTCAACATGCGACGCAACTGCTCGCCGAAGAGATCGCGTCCGACCATGCCCACGGCCCGCACGTGACGCACGCCCAGGTCCAGCAGGTTGACCGCCACGTTGCCCGCGCCGCCCAGCCCGTACCGCTGCGCCCGCACGCACCGGATCGCCAGCCCCGTCTCCACCGACGCCGGGTGCGCCTCGGGGTCGATCTCCCAGTACGCATCGACGCAGAAGTCGCCGAACACCGCCACGCGCACGGCGGCGACGGCGTCGAGTGCGGCGCGGAAATCGGCTTGGAGGGCGGCGTCCATCTGTCATCACAACTTAATGGCGTGGATCGCCCGAATATACCTGCATTGACCTGCACAAGGCGGACGCGGCTTGAAAATCGGTCATATAGTTGTAATATCATCTTTGTGACGCCGCCCCTGCCCCGGCATCGGGTCATTTTCGACGCGCTGCGGCAACAGATCGCCGCGGGGCGGTTCGACGCCGCCCGTCGCCTGCCCAGCGAGATGGAGTTGGCGCGGCGGTATGGCGTGTCGCGGCCGACCGCCGCCCGCGCCCTGCGCGACCTGCAGGCCCAGGGCGTCGTCGAGCGGCGCGTCGGGTCGGGCACGTACGTCCGCGCGGCGGGGACCACTGCAACGGATCGCCCGCGCCTGGGCCTCTACGCGCCGGGTCTGGGCCACACCGAGATCCTCGAGCCGCTGTGCCATGAGATCGTGCGCCAGGGCCTCGCCTGCGGGGTGGCGTTGCAGTGGCCTAACGACGAGTCGCCGCACGTCACCGCCCGCCAGGCCGAGGACGCCTGCCGCCGCTTCATCGACCGGGGCGTCGCCGGCGTCTTCTTCGCGGCGCTGGAGCACGTGCCCCAGCGCGAGCTGGTCAACCGCCGCATCGTCGAGGTCTTCGACGCCGCCGGCGTCGCCGTCGTCCTCCTCGACCGCGACGTGCTCGAGTTCCCCGCGCGCAGCCGGTTCGATTTGGTCAGCATCGACCACTATCAGGCGGCCTTCGTGCTGGCCGACCACCTGCTGGACCTGGGGCGGCGCCGGTTCCGGTTCGTCGCCCGTCCGGGCTATCCCGCGACGACCGATCTGCGCATGGCCGGCTGCCGCGAGGCGATCGCCCGGCGGGGTGTGGCGCTGGCGCCCGACTGGGCGCGCTTCGGCGACCCCACCGACGCCGCGTTCGTCCGCGGCGCCCTGTCGCCCCTGCCCGACGCCATCGTCTGCACCAACGACCTGACCGCCGCGCTGCTCATCCAGACGCTCTCGCGGCTCGATGGGCAACTGCAGCACGACATCAGCATCGTCGGGTTCGACGACGTGAAGTACGCCACGCTCCTGTCGGTCCCCCTCACGACGATCCGCCAGCCCTGCGCCGACCTGGCCCGCGTCGCCCTCGACGCCATGCTCGCCCGCCTCCAGGACCCCACGCTCCCCGCGCGTCAGATCCTGCTCAAGGGCGACCTGATCGTCAG
Source organism: uncultured Phycisphaeraceae bacterium (assembly GCA_964518335.1). GTDB lineage: Bacteria > Planctomycetota > Phycisphaerae > Phycisphaerales > Phycisphaeraceae > CAZFDT01. The sequence continues at coordinate 5,135 of CAZFDT010000068.1, forward strand.
AAGCTCGTCGCGCCCCGGTCGCCGCGGCGCCGTCGCGGCAGCGGGCTCAGGGCGCCCAGCAGCAGCAGCAGGGCGGTCGCGGGCTCGGGAATCGCGTCAAACGTCAGGCCGCCGATCCCCACCGCCCCGGTGCCCGAGCCCGAGCGGCGCGTGATGATCGAGAACGTGTCGCCCGCGACGACGTTGTCGAGGTCGAAGAAGTAGTAGTTGTTGACCTGGGTGGCCTGGGCTTTATTGACCAGTCCGCTGTCACCGCTGGCTCCCGTGACGCGGAGGCCAAAGGGGCTGCCGTCCACGGGCGCGATATTGTCCACGAAGATGCCCAGGCGGAAGGTGGTGTTGGCGGGCGTGCCGGCGGCGAACGTCACGTTGAAGAGGCCGATCTCGCTGCCGGCGGAAACACCGGTCGTGTAGGCGATGCCGGACCACAGCGGCGCGCCGGCTGGATTGGCGGGGTCGTCGATCGTCGTGTAGTTGCCGCTGAAGGAAAGCGTCGCACCCGTGGCGGCAACGGAAAGGTAGCTGGGCAGCGACTGGTTCACGTTCGCCAACGGTGAGCCCTGTCCGGTGCCGGCGGCGGCAAACGCGTGCGGATTGAACAGCACGTAGCCCAGCGAGCCGTAGATGTCATCGCCGTCGATGTCGAGCGTCTTCGTGACCGACGCGGTGCGCCATCCCGCGGCACTGCCGGGCGACCCGTCGGCATTGGGCGCACCGACGTTGAGTTGAGCCCCCACTGAGGTGACCGTCGCGGCGTCTGCGGTCGCCGCTCCATAGACCGTCGCGCACGTCAGCAACACCCTCAGCACGTCCACATGGAGATCGTTGCGTCGCACAGTTCCCTCCCAATGCCTGGTGGCATGCCGGAGATGATTCGCTCGAAGCCCCTTTACTGGGCACGAGCACCGATTATGATGGAACGCGTTAGCCGGGAGAATCCCCCGATTGGGGGATTTTCAGCCATTTCGTCGGCTGAGGGGTCGAACTGCATTGGGGTTATTCCTTAGTGACGCGCCGTGTCGGCGCGGGCGGTGCGTGCTGGTATGTCGGGCGGGAGGTGGTGGTGATGAGTGCGTCGGAAGGCTTGGCGGAGCATGACGTGCGGGCCATGGTGGGCCTGCTGGCCGACATCGCCGTACTCGACGGCCCGCTGGCGGCCAAGAAGCACGCGCTGATGCTCGGTCTGCAGAAGCTCATCGACGCCGACGGCTGGCTCTGGTCGCTCACTCGCGTGGACGTCGCCACCCGCACCCCCATCTGCGTCGGCCTCATGCACCACGGCCTCACCGAGCAGCAACTCACCGGTTGGCTCGAAGCCAGCCAGACCTCCTGCCCGCCGCCCGAGGACGCCCCGCTGTTCGAGCTGTTCAAGACCGGCCGCCACTTCACGCGCACCCGTCAGCAGCTCGTGTCCGATCAGCAGTGGTACACCCACCCCGCCGTCACCCGGCATCGCCTGCAGACCGGCATCGACCACTTCGTCTATTCGGTGTACCCCCTCGACGAACCGGACATCTGCAGCGCCATCGGACTGTTCCGCCACTGCGGTCGGCCGCCCTTCACCGCCCGCGACGCCCGCGTCGCCCACATCGTCCTCAGCGAGGTCCAGTGGCTCCACTACGCACAACTCCCCGGCGATCGCGGCCGCCGTGTCCCCGAGCTCAGTCCGCGCCAGCGCGTCGTCCTCATCATGCTCGTCGAGGCCCACGACAAGGACGAGATCGCCCGGCTCCTCCACATCAGCCCCCACACCGTCAAGGACCACATCAAAGCCATCTACGACCACTTCGGCGTCTGCTCGCAGCTCGAACTCATCCGCCGCTTCCGCTTCGGCGACAACACGCCGCCCCCGCCCGTCCCCGCCCTGGCCACGCCCTGACAGCCGCTTCACGGGTGCGATCCCGCCTGCCGGGCCTTAAAAAGGGGCTGCGGGAGCATTTTTGTGTTGACATCACGAAACAGGTGCGTTAATATTACGCAAATGAGTGTTAGCTCTTCTGTGACTTTGCGTGATCTGGCCCGGCGGCTCGACGTGGCGCCCAGCACGATCTCGCGGGCTTTGGCCGATGGTTCGGGTGTCGGGCCGGACCGCGTCCACCAGATCCGCGAGTTGGCCAAGTCCCTCAATTACAGGCCCCGTGCGATGCGACGAAACCGTGCCGACGCCGTCGCCCTGCTCATCGCCACCGACCACGGCGATATCCCCGACGACTCGTTCGAGTACGCCACGGTCTTCCACATCAGCCGGGCCGTCGCCGACATCGGCTGGCACGTGTACGTGGATCTGGTCGATCGGGACAGCTCCGGGCAGGCGTTGCCGCCGCTGTTGCAGGACAATCGGGTGGACGGGGCGATTGTGTCGGGGTGCTTCCCCCGTCGTTTTTACGATCTGCTGCGCAAGGCGCAGATTCCCGCCGTCGCGGTGCAGGACCTGGCCGAGCGCACCGGCTGCCCCAGTGTGATTCCCGACGTGGCGCCGGCAACCGAGTCGGCGGTGTCGCGGCTGATCGAGATGGGCCACCGTCGGATCGCCTACGTGGCGATGCCGGCGGACATGCCCGCGGTGCAGCGGCGCAACGACGGCTATCGCCGGGCGCTCAAGTCGGCCGGGATCGAGCTGGACCCGCGTCTGCAGGTGCTCGTCACCCACTCGGTGCTGCAGCAGGGTCACGCCGCGGTGCGGCAGCTTCTGGCGCAGGATGCGCGGCCGACGGCCATCGTGTTCGTCACCGACCGCCTAGCGATCGGGGGCATCTGCGAGCTGGCCCGCGCCGGGCTGCGCGTGCCCGAGGACGTGAGCGTGATCGGGCACGACAACAGCTCGATGGCCGACGAGTCCGATCCGCCGCTGACCAGCGTCGAAATGGGTTTCGCCGAGACGGCGACCATGGCGTTGCAGTTGCTTCGCGGCAATCGCGAGACGCATTGGAGTGAGCTGCCTCAGGAGGAGATTCGCTGTCGCGTGATCTGGCGCGCCAGTTGCGGGCCGGTGCCGGCCCAGCGTCGTTCGTCCCATTCATAACCTTTTTCATGAGAGGAAAAAGCATGCAGCGCATCCGCACGAGTCTGGCAGGTGGCATGGCGGCGATCGTCGTGGCCGTGGGTTCGACCGCGTCGGCCGACCTGATCGCGCACGAGTCGTTCAACTACTCGGGCACGACCATTCACGCCCAGGGCGCGGCCGCCGACGGCTGGGCCGGGCCGTGGAACCTCGTGGTCGATGGAACCAACGCGCATACCTTCAATGCGTCCACCAGCCTGTCCTATCCCGTCGGCGTCGATCTCGCGGCGTCGGGCGGCCACATCAGCAATATGTCCAACGAATCGGCCACCCGCAGTCTCGCAGTGTCGATCAACACCAACCCCGCCACCCCCCGCGACGTGTGGATCAGCATGCTCGTGCGCAAGACCGATGCCGGCCGCATCGGGTTCGGCTTCGAGCGGTCGTCTGACGCCATTCGCCGCATGGTCTGGGAGTTCTCCGCCGACGAAAAGATGCGTATCAACGTCGGTGACTCCGCCCCCTTCTTTGCGACCACGGATGCTTTCCCGGTGGACACCGATCTGCTGCTGGTGATCAAGATGTCGATGACCAACGTCGTCAACTCCACGAGCGATACGATTTCGCTCAAGGTGTTCAAGCCCGGTGACTCGATCGCTGAACCGGTGAGCTTCGACGTCAGCCATTCGGGCACCACCGGGGTGGTGTTCGACCGCTTCTTTATCCAGGGGACCAGCCAGATTCAGCAGGTGGACGAGATCCGTATCGGCGACACGTTCGCCGACGTGGTGCCTGTGCCCGAGCCGACGGTTGGCGCGCTGGGCGCGGGGCTGGGGATGTTCCTGCTGATGCGCCGGCCTTGAGCGTTCATCGGAAGCGATGCATCCCGGCTGATGACCACCACAGGTACGCCCATGCTACGACTCACTTGCCTATGTCTGACCCTGCTCCTGGTCGCCTGCGAAGCGCCCCCCGGCCATCGCGGTGAATCCGGGTCTCCCCAGGCTTCCGGGGTGCCCGGTGCTTCCGGGACTTCCGGGACTTCCGGGGGGGCGAGGCTCATGCCCGAGCTGGTCGGCTCGCTCGCCGACGGGCAGACTTTTGTCCGCCATGGCGGCGACGCCCAAGCGCGGGTCGCGGCGCACAGCAGCGGGGGCGCCGACGCCTCGACGGTCTATCTCACGACGCGGCCTGACGTGCTGCAGCCGGGCGTTCGCTATCAGGTTCGCGTGCAGTATGAGGTGGTGAGCCAGCCGAAGGACCGGTCGCACTTCCTGTATCTGGTCGTGCGCGGCGGCGCGGCCGGGAGCAAGTGGTTCCCGCTCATCGAGCTGCCGACGCAGGGCGAATCGGTGCAGGACAATGGCTACGAATTCATCGTTCCCGACGACGGCGTGGCGTACCATGTCGAGATCGGTCGGCGCGGCGCGGGCCAGGCGATGATCGACGCGGCGGTGATCGAGCGGCTGCCCACGGTGGCCCGGGCGCGTGAGTCGGAACTGGATCTGGCGGGGCTGACGGTGCCGCAGTTGCAGTTGCCTTACGAGCCCTACGGCATGTGCGTGCATGCGGACCGGCTGTGGTCGTACAGCGACGCGGACGTGGAGCGTGCCGTGCGGCTGTGGGCGCAGGCGGGCATCCAGTGGGTGCGGCTGGGGATGGGCTGGGGCCAGTTCGAGCCGCGCGAGGATGGTGGCTGGAGCGAGGCGCAGGTGGCGCGGATCGACCGGCTGGTGGCGTTGTGCGTCGAGTACGGTGTGCGGCCGTACTTCATTGTGGGCGGCACGCCGCGCTGGGCGTCGACGCAACCGGACCACGCCAAGTGGTGGGCGTATTCGCCGCGTGACCTGGACCGCTACCGGGCGTTTGTGCGGTTCGTCGCCCGCCGCTATGGCGAGCAGGTCAAGGTCTGGGAGATCGGCAACGAGCCCAACTGGGGCTTCTGGCTCGACGACATGCCGTCGTTCATGCGCCTGGCGCGCGCCGCCGCCGAGGTCATCCGCGAGGAAGTGCCGCAGGCCACGATCCTCAACGGCGGCCTGGCCGACGCCGGGCTCGTGGGCATGAGACTGGGCGCCATCCAGCCCGTGCCCGACGCCCTGGCCCAGATGGCGGCACACGGGTTCGCCGACACCTTCGACGTGATGGCGATCCACGTCTATGCCGATTCCCCCGAGGAGATGCTCTACCGCATCAACCATTACTATGCGCAGATGGTCGAGCTGGGCCTGGCGCACATGCCCATGTGGATCACCGAGACCGGCTTGAGCACCGTCGGCGGCAGGACCGAGCAGCAGCAGGCCGACTGGGTCAGTGCAACGTATGATCTGCTGCTGCAGCACCCGTGCGTCGAGAAGGTGTTCTACTACAACTTCCGCATGAAGACGCGGGAGGAAAGCCGCGAGGCGAACTTCGGCATCGTGGACGGCGACCTGCAGCCTCGTCCGGCCTATGACGCCTACCGGTCGATGCCCAAGCGGTCCGCACCGCTGCACGACCCGGTGTTGCTGGCGGTCGATCGCTGGCGGTGGCAGCCCGCGACTGCCGCGTCGGCCGCGAACGCCAAATGACCCGCTCTCATCGATCACGAGAGGACCACCCATGCGTCGCACGCTTCACCCCAACGCCTTTACGCTGATCGAGCTCCTGGTGGTGATCTCGATCATCGCCCTTCTGATCGCGCTGCTGTTGCCCGCCCTGGGCCAGAGTCGCAAAGCGGCGCAGGACATGACGTGCGTGGCCAATCTTCGCCAGTTGGGCGTGGCCTACTTCGTGTATGCGCACGACGCGCGAGACCACATGCCCACGCGCCAGGACCCGCTGGTCCTCAACCCGCAATGGCTGGACCGACTCTGGCCCATCGCCATGAATCGGCCCCATGTGCCGGTGTGGGGCGATCCGCCCAAGCACATGGTCGGCACGATCTTCGAGTGCCCCCGTGTCATGGACCGCGACCCCAACGACCTGGCGGAGCGCGGCTTTGTCCTGGGCGCGGCGGTGCGGAGCTACGCCCTTAACGCACACGTCCGCGACAATGCGCCCGACACGTGGGATCGCTTCGCCGATCTGACCACGCCGCTGGCACGCGTCGCCCTCATCGCCGACGACTACGTCGCGTCCGCGCTCAACCGCAGCACACTGGCGCGGCGACACGCCTCCCGCGCGGTCAACACGCTCTACGGCGACGGCCACGCCGCGACCCGACCCCTGGCCGCCAACGACTTCATCCTCACCGACACCGTCTATCGCGACCCCTACTGGGGCCGCAACCTCCCCTGACCCGCGACGCCGAAGTGGAGCAGATCGCGGCAGTGGACGGAGCCAGCCGCAAGGCAGGAGACAGGGCCGGACGGCGTCCTCCGGCTGTCCCCGCCCTCGTGACGCCCTGCCGAGTCGTCCCGAAGAACTCCGAATGGGCAATACTACCCATGTGCGGACTATCATGAAAGACCTACGTTGGATGCCCAGATGTCGTCTTGAAGGGATGATCCAATGCAGCGACACAACCCAGGGGTGGTTCGAGCGGTGATGCTGGTATCTGCGCTAACGGCATGTCTTGCGGCGACGGCGGAGGACAACCCGCGCAAGCCGCACGACAAAGCGCCCGGTTCCGGGGCATCGGTCTTCCGGGACGGCAAGCGCGGTGAGCCGCTCTTCAACGACGGGTCGCTGTTCGGCGACAAGATGACGGAAGATAAGCTGCGGCAGCAAACATTCGAGACGCTGCTGCGCGACTATGGCCGTGATGACGCGCTTGGCCGCGAATTGGCGACCAAGCGCGTCGACCACATCTTCGAGTGGCGGAAGGTGTATGTGCAGACGGTCGATGCCGCATATGCAGCAGCGCAGCGATCCCTGTTGCAGGCGGATATGGATGATCATGGGTATCCCCCTGGTGTGTCAGTCCTCTACGAGACCGAACGAATTCGGGCCTGGGGGGAGGTAACGGCGGTATTCGACATCGGCTATCGCGGCCTGCGTGAGATGCCCTCATTCAAGCTAGACGAGAAGGGTCGAGAGGCGCTAGTGCAACAGCTCCAAGACGAACTCCTCAGCATTGATCGGGTCACTCAGGCCGTAGCGAAGGAGGGCCGGCCACAGCCGCGAGAGCAGCCTGCGATGGTGCGTCATATCCGTAAAACCGCGCAGATCAGGGTCGAATTCGAGCCGTACCGTGAAATCGTGACGGTATTTCTCGAGAAACCGAGGCAGATCGAGACATCGATCGTGGGCCATATTATCGCGAAGTACCTCTCCGACAAACGTCGCGATCACGCCGCCAGCGAAAGCCGATCCGCTCTGGCAGACAGGGAAGCACAGTTGCCAGCGATCAAAGACTCCAAGCATCAAGCGCGACAGCAGCAGTTGTTGGAGCAATCACGCAAATTGCATGAAAGAAGATTTGCTGACGCAAAGCTGATCGACCCTGACATCATGTACCTGGAACTCCACGATGCATATCAGTCGTACAAGAAGCAGATCATTGAGCGTGCCCAGCGTGAGTTTGGACGCGACTTCGAGCGCAAGGCCAACCGGCGGTAGATCGTCAGCAATGGCGGGGGGAGATAAGGTGTCAGGAACCTTATGCCCCCCACGCGGTCAATGCTCGGCGGGTGATTCGACGGGCGGCGCCTCGGTGCGGTCGGTGACCTCCGCGACCACCTCGTATTCGATTTCGTTGGAGCTGATCCAATCCTCATGCCATGCGGGGCCAGTGAACGTGCCCCGCGGGCTGAGGGGGTCATAGACCACCGTGCCTTTGAACGTTTCGGGCTCGACAGGCCTGTAGGTCAGCAGCATCCGCAACGACCTGCCCGGCGGCAGGTAGAGCACGTAACCGGCAGCCAAGTCGCTGGACTTGATCAACACCGCTTCGTCGAGTTGGGGGTAGGCTCGGGGCAGGACGCCTTCCCGGCTCTTGCTGCCGGCCCGGACGCAGCAGAAGTGACTGCCCGCGCTGGCGTGCCATGCGATCGGCTTGACGCGATCGGTTGTGTTCGTGAGGGTACACCAGATGTTGACGGGCTCGCCGATGCTGAAGCGTCGTTTGACCAACCCGCATTCGATCATCAAGCCGCGGCTGGACTGGCTGTCGAGTTCGGGGAGCTGCGCCTTGTCCTCGGCCGCCGCTGCGTACCCTGGATCGCCCAAGCCCATCGTGAGGGCGAATACCAGTCCCGCCAGCATGGATTGTCGCATCGCAGTTCGTCCTTTCTGATACGGCGCCGGGCCACATGACGGGCGCAGCGGCGTTCATCTCGATAGACGCAGGTGGGGCCTCGCGGTTCCAAGGGGATTCCATGACGACTCGATGGCGTGGCGCGGCGCTGGACCGAGGGATGATCAGCCGCGCAGCAGGTTGTCGAGGTGCTCGCGGATCGCCGGGCCGGTGTCGTCGCGGCGGAGTGCGAAGTCGATGAAGCAGCGGGCGTACTCGGTGCGGTTGCCGATGTCATAGCGCTTGGCCTTCCAGCACAGGGCGTACATGGCCTCGCGCTGGGCGAGCATGTTCATGGCGTCGGTGAGTTGGATCTCGCCGCCGACGCCCTTGGACGTGTGGTCGATGCACTCGAAGATCGCCGGGCTGAAGACGTACCGGCCCGCGATCGCCAGGTCGGACGGGGCCTTGTCCACGGCGGGCTTCTCGACCAGGCGGTTGAGCCGCACCAGGTCGTGATTGCCCTGCTCGGGCTTGCCATCGACGATGCCGTAGCGCGTCACCCATTCTTTAGGCACGCGGTGTACCGCCACCACGCTCGCCTGCTTGCTTTCATAAGAATCGAGCAACTGCCGCAGCCCCGGTTTCTCACCCGGGCGCGGGTCGATGATCGTGTCGCCCAGCAGCACGGCGAACGGCTCGTGCCCCACGTGGTGGCGGCCGATCCGGATCGCGTCGCCCAGTCCAAGCTGCTCCTTCTGACGGATGTAGTGGATCGCCACGTTCGCCGGCGGCTTGATCTGGTCGAGCAACTCCGGCTTGTGCGTTTTGCGGAGAAACGCCTCCAATCCCGGATGCACGTCGAAGTGGTCCTCGATCGCACGCTTGCCCCGGCCCGTGACCACGAGAATGTCCGTGATACCGCTGTCGATCGCTTCCTCGATGACGAACTGCAGCACCGGCTTGTCGATGATCGGCAGCATCTCCTTGGGCATCGTCTTGGTGGCGGGGAGGAAACGCGTGCCCATGCCCGCCGCGGGAATCACGGCTTTGCGCACCGACTGCTGTTTGACACTCTTCATGCTCGTCTCGTGATTGGCATCTTGGCGTTGTTCTGTGAATCTTATTGAATGTCGGGCACGATGACCTTGGCGCCCATGGTGGCGTACTCGGTCTTGAGGCGGTCGAGCCGTGCCGGGTCGCCGTCATAGACGCCGATGACTGCGCCCCCTGAGCCGGCGAACTTCACGCTGGCGCCGCACGACCGGCCGAGCTTCACCAGGCGCTGGTTGCCCTCGCTGATGCGGATCAGGCTCGCCCGCAGATCGAAATTGGCGTCCATGAGCGGCCCGATCTCGCCGCCACGACCGACCACGATCAGGTCGCGTGCCTCCTGGGCCAACTGCGCCCACCGCGCGATCCCGCTCAGCACGTCCGCGTCACCGCGGTTGTACCGGGTGCGCAGATCGTTGTGCGTGATCTCCGTCCCCTCCGCCAGGTTGTCGTGATACGCGATGAACATCGGCGGCAGCTTCGCCACCGGCAAAGGCTCGTACGTGCCGTGGCCCTGTGCCGCCATTTTCGCCTTGTCGAAATCCATGAACACCGCGCCCTCGTACACCTGGATCACCCGGTCCTGCAGCCCCGCCCCGATCCCCAGCTCCTTCAATTCGACATCCAGGATCACCTGCGGCAGCATCGGCTTGGGCACCTCGACCTCGAAGAACGCCAGCAGCGCCCGCATGGTCGCGCACACGATCGCCGACGATCCGGCGAGCCCGACGCGGATCGGGATGTCGGTGGTGTACTCGATCGTGCAGTTGCGGCGGGGCAGGGCGATGCCGTGCTCGATGCAGTAGTCGTGGAATCGCTTGCACGCCGCCTTGATGAGGCGCACGCCCCCGTAGTAGCCGTAGAGCTTCACGTCCTCGATCAGCCCGTCGAACGACTCGAACTCGAGCACGCCCGGATGCCGCGGCTTGATGACCATCCGCGGGGACTCCCAGCATGTCACGCTGGCGGCGAAGTTGCGGACGATCACCGAGATCGTCTTGCCGAAGTAACCGTCGGAGGGGTTGCCGATGAGCCCGGCACGGGCGTACGCCTGAGTGCGAATGATCATAAAGAAGCCTGCGTCTCCACCCCCGACTCTTGTCGGCCTGAAAGCGGTTGCGATTCATTGAAGCGGCAACAGGCGCCGGCGTCAACAGGTGGGGCGTGTGGGGAGACGCCTGGTTCTGCGACTTATCTCGGGTGTTCAGCGCTCGTCCGGGGCGAGTGATTTGTTGAGGACGGCGGGTCCGTTGGTTTCGCGGAGGCCGACGCGGACGGGGTGGGTGTGAAGGGCGGCGGCGGCGTCGGGGAAGGTGAAGCGGCGGACGATGGACTGACCGGGCTGGAGTTGGGAGATGATACGTTCCTGTCGGGGGTAGCCGGTGAGGTTGGCGAAGGCGTAGAGGGCGAGGTTGTTGCCGCCGGTGTTGGTGATGAGCATGGTGATGGCGGCGTCGTCGCGGCCGGTCTGCGGGTTGGTGATGAGGGCGAGGGTGGCGTCGAAGACCACGTCGCGCAGGCCCACCTCCATGTCGGTGGTGAGATCGACGACGTAGCGCTGGTCGGCGACGAAGTCGAATCGTGCCGACAGGGTTTTGGGCCCGGAGAGTTCGGAGACGGGGAAGGACATCTCGATGGGGAAGTCGGCGGTGGCGCCGGCGGCGATGGAGAAGAACTGGCGTCGCGGGTTGACCAGCCAGTCGGCGGGCTCGAGGACGTGGAAGTGCCCGCTGATGGTGCGGTTCCAGGGGTTGGCCAGGCTCAGGACGCGCTGGTGGCGGGTCTGGGTCGATTCGATGAAGGGTCGGTCGAGCTTGAAGGTGGAGCGGAAGAGGGCCAGCGACGGGTCGATGCCCTCGATGAAGACGGGGGCGTGGGTCAACTGCAGCGTGTGACGGTTGCCCTCGAGGGGAATGGGTTTGCGGTTGCCCCAGAGGTCGATGGCGACGGGCGCGGCGCCGAGGAACATGGCCAGTTGGTCCTGGCCGGGCTCGGCGGCGCGGTTCCACACGGCCAGGGCGCCGCCGGCGCTGCCGCCGGGCACGCTGTCGAGGATCATGCACTCGATGCCCTCGGCCACGTGCAGGCGTCCGACGACGCGGCGGCCGGCCAAGCGGTGGGCCACCGTGGTGAACACGCCCAGCAGCGGGTCGGGCAGGACCTGGGCGTGGCGCGTGGGTGCGGCGGTCCACGGCCGGGTCAGCGCCAGGCCCCGCGCGCCCGACTCCCAGCCGTGGAGCATGCGCAGCGCCAGGTCGATCGTCCGCGCCTCGTGGCCCACCGCGTCGGCGCCGGGCTCGCGCAGGTAGAGCCAGAACCGCCCGCGCGGCGGCTCGTGCCATTCGGCCAGGTGCGCCGCGATCGCCGTCGGTGGGATCGACGGCGGCACGTCCAGGGCGTACTCGGCGTCGGCGGCGGACTCCGTCGGCGTCCGGTCGGCGGCGCGCCGCGTCTGCGTCAGGCTCCAGGGCAGGACCAGCCGCGGGTCGGGCGCCAGGTCGCGGAACGCCGTGTCGATCGTTGCAGTGAGCCGGTCGGGGTCCGGGTGGTGGAACAGTTGCGGGTGCGTGGGCGTGCCGACCTGCCAGCGGCGAACGACCTGGCCCTGGCGCATGAGCACCGGCGCGAGGTAAGGAAGCCACGTCGGCTCGGGATGGGCGAACATGCCCGCCGGGTTCTGCGGGTCGATGTCCAGCGCCCGGCCCAGCTCGCGCGGCACGGGGTTGAGGCTCACTGTCACACGCCGGCCCTGCGCCGCCAGCGTCGAAAGCACGCCGTCGAGCCGCTCCTGCTGCTGCTCGACGCTCGCCAGCGTCGTGCCCTCCGACCACGCGCTGACCACGGTCGCGTCCAGGCCCGCGCCCGCCAGCAGTGGCGCGAGCAGGTCCATCTCGTTCTCATCGACACCCTCGGCGTTGATGGCGAAGCGGTCCACGTCGTGAACGTCCAGGCCCGGCTCGGGCGCCAGCCACAGGAGGGCGCCGAGGGTGCGTGCGATCGGGGCGGGGGGCGTGCGTGCGTCGGCGTCGGGGCCGCGGCGCTCGCGCACCTGCATGTCGATGAGGAACCAACCATGGCGAGGCCAGGGCGGGGTCCAGCGCCACACGGGCGGCGCGCCGTGGCCGATCTCGCGCTGCATCGACGCGACGAGACTCATGGTGTGGTCGTAGATGGCGACGTTGGCGAGCATGGCCTGGCCGGTGAGGTCGCGCACCTCCATGTGCAGCTCGGGCGGGCGGGTCTGGCGGAGAATGTTGACGGGGCTTGCGGTGTTGACCTCGACGTGGGGAAGCTGCCACACGCCGATGTCGTCGAACCACGCGCCGCCGCGCACTTCCTGGTACACGACCTGGTGGGGACCCAGGGGCGAGCCGACGAGTTCGTCGGGCTGCTGCAGGATGAGTTCCAGGCCGATGTAGGCCGCTTCGTTGAAGTCGCCCATGAGCCGGACGGTGACGTCCTGCCAGGCGCCGTCGGTCTGAATGGGTTCGCTGGCGGCGCGGCTGGCGTGGATGACGTGGCCGCGCACGTCGATGAAGTAGGCGACGATGACGGCGCGGGCGTGTTGCAGTGGATCGGTGCGAACGGAGGCGGTGATGAGGTAGTCGCTGTGGGGTACGGCGGTGAGGGCGCCGGCTTCGAGGAAGGCGCCGGCGCTGCCGCCGTTGAGGCCCAGGTGGAAGCTGTGCTCGTCGCTGACGTGGTGTTGGCGGTCGAAGGCGACGAAGCTGTGGGGTCCGAAGCCGGCGCGACGGGTCTGGGCGTCGTGCATGGGGACGCGCATGAAGTTGGCGTCGTCGGTCTGCGGGAGGCGGCCGACGACGTACCAGTGCATGGGCATCGACTCGAAGTTGCCGAGCTTCCGCTCCTCGAAGTCGAACAGATGCACCAGCCGTCGCGATCGCAGACCGGGGGCGGCGTCCTGGCCCGCCCAGACGATCGCCCCGCCCGTCAGTGCGAGCACCCCGGCGCAGACCCCAACCATGCGGACCAGGCGATCCATGTCCCAGTTATCGGATTCACCCAGTGCCCCCGTGCAAAAGACGCGTCAGCGGCGACGATGCCGGCGGCGCGCCAGCAGCAGAAGCGACAGGCCCGCCAAGGTCAGCGTGGCGGGCTCGGGGACGATCTGGCCGCTGCGGATCACGAAGCTGTCCAGCCACGCCTGACCGCTGCTGACGGCATAGCCGCTGCCGCGGGCGCCGAAGGAGACGAGCAGGTCGTCGGCGTTCCAGACGCCGCGGACGGTGTCCTGCAGGACGTAGCTGGCGTCGCCCTCGAGGGCCAGCGTCAGGTCGTCGCCGAGGGCGTCGTAGGCGATGACGAACGTGCCGGTGGCGGCGCCGAAGCCCAGGGCCTGGGTGTCTTGCGTGTCGTCGGTGCGATAGGCCGCGCCCAGGGCCGACACGGTTCCGAAGCCGGTGTTGAAGTAGCCGAAAGCGATCGCCGCCGAGTCGGTCCCGTCCAGGTCGCGTCCGACGCCCAGGGCCAGGGCGAGGCTGTCGCCGGTAACGCCGATCGAGGTGAACCCGGTGAAGCTGTAGTCGATGGCGATCTCGAAATCTGCGTCGGTCGAGAGTCGGAACCCCGCCGGACCGTTGCTCAGGTAGAGCGCGTCGTTGGTGGACACGCCCACGGTTGTGGCAATCGTCTCGAGGCGCTGATTCTGCTCGACCACGTCGAGCACGCCCGGGGCGTCGATCACGGTGGACCACGACGGGGCGATCGCGTTGTCGTTGAAGTCGTCGTCCGCGGCCCAGGCGCTGGCGCCGCACAGAAACACCAGCACCGCCGTCCAACAAACAGTTCGATTTGTCATGGGCTTTCCCCTCCCGTACGCACGAAGAGTAGCATTGTACCTACGTGGCGGAGCTGGACCAAATCACCAAGCGAATCTGCGCCGCGTGCTCGCGCCAGGTCGATCTGGGCGCCGGGCACACGCGCACCGGCTGGGGCCGCCTGCGCTCGCTGAGGCCGACCCGGTTCATCTGCAACGATTGCGCCGATCGGCGCGCCATCCGCACCCTCATCGCCATCGGCGTCATGCTGGCCCTCGGCGGCCTGCTCGCCTGGCTGACGGGCTGGCCGCTGCGGTGATTAGAGAGATGTGACTCAGGTCTGATCCATCACACGCCCGCCTTTGCGAAGACAGCTTCGATCTTCTCAACCGTCGCCGACTGGGGTTTGTGCTTGGCGCTTTCGAGTCGGCTGATCGTCTCGGTGCTCACCTTGGCACGCTTTGCCAACTGCTCCTGCGTCCACCCCGCGGCAAGCCGGCGCGTGATGATTTCCCGTGCGATTGACACGCGGATGAACTCCATGGCGGGCCGACTGCCATCCTTTGCGGCCGGCGGATAGGCGGGCAGGGCCTGTCCGGCAGCGCGTGCCATCAGTTGCTCGTACTCGTCCTTGGGGAGGACGACGAACGGCTGGTCCTTGATGCGGATGGTTGCGGCAGCGGTCATAGGCATTTCCTTCCACTCAGCATCGGCGTCGCGTCGATCGGCAATCCGTACGATGTGAACCTCATCGTCGCTCTTGAGCCGGAAAATCACCCTGTAGTCGCCCGTGCGGATGCGAGCATGATGTTTCCACTCCCCCGTGAGCCACTTGACACCGCTCACTCTCGGCCACTTCTCCAGTCGCTCAATGATGTCGCCGACCCGGGCACGGATACTCGCGGGCAATCGACTAATTACTCTTGAGCTGCGGCGTCGATAGTCACCGTCATTGACGGATCGTATCGTGCTTGCTGGTTCTATCAGGTTTGTCGACCGAAGCGGGAGGGGTCACGCCTGCGGAAGGGCCGCCAGGCGATCGGCGCGGTCCTTGGCGACGAGGGCGGCGACGACGTCGGCCAGGTCGCCGGTGAGGAGCCTGGGCAGCGGAAACGTGCCGTCGGCCAGGCGGTGGTCCACTGCAATGTTTTCCTTGAAGCGGTAGGTGCGGATGCGCTCGCTGCGGTCGCCCGAACCGATCATCTTCGAGCGCTGGGCGGCGCGCTCGGCGACCTTCTGACGCTGGAAGTGGTCATACACGCGGGCGCGCAGCACCTGCCACGCGCGGGCGCGGTTCTGCTGCTGGCTCTTGCTCTCCTGCATCCGCACCTCGATGCCGGTGGGGATGTGCACCATCTTCACCGCGGTGGCGACCTTGTTGACGTTCTGCCCGCCGGGGCCTTGGGCGGTGGTGATGTCCATCTTCACGTCGCTGTCGGGGATGTGGATCTGCACGTCCTCGGGCTCGGGCAGCACGGCCACGGTGCAGGTGCTGGTGTGGATGCGGCCCTGGGCCTCGGTCGCGGGCACACGCTTGACACAGTGGACCCCGCCCTCGTAGCCCAGGCCCTGCCATACGCCGGGGCCTTCGACCGCCGCGGTGGCGTGACGCAGACCACCCATCTCGCCCCCGGCGAACTCCAGCACCTCGAACTTCCAGCCCCGCAGGTCGGCGAAACGCTGGTACATCTCGAACACCTCGCCGGCCCACAACGCCGCCTCCGCTCCGCCGGCGCCGGCACGAACCTCCAGGATCACCGCGCCCACCGCCGCGTCGTCGGCCGTCACCAGCTCGTTGCCGATCGACTCCAGCAGCGACGCCGCCTCCGCTTCGAGCTGCGGCAGTTCCTCTCGCGCCAGCGCCGCCAGTTCCGCGTCGCCGGAGGCGATCACCTGCCGGTGCTCGTCGATGTCGGCCGCGAGCTTGCGATAGCGGCGGTAACGCCCGACCAGGTCCTCGATCGCCGCACGCTTGACCGCCAGGGCATGCACCTTGCGGTGGTCGGCGATGACATCGGGATCGACAAGCTGGCGCTCGAGCTCGTCGAACTGGGCGGCAAGGGCGTCGAGCTTGGCGAGGAGGTTGGAGGGGGCGGGGGACATAACGCTAGAACGCCGCAACGCCAGAACGCTAAAACCTCAAGGCCATCAGCGCAGAAAAACACCGCTGGCGTTGATGCCCGCGGTGTGGGGGGTGCAATACAGCTAAGCCTTGGCGGCGGGCTTCTTGCCGGAGGCGAAGTAATTGCCGCTGAACTTCTTCTGGAACTTCTCGACGCGACCGGCGGTATCGACGAACTTCTGCTTGCCGGTGAAGAACGGGTGGCTGGCGGCCGAGATATCGACCTTCACCAGCGGGTACTCCAGGCCGTCCTCCCACTTGATCGTGCCGTGACCCTGCATGGTCGAGCGGGTGAGGAAGGCGAAGTTGGCCGCAACGTCCTGGAAGACGACCGGGCGATAGTCGGGGTGGGTGTCGGGCTTCATGGCGTGTCTCTGCAATCGGCGGTGATGAATCGAGCCAAGTATCATACGCGACTGTCAACCGGGACGCAAAAGCGAGGTACGTGATGCAGGTTTGGCTCAACGGGCAGATGGTGGATGCGGCGGCGGCAAGCGTGAGCGTCGAGGACGCGGGCCTGCAGCACGGCGTGGGGCTGTTCGAGACCATGGCGGCCCGCCACGGGCGGGTGTTCCGGCTCGACGACCACCTGGCCCGCATGACGGCGTCGGGTCAGGCCCTGGGGCTGGCACTTCCCCCTGCCTCGGACCTGCGGCACGCCGTCGAGCAGACCCTGGCCGCCAACCACCTCGACCGCGCCCGCCTGCGGCTGACCGTCACCCCGGGAAGCGTGTCCCTGCTGCGCGGCGAGCACCCGGCGCCGGCGCCCACTGTCCTGGTCATCGCCACGCCACCGATCGAGTACGACCCGGCCTACTTCGACAAGGGCGTTACCGTCATCGTCGCCGGCCCGCTGGCCAACCCCTTCGACCCGATGCAGGGCCACAAGACCCTCGCCTACTGGGGCCGCCTGCGCTCCCTCCGCGAAGCCGCCGCCGCGGGCGCTGCGGAAGCCATCTGGCTGAGCGTCACCAATCATCTGGCCGAAGGCGCCGTCAGCAACGTGATGCTCGTCAAGGACGGCACGCTGCTGACGCCCATCGCCCACGGCGAGGAAGTCGAAGGCGCCATCCCCGCCCCGGTCATCCCCGGCATCACCCGTGCTGCAGTGATCCAGCTCGCCGAAGCCGCCGCCATCCCCGTCAAGCGCCGCATGCTCGCCATCGCCGACCTGCTCGACGCCGACGAGGTGTTCCTCACCAACTCGTCGTGGAACATCCTCCCCGTGACGCGCGTCGAGAAGCGCAGCATCAGCAGCGGCCAGGTCGGCCCGATCACCCGCACACTCACTGAAAAGCTCGACGCCTTGATCGACGCGGAAACAGCGAAGCCCACGGATTGAATCCGTGGGCTTCGGGGTGTTGCAGTGGGCGCTGTAATCGACCCGCGTCGCAGCCCCTCAGAGCAGGGGCGGCGGCGGGCTTTCATGCCCTCGGTCAGAGCAGGATGACCTGCGCGTCGCCGGCGATGGGGACGACGCCGCCGGGGCCGCCCTGGGGTGGCTGGACGTTGCCGCTGTTGGTGGAGGTGACGCTGTTGACGTTGACGCCGGCGACGCCGAAGAACTGGCCGCCGTTGTTGGGGTTGACGGTTCCGAGGCTGACGTTCTCGACGTTGAAGGCG
Source organism: uncultured Phycisphaeraceae bacterium (assembly GCA_964518335.1). Taxonomy (GTDB): domain Bacteria; phylum Planctomycetota; class Phycisphaerae; order Phycisphaerales; family Phycisphaeraceae; genus CAZFDT01. Next base: position 22,870 of record CAZFDT010000068.1, read on the forward strand.
ACGATGCGGCTGTCGCCGGTGACGACGCGCTTCTTGCCGCCCTTGGTCTTGACGACGACGCTCTTGATGCGGCCGCTGAGGTTCTCGAACACGTCGAGGCGACTGGAGGCGGGGCTGAGCGTATCGAGGTTGAACGCCGGATCGACGCCGGCGGTGATGTCAGTGCCGAAGAGTGTGCCGGCGACGACACTGTTGATCTGATTGAGGGCGCTGACGGTGCTGTTGAGGACCGACTTGGTGACGTTGAAGAAGTTGATGTTGGCGGCACTGAGGCTCGAGCCCTGGAACTTCTGGCCCTGGTAGCTGGCGATGTTGCCGGTGATGTCGAACACCGACCCGTTGGCCTGGTTGATGACCACGCGGTTGACGTTGCCGTCGCTGTTGAGCGTGAGCTTGTTGGCGCTGCCCAGGCTCATGACGCCGACGTTGCCGGTGATGTCCCACATCACGTTGGAGACGGACTGGACGCGGGCGTTGTGCAGGGTGAGGACATCCTGGCGGCCGGCGAAGTCGCCGGTGAGGGTCAGGGCGGTGTCGAACTGGCCTCGGAGTCCCTTCTTCTTGCCGGTGCCGGTGGACTTGAGGTTGGTGATCGTGCCGGTGGTGACGCTGCCGCCGACGGCGCGCTGGACGGAGAGGTTGGCGATGCGGCGGTCGATGTCGATGTTGCTGGCGATGAGCTGGCTGGCGTTGAACTGGGTGACGGTGGAGAAGTCGAAATCGACGTTGAGGCCGCGGGCGACGCCGCCCAGGAGGATGCGCTGGCCGTTGCCGTTGACCGTCCACGTGCCGAAGCGGGCGTCGTTGCGGATGCGGATCATCTCGAAGGCGTTCTGCTCGAGTCCGACGCCGTTGCCCTCTTCGTCACTGCCGCCGGGGTTGAGGGTGATGTTGCCGTCGAAATTGCCCTTGAGCCGCTTGGCGCCGACGATGTCAATAACCTTGGCGGCGGCGGCGTTGATGTTGCTGCCGAACAGCGCCTGCCACGCCTTGAGGTCGATCGTGCCGGCCACGTCGATCGTGGTGTTGCGGCCGATCGTCGAAATATCCATGCGCGTCAGGTCGGTCAGGTTGGCGCTGTTGACCGTCACCGTGGCGAAGTCGCGCAGGTGGTTGATGTCCAGCGAGAAGATGTAGTCGAACTCGGCGCTGCCGGCGAGATTGACCTGCGGAGCGACGAATCGGCCCAGGCGCTCGCCTGCGAGCGTGACGATATCGACCTGGCCGTCGCCCTTCTTGGCCTTCTGCACGGTGATGATGAGGCGGCTGTTGCTGTCGGTATCGACGAGGGTGAGGTCCTTGATGCCGCCGAAGCCCTTGTTGTCGCGGACCTTGTTGTACTCGATGCGGCCGCGGCCGACGAGGCGGATGGTGTAGCGGTCGCCGTCGCTGTCGGTGAAGGTTCCCTTGTTGCCGTAGAGGAACCCGTCGGCGGTGAAGGGCGACTCCTCGATGAGGATGATGTCGAACGGCGTGCTGTTCTGGGGCGTGCCGGTGCGCAGAACGATGTTGTTGACGATGTCGCCGTTGTTCTTGAACAGGGCGACCTGGGTCTCGGCGAAGCTGAGCACGCCGTCCTTGCCGGGGTCGCCGGAGAAGACGTTGATCGGGCCGCCGGGCGAGGTCGAGCCGTAGATGAAGATGCGGGCGTTGGGGTACTGCAGGGGCAGGGGCACGAAGACGCTGCCGTCGATGACGTCGAGCTCGAAGAAGATGGCGCCGTCATCGGAGCGCTGGTTGCCGTTGGCGCCCGGGATAGCGCCGGGGACGATGCCGATGACGACGTTATAGATGGGCGTGCCGGTGCGGACCTCGAGTTTGAAGTGAGGCAGGTTGCTCGCGGGCTGGGCCTGGCCGCGGGTGAGGATGCCCGAGCGGCCGGCGCCGGCGCCGATGACCGAGTTGAGATACTGAATGACGTTGATGTTCTTGGCGCCGTCGAACCAGCGCTGCAGGGCCAGCTTTTTCTTGCCCGCGGTGAACTTGGCCGTCCGCTTGGGCAGCGGGGTGACGACCATGATGTCGCCGGTGAAGTTCGCAGCCACGTCACGCACGCCCAGGTTGTTGGCCACCAGGTGGGCGATGGCGTTGCTCATGTTGGCGATGTTGGCGAAGGGGTTCTTCGCGTTGAACTCGCCGGCGAAGAGCACGGCCATGTCGCTGAGGACGGCGTTGTTGAGGTCGGGCACGCCGTTCTGCAGCTCGGCCGAGCCGTAGAGCGTCCAGGCCTTGCCCTTGAGCTCGGGGTTGGTCGCCTCGTAGAACGACTTGAACGTGACGCCGCCGCCGATCTGGCTGGCCAGCACCGGGTGCAGCGCTGGGTCGATGAAGATCGGCGAGTTGTTATTGCCGCCGACGACCACCGTCATGTAGTCGCTGAACGCCGGTTGCTCGGCGGTGAAGAAGATGTCGTAGCCGGCGAACTTCTGCTGAAGCTGGGCGACGATGATGTCGATGGCCTGCTGCGTCTGCGACGGCGCGCCGTTGATGTTGGTGGCGCTGAACGCCGGCACGTCATAGTTCGTGCCGTAGCCGAAGAAATTGCCCACGTCGGCGCCGTCGAAATCGAGGAACACCACCTGCGACGGCTCGAACCGCACGTTGTCGAGGATCACGGCCGTGTCATAAATGCCGTCACCCTGGTCCTCGATGCTGATCACCACGTCCACCGTCGTTGTCCCGGCGGGCAACGGCAGCGACGCGATCAGCGACTGCGTGCGCCCGTCGAAGAACGTCGGCGCCGTGGACAGGTTCGGGTCGAACAGCGCGTTGTCGATGTTCAGCGGATTGCCCGCCTGATCCACGGCGATTTCCACACCGTTGACCAGGATCGACAGCGTGTCGTTGACGCCGGCGTTGATGAACTCGGGGAACTCCTCCGAGAGCATCGTCAGGTCGATGCGGAAGGTCGCCGCCACGCCGCCGAAGTCGGGGACGGCTAGGGTGAAGCTGATCTCGGCGCGATCGCCATCGGTGCCGGAGGCGCCCAGGTCGGTGCCCTGCGAGCCGCTGGTGTTGGGGACGGTGTCGATCCAGTCGGCGATGCCGGTGGAGAGCACGAGGAAGTCGTTGCCGCCGGTGGGGAACTGGAAGAGCGTGGTGCCGGTGCGGGTGGTGACGGCGTCGGGGTCGCCGGTGTAGGTTACGACCGTGCCGTCGGGCAGGTCCAGCGCGGCGGCGATCTGGGCCGGCGTGGCCGCCATCAGCAGGCGCGGCTCCAGGGGTTGCAGGCCCAGGAACGTTCGGTCCACTGTCACATCATGTTGGGTGCCGCCGACGTTCGCGTAAGTGCCGGGGCGCATCGCAGCCGTTGCCATGGATTCGTCTCCTCCCTGGGATGGGTGCATCCATTGCACAAACCCTGGGAAAACACACCTTCGGAAGGGACGTCCGTACCCTCTTCACTGAGCCCACCTGTGAGAGTGCCAACCTATTGGAATCACGGGGGTTTGTCAATCAGTTTCGGCGAATGTGTACCGGCTCGATAGAAATGTCCTCATCATTGTCTCAATAGAAGTGTCCTC
>CAZFDT010000069.1:0-25805 GCA_964518335.1 uncultured Phycisphaeraceae bacterium
CTGCGAGCGCATCTTCGGGCCCGAGCGGGACTACGAGTGCGCCTGCGGCAAGTACAAGGGCACCAAGTTCAAGGGCATCATCTGCGACCGCTGCGGCGTCAAGGTCACGCACAGCCGCGTCCGCCGCAAGCGCATGGGCCACATCAACCTGGCCGCGCCCATCGTCCACATCTGGTTCTTCAAGGCCATCCCCAGCCACCTGGGCAACCTCCTGGGCATGAAGACCAGCGACATCGAGAAGGTCGTCTATTTCCAGGACTACGTCGTCGTCGATCCGGGCAACACGCCCCTCAAGGACAAGCAGGTCCTCACCGAGGACGAGTACCGCAAGGCCAATGACGACTACGGCCATGGCTCGTTCCAGGCCATGATGGGCGCCGAGTCCATGAAGGAGCTGCTGCTCCGCCTGGACCTCAACAAGCTCAACGACGAACTCCGCGCTGAGCTGAAGAACACCCGCTCCAAGCAGAAGATCAAGGACCTGTCCAAGCGGCTTCGCCTCGTCGAGCACATCCGCCACAGCGAAAACCGCCCCGAGTGGATGGTCATGGACGTGATCCCCGTGATCCCGCCCGACCTGCGCCCGCTGGTGCTGCTCGAATCGGGCAACTTCGCCACCAGCGACCTCAACGACCTGTACCGCCGCATCATCAACCGCAACAACCGCCTCAAGAAGCTGATGGACCTCAACGCTCCCGAGGTCATCATCCGCAATGAAAAGCGCATGCTGCAGCAGTCGGTCGATGCGCTCTTCGACAACGGTCGCTGCCGTCGCCCCGTGCTCGGCTCGTCCAACCGCCCGCTCAAGTCGCTCACCGACATGATCAAGGGCAAGCAGGGCCGCTTCCGCGAGAACCTGCTGGGCAAGCGCGTCGATTACTCGGCCCGGTCGGTCATCGTCGTCGGGCCCGAACTCAAGCTCCACCAGGTCGGTCTGCCCAAGAAGATCGCCCTTGAGCTCTTCCAGCCGTTCATCATCCGCAAGCTCAAGGAGCACGGGCTGGTGGACACGATCAAGAGCGCCAAGAAGATGCTCGAACGGCGCGACCCCGAGGTGTGGGACATCCTCGAAGAGGTGATCTACCAGCACCCGGTGCTGCTCAACCGCGCGCCGACGCTGCACCGCATGGGCATCCAGGCGTTCGAGCCGGTGCTCGTCGAGGGCAACGCCATCCGCATCCACCCGCTGGTGTGCACCGGCTTCAACGCCGACTTCGACGGCGACCAGATGGCCGTCCACCTGCCCCTGTCGATCGAGGCCCAGGCCGAGGCCCACGTGTTGATGCTCTCCACGCACAACATCTTCAGCCCCGCCAACGGCAACCCGATCATCAGCCCCTCGCAGGACATCGTGCTGGGCGTGTACTACATCACGTCCATGCCCGAGGTGCCCCCCGACGACGTGGTCCGCGAGCTGACCCTGCGCAGCGACAACCTGTCGGCGGACATGGTCAAGACCATGCGCCGCTACCACTACTTCAAGGACCCGATCGAGGCGCTGCTGGCGTACGACCTCAAGACCATCGGCATCCACGAGCCGATCGTCGTCAAGCTCCCCGAGGGCCAGTACGTGGACAAGGTGCTCGAGCAGAAGGCCCCGCCGGTTCCCATGCCCGACTCGCGTCGCGTCGTCACCACCGTTGGACGGCTGATGTTCAACGAGATGCTGGTCCACGGCCTGCCTTATTACAACTGCGCCCTGGGCAAGAAGGGGTGCAGCCGCGTCATCGACGACACCTACGCCCGCGCCGGCCGACCCGCCACCATCGCCCTGCTCGACAACATGAAGGAGATCGGGTTCAAGCGCTCGACCGTCGCCGGGCTGTCGTTCGGCATCACGGACCTGCGCATCCCCGCCAACAAGCAGGCGATCATCGACTCGACCCAGAAGAAGGTCGATCGCGTTGAGAAGGCTTACCACGCCGGCGCCATCACCGAGCGCGAGCGCTACAACCAGCTTCTCGACCTGTGGACGCACTGCGGCGAGGAAGTCACCAAGGAGCTGCTCAAGGAGCTGCGGACCGACCGCCGCGACGACGCGGGCAACCTCGTGCCGGTGGACAGCAAGGAGGGCAAGCCCTTCCTCAACCCCGTGTGGCTGATGAGCGACTCGGGCGCCCGAGGCAACGTGACACAGATCAAGCAGCTTGCGGGCATGCGTGGCCTCATGAGCCGCCCCTCCGGCGAGATCATGGAGACGCCGATCAAGGCCAACGCCCGCGAGGGTCTCTCCGTTCTCGAATACTTCAGCTCGACCCACGGCGCCCGCAAGGGTCTGGCCGACACCGCGCTGAAGACCGCCGACTCGGGCTACCTCACCCGCAAGCTCGCCGACGTGGCCCAGAACGTGTTCGTCAGCGAGCACGACTGTGGCACGCAGAAGGGCGTCACCAAGCGCGCCATCTACAAGGGCGAAGAGGTGGACGTGCCCCTGCGCGAGCAGATCGTCGGCCGCGTCGCTCGTCAGACCGTCATCGATCCGATGCGCGACAACGTCATCGTCAAGGAAAATGAGATCATCACCGAGGAGGCCGCCCGCAAGATCGACGATCTGGGCATCGACTCGGTCATGGTGCGCAGCCCGCTCGTCTGCGAGACGCGCCTGGGCATCTGCGCGTCGTGCTACGGCGAGGACATGTCCACCGGCCGCATGGTCGAGCAGGGCCTGGCCGTGGGCATCATCGCCGCCCAGTCCATCGGCGAGCCGGGCACGCAGCTGACCATGCGCACGTTCCACACCGGCGGCGTCGGCACGCGAACCCTCGTCGAGACCGACTTCCGCGCCAACCACGCCGGCACCATCGAGATCCGCGACGCCAACGAAGTGCCCGTCAAGGATGAGGACGGCAACGACGTGCTCGTGGCCCTCAAGCGCAACGGCGAAATCCTCGTCAAGGACGACAAGGGCCGCGAACTCGAGAAGTTCAAGGTCCAGTACGGCTCGTACATCCTCGTCAAGAACGACGACAAGGTGAAGAAGGGCCAGGTCCTCTCCAAGTGGGACCCGCACCGCACCCCGATCCTCGCCGAGAAGGGCGGCAAGGTCCGCTTCGAGGACATCGAAATCGGCGAGACCGTCCGCCCCGAGAAGGAGGCTGCCAAGGCCACCAAGGGCAAGGTCGATCCGGCGTCCAGCGGCGAGTCCTTGGTCGTCATCGAGCACAAGGGCGAAAAGCACCCGCGAATCGTCATCGAGGACGCCAGCGGCAAGATTCTCGACTTCCACTACCTGCCCGCCAAGGCGCGTATCGAGGTGAAGGAAGGCCAGATGATCGAGCCCGGCCACATGCTCGCTCGCCAGCCGCGAGAGGTCGCCGGTTCGAGCGACATCGTCGGCGGTCTGCCGCGCGTCACCGAGATCTTCGAGGCCCGCAAGCCCAAGGAAGCCGCCGTCATGGCGGAGATCTCCGGCTCCGTCGAGCTGCGCAGCGATCGTCGCCGCGGCAAGATGACCATCATCGTCAAGGGCGAGGGCGGCCTCGAAGTCGAGCACCACGTGCCGCAGGATCGCCACCTGCTCGTTCACACCGGCGACGTGGTGGACGCGGGCGACCCGCTGATCGACGGCCCGCTGATCCCGCACGACATCCTGCGCATCAAGGGCGAAGAAGCGCTCTACGCCTACCTGCTCGACGAGGTGCAGAACGTGTACCGCGCCCAGGGCGTGCCGATCAACGACAAGCACATCGAGGTGATCGTCACCCAGATGCTGCGCAAGGTGCGGATCGAGCAGCCCGGCGACGCCAACCTGCTGCCCAACGAGGTGGTGGACAAGTTCCGCTTCCGTGAGGCCAACGAGGATGCCGGCAAGTTCGCCCGGATCAAGGAGCCCGGCGACACGGGTCTGGAGGTGGGCAAGCTCTACAAGAAGAGCGAGATCCGCGAGGCCAACGCCAAGGCCGAGGCCGACGGCAAGGCGCCCGCCAAGGCGACCAAGCCGCGGCCGGCGACCGCCAAGACGCTGCTGCTGGGCATCACCAAGGCGTCGCTGCAGAGCGAGTCGTTCCTCTCCGGCGCCAGCTTCCAGGAGACCACCAAGGTGCTCACCGAGGCGGCCCTGGCGAGCAAGACCGACGACCTGGTGGGCCTCAAGGAGAACGTGCTGCTGGGCCACCTCATCCCGGTGGGCACGGGCTTCAAGGACTACATCGGCCTGCAGGTGCGCGAGCTGGCCGCCCCCGCCGCCACCGAAGCCCCCACCCGCGACGAGGAGCTCCTCGAAGCCACCGCCCGCGCCGAAAGCGCCGGCGCCCTGGCCCCCGCGGAGATCACCACCACCGTCGGCGAATCCTCCCGCGTCGCCCAGATGCTCGGCGAGTTCGAGCCTCAGCCGCGCTCGTAATCGCCGCTCGCGGCTTCGCGAGAACACATCGCCACCCCCAAGCCCCGCATTCGCATGCGGGGCTTTTGTTTGCGCCGCACAACCGGCAAACCTTAACGTCGGCGTCCGAAAACGCAGTGAATTGCCCCGGCCCGCCCGCCGCTGCAATCGTAAGGTTAAGGCGATTCTCGTGGAGGCGCCGGAGCGTTCGTGTGTCCACAGCGACAACGACACAAGTGACGGCACAGGCCTGGCGCGAACACGCCTACGACCTGGTGCAGTGGACGCTGCAGCGGCTGGTCAACCGCAGCGACGTGTACGGTCACTATCCCGACCGCGGCCCCGACGATCCCTGCGTGCTGCCCGAGGCGGTGAAGGGATCGCTGACCGAGCGGAGGCTGGGGCGGCATTACGCGGCGACCAGCCGCGGACACATCGTGGCCGTTCACGCCCTGTCGCCGCAGCAGACCACGCGCTGGCTGCTGGTGGCTTTCCGCCGGCGAAGCGAGGGCGACGACGCGGGCACGCCGGGCGTGAATTTCGACATCGCGCTGCACTGGTACGAGCGCCTGCGCGGACTGGGCTTCGATCCGATTCTGGAAGACGGCGACGGGCAGGGCGGATATCGCCTGCTGACGCTGTTCGACGATCCCGCTGCAGTGGACCAGGTGCGGGCCTTTGCGCAGCAGGTGACGGTGGACTATGCCGACAAGGGTCTGACTGGACCGCCGCGCATCGTGCCGGGCGAGGCCGGGGAGGACGAGCTTTGGTTGCGTCTGCCGGGCCTGCACCCCAGCGGCACGCACGCCAGCCGGGTGTGGGACGGCGACGCCTGGCTGGAAGGGGGCGAGGCGGTGGCGGCGCTGCTGCGTGCCCGGGCGACGCCGCCGACGTTTCTGCGCACGCCCCGCCCCAACACGGTGCCGCCGGTCGTCCCGCCGCGTCAGCCCGGCCGCGTCGTGGACACCCCCCGCGCCGCGGCGCGGCGCCAACTCCGCGCGGCGCTGGCCGACACCGCCATTCTCGACGTTGCCGTGAATCTCAGGCCCAGACGGCCTGCGGAGGTCCCTCCCATGATCGCCACCACCAAGCCCGACATCCCCCGTCCCGCGCCGACCCCGCCCCAGCCCGCCGCCGACGGCCCCGAGTCCGTCGTCGCCGCCATCGCCCAGCGCACCGGCATGCGCGACGGCGAAATCACCCGCCGCCTCTTCGACTGGTTCAGCCAACAGGACGAGGTCGTGCAGGCTCTGGTCCTGGGGCAGATTCCCCAGGCGCTGCGCCCGCACGCCGACCAGTTGCTGGCCCAGCGCCTGTCCTCCAGCGCCGGCTGAGGCCGCTACGAAGATCGCCGTCCGCCCGGTTGCGCCCCGCGGACGGTCAGGTCGGGCCGGGTCCGTTCACCCACCGGGCCCGGCCTTCCTGTGCGCCATCGGGCCTTGGCGCGGCCCCGCGCCCGGACTATGCTCACTTCCTGTCCCGGGAGACCTCGTCATGTGGACGCCTCGTTGCTGCCTGCAAGCCCTGTCTGTTTGTGTTGCAGTGGTCTCGCTGGCCCTGGCCCAGGGCGAGTGGGCCGCCATCAAGTCCGACTCGGGCAAGGCGGACGGCAAGGCCCGATCCAAGTACGTCGAGTTCGAGCTCGACGCCAAGGCCGCCGTGCGCTTCCGCTGGGAAGTGACGGTGAACGAGGGCCGGACCAAGCCCTACTTCCGCCTCAAGCTCGAACGCTGGGCGCCGCGCAACCGCGACGGCGTGTGGCAGAACGTCGGCCCCATCTGTACCGTGCACAAGAACGACAAGGGCGCCGCCACCATGAACCTGCCGCCCGCCAAGTATCGCGCCACCATCTACTACGAGGACCTGAGCTACCAGGTGGCGATCGAAAAGCAGTAGCGGCTGCGCACGACGCTCACGACTCGGCGCGGGACGCCCACTCGGCCTCGAGCGGGGTCAGGTCGGCTTGGAGTTGCAGCCGTTGGGCCTGCAGGGCCTTGACGCGGTCGCCGTCGCGGTAGGTTTCGGGGAAGGCCAGTTCCTCGTCGATGGCGGCGAGTTGCTTTTCGATCTCGACGATGCGGGCTTCGAGCTTCTCCTGACTGAGTTTGGAGGTCGCGCCCCCGGAAGGGCGCTTGGGCGCAGTCGCACGCTTGGGCGAAGCCGCCGCCGGCGCGGGCGGTTTGGTTGAGGTGTTGCGGGGTTGCGGCGTTGTGGCGTTGTGCTTTTCTTTTTCCAGCGCGGCCAGGTACTCGCTGTATGTGCCCAGGAAATGCCGCACGTGCCCCTTGCCGTCGAAGATGATGAGCTGGTTGACCAGGTGGTCCAGCAGCATGCGGTCGTGCGTGATGACGATGAGCGTGCCTTCGTGGGTGCGGTTGTCGCCCCAGCCGCTGCCCCCGGACGAGACGTAGGTGCGCAGTGCTTCCTCCAGGCGCTCGGCGGAGGGGATGTCCAGGTGGTTGGTCGGCTCGTCGAGGACGAGGAGGTTGTGGCCGCAAACCACGAGGCCGGCCAGGACGGCGCGGCTGCGCTCGCCGCCGGAGAGCACGCTCAGGGGCTTGTCCTGATCCATGCCGCTGAAGAGGAACGCCCCGGCCAGGTCGCGGGCCTCCTGCTCGGTGCCCCTGGGCACGAACTGGCGCAGATACTCGACGACAGTGCGCGAGAGGTCCAGGTGCTCGTGGGTCTGGCGGAAGTGGCCGGGCTCGACGTTGCCGCGGCGGACCTGGCCGTGGTCGGGCGGCTGCTCGCCCAGTAGGACGCGGATGAGCGTGGATTTGCCCGATCCGTTGGGGCCGATGACGCCGACGCGGTCGCCGCGCTTGATCGCCAGGCTCAGCCCGCGGAACAGGTCGCGGCCGTCGTAGCCCACTGCAACGTCGTCGGCGACGATCACCATGTCGCTGGCGCGGCTGCGCGGATGGAAAGCGACGCTCATCGCGTCGAGCTCGATCGGCCGGTCGATCAGTTCGTTTCGCTTGAAGCGTTCGAGCCGCTTCTCTCGCCCTTGGGCCTGCTTGGCTCGCTGCCCGGCCCGGTAGCGGTCGATGAATGCCTGTTCCTGCTTGATCTTCGTCTGCTGCTTCTCGAACATGCGCTGCTGCGTGATGCGGCGCTGAACGCGCTGTTCGCGGTACGCCCCGTAGTTGCCGGGATACTCCACGAGCCGGCCTTCCTCCATCTCGTAAATGCACTTGACCACGCGATCGAGCAGCCACCGATCGTGACTGATGAGCACCACCGCGCCGCCGTAGCCGGCGAGAAACTCTTCGAGCCACTGCCGGCCGGCGATGTCCAGATGGTTGGTCGGCTCGTCCAGGAGCAACACGTCCGGCTGCGACAACAGCAGCTTCGCCAGCGCCAGGCGACCCTTCTGCCCGCCCGACAGCCCGCTCACCGGCACGTGGAACAGGTCGTCGGTCAGCCCCAGCCCGTGCAGCGTCGCGTCGATGACGTGATCCACGGCGTAGCCGCCCGCCGACTGAATCTGCCGCTCGATGCGCTCGTACTGACGCAGCAGGCGGGCCTGGGCTTCGTCGTCGCCATGGCTGGGGTCGGCCAACTCGTGGGCGATGCGTTCAAGGTCGTCGTGCAGGGCATCGAGGTCGGCGAAGGCGGTGGCGGCCTCCTCGCGGAGGGTGCGCGTGGGATCGAGGTCGGGGTCCTGGGCCAGGTAGCCGGCGGTGGCGTCGCGTGCCAGTTGCACTTGACCGCTGTCATGCTTGAGCCCGCTCCCGGAATCACCAACGCCGGCGATGATCTTCAGCAGCGTCGATTTGCCGCAGCCGTTGCGGCCGACCAGGCCCACGTGCTCGCCTGCCGACAGCGTGAGGTTCACCCCGTCGAGGACGAGGTGGTGGCCGTAGTGGAAGACGAGGTTGGCGACGCTGAGCAGGGCCATGGGCGGCGGGTGTCGTGGGGGCGTCCCGAAAACACTTCCGGGGGTGGAAAGATAGCAAAACCGGGCGGGTTGTTCGCTTGTCAACCGCCGGAAGTTGCGGCATATGCGTGCGTACCCCATTGAAGTTTCAGGGGTTGCGGGCAGAATCCGTGCCTATGGCGTGGCGGCGGAATCTTCTGGTCGTGCTCACTCACGGTCTGCGCAGCGATGCGGTGTCCAGCTCGCGGCGATCCGGATCGTGGCCTCTGATCACCCCCAACATGGAGAAGCTGGGCGACCGCGGAGCCCGGCTCGTGGCCACTTCCGCCTGCCCCAGCGACCCGGGCGGCATGATGAGCCTGCTCACCGGCCTGCACGCCCGCCAGCACGGCTACGTCCACCCAGGGCGCTGCGAGCCGGCGACCGACACGTTCCTCCACTGGCTCCGCGACGACGGGTACTACGTCGCCGGCGTTGGCCGCACCGACACTTTCGCTTCCGCCCTGCACGCCCAGGTGCGCGTCGCCGACGTCACCGACCTCGACCCGCCCGACTGCGCCTACATGCGGCACGCCCACACCAAGGGCCTCGTCGCTGCGCTGCGACAACAGCGACGCCAGCGACTGCGCTACGGCCCGTTCGAGCCCGACCGCCTGCTGATCGATCCCGATGACGACATCGACGGATTCATCACCTGTGCCGCCACGCGAATGCTCGATGACATGCCGGCCGACCAGCCGTGGGTGCTGGCCGTGTCGTACACCGGGCCGGGCAACGCGTTGCCGCCACCGACGCTGTACGAGGCGGTGATCGATCCCAACGAGGTGACGGACGGGTTTGTGCCGGCCGATCTGAAGGTGCTCGATGCGCTGGCGGAGCTGGATTATCCGCGTGTGCTGTTGCAGCGGTTGGAGCCGGACAAGCTCGGCCGCATCCGCGCCGACTACCTGGGTCGTGTGAGCGTGATCGACTACGGCGTCGGGCGATTGCACGAGGCGGCGCAGGCGCGGACGGACGCGACGCGTAACTGGATGGTCGTGGCCAGCGATCATGGCCAGTTGATGGGCGAGCACGGGCTGGTGGGGCACCGGTCGTTTCTGTGCGGTGCGGTGGAGACGCCGATCATCGTGGCGCCGCCGCGTCCGACCGCGGTGGTGCCGCCGGACCTGCTGGCCAGTACGGTGGATGTGGCGCCGACGATCGCGGCGTTGTGCGGCTGTGACGCTGCAGTGGCCGCGCCGGGCCGCTCCCTGCTGGCGGTGCTGGAAAACAAGCCCGTGTCGCCCGATCCGCCCGGCGGACTGCTCAGCGAGTTCGGCCACCGGCTCATGCTCGAAACCGAGCGCTATAAGGCCGTGTTCAACACGCCCGACAACCGCGCGATCGGGCTTTACGACCTGCTCAACGACGCCGACGAGCGCCACAACCTCATCGACAAGCCCGCCGGTCGCAATGTCATCGACGCCCTGCGCTGGCGTGTCGGCAACGCCCTGATGCCCCTCCGCGCCGCGGTGCTGGTCTAGTCGTTGACACCGAGATAGAATGGCTGGTCACAGGAAAAGCCGCCTATGAAACCCCTCAAGGTGATTGTGGAAAAACATACCGACGGGTATGTCGCCTACCCATTGGGGCTCAAAGGCGTCGTCGTTGGGCAGGGCGAGACGTTCGAGCAGGCGATTGAGGATGTCAAGTCGGCGATCCGCTTTCATGTCGAAACCTTCGGCCCCGACGTGTTGGACGACGAAACCGTGCTGGAGGCATTTGTCGCCGAGACCGGGGCTCTGGTCTGATGGCCAAGTTTCCGAGTGATGCGCCGAAGGCCAGAGTGATCCGCGCTCTGGAGCGACTCGGCTTCACATTGGTCCGCGAGCGCGAGCACATCGCCATGGTCCGGCAGGAAGCCGGTGGCGCACGAACGCCGCTGACACTTCCGAACCATCGCACCATCAAGGGATCGACGTTGCGTCACATCTGCAACCAGTCACGCATCGCGCGAGATGACTTCATGCAGGCATACCACCAATCGTAGTGTCGTGCTTTGAACCGTCCCGCATATGGCTGATCGCTAATGCACACCACCGGCGCGTGCATGGCGACAGTTATGTCAATAACGTATCAATCATTGCAATGCACGGCGCAGTCATCCCCCCGGCGGCGCGGCATCATGCTCGGCGTTGGTCGCACCCCGAATGGAGCTGAGCATGACCGCTGACACAGTTGCACCCGTGGACGTGAAGTCGCCTTACACCCTCGCGCCCGATGCGAGGCGCCGATTTCGTGAGGATGGCTTCATCAAGCTCAAGGACGTGCTCAGCGCCGAGGCGATCGAGCACTACGGCGCCGCGGTGACGCGCATGACGCTGGCGCTGAATCCCAACAAGGACAAGCCGCTGGAGCAGCGGGACACCTACGGCAAGGCGTTCATCCAGGTGAGCAACATCTGGACGAAAGACCCGGTGGTCAAGGCGTTTTCGTTCAGCAGGCGCCTGGCGCGTCTGGCGACCGAACTGTTGGGGACGCGCGGCGTGCGCATGTGGCACGACCAGGCGTTGTACAAGGAGGCGGGCGGCGGCTTCACGCCCTGGCACGTCGATCAGCAGTATTGGCCGATGGCGTCGGGACTGAGCGTGACGGCGTGGATCCCACTGCAGGCGACGCCGATCGAGATGGGTCCATTGTGCTTTGGCAGGGGGTCGCACCTGAAGAACATCGGCCGCGACCTGGCTATCAGCGATGAGAGCGAGCGCCTCATCCGCCAAGCCATCCAGGAGCAGGGCGTGCTGGAGGTGTACGAGCCGTACGACCTGGGCGAAGTGAGTTTTCACTACGGCTGGACGCTGCACCGCGCCGGGCCTAACACGACGGGCCAACCCCGCAAGGTCCACACCATCATCTACATGGACCAGGACATGCGTCTGGCTCCGCCCAGGAACGCCAACCAGCAGCGTGACTGGGAAACGTGGACGCCCGGCACGAAGCTGGGCGAGGTCATGGACGACGCGCTCAACCCGGTGCTCTTCAGCTTCGATCGCTAGCCGCCGCGCGGGCCGCTGCATGGGCGGTCCCGTACAATGGGGGTATGGGACTGATCCAGGCGATGTTGATCGCGATCGTGGCGGTGTTGCCGCCGCTGACGGAGGGGCAGCGTGCGCAACTGGACACGGCCGACGATGACTTGGGCCAGTGGGACACGGCGGCGCTATACCCGCTGTTGACCAATGCGGCGGGTTGGACGCAGGTGAACCCGGCGGCGCTGTTGCCCGGCGCGATCATCGCCGACTGCAGCGCAATCGCGGCCCGGCCGTCGCAACATCGCGGACACGTGTTCATCATCGAGGGCCTGTTCGCCGAGGCGCGACAGCAGCCACTGCTGCGCCCGGGGCCGTGGGGCGAGACCCTCACGCGCTGGGTGCTGCAGGTGGGCGATGGACCGGACGACATCGTGGTGATATTTCTGACCCACGCACCCGAGCCGCCGAAGCTGGGCGCACGCGTGCGCTTGCCGGCACGGTTTTACAAGCTCTGGCCGTCGCGTCGGCTCAACGACGACCCGATCAGCTATCTCCTGTTCGTAGGTCACTCGGCGGCGCTGCTGGATGCGGCGGTCGCCGCGCCGGCGTCGCCGAGCGTCGGCGGCAATGGCGCCGCGCGATTCGGCGTCGTCATCGTGGTGCTGGTGGTGGCCGGCGGGCTGCTGTTCATGCTGCGGCGGATGACGCGGCTGTCGCTGTCGCCGCGGCCGCTGCCGTCACAACTTCGACGCCGGGCCGACCACGACACGCGGCCTGACGTCGATCCCCAGCCGTCCACGGAGCCCACCGAGCCGCCGCTGCCCGAAAACCCCGCTGACGCCCTGGCCGAACTGGATCGTCGCCACGACCAGTAGCCGGCGCGGCGGCATCCCGTACAATCACGGGTTCGCCACCATGACCCAAGCCCACAGCCGATCCACCGACCTCGAATCGCTCGCCCACGCCGACGCGGCGGCCCTACGGCCCAACCCCCCGGCCCGCGCCGCCATGACCAGCGTCACCCTCACCCTCGACCAGCCCACGCACACCTACGACGTGAAGATCGGCGCCGGCCTGCTCGCCCAGATCGGCCCGCTCATGCGCCGCGTCGCCCCGCACGACCGCACCGCCATCGTCGCCGACGTTGCAGTGGCCCCGCAGCACGGCCCGACCGTCACCCAGAGCGTCCAGGCCGCCGGATACAACGGCGTCTTCCACACCCGACAGTTCGGCGAGACCGGCAAGAACCTCCGCACCGTCCGCGACCTCTACGAGGTGTTCATCAAGCAGCGACTCGAGCGACACAGCCCCGTCGTCGCCTTCGGCGGCGGCGTCGTCGGCGACAGCGTCGGGTTCGCCGCCTCCACCTACCTCCGCGGCGTGCCGTTCATCCAGTGCCCGACCACACTCCTGGCCATGGTCGATGCCTCCGTCGGCGGCAAGGTCGGCGTCAACCTCTCCCACGGCAAGAACCTCATCGGATCGTTCTGCCAGCCCGTGCTTGTGGTCATCGACACCGACACGCTCGAATCCCTGCCCCGGCGCGAGCTGCGCGGCGGCATGGCCGAGTGCGTCAAGCACGCCATGATCCGCGACCCGGCCCTTTTTGACTGGATCGACGCCAACCTCGATCGCATCATGAACCTCGATCCGGCGACGCTCGTCGAGCTGGTCCACCGCAACGTGCAGATCAAGGCCAACGTCGTCATGGCCGACGAACGCGAGAAGGGCGAGCGGGCGCATCTGAACTTCGGCCACACCTTCGCCCACGCCATCGAGGCGACCAGCGGCTTCGAGCGCTTCAGCCACGGCGAGGCGGTGAGCCTGGGCATGGTCGCCGCCACGCGACTGGCGGCAACGATCGGCATGTGCCCGACAGACCTGTCCGATCGCCTTGTCAATCTGCTGACGCGCATCGGCCTGCCCACCTACGCCCACGAACTGGCGCAGAACGGCCACCTGATCGAGGTCATGCGCCTCGACAAGAAAGTCGCCGACGGCAAGATCCGCCTCATCCTCCCCGACCGCATGGGCAACGTCGTCGTGCGCAACGACATCACCGAGGATCAGATCGCCGCGACGCTCAACACGCTTCGCCGCGGCTGACCCCTGCAACGTGGCGTCGGCCGCCCCTCACTTGATCAGACGGATCGCAAAGGGATAGCGGTAGCGCACGCCCTCGTTGGCCTTCATGCCGCCGATGATGTTGAAGATCAGGTCCACGATGATGACCGCCGGCATCAGCACGCAGCCGATGATGGCGAACGTCGTGACCGAGGCCACGACGTAGCCGATGAGCATCGTGATCTCCCAGTTGAGGGCCTCCTTGGCCTGATCGGAGACGAACTCGCTCTCGTCCTTCTTGACGAGCCAGATGATGAGCGGGCCGATGAACCCGACGATGCCCAGCAGGTGAGCAGCCATCGCCATGGTCTTGATGTCCTTGGTCAGCTCCTCGGACGAGGGTGCGGTTTCAGAGGGCGAGGGGGGAGGTGTGGTGGGCTCGGTCATGGAAACGTCCTTTCATACGTGGCAAGCCGGTCGCAGTATCGTCGCCCGGACGGATTTACGCAACGTCCTACAATGATGGCGTGCCCAACCTCCGCCGCCATGACCTGTCGCCCCGCGTCGAACTGCTGCCGCTGATCGACGTAATCTTCCTGCTGCTGACGTTTTTCATCTACAGCCTGATCGTGATGCGGTACATGCCCAACGTGTTGCCGGTGAAGCTGTCACCGGTGACCGCGGGCCAGACCGCCAAGCTGGCCGAGCTGCAGGCGATCACCATCGATCGGGCGGGGGTGGTGTACGTCAACCGCGAGGCGGTGGCGTCGGGCGAGCTGGACGCGAAGCTGGCCGAACTGGCGGCGATCCAGGACACGATCAAGCTGGTGATTGCGATGGAGGAGCTGGACGCGGCGGCGCGGGGCGAGGCGTCGCCGGCTCCGTCCGCTGCTGCAGTGGACCGAGGCCCGCTGCTGATGGACGTGATCGGGCGCGTGCGCCGGGCGGGCATCGAGAACTTCGAGCTGCTGGGCGATCCCAGACCCGCGGAGTAGGCATGTTCGATCGGGAAGTCATCCTGCCGCTGGTCGTCGGAGCCGTGATCGCGGTGCTGGTGAACCTGCTGCTGTTGCCCACGGTGTCGCTGCTGGACTCAGGCTGGTCGTGGCAGGGGATTCACCGCCAGCGACGCGACAGGCCCGTGCTCGAGTCGCCTTCGGACATCCGCTATGGCACGGACGACGGCCGCGTGTCGAGCGTGGCGTGGATCCCCTACGAGGCGTACGAGGAACTGGTGGCGCCCCCGTCGCGGCTGCTGCAGCCGGCGGTTCAGCAGGAGGTGGATCCGGTGCCGCAGGCGCCGGTCGTGCCCGATCCCACGCCGCCGATGCCGCCGACGCAGGAGCAGGTGACGCCCCAGCCTCCGCCGCCCACGGCGACTCCGCGCGTGGAGCTGCCGCCCGAGGGGGACGTTGCCGTGAGCTTGCCCGCGCCCCCCGCGCCGCCTGCGCCGCCCAACCCCGACGCACAACCGGTGGAACAGCCCACGCCGCCTGCCGCCGACGCCGGGGGCCGGCCCACCGCCGCGCCCAAGGTCGATCGCGACGCCGATCCCGTCATGATCACCGAGCGGCCGTTCCCCGTTCGCCCGGGCCAGGTCGTCGCTGCCGAAGGCATCGAAATCAAAACCGCTCGGCCGCAGTTCAGCCTCACTACGGCCCTCACCGCCATCCCGCTCAACCCCATCGTCAGCATCACCTTCGAGCCCGATGGCAGCGTGTACGATGCGAAGATCATCCGCTCCAGCGGTTACGCCGACGTCGATGGCCCCGTCCTGGCCTGCCTTTACCGCTGGCGCGCCGGCGGCGAAGCGCTGCAACGCCTGGGCCAGCGCTTCACCGGCGAGTGGAAAATCATGCTCATTGACGAGTAGCGCTCAGGGGTGAGTCGTCGGTGGTGCCCGCTCGCCTCGCATCGCGTGTACGATTCCACCACTCTCCACACCACTGACCACTCACCACGCACTCCCCCATGCAACGCACCGAGCACGGCTACATCATCATCTCCTGCGACTACTGCGGGACGGACTGGGACGAGATCAAGCCGATGATCGAAGGTCATCGCGGCAGCGTGCTGTGTCTCAACTGCCTGAAGATCGCGTTGGCGGACCTGCGGCCCGCCGACGAGGAGTTCTTCTGCAACCTTTGCGTGCGCGAGAAGATCGCTGTGGGTACGTTGCGGTGGACCAGTCTCGCCACCGGCGTGCATGCGTGCCAGAGCTGCATCCACCAGGCCGCGGGAACATTCAGCAAGGACCCGGACGTGGACTGGAAGTGGCAGCGGTAGGCAGTTACGCCGCGATGCGGCGCCCCAGCCGCATCGCCAGCCCCGACGCCGCGGCATAGCTGGGGTTCAGACGCAGCGCTTCGCTCACGGCCGCATCGGCCTCTCGATGCTGGCCCAGCGCGGCGCGGCACGACGCCAAGTGATAGTGCGCGTCGGCCCGGCGCGGATATCGCTTGACCTGGCGCTGCAGCGTCGCCGTGGCCTGACGCAGAAGCGTCTGCAGCGGTGACGGCGACGGCGCCTCGGCGTCATGCAGCCGCCGCGTGGCTCGGTTCACCGCCAGCCCGCACGCCGCATGTGGCCACAGCTCGGCAATGCTCTGCTGTCGCTCCTGGCGCGAGGCGTGCAAATCCAGATGTCGCCTGGCTTGGCTCGCCGCTCGATCGTGCCCCGTCTCGATCGCGCACAGCAGCAGCCCGGTCCATGCTCGCACACCGCCGTGACCGTGACGGATCGCCCGCCACCAGGCCCGGCCCGCCGCGGCCAGTCGCCCCGCGTGCATGTGCGCCCGTGCCCGCGCCTCGGGGTTTTCCAGCAGCCGCGTGGCCAGCGCATCGTCACCCATGGCGTCGGCCAGACGCCCGGCGTCGTCGCGCAGCGCCGGGTCGCTTGCGTGCATGCGCAACAGTTGCCTGTAAAGCTCCTGCCCATCGCGCCAGCGTCCGGCGCGCACCATCAGGCGGGCTACGTGCGTCTGGTCAGGCGAGTCATCCGCGTGCATGAGCAGCGCGATCGCCTCGTCGGGGTCAGCCATTTCGACGAGGGACGCCAGCGTTCGCCTGGCGGCGCTGTCGGTGGGGCACAGTCGCACCACGGTGCGCAGCGCCTGGGCGGCGCGGTCGGGCTGGTTCAACTGCAGCGCCATGTCCGCCGCCGCCCGATGCGGGCGCGGGTCGTCGGGAAAGCGCCGGATCAGATCGTCGGCTAGCCGCAGCGCCAGCGCGTACTCGCCCGCGGCCGCCAGGGCCTGTAACCGCAGCATGGCCACGTCCGGGCGACCTTGCGCCTGCTCGTGGTGCAGATCCACTGCATCCAGCGCCGCCAGTGTGGCCTGCGGCCGATGCAGCGCGAGCTGCGCCCGTGCCTCGATGAGTCGCGCCCGCACGTCGCCCGGATCGCGCTGCAGGATCGTTCGAACCAGCGACAACGCAGCTTGGGGCTGCTGCTGTTGCAGCGCCTGGCGGGCCTCGTCAAGGATGGCGTCATCGTCATGGTTCATGCGGCCAGCTCCCGGACCAGGTCCAGTGCATACGGATTGGCGGGGTCCTGCTCGAGCCACTGCGCGAGCTTGAGCTGGGCGGACTCGATGCGGCCGTCGCTGCGCTCGCGGCGGATGAGCGAGGCGCGCACGTCGGGGTACGTCGGATGCGCCGCCGCGACGCGCCGCAGCACGTCCGACGCCGCCGGCCCCACATTCAGGTCGTCGCTGATGCTCGACAGGGTCAGCGCCAGCGTAGCGCTGTACGGATCGAGCTTCAGGCCGCGATGCGCCCATCGCCGGGCGTCGTCGAGGTCGTCGGCCAGCATGGCCAACTGCGCCATGGCCTGGCAGATCACGAGCATCTGCCGGTCGTCGGCGGCGTCGGCGGCCACGCGGTGGATCGCGCCGCGCAGCATGTGGATGTCCAGCGTGCGCGGCTGCAGCGACATCGCCGCGACAAGGCTGGGGATGACCTGCGGCGACTCGATGAGTTCGGCGGCCAGGTGCTCGATGCTGGCGTAGCTGACGCCATGCCACGCCGTGGCCTCGTGCAACTCGATGGCCGCCAGCCACTGGGCGAAAGCGGGGTGGTGGCCGTGCTCATCGTGCAGTCGTCGCAGTAGTCGTCGGGCAGCGTCGAGCAGGCCGGTCTGCACCAGCAGGCACACGTGAAGGCGGGCGGCGTCCGCGTCAATCTCGCCGGCGGCATGGGTCATGGGGCTGAGGATGGCCACGGCGTCCCGGATCGCGCCGCGTCTGGCCAGCAGCGAGCCCAGCAGCAGTCTGGCCGCGCCCGGGGCGTCGGGCCGGCGACACCACGCGTGCAACTGCAGCTCCGCTTCGGCTATGCCGCCTTCCAGGCACAACCGACCCAGTCGTGACAGCTCGTGTTGAACGCGATCCACAGCCACGGTTGATCTCACATGCGGGCCATCTCCGAAGCACCACCCACCGGACCCGGCGCGCGGCCGGACCTTGCAGCTTGTATCGGCGGGACCATCTATAGGGTTTAGGTCAACGCCAGGGCGGCGTCGGCTGCTTCGGGCGCGCGGTCTTGACCCCTTCGGCAGCGTCCGCTAACGTTGGCGGCAGCCCAGTCGCTCCCGTACCACCGAGATTCATCGCATGTGCGGCATTGCCGGCATCGTCGCCAAAAGTGAGGTCAACCAGGGTTTGTACGACGCGCTGACCGTGCTGCAGCACCGCGGCCAGGACGCGGCGGGCATCGTCACCTGCGACGGGAGCAAGCTGCACCTGCGCAAAGGCAACGGGCTGACGCGCGACGTGTTCCTGCAGAGCCACATGGAGGCGCTGGCGGGGAACATGGGCATCGCCCACTGCCGCTACCCGACGGCGGGGTGCAGTTCCGCGGCTGAGGCCCAGCCGTTTTACGTCAACTCGCCGTATGGCATCACGCTGGCGCACAACGGGAACCTGACCAACGCCGCCGACCTCAATCGCGAGCTGTTCCAGACCGACCTGCGACACATCAACACGACCAGCGACAGCGAGGTGCTGCTCAACGTCTTCGCGCACGAGCTGGGCGCGTTGCGCAAGCACACCCCGACGCCGGAGGACATTTTCTGGGCGGTGTCGCGCGTGCATCAGCGTTGCCGCGGGGCGTATGCCGTGGTGGCGATGATCACGGGCCACGGCATCCTGGGGTTTCGCGATCCCTACGGCATTCGGCCGCTGGTATTCGGCAAGCGCGACACGGGGCTGTTCGGCACCGAGTACATGCTCGCCAGCGAGAGCGTGGCGCTGGATGCGCTGGGCTTCGAGCTCATGCGCGACGTGCAGCCGGGCGAGGCGGTGTTCATCGATCAGTCGGGCAACCTGTTTCACCGCGGCTGCGCCCGGGAGTGGCGGCACGTGCCGTGCATTTTCGAGCACGTGTACCTGGCCCGCCCGGACTCGATGATCGACGGGATCAGCGTGTACAAGGCCCGCCTGCGCATGGGCGAGAAGCTGGCGGAGAAGATTCTGCGGCTGCGCCCGGACCACGACATCGACGTGGTGATCCCGATCCCCGACTCGGGCCGCACGTGCGCGTTGCAGTTGGCCAACAGCCTGGGCGTGCCGTACCGCGAGGGGTTCATCAAGAACCGCTACATCGGCCGCACGTTCATCATGCCGGGGCAGGCGCAGCGGAAAAAGAGCGTGCGCCACAAGCTCAACCCGATCGGGCTGGAGTTCAAGGGCAAGGTGGTGTGCCTGGTCGATGACTCGATCGTGCGAGGCACGACGTGTTCGCAGATCATCCAGATGGCGCGGGAGGCGGGGGCGCGGAAGGTCTATTTCTGCACCGCGGCGCCGCCGGTGCGGCATCCCAACGTCTATGGCATCGACATGCCCGCGGCCGACGAGCTGGTCGCCCACGGCCGCACCGAGGACCAGGTGGGCCAACTCATCGGCGCCGACTGGCTCATCTACCAGGACCTGGACGACCTGATCGCCGCCTGCCGCGAGGGCAACCCGCGCGTCACCGAGTTCGAGACGTCGATCTTCACCGGCCGCTACGTCACCGGCGACGTCGATGACGCCTATCTCGCCCGCTTGCACGAGTCTCGCAACGACGCGGCCAAGGCCCGGCGCGACACCAGCGACGCGACGAACCTGGCGGTCGATATCAGCACCGATGTGTGACGGTCAGTGATCGTGGTCGTGTGCGGGGGCGGGGGTGTCGCCGCCATCAAGCAGCTTCACGAGCCTTTCGACGCTGTCGGGGTTGAGTGTGATCAGGAGTGGCGAGTCGTTGACGCGGCCCAGGTGCTCGCGCAAGTCGTTCTCGGTAGGGGGCCACAACCCGAGCGTGCGCGTTCCGCCATCGGCCAACTCCATCGTCAGCGTCGTGGTGGGCTGGGCCAGCGACAGCTTCACCTTGCCCGCGTCGCGGAATCGCTCGGCACGCAAGCCCGCCAGTGTGTCAAACGTCGCACCGGCGTCGGCCTCGTTCAACGTTTGGCCGTCCTCCCGGCTGAACTTGCCTGCGGCACTGCGTTCCACCGTCACGCTCTGCTGGCCTCGCGTGAGCGTCAGCTTGCGGATGTTCTCGACCTGCAGCGGCATCACTGTGCGATAGCGCAGCTCCGCCGTCGCCGCATCGACCAGCGTCTGCGGCACGACGATCACGCCTTCGCTCCACGGTCCCGACGCCAGACGCGACCGCGGATCGATCTTCAGCGTCACGGCGTCGCCCTCGAACGGCATGACGGTGACAGTGAGCCCCGCCTCGATCGGCTCCGGCGCCAGCCACATCTCGGCGCGCAGCGTGGCCACGGCGTCCAGCAGCGCCGTCGCGGCGGCGTCCTCCAGCCGGTCGTGGCCCTCAAGCGTCCACGGCCCCGCACCCGGAAGGTCGCCCTCCAGCCGCTTGCGACTGAGCACGTATTCGCCGTCGTCGCGCTGGATGCGGATGCTCGCCACCTGGTCGCGCTGCAACGCGAGCACCTCTCGGTGGCGTAGTGACACCACGGGCCTGAACGCCGGCTCAAGCCGGTCACGGGTGATGACCAGGCCTGTCTTTTCGCCGTCGCGCACGACCAGCCACGCGGGCTTGTCGTCGCTGGTCTTGTGCGGGCGCACGGTCAGACGTTCCGGCGCTTTGCCGCCCACGAGGTTGAGCACGATCGTCGCGGCCGCGTCGTCGTCGCTGGACACCTGGGCGACAAAACCCGTCGCCCGAGCCTCGACGATCGCATCGAGCAGGTCGCGCACCGCCTGGCTGTCCACGCCATAGGGCGGGGGCGGATCAGCGAAGGACCAGCCCTCGGGCTTCTTCACGACGTGGATCTTCTCCTGCCCGTCGCGCTGGATCGTCAGTTCGTTCACATCCGACGCGCGGGCGAGCGTGATGCGCTTGTCGCGCAGGTCATCGACGGGCTTCTCGAAGCGCTCGACGCCGGTCTTGCTCAACGAAAAGACCACGGGCGCGGTCACCTCACCCTGGGTCCACATGGCGAAGAAGGACTCGCGCTTCAGATCGACCGGCCCGCCGATGTGAATCGTCAGCGGCTTGTCGGAGGTCTGAGCCTGGATGGTGAGGCGCGGTTTGCTCAGGCCGTACATCCCCAGGTCGGCGGGCGCGTCGGCGATGAACTCGCTGATGTAGAGGCTGCCGATGCCCGAGAGCAGGCCCTTGACCGCGTCGGCATCCGCGCGGTCGCCTCGATCCGCGTCGAGCATCCACCGGCCGTCCACCTTGTTGAGATCGATGGTGGCGTCCTCGCGGCGGAGCGTCAGGCGTTGCGTCGTACCCTCGCTGGGCGCGGTGATCGAACGGGAACGCCAGTCCTCGACCTTGCCTGTGGCCAGCAGTTTGTGGGCGTCGGCGCTGACGGCATAAACCTCGGGGCTGTCGTTGACCTGCACGTAAGCGGTGCCGCCGATGGCGCGGCCGAACTTGACGCTGTGCGTGCGGGCGGGCTTGTCATCCTTGGCGGGCACTTCCAGGGTGACCACTGCCGCGGGCGAGTCGAGGCCGACCTCCGCCAGCGTGGGGTTGCCGCCGCTGCCGGGCTTGAACCTGTCGGAATAGCGCAGCGTCGCGGCCTTATCAATGAGGGCCTGGCCCTGCCACTGGCTGATGGGGAAGAAAACCGGCTCGGCCTGGCGCCAGTTTTCGCCGTCGCGCTCGACGACGATGCGTGCATCGCCGCGCTGGATGACGAGCCGGGCCACCGATTCGGTCGGCAGGTCATCTGCAGCAAACACGGGCTGGCCCGACGCGCCGGTCGATTCGGCGCGCTGGCGCTCAATCTCCTCCCGACCGGGCGTGTCGCGGGTGAAGAACCACGCGGCGCCGAGGATGGCGAGCAGAACGACGAGCAGGATCGTGGTCTTGAAGTTCATGGCGGTTGCGTGGTGATGGTGATGGCGGCGGGATCGGGTTTGCCTCGGAGGCAGGGTGATTTAGTTGCGACGGCGCACGAGCCACATGGCGATGCCGGCGACGAACGCGGCGGCGGGCACGCCGGCGAGCAGGGCGATGCGCAGCGCGTTGTACGTGCTGGGTTCCATCGGCTCGATGCGACGGATGTCCTGGCTGCGCGGACTGGCGGCGATCAACTCCTCCAGCCCCGCCAGCCAGTACACGCTGTTGACGAAGAGTTCAGCGTTGGCGGGGAACGCGGCGCCGAAGAGCGTCACCAGGTCCTCGCCCGGCTGACCGGCGCGGCTGTACGTCGTGGTCTGATCCGACGCCCACGCCGGATCGGCCACGGCCACGATACGCTTGCCCTTCGACTCGGCGGCCACACCCACCAGGAAACTGTCGGCAGCGCTCGCCTCCTTGTAACGCGGACGCCGGTCCTGGCCCAGATCGTCGTCCGCCCACATCCGCTGCTCGGACAGCTTCACCAGCGGATAGCGCGTCACATCCGGCATGTCACCGCTGCCCAGCACCAGCGGCGACGGCGCCAGAAAGATGCCGCTCATCCCCTGCAGCGAATTGGTGATCGCCATGCCCGTGGGCCACTGGTCCACCATGAACTGCGACACCGCCTGCGTCTGGCGATCCGGTCGCATGACCTCACGGAAGATCACCTGGTCGAGCTTGGGCGTGATGCCCCACGGTCCCAACAGATCGGCGATGGGGTCGGCCGCGCCGAAGCGCACGCCGAAGTTCACCGTGACCATGAACAGCACGTTGTGCCCGCTTTCCAACTGCGCGGCGATGTGCTGGGCGACCTGCTCTTTGGCCATGCCGGCCATCGGGTTCATGGGATTGTCGGGGCCGAAGGGGCAGACGATCCACACGGCCTTCTGCCCGGGCGCGGGCTGAGGCGGGGGACCGGGGGGCATCATCTGTCCGAACGCCGCCGCCTGACCCGATGGGTTCCACGACTGCACGTCGAAGCTCACGCTGCGCAGCCGTTTGGCCACGTGCTCGAACATCCCCTGTGGACCGATGGCCGGCCCAGGCCCCGCCGACACGAACACCACCATCGGCGGCTGCTCCAGGCTCATGCTGATGAGCGCCCCGGTGATGCGCTCCTCGCCGACGAAGCGCAGCTCGGGCGACTCGCGCGACACCATGCGCGACAGGTCCGGCGACAGCTCGCTCAGCGGAATCACCTGCACGCGCTTGGGCCCGATGACGACCACCATCTCGTCGCCTCCGGCCTCGACCAGCCGTGTGCGCAGGGAGTCGTACTCCTCCACCGGCGCCGCGTCGTCGATGCCCTTGAGTCCGTCGTCAATCGCCTCGATCGCACGGGCGAAAAGCGTGTTGGCCTGCAGCAGCATTTCCTTGACGTGGGCCGGGGCGCGATTGCTCCTGGCGGCGCTGTCGAACTGCGCGATCGCCTCGTTGTAGATCTTTTCCTTCATCTCGCCCAGGCGGGCCTGCGTCATGTTGCGCACCGCCGCGTAGTCGGGCATGCCGCTTTTGAGCAGCTCGTCGATGCTCTCGGAGATGGGCTGATAGCGCTGGTCGAACCGGGCCAGAGCCTGCAGCACGAGCGTGGTGAACTCGCGCAACCGCGCATCGGTGAGGCTCTCGTCGGCGAGGATGGCCTTGAGCAGCTCGACCTGGCGACCGACCTCGCCGTGCAGATTCGCCAGCGCGCCGCGGCTGCGTTCGATGGCTTGGCGCATGGGCCCGAGCTGCTCGTCATAGCGCTTGGCCAGCGAGGCGTAGAAGCTTTCGACGCGCGGGGCGTCGCGGGTCACGTTGTAGTGCTCGACGCTGATGCGCGAGGCGTAGCGGCCGTACACGTCGGCCAGGTCGATCGTCTGCCGCACCGCCGTGGCGCGCAGCGGATCGCTCGCCGGGTCGGGCGTGCTCATGAGCGTGACGAGCGTGTAGTCCTCTTTGAGATTGCTCAGCACCTGCCGCGTCTGCTTGGACAGGCTGTACTGCCCCAGGGCGGTCATGTCCTTGAAGAGGAAGAACTTGTACGCCAGCACGTTGAGGATGATGACGACCAGGACAGCCAGCAGCACGGCGACGGCGACGTTGAGGCCGTACTTGAGCCTGCGACCGGCGGCAGTGGGTTGGTGGGGTGTGTTGGACATAGCAGGTCACGTATCCGGGTGAAAGCGTCAGCGCCAGCGCTTGCTTTCCAGGAGTTTGACGGCGAAGAACAGGAACAGCGCGATGCCGCTGAGGAAATAAACGATGCACTTGGTGTCGAGCACGCCCTTGGCGAACTGGGCGTACTGCTCGTTGACGTTGAGATAGAAGACGGTGGTGTTGATGGCGGGCACGGCGGTGACGAAGCGTGCGCCGCCCAGAAAGTGCATCACGATGGTGAGCGTGCCGGTGATGAACACCGTCACGAGGAAGGCGATGATCTGGTTCTGCGTGGCCGTGGAGGCGAACGCCCCGATCGCCAGGTACAGCCCGCCGACGAGCAGCAGGCCCAGGAACCCGGTGAGAATCGGCCCGTAGTCCGGCTTGCTGAAGCACACCAGCACGATCAGGTGCAACAGCAGCGGCGACAGCAGCACCACCAGAAAGCCCATCGCCCCCAGCCACTTGCCCACGATCACCTGCGTGTCATTGATCGGCGCCGTCATCAGCGTCTCGATCGTGCCGCTGCGCAGCTCCTCGCTGACCAGGCGCATGCTGATGGCGGGCACGAGGAACACCATCAGCCACACCACCCACATGAAGCTGGTGCGCAGCTCCGCCGGGTTGCCCGGCCAGAACACGCTCATGAAGATCAGCGTCGCTACGAACCCGAACAGCGCCAGCACCACGTAGGCGATGGGCGAGAAGAACAGGCTCGTGAGCTCCCGTCTGGCGATGGCGATCGTTTGGTTCATGTTCAGAACTCCTATCCACAGATTTTCACTGATTGACACGGGTTTCAAGACAAGGCCCTGAATGACGCTTTCCGCCAAACCTCGCCGCAGCCCCATAGCGGGCAGCGGCGGGCTTTCCTCCTCTCCTAAATCTGTGCGAATCTGTGGATAGCATCTCCTGTTCAAGCCGCCTCGACGCCGCGGTCCTGGTCGGCGGTGATCTGGATGAAGAACGCTTCGAGGCTGGCCGACTCGTTGCGCACCTCGCGCAGGGGCCAGCCCCGGGCCACGACCGCCGCCGCCACTGCCTCGCGGATGTCGCTGCGGTCGCCGGGGTCCACTGTCGCACGGCACCAGCCGTCGTGTGTCACCGTCTCCACCTGACGCACCTTCTGCACCTGCTTGATCGCGTGCGTCAGGGCGTTGGCATCGGCCTTGGCCTCGATAATCACCCGCGCGCCCGTCGCCACGCTCTTGCGCAGCTCCTCGGGCGTGCCCTGCGCCACGATCCGGCCCCGCGCGATCACGATCACCCGATCCGCCGACTTCTCCACCTCCGGCAGGATGTGGCTCGACAGCAGGATCGTGTGCCGGCCGCGCAGCTCCTGGATCAACTCGCGCACGTGCCCGATCTGGTTGGGGTCGAGCCCGGCCGTCGGCTCGTCGAGGATCAGCACCGGCGGCTCGTGCAGGAGCGCCTGGGCCAAACCGACGCGCTGGCGATTGCCCTTGGACAGTTGCCCGATCATGCGGCGTCGGACCTGCGCCAGGCCGCAGCGGTCGCACACCACGTCGATGCGCTGACGGCGGCGGGTGCGGTCCATGCCGTAGAGCTTGCCGCGGAAGTGCAGGTACTCCTCGACGCGCATCTCCGGATAGAGGGGGGTGCTCTCGGGCAGGTAGCCGATCTGGGCCCGCGCGGACTCGGGCGCGGTGAGAACGTCGTGCCCGTTGACGTTGGCTTTGCCGCTGGTGGGGGGGAGGTAGCCGGTGAGGATGCGGATGGTCGTGCTCTTGCCCGCGCCGTTGGGCCCGAGGAAGCCGACGATCTGGCCCTGGGGGATGCTGAAGGACAGGCTTTCGATCGCCTGCACCGGGCCGTACCACTTCACCAGATTCTGTGCTTCAATCATGGATCATGACCATACGTGTGATGGTTGCCCGCCTCCAGGCCGTTGGGGGCGGCGGGCCAGACAGTTTGGCTTACGCCCGACCACTGGTCAAGGTTCGGTCCATGTCGTGTACCGGCTCGATAGAAATGTCCTCATCATTGTCTCAATAGAAGTGTCCTCT
>CAZFDT010000070.1:0-25704 GCA_964518335.1 uncultured Phycisphaeraceae bacterium
TCCCCATATGAGCCCCACCCGCGGCCTATCGGTCACGCTGGTCCGACGATAAGCCGTTCGACGTTAGGCGACATGACACATAGATCGAGAATCATCGGGTTCGGCATTGTCGCCATCCTCATAGTAGGCGGATGGTACGCCGTTGTTCTCGTGGTTCCACCTCCCGCACGACGCCTCGTCGAGCCCCTTACCATTCGGACTCGGTTGGAAAGTTGCCTTGGTGAAGTCTATGCGACGGCGAACGCACGTAATCGCCATGTGACAACTGAGCAGGTCCGCGAAGCGATTGCCTCGGATCCGATCTACCGAGGGCTACAATGGGATGTGGAGGTTATCACGAAGGATGGCGATATCTATGTCACCGCGACGACCAGCAAACCACCCTATATCGTGCATCCAACCGTTTGGGAACGCGTGTTGTTTCTGCGCAGCACGACGCAGATGAACTGGCCAACAATCCGCTTGGCGTCGCCGATCCAGAATCGACAGTTGACCGGCGACGTCCGCGATGGACAATAGAACCTATCCCAGAACCTGTTTGAGCAGCAATACGGTGCAGGCCAGATGAAGCATGCCTTGGAACATCGCGGTGGACTTCTCCCAGCGGATGCACAGTCGGCGGTAGTTCTGTAGCCAGGCGATGGTGCGTTCCACTTTCCATCGTCGTCGATAGCGACGCATGGGCCGGCCGCCCTGGGTCTTGTGTTCGGCCTTGCGATTGCTGCGATGGGGTGCGATCAGCTCAATGCCTTCGTCGGCAAGGTCTTGGTCAAGTGCATCACTGTCGTAGGTCTTGTCTCCGATGATGCGTTGGGGCGGTTCGACCGGCAGCATGAAGTCGAGACATTGAAACGGGGTCAGACCCCGTTTTGACGGGGCGGGTTTGATGGCGTAGTGTGTCAGGCATGCCCAGAGCACCGCGCGTCGATGTTGGCGGGTACTGCTACCACGTGCTGAACCGCGCCAACGCGCGGTTCCGGATGTTCCGCAAGGACGGGGACTTCGCGGCGTTCGAGCGGGTGCTGGCGGAGGCGGTGCAGCGGGCCGCGGGGCAGGTGCAACTGCTGTCGTACTGCCTGATGGGCAATCACTGGCATCTGGTGCTGCGGTTGTCGCCGGGCGCCGACGGGCAGATGGGCCTGTTCATGAAGTGGCTGACGACGACGCACGCCGGTCGGTACCGGGTGGCGCACGGCCAGACGGGGCTGGGACATCTGTATCAAGGGCGTTACAAATCGTTTGTGATCGAGCGCGACGAGCATCTGCTGACGGTGTGCCGATACACCGAGAGCAACGCCGCTCGCGCCGGGCTGGTGGGCGAACGCGGGCGGGCCGAGGAGTGGCGATGGTCGAGCCTGTGGCGCTGGCGGAACGGGGCGGTGGCGGACGAGGACCCGCCGTTGGTGCTCAGTCCCTGGCCGGTGTCCTCGGGGCTGGCGACGGTCGGTGATGGCACGCGGCGGCCGTTGCACTGGCTTCGCACGGTGAACGTGCCGCTGAGCGAGCCGCAACTGGCGGCGCTGCGAGCCGCGGCGGAGCATGGCCGGCCGTTCGGCACGCCGCGTTGGGTGGCGATGGTGGCCGCGCGTTACGACCTGGAATCCACCCTCCGTTCACCCGGCCGCCCCAGAAAGACGGGGCAGCCCCAAACAAACGGGGTCTGACCCCGTTTCGATGTCCTGTTTAGGTCTGCTACCGCGACGCGCGCGCTTCAATCCATAGCGGATCTACGACCTGCGCTCAATGGCATCCGCGCTCGGTTGGCAGAATTGAACGCGCAATCAATGGTTTCAGGCGGATATTACGGAAACGTGAAGGGCCTTACGAAGAAAACTGTTGCTTATTTGGCCGGAGATATCAATGGGGGTTCATTCTTCCGTATTGCGCACAGCGGAGAGATGAGTTTGCCGTATACTGCGCCGCGCCCGTTCATGAACCGCCTCTTTACTGGCCAGCAAGGTGCATATGATGCCGAGAAAAAGCTCCTTGAGGAACTCGCTGCCTTTGTCGAGCAGTTTCCAGCCGCTACGGGTAGACTACGACTCGTGATCGACCATCCAGAAGGAAAGGGCGCATGTGATGCGTGTAGGATAGTCATCAGAGAATTCATGCAGAAGTATCCCAACATCACCATAGAGACTATCCCTCCCATGTAATGCTATAGTAGGTTCTGTATGGATACGAGCACACCTATTGCGTTTGATGGAGGGGCGATTCGGGAGTCGATCTGCCGCGCAGGGCTTGCATTCGATAATGAGATTGTTGGATGCACGGATGATGAGATCGGCGATCTTGAGCGGTGTCATCCTCGACCGCTACCTTTCGCGTATCGTCAGTTCATGCGAGAGGCGGGTAAGCACGCAGGCTACTTTATGCACGGAGAGATGTTCTTCTATCCTGAAGTGAAAAAGGCGGTGGACATTGCTTCCGAGTTGCTGACGACCTCCGATGGTGGTAGCCTCCTAACGCACAATCACATCGTGTTCTATCAACATGAAGGTTATGACATTTATTTGATGGACTGCCTACAGGATGATGTCGATCCGCCCGTCTTCCGATACGATGAACGTTCAGACTCTCTCAGGATGTTCACTCCAGCGTTCTCGCAGTGTCTTCGCCTATTCATAGTTGAATCTGAAAGACTGTCTCAGGTACTTAGGCCCGAAGAGATAGCCGCAAGGAAGAGGGGCTTCGTATGACATCTTGTCTGCTCTGTTCCGGCTCCCGGTACAGTAGAGGCTGTAGCGGCCCAGCTACACGAATGGTCCCACATCAACCCCCTCCCCACCCAGCCGATGATGCTGGATGCCGGCGCGGTGGGTTCATACGATCGTGCTGGTGACAATGTGGCTGATTCGCTCATTGCAGTGGACGACCCGCGAATGCTCGGTGCAAAAATCCGAGAGGCCACATATATGCAGGCGACGCCCGGATTCGCCCCGTACCCCCGGCCCGACCTGACACCGCATGAGGACCGATGCCCACCGCCCCCGGAAGCGGTCCCCGGAAGCTCCCGTCCTCATCATCGTCGCTCACCGCCCACCACCGCCATACACCCCGCTCAGCCCAGCCTGCATGTCATCAAACGACACATCGGCATACATATTGGCCGTGGTCGATGGTGAAGCATGGCCCAACTGCTTTTGCACCATCCGCAGATTGCCGGTCTTTCGCAGCAGGTGAACCGCCAGCGTGTGTCGTGCCGAGTGGATGGATAGCTCCGCCGGCAGCCCCGCTCGCCTGATCGCCGCTTTCCACGCCTGCTGCAAGCCACGCGGCGTCATCGCTCCCCGCTTGCCGATGAACAGGCTGGCGTCTGGCGTGGTTGACTGGCCCATCGTGACCTTCCACCCGATGAACTGTTCGACATGCTCCCGCAGGTCTTTGCCCAGGGCGACCGTTTCCCGGCTCGGCTCGCGTCGCTTCAACCGCCATGCCCGCAGAGAACCACACCGCGAGCAAGTGCCAGTCGTGTGACTTCTGATTGTGCGACGCGGATCATGTTGGGGACAGGAAAGGGGTCGAGAGTGAACGCCATCAACTTAGGCTCCTTCCCTCGTGATTCCAAGGGACTGTCGTAGCTGGTCGCGGGGTTTGGTCATGTGGGTGTAGCGGTCTTTGCGGCGTTTGAGGTGCCGCTGTTGAAGCCGTGATGACGCGGGGCGTTCTGTTCGAAAATGATGTCATCAAGGAACCAGTAGCGCAGAGCAGGACTTGCGGAGCGCTTCGCTGCGGGGGAGACGATGCTGCGGCGTTCACCACGTCAGGGCGTGGCCGGCGCGGAGGAGGAGGCGCTGGGGGGCGGGGAGGGTGTGCAGGTCGTCGAGGCGGGCGCGCAGGGCGGCGGGGTGGTCGGTGATGATGTTGGCGATGCCGCGGTCCACGAGTGGGGGCAGGTGGTCGGGGTTGTTGATGGTCCAGGCGTGGACCTGGATGTGGCGTGCGGCGGCGGCTGACCATGAGGAAGTTCAAGGACGGATAAGGGTATGCGTACATTATTAGCCGGTACTTTGGCTTATGAAATCGCCCCAAACAATTGAACTCGTACCCTTTTCTTTCCGGGGGGTTTGGGGGTCTGGGGTCCGGGGTCTGGGGTCTGGGGTCTGGCGGACGACGCCGCGGGGCGCTGCGGTTGCCCGCGAATCTCTGACCTCTGATCGCTGATTCCTCACCGCCCACCCGCCGCACGATCCGCTCCTTTTCACCGTGCGGCTGCAGTGGCCCCTTTTCAGGGTCCATCCTCGCCCTGACGCCCGCCCCAGAGCCGACGGGGGAAAGGGAATCGGAAGCGACATGCGTTCGTCCTGGGATCGGCAGCCTCACGCGTGACCGGCGCGGGCGGCGTACTCGCCGAAAAGCTGCAGGTAATGTCGGTACTGGTCGTACGACACCTCGGGCGGCGTCTGATGGTCGCAACTGATCAGGAACCCGCCGCCGCGGGCGGTGGGAAGCAGGCGATCGAACTCTGCACGAACCTCGGCCTGGCCACGTGACATGACCCGCTTGTCGAAGTGACCGATGAATCGCTGTCGCGGATGTCTGGCCCGTAGCGTCGCCACGTCGACAGCGGCTTGTCGCTCAAGAGGCAGGATCCCATCGAGTCCGGCTTGATCGAACCACGGCAAAGTCGTGGTGACGTCGCCGTCACTGTCCACAAGCGCCCACACGCCCAGTTCGTTCAGACGCGGCACCACCTGGCGGTAGTACGGCAACAGGAACTCCTCGAACTGCTGGGGCGAGAGCATCGGCCCATGGTTGAAGCTCATGTCCTCGGCGAAGGTCATGAAATCGGGCGCCGTGACGCCGGCGATCTGGTCGATCACACGCCGATGCCATTGAGCCAGGTCTGTGTTGATGCGATGGATCAGGTCGGGCTGGTCGTACAGCGCCAGCAGATGCGCTTCGACGCCCAGCAGCCACCGAGGCCACCAGAAGAATCCTTCGAGCGTGAACCAGAGCACCGCCTGGCCCCGACGCTGCAGTTGACTCCACTGCCGCCACCGCGGCGCGTCCACCGAATCGTCGGGATAGAGGTGCGGCAGCAGCCGCTGGTAATCGTCGTGTGAGGCGACCAGTCCCCCGTAATGCCGCGGCGGCGTCGGACAACTGCAGCGACGCGGCTGCACCCAGTCCTGCAGGTAGAGATCCAGCCCGAAGTGGCGGCAAAGATCCTCGTGCGTCACCACCGAACCCGGCAGACCTTCGCCCCGCCAACGGGCCAGTGTCCGATCCCACCACGTCGCCCACTCGATGATCGGCAGGCGGTCGATCGGTTCAAACCGCATCGCCGCCGCGAAGCGATCCCGAACCGACATGGACGCGTGGGCGATCAGGCTGCTCATGAATCGATCCTTGCCACGACCGGGTTGAACGCATCGTTGTCGAGGACCTGTCCGTGACGCAGGGACTTGACGTAGGCGTCGGGCAGGATGTTCTGTTGGCCGTTGAACGTGCTGCCCTCGGGCATGTAGGCACAGGTCATGGCGATGCGGCGGGTGCGGGTCATGTTTGCGCCGGCGCCGTGGGCGGTCAGGCCGTTGTGGAAACTGCAGTCGCCGGGCTTCATCGGAAACGCCACCGGGTCGCGTTGGGCCATCTCGGGGTAGACCTTGAACAGGTCGGCGAGGTTCTCGCCGATGCCGACGTTGTCGAATCGGGCGAGTTTGTGCGTGCCGGGGATGAAGCACATGCAGCCGTTGTAGGGCGTGGCTTCTTCGAGCGCGATCCAGACCGAGACCGCATGGCGGGAGTGGAACGACCAGTAGGGGTTGTCCAGGTGCCACGCCGTGGGGTTGCCGAACGGCTCCTTGATCAGGGCCTGATCGTGCCAGACGCGGAACGCCGTCTGACCTTCAAGCTGACAGAGCATACGACCCAACTCCGGCGCGAGCATGTACCGCTTCACCGTATCGTTGATCCGCCAGAGGTTGAGCCGCTGCGTGAAGACCTTGTCGTAATAGGAGTCGCCCTCGACGAGGTCAGCGCCATCACCGGCGACCTTCCTGCGACCCATGCTGGCGATCGCGTCAAGTACCGCCGCCTTGAGCTGTGCGACCTCGTCGGCGCAGAGCAGGCCGGGGTGGAACACCACGCCGTCCTGGCGGTACTGTTCGATCTGCTGCGGGGTCAGTTGCGTTCGCATCGTGTCGCACCTTTCGCTTGAGCCGAGCGTTTCATTTCATCATTGAACATCAAGCGTGGGCAGATTGCTATGCTGTCATTGATGCCTGGCTTGCACGCCAATGACCTGAAGCGACGGCGAACGGTGGCCGTGGCAGGCCGGTTTGTCACGCTCGCCCAAGCCGGTGTGGCCGTGGAGCACTTCCCGCGCTACCTCAACACCAGGCATCAGCCTCACAGCGTGGACGTGGTCCTGTTCACCTGCGTGCGCGAGGGGCGCGGCGTTCACCGCATGGGACCCCAGGCGATCGACGTCGGCGCCGGCGACGTGGGCGTCACGCTCTACGGCCAGGAGCACGACCTGTTGACGAAGGGCGAGGGGATGGGTGTCACCAACGTCTATCTCGATCTGATGCGTCACCCGTTGCCCACGCTGCCGATGCCGTGGGACCGATGGATCGCGGGTTGGCTGCCGCCGCATCGCGATCTGGTCGCCCCGCGACAGGGCCGGCTGCACCTGCGATTCGACCAACCGCGGCGGCTGTTCCAGTTGCTCGACTGGATGGTGCACGAGCAGGCCGAAGGCGACGCCGGCAGGCCACACACACTGACCCAACTGGTGGTGCTCCTGCTCGTTGAGATGGCTCGCGAAGCGGCGAGGTCGGGCTACGCGTGCATCGCAGATCAGACGCCCCGCGCTCCGGCGTGGCTGACCGAGGTACGCAGCTACCTGGACCGCCACGCCGACCAGCCCATCACCATGGCGGAACTGACCCGCCTCGCCGGTGTCCGCCCCGAACACCTCTGCCGCCGATTCAAGCAGTACGCCGGGCTGCCCCCGCTGACGTACCTGACCTTCCGCCGTGTCCAGGCCGCGGCATGGCTGCTGCGCACCACCTCCATGTCTGTCACCGCCATCGCCCATCGCTGCGGTTTCGGCGATCTGAGCCACTTCAATCGCGTTTTCAAGCAGCGCCTGGGCCGATGCCCATCCGTGTACCGAGGCCGGTGATCCCGGCAGCCACCTATGCCGCAACAAGGCCTGCGGTGATGAAGGCGTTGTTCAAGCAACACCATCACAGGAGGCCAAGGATGGCCTACCACGGCGGCGAGTGTGGTGCTTTCGGGCGGTGGGGGCGTCGCCCAGGTGACGCTGAGCATGAGCAAGAGCATGACGGGTTCGCGCTGCCATCGTTGGCTTCAGTCCTCGTCGCTCAGCTCGCAGGGCATCATGGTGCGTGAAACGCCGGTGGGCGAGTGCGCGTTGCAGGTCGCTCGCTTCGCGGTCAGGGGCTGCGTAGGGATCGGAGTCGGCGTGCGTCGAGCACCGTGAGGCTGTTGCCCGCGCGGGCGCCGACGTAAAGCAAGTCGCCGCGGCTGGCGATGCCATAGGCTTTTTTCAGCGAGGGATCGACCCAGGCGGCGACGAACCTGGGGTTGCGGCGGTCGGCGACGTTGACGATCGCCACGCCGTCGCCCTGCACCATGGGCAGATAGGCCCGATCGCCCACGACCACGCAACGATTGGGCTTGCCCAGTCGCTCATCCACGACTGTGGCGATGAGCCGTGGGTTGGCGGGGTTCGCCAGGTCCCAGACCAGAAAGGCGTTGGCGTCCCAGTTCACGGCGTAAAACACGTGGCCCACCATTTGGCCGCTCAAATGACCGATCGCCGGATCGTCGAGCACGTGGCGAACCAGGCGAGGGCGGGTCGGGTCTTTGACGTCGATCACCGCCAGACGATTGCGACGACCGAAGATCGTGCCGACCAAGGCGTAATCGCCGCGGAGCAACACGCTGAACGGCCCGTCATCCTCCTCGGTCACCGCCACGGATCCGACGACCGTCGGAGTCGTCGGATCGCGCACGTCCACCACGAACAGTTTTTTGGCGGTCAGGTGCGACACGTAACAATAGCCATCGCGGTAGGCGAGTTTGTAGAGCACGCCCCTGGTTCCAGGCTCGCCGAGGATCACCGAGCCAAGCAGGCGCACCGCGGTCTTGTCGCTGGCGTCGAGCACGAAGAGTCGCTGCGTGCCCTGTGATGCGAGGTAGAGCGTGTCGCCGTCGATGGCGAGTCCCGCCGCGTCCTCGAGCTGGGGATGGGTGAAGCTGGAGATCGTGCGGGGGTTGGCGGGATCGGCGATGGCGCAGATGGTGAGTCGTTTGCCGTCGCGGCAGGGGAGATAGGCGTAGTCGCCGTGCAGGTGCACGTCCTCGACGCCGTGCAGCGACACCGGGTCGACGAGCTGACCGACCATCGGCGATGAGGAGGATGAGGGTGACGTCATGACCTTGCCGTCCGCCTGCGCCGCAAGTGCGATCCCAAGGGTGATGGGCAAGGCGAAGCATAGTAGATGGTGCATCAATCAGCCCCTGGACTTTCGGCCGGACAGCGCCCAGGCCCCGATGATGCCGAGTGAAGCGGAGAGCAGCGTCGTGGGCTCGGGGATGGCGACCAGGCCGTTCTCATACAGGAACGTGATGTCATCCTGGGTGAGCGCGGAGTTGAAGACGGCCACGTCATCGATGTAGCCCTTCCAGAAAGAGTTGGCCGCGCCATCGCTGCGGGAGAGGGTATCGACGACGGTGGAGGGATTGGCTTCGTTGACGTAGGCTGAGGCGTTCCAGTTGACGCTGAAGGTTTGCAGGGCGCCGCCGTCGATGGAGATGCGGATCTGGTCGTTGGCGTAGTCGAAGATGGCGGCGACGAGGTGCCACTGGCCTGCGGCGAGAACCGTGGGATGGGTGGCCTCGCGGAAGCTCTCACCGGCCTGGCTTCGTCCACCGATGAGCAGCTTGCCCACGTTGCCTGCGTCATTGCGAACATTGGCCCAGAGGTTGCCCGCGCCGGGGTTGGACAATCCCACGCGCGAGAGGAAGAAGATGTTGTCGTACTGTCCGCCGCGCAGGTCGCCGGACTCGAAGCGGATCCAACTGGTGAGCGTGACCGCCGATGCACCGTTGATGGCCTGACCCACGGTCTGGAACCCGAAGCCCATGCGATCGTCGGTGCCGTCAAACAGCAGCGATTTGTTGCCGCTGTAACTCAGAGGCACGACGCTGCTGAAGACCGGGCCGCTGGTCTGAGTGCCACCGCTGCCCTGCAACGTGCCCGTGACGCTGCCGAACTGCGGCGTCGTGTCGTCGTCGAGGAGGTAGGAGATGACCGGCAACGGCACCGCATGAGCCGATCCGACCAGGGCCAGCAGCGTGGCCCCGGCGACGCCCAGCAAGCCGTTGAATGTGCTTCGTTCCATCGCCCGTCCTTTCGAATCTAGAAGGTGAGTTCAAACATGAGGTACAAAACATGATTCAAATATACGGATTTCCGATGGTCTGTCAACGGGGAAGGAGGGGAGCCTGCAGAATCTCGCTGACACGCGGGCATGGGCGCCGCCTCAAAAACCAGCCAAGAATCTGATATATATTGTTTATTTAGATGAATTTATGTCGAAGTTGTTGTTGGGATCGGTGTCGGCCCCGTGGGGGGCACTGTCGTGCGGAGTTAAAACAGGTTGAACTTGCGCCGGGTCTGTGTTACCATGCCGATGTCGATTTATGGTGAGTACAAAGTCCTGGAGCATATTTGACCCGTGGCCACCACCATCACCCAGATCGCCAAGGAAGCGGGGGTTTCGATCAGCCTGGTGTCCAGGCTGCTGCGGGGCGACCCGAACGCGAAGGTTTCGGCTCGCCGCCGGCAGGAAATCCTGCGCATCACGGATCGTCTGGGCGGGGTCACGCCCCGCAGGACCAGCCGCGTCAGAACGCGCGCCAGCGTTGTGCTGGTTCCCGTGAACCGGCTGTTCACCCCCGAATGGCTGCAGGCCAACGTCATGGGCAGCCAGAAAATGCGCTGCCTCGAGTCGGCGTTGCGCAGCCAGGGTCTGCGCCTGTACTTCACGTTTCTCGACGAAGCCGAGATGACCGACTCGCTGGCCCATTCCATTTATCACGGCGATTGCGACGCCCTGCTGATGCTCGACCAGAACGTGTACGAGTGGTTCAGCGAGCTGTTACGCACGCGTCACTTTCCGCACGTGTCCACCGACCAT
This sequence comes from uncultured Phycisphaeraceae bacterium, assembly GCA_964518335.1. Taxonomy (GTDB): domain Bacteria; phylum Planctomycetota; class Phycisphaerae; order Phycisphaerales; family Phycisphaeraceae; genus CAZFDT01. The sequence goes on from CAZFDT010000070.1 coordinate 10,179, forward strand.
CATGCGGAGCAGTACTGCGTCAACACGGTGCACTCGCACGAGTCGGACGGTTTTCGCCAGGCGGTGGAGCATCTGCACGAGCTTGGGCATCGCCGCATCGGATTTGTGGGCACGCCCCAGCACTACCGTTACCCCCTGGCCGTGGCCGCCATGACGGCGGCGGGACTGGCGATCGACGAAAGCCGCCATTGCTGGGTGGAGCCGCTGCAGGTCACGCAGGCCGTGACCGATCTTCGCCGCAACACGCGCCGGGCGTTCACCGATTGGCTGGACCAGCGCCACGACGCCACCGCCCTGATCTGCTCCAACGATGCGATCGCGCAGGGCGTGCTCGATGTCATGCAACAGCGCGGCCTGACGCCCGGCAGGGACCTGTCCATCGTCGGCCACGGCAACCACGAGCAGCGCGGCGTCGAGCCGGTCGCCGAACCTGTCATCACCACCGTCGATAATCCCGCCGAGCTGATCTCCCAGCGCGTCGCCGGCCTGCTCGTCAACCAGATCCGACACGGTCAGACTCAGATCGTTCACGAACGCATTCCCACCACGCTGATCGTCCGACAAACCACTGGTCCGACGCCATGACCCATCGCCCCGCCTTTACCATCATCGAACTGCTCGTGGTGATCTCGATCATCGTGTTGTTGCTGGCGCTGTTGCTGCCGTCGTTGCAGAAGGCCCGCGAGTCCGGACGGACCTCCACCTGCCTGAGCAACCTGCGACAGATCGGCATCGGGATGCAGGCCTACCTCGTCGATCAGCATCACGTCTATCCGCACTATCGTCATCCCAATCACGCCTCCATGGACCAGCGGCGGAGATACTGGTACCAGGTGCTGAACATCGGCAAGTATCTGGGCGGAGGGCAGGACTGGTGGACCAATCGCCTGCCGATCATGTTCTGCCCCTCGCACGATATTTATCCCCTTGGGAACCTGACGATTGATCCGAACGTGGCCACGTTGCAGCAATGGGCCTATTTCTGGGGCGTGGCCAGCTATGGCATGACGATGTCGCTGGAGTGGGATGACCAAGCGCCGGGCGGCCCGGTGCGCATTACGCCCCGCGCCGACGACGTCAAGAGTCCCAGCCAGACGATCCTCGTCTCCGATTCGGCGTGGTATCACGAGCCGCGTCGTGGCAGTCACTATCTCTACAACATCCCCGTCTCGTCGCGGGCGCTGGGCGATGACGGCGCGCTGTGGCCCCGACACAGCGGGGCGTGCAACGTCCTGTGGATCGACGGGCATGCCACGACGCACATGGCTCCCGCATCCAGCGAACCGGACACGCTCTACGATGCCCAGGCCCTGACGCGCATCACCATCACGCCCAACTACTGGGACCGCCAGTAATCCCACAGGAACCACGCTCATGCACGCCTGGCTCACGGTTGTCGCCGTCGCCGTCGCCGCTCTGTCATTGGTCGGCGTTGTCGATGCCGCGCCGCGCAATGTGGCGTTGCACCGCCCGTATGTGCTGTCGCCGCAACCCAACTACGCACCCACGCGCAACGACGGCGATGCCACTGATCTGACCGACGCGATCCACGTCGCTTCCAGCCCAGACGCACAGTTGTGGGAAGACCCGCGGGCTGTCGGTTGGTCGCGACCGAACCAGCCCATCGTCATCACGCTCGACTTGGGCCAGGGGCAAGCGATCCGCGGGACGGCGGTCCACACCGCGTTCGGGCGCGCCGGCGTCAGCGTCCCGCGATCCATCGCACTGCTGGTCAGCGACGACGGCGAGCACTTCCACCTCGTCGGCGATCTGATCCGTCTGAGCACCGCTCCCATGCCGCCCGCCTATGGAACCTACGCGCGGCACGTGTATCGCACCGATGCGCTGCAAACCCGCGGCCGATTCGTTCGCTTCGTCGTCGTGCCGTCCGGGCGATTCTTTTTCTGTGACGAGATCGAAGTGTTTGCAGCCGAGCGCGCCGTGGAGTCCGTCCCGGCCGGGCCGCGCGTGGAGATGTCGCAGATCATCGATCCGGGGCGCCTGACGCAACTGGGCGCCTACGCACGCATCCGCACCGATCTGGAGACGGTGGAAGCGATGGATGAGCGATTCGCCGGGGACATCGCAGATCTCAGAGCCGAGCTTGCATCTCGTGAAGAGCTGGTGGCACACGACGGGGACTTCCGCGCCATCGTGCCGCTGAATGATCTGCATCGACGGGTGTTCGCGCTTCACGGCCGGGCGCTGGCGCGCTCGGGCGCCGCGCCGCTGACCGTCTGGCACAGCCCTCCCTATCAGATTCTCGATCCATTCGTCAGGCCTGGCGCCACGTTGCATCGCCTGTCGCTTGACCTGATGCTCAACGAACGTCGAGCCGAGGTGTTCAATCTCACCAACGCCGGGTCCCAGCCAGCGCGCGCGAGCTTTCGCGTGGACGACCTGCCCGGTGACGTGCGTGTGTATGAGGTGCAGTCCGTCGATACGCGCGAGGGGAAGGTGTGCGCGTCGGCGCTGCTGCCGCTGGAAACGACGCAGGGCGGGTATGAAACGATCGTCGAGGCCGGCATGACGCGGCAGATTTGGCTGGCGATGGAGCCGCGCGACGTGGCCCCGGGCCAGCACGTGGGTCGCATTCGCATTCAAGCCGGCGACCTGCGCCACGACGTGCGCTTCGAGCTGAACATCGCACCACTTCGTTTGCCCGATCGCACGCGCCTGGCGTTCAGCGGCTGGGACTACATCATCGACAAGTCGTACAGCATCACGGAGCGGAACCAGCAAGCGGCGCGGCGGTTTGTGCTGGACGACGGCCTGGTCAACGGTGTGGAATGCGGGCCGCGGCACACACCGCTCCCCGGCGCCGAGGCATTCGATGACGAAGGCAATCTGATCGGCGTGATCGACTTCTCGCGATGGGATGCCTTTGTGTCGTTCTGGCCGGGCATGTCGCACTATCAGGCGTATCCGAACTTCAATCCGACCAGCACCTTCGGCGGCAAGAAGATCGGCACGCCCGAATTTGCGCGGGCGGTCAGCCAGTGGGCTTCGGCCTGGGCCGCCCACAATCGCACGCTGGGTCTGCAGCCCGGCCAGGTCATCGTGCTGTTCATCGATGAACCGCGCGGCGACGAGTGGCTCGCCGCCTCCTACCACTTCGCTCACGCCTTCCGTCAGGGCACGCGCGACATCCTCACCTTCACCGATCCGCACATCGACAGCATTCACAGCGAATGGGGCCGCAGACACATCGAGGCGTACGACATCGTCTGCCCGCACCTGCCGGCATTTGTGACACAGGACGAGCCCACGCAGCAGGCCTACGCCGACATCGCGAAGAACGGCCGGCAACTGTGGTTCTACAGTTGCAGTGGCCCGGTGCGCATGTTCGACCCGTCCTACTATCGCTTCCAGCCGTGGCACGCGTATCGCCACGGCGCCACCGGCTCGGCGTTCTGGGCCTTCGGCGACGCCGCCGGCGCCATGAGCTGGAACGAGTACCCGTCCTTCGGCCGCGAAAGTTTCACCCCGCTCTACATCGGCGCGACCGCCATCCACACTTCCAAGCACTTCGAGGCCACCCGCGAGGGCGTGATGGACTACGAGTACCTGCGCATGTTGGAGGACCGCGTCGCCGCGCTGCGCGGTTCGGCGCAGCATCGTCGCAACCTGCAGCGCGCCGAGCAACTGCTGCAGTCACTGCCCGCATCGCTGATCCGCGACGTCGAGTCCCGCTTCGGCAGGCGCGCCGATGACGACTGGCACAACGCCTCCGCGCTGGCCGAGGAGGCGCGCAAGCAGGTGCTGGCTCTGCTGACCGAGCTGCAGCGGTGACGACGCGCCTGGGTGACTGCCTGTGCCTCACTCGGTCCGCCGACCGCGTGGCTCGGCCAGCATGTGCGGGGTGTGCGTCGCGCGGCACCCCACCTTGACACATCTATTGAGACGCCACAGCCTGGGCGCGGTTGTTGAAGGGGGGGCGGGGGATCGATATTCTGTTTCGCCCCTGCTGGGCCGGTTGTTGACGGCGGGGCATTGCCATTTGCAGGACACCCCGCCATGGGCATCAAGGTCGTCAAGTTCGGTGGTACATCGCTCGCCAACGCCGAGCAGATACGCAAGGTGCGGCAGATTGTGGCGTCCGACGCGTCGCGGCGGTACGTGGTACCGTCGGCGCCGGGCAAGCGAACGGCCGACGACCGCAAGATCACCGATCTGCTGTACCTGTGCCACGAGAACGCGGCCCAGCGCATGGCGATCGACGACGTGTGGGGGCTGATCGCCCAGCGCTACCTGGAGATAGTGCGCGAGCTGGGACTGAAGCTGGATCTGGGTCCGGTGCTGGAAGAGACGCGGCAGAGGATTGTCCAGACCAGCCCGACGTCGAGCGGCGACTATGCCGCGAGCCGGGGCGAGTACCTCAACGGTCTGATCGTGGCGGAGCTGCTGGGTTACCCGTTCGTGGACGCGGCGGAGGTGGTGCTGTTCACGGAGGGAGGGCGGCTGGACGCGGATCGGACGTACCGGGCGGTGGCCGATCGGCTGGGGCCACTGCAGCGTGCGGTGGTGCCGGGGTTTTACGGGTCGATGCCCGACGGGAGCATCAAGACGTTCAGCCGGGGCGGCAGCGACATCAGCGGGGCGATCGTGGCGCGGGGGGTGATGGCCGAGGTGTACGAGAACTGGACCGACGTGTCGGGGCTGTTGATGGCCGATCCTCGGATCGTCAAGGACCCGCGAGTGATCCAGACGATCACGTACAAGGAGCTGCGCGAGCTGGCGTACATGGGGGCGACGGTGCTGCACGACGAGGCGGTGTTCCCGGTGCGACAGGCGGGCATCCCGGTGAACATCCGCAACACGAACGACCCCGACGCCCCCGGAAGTCTGATCTTCCGCGGCGACCTCAATAAAAAGCCCACGCAGTTCACGATCAGCGGCATCGCGGGTCGCAAGGACTTCACCGTCATCGCCATCGAGAAGGCGATGATGAACGCGGAGATTGGCTTCGGGCGGCGCGTGCTGTCGGCGCTGGAGGTCAACGGCGTGTCGTTCGAGCACACGCCCAGCGGCATCGACACGATGAGCGTCGTCGTTGCCGATGACCAGCTCAAGGGCAAGCTCGACAAGGTCGTCGCCGACATCCGCGTCGAGTGCAAGCCCGACTCGATCGAGGTGTATCCCGACATGGCGTTGATCGCCACGGTGGGCCGGGGCATGGCGCACGTGCCGGGCACCGCCGCCAAGGTGTTCGCCGCGCTCGCCGACGCGGGCGTCAACGTGCGCATGATCGACCAGGGGTCGAGCGAGATCAACATCATCGTCGGGGTGGAGACGGCCGACTTCGAGAAAGCGGTGCGGGCGATCTACGCGGCATTTGTGGGCTGAGCGTGGCCAGCCTGCGCGAGGTCGCGCCTCGGGGCCGCCAACCAGGCCAGGACGGTGGCGAGGTGGTCCATTTGGCCCAGGGTGCGAGCGCCGAACCAGCCGAATCGCCAGCATTGTGCGACGACGACACGGCCGCGGCCGATCTGGCCGACGATGTAGGCCGGCGGCTCGACCGTGCCCAGGCCGGCGATGCCGTGCTGCTGGGGCGTGACCGTGTAGTTCTTGGTGATGAGCACGCGGGCGCCCGGGCGTGGTCGAAAGACCGGCCCGCAGCCGGTGATGAGCATGCGGTCGCCCGGTTGCAGTGGACCCAGCAGCGGGTGCTCCTCGCGCACCGTCGCCGGCACCTGCAGGCCGCACCGGGACAGGTGAGACTGATAAACGGGCGAGTCGGCCAGCAGGAGGGCGGCCATGTCGGGGTTCCACCAGTGACTGGCGTGAAGGTCGGCGCCGCCGGGGCTGAGGTACCACTCCTTGAGCAGGCCGACGCCGGCGTGGACGGCCTGGTGAATGGCCTTGGCGATCGGCGCCGTGAGGATGCTCGAACCCAGGAGGATGACATCCAGGGTCTGCAGGCCCTGCGTATCGGTCACATCAAGCAGGCCGGCGGTCAGGCCGTAGCTGCGCATGGCGACCTCGACCGGGCCGCGGTCGCTCGTGTCGGGCTCGACGATGCTCACCAGTTCGAAGCCCGGGTCGGTGAGAAACTCGAGCGAATGCACCTGACTTTCGATGGGTCGGGACGGGCCGTTGTAGGCCGGCACCACGGTGTTAGAGTAGCTCAGAAACGCCCCGACGCGAATGGGGCGAGACCATCCGGGCATCAGCGCGGTGGCCGCATGCGATGCTGGATTCGGCCCCAAGGCGCGCCAGTCGGGGGCGAAACGCAGACCCTCGCCGGCGAATGTGTCGGGAAGCATCATCGGGTCGCCGAAGTGCTCGGCCAGCGTCAGGTCGTCCACGTCGCGCACGCCCATGTCTTCGAGCACCGCCGCCAGATCCGCCAGGGCGTTGTGAACACGACGGCTGGCTGTGGCAGGCGAGATGCCCAGTTGCCCGGCGATCACCCGCAGTGGCACTTTCGTGAAGAATCGCTGGGCGATCAACTCTCGGGTCGGCGGGTCGAGCTCGCGCATGGCCAGATGCAGGCGGGCGTGGATCTGATCGTGCGTGTGCCGATGCGCCGTGACCTCCGGTGGCGCCAGCGACGCCAGCCCTTGCTGGCGCCTCTGCTGGCTGACATTCCGCCGGATCAGATCGATGCAGGTCGTGTGCGCCGCGGTGGTGAGCCAAAGCTCCGGTTCGCCCGGGATTGCATCGGCGTGCCGCACGAGCTTGAGCAGCGTCTCCTGCACGGCGTCCTCGATGTCCTCGTGCCGGCGCAGATAGCGGCGGGCAACGCTGGCGACCAGCGGCCGCCACGCCTGCATCAGTCGCTGCTGCGCCTGAGGCGAGCGATCCACATCGAACCGAGCCAGCAGTGGGTGCGTCATCGGCGACCCTGTCAAGGAGAGGCCTGGCGTCCGGGCAACGCCAGGGCGTCGGTGCGGCCGAGTTGCGCCGCCACCGCGCGAGCCGTGCGGCCTTGGCCGTCGGGCGCGTCGGGGTCGGCACCGGCGAGCAAAAGCAGATGCATCATACTCCCGGGCGCCTCAGGATTTTCAATGGCCTCGATGAGCGGCCGTCGATCGCACGCGGGCACGCCGTTGGCGTCGGCGCCGGCGGCCAGCAGGGCGCGCACCATCGTGTCGTCGCTGAGGTTGGCCGCCACGATCAGCGGGGCGATGCCCAGATGCGTGCGGTTGGGGTCGGCTCCGGCGTCGAGAAGTGCGGCCGCGTTGGCCGTTCGGCCCACCACCAGCGCCATGAGCAGCGGCGTCGGATAGCGCGCCGACGCCCCGTCCGGATTGGCTCCGCTCGCCAGCACTGCCATCAGCACCGCCAGATCGGCCTTCATCGCCGCCCGCGTCACCGGCGAGTCGCCAAATGCGTCGCCGCCGTTGATGTCCGCACCGTCCGCCAAGGCCCGGCGGATCGCCGCCACGTCCTCGGCGTCAATCGCGCTGAACAATCGGGCTTGCTCGGCAGGTCGCCTCGCCAGCCGCGCCACGCGACTGGCGCCCCCCAGCCATGCGGGTGAAAGCGCCACCACCAACACGACCACCAGCGGTTTCCACGACCACGACAACATGCGCCACGGCATCATCGCCAGCTCCTTCCGGGAGCGTCGCCCCATCGGGCGCCTCCCGAAGCTATAACGCAGGCGACCGCGTTTGTTTCACACGATTGGTTGACGATTCGGCCACGTCGCGTGTCGGTGCGCTGTACAGTGTGGCCTTCCGTACCGATGTCTCCGACGCTCAAATTCCTGATCTTCGCCGCCTTCAGCATGGCGTCGCTGTGGGCGGGGTATCTGTGTCGCCGCCAGCGCTGGCTGCACGAGGACGTGAGTCGGCCGGTGCATTTCCACACCATCGCGTGGGTGTGGTCGCTGGTGTCGCTGCTGAGTCTGTGGCGGGCGCCGCTGGTCGCGGCCGACCTGGGTCTGGTCGTCATGCAGGTGGCGATCGTCGCCGCGGCGGGTTACGGGGCGATCCCGATCGCGCGGCTGACAGGCCGGTCGCGCGACGCCACGGGCGTGATCGCCGTCGCCGCCGCCGGGGGCAACCTGGGCTTCACCCTGGGCGCCTACCTCTGCTACAGCGTGCTCGATGATTCGCTGCGCGCCCTGGGTTACGCCATCGCCTACGTGTCGGTCATGCAGATCGCCGCCGTGGTGCTGACCTACCCGATCGCGCGGCACTTCGGCAGGGAAGGCCGCGGCGGCTCGCTGGTCTGGCTCATGGCCCGAAACCTCCTCGACCTCCGCGCCATGCCCCTCTACGGCGCGATGGCGGGACAGTTGCTGGGCGCCAACGGCATCGCCCTGCCCCCCTGGATCACCGACGCCTACGTGCTGGACATCCTGTTCTACGTGGGCAGCTTCGGCGGGTACTTCGGCATCGGGCTTCGCCTGCGGTTGGGCGACTCGTTCCGCCACATCCCCGAGCACGCGGTCCTGGCGGGCATGAAGTTCGCCTTCATCCCGATCGTGACGATCCTGCTGCTGTGGACCCTGTCGCCGACCTCGTGGGCGCTGGGCGACACGGCGCGGCAGGTGGTGCTGGTCCAGAGCTTCATGCCCACCGCCATCCAGACGGTCATGCTGGCCAACCTGTTCCACATGGACGTGAGGCTGGCGAGCGTGCTGTGGCTGTGGAACCTGCTGCTGTTCTTCGTCGTGCCGATGCCGTTGATCTTCGTGCTGTTCGGTTGATCCGACCAGGGCCTGCACGCCGGACCTGAGTCCTCGAAGGTCCGGATTGAACGTGGCCATCGCGCTCCCTATCCGGGGCTTGGGGGACTCAGCCCCGGCGTGGAAGCCGTACAATCACGCCATGGCCGATGTGCGACCCCAACTCGACGCCATCATGGACGACGCCAGCCGGGCGCTGGTGGCGATGGACTATCTCACGTGCGAGGCGCGGTGCATCGAGGCGCTGGGCCAGGCGCGTGCGGCCGAGGACTGGTCGTACTACGCCCGAATCCTGCTGCCGCTGCAGGAGGCGAGGCGACAGCGGCGGATGATCGCGGCCGAGGGCACGATCCGCGTCGGCACGCCCGACCTCAAGGATGAGCCGGCGACGTGGCTGGAGCGCCTGTCGCCCGGTTGCGTGGTGATGACTCCGCCGCACACGCCCGACCAGGCTGGCCAACTGCAACAGTTGGCGAGGCGGAGGCGGCTGCACGTGGAGGTGCTCTTCGCCGAGCCGGGCCAGTCGGCGTGGCGGCTGCGCACGAGCGCCGGGCGCGTGGCCGAGTGCGATTTCCGTCCGCCGCCGGTCGAGTGCCTGCACCGCTGGCTGAGCGACCCCGCCGACGGCCGCCGCCAGGACGCCGCCGAATGGTTCATCGACGCCACCGAGGCGCTGGGCGACGCCCTGATCGAAGGCGTGGGTGAGGCCCCGGGGACGCGCGGGCGCATCGTCGCCTTGGAGTCATGCCTCGACGCCATGACCGACCACGAGAAGCTGCACCAGCGCCTGGCCGACGCCGCCCGCGCCATGAAGCACCACCCTGACATGCCCACGCCCACCCCCACGTCCACGTCCAGGCCCGCCGCCGCGTCGCCGTCCACCTCGCCCAGCGCCCGAGGCAAGGGCATCGGCGTGGGCAAGATCATCCGTAACATCGCGCTGTTCCTGATCGTGTTCGCCGTGCTGCTGGGCGCCGGGGCCTGGTGGATGTGGAGCCGCACCCCCGCGCACTGGTCGCGGCATCAGGCCTGGAAGCATCAGTTCACTGCAGCGGAGCGGATGCAGATGGCCGTCGCGCTGGAGACCCGCGTGATCAACGCCCTCACCCGCGTGAACGGCACGGACGTGCGGACTATCGAGGCCACGCCCGACGAGATCAACGCCTGGCTGGATCAGCGCGCCCGCGACCTGCTGTCCCACCAGAGCATCGCCGTGCCCGGCGAGATCGGCGACGCCACCTTCGCCGTCAACGGCCATCAGCCGGTGCTCGCCTTCGAGCTGTCCACCGCCGAGATCAGCCAGATCGTCAGCCTCTACGGCGACCTGAAGCTCCGCGACGACGGAACCGCGTTCTTCCGCATCGACAAGGTGCTCGGCGGCGAACTGCCCATCCCCGCCGGCATGCTCACCGGGCACATGAGCAAGAGCGTGCCCGAGCATTACGCCAGGCGGGTCGAGGAGTTTGCCCAGGGCTTTCGCGGCGTCGACTTCGAGCCGGTGTTCGACCTCGACCCCGACCGCCGCTGGCGCGTGCTGGCCGTGGAGATGCAGCCCGAGAAGGTCACGATGACCGTGCGGGTCGAGCCGCGGCGATAGGCCTATGATTGGCCGACCGCGGGGCGGAGCCTGGCCATGAGCAAGCGTATCGTCGTCGGCATCAGCGGGGCCAGCGGGGCGGTGTACGCCCGGCGACTGCTGCAGTTGTCCGCCCACGCCGGGTGCGACATCCACCTGGTCGTCAGCCCGCTGGGTCAGCGGCTGCTCCACGACGAGCTGGGGATGGAGGGCGTCGATCTCGACGCGCTCACCGGCGGGCGGGCGTCGCAGGTGACGCTGCACAGCCACCGCGATGTCGGAGCCCCCGTCGCCAGCGGGTCGTTCGCCCACGACGGCATGGTCATCGTGCCCTGCTCGAGCAACACGCTCTCGGCCGTCGCCACCGGGCAAGCGCAGCACCTGATGCACCGGGCCGCCCACGTCACGCTCAAGGAGCGCCGCCGCCTCGTGCTGGTCCACCGCGAGATGCCCCTGTCGCTGATCGACATCCGCAACATGGAGCAGGCCACGCTCGCCGGGGCGATTCTCTGCCCGGCCAACCCCGGTTTCTACATGCTGCCGCGTCGCGTCGAGGACCTGGTCGATTTCGTCGTCGCCCGCGCGCTGGACCTGCTGGGCGTCGAGCACGACCTCAACGTGCGCTGGACAGGCCATGTCTCGCGTTGAGCGCGCCGGGTCGTCCCCGACCCCGGCGTCTATGTCTTCTCGACGCGCCGGACCAAGCAAGCCGCCGGGGCCGGGGACGGCCCGGCTCGCTTCCCCGCTATATATTGCTCACATGAACCTCGAAGAAACCACCCTCAGCAGCCGGTGCGTTTACGACGGCAAGCTGCTGAAGGTGCATGATGACATCGTGCGACTGCCCAGCGGTCGCGAAGGCTGGCGCGAGTGGGTCGATCACCCCGGCGGGGTCATCGTCGTGCCGATGCTGTCGCCGACGACGGTACTGATGCTGCGGCAGTTCCGCTACGCCACGAAGCGTGTGATGTACGAGCTGCCGGCGGGCCTGATGGATAAACCCGGCGAGCCCCCGGAAATAGCGGCGGCGAGAGAACTGTTGGAGGAGACGGGCTACACGCCTGGACAACTGCAGCACCTGGGCCGCTTCTTCAGCCAGTCGGGCTTTTGCACCGACGTGGCCCACTTCTTCCTCGCCACCGACCTGCGGGCCGGCAGCGCTACGCCCGAGCAGGACGAGCACTTCGAGTACGTGCATCTGGATCTGGACGAGGCGATCCACATCGTCATGGGCGAGCCGATCCAGGACGCGCGCACGCTGCTGGGGCTGCTGCTGGCGCAGCGCCGGCTGGTGGAGTCTGGCCGGTGAACGACGCCGCAACCCCGCTGTCGCAGCGGCTGCTGGCCGTGGCGCGAGACATCAAGCTCAGCCACTCGGTGTTCGCGTTGCCGTTTGCGTTGCTGGCGACGTTTCTCGCCGCGGCGACGCAGGGGCGCACGCCATCGTGGGTCGAGCTGCTGCTCATCGTCGTCTGCATGGTGCTGGCCCGCACCGTGGCGATGACGGTCAACCGCTGGGCCGACGCCCGCCTCGACGCCGCCAATCCGCGCACCGCCGGCCGCGCCATTCCCAGCGGCAGGCTCGACCGCACGTTCGTGCTCACCGTCGCCCTGGCCTGTGCCGTGCTGTTCATCGTCGCCACCAGCTTCTTCTGGGTCCTGCACGACAACCTCTGGCCGCTGCTGTTGTCCCCCCTCGTGCTCGCCTGGCTGGCGGGGTACAGCTTCACCAAGCGCTTCACCTGGCTGTGCCACCTGTGGCTGGGCGCTGCACTGGCCCTGTCGCCCCTGGCGGCTTACATCGCCATTGCACCTTACGCGCTGCACTCAACTTCCGGGGCGTGGCTGCTCGCCGCCATGGTCGCCTGCTGGGTCGCCGGGTTCGACGTCATCTACGCCCTGCAGGACATCGACGTGGATCGCGCCGCCGGCCTGCACTCGATGCCCGCGCGCCTGGGCGCGGGCCCCGCCCTGTGGATCAGTCGCACGCTGCACTTGACTGCTCTGGCGGCCCTCGTGGCGCTGTGGCGCACCGATCCGCAGTTGGATCAGCTCTTCGCCGTGGGCATCGCCGTCGTCGCCGCGCTGCTCATCGTCGAGCACGCCCTGGTCTGGGGCTCGCGCACGCACCGCCTCAACGTCGCCTTCCTCACGGTCAACGGCGTCATCAGCCTCGTCCTGGGCGGGCTGGGCATCGCCGACGCGGTCCTCGCCCTGCCGTGACCTGTAGGCGATTGAGCGTCTGGCGGATACAATTGTGCGGGAGGCTAAGGGCCGCAACATGAACATCGGCGAGCTGATCGTGGCGATCTGCCTGGGCATTGGCCTGGCCGCGGCATGCGGGTTCCGGGTCTTCGTGCCGCTGTTCCTCGCCAGCCTCGGACTGCAGGCCGGCTGGATCGACCCCGCCACGCTCGCGCCCGGCTTCGGGTGGGTCGCCACGCCTGCCGCCGCCGTCGCCTTCGGCGTCGCCACGCTGCTGGAGATCGGCGGGTACTACATCCCCTGGCTCGACAACCTCCTCGATTCGATCTCCACGCCCGCCGCCGTCATCGCCGGCACGCTTGTCACCGCCTCCTTCCTCGGCCCGCTCGACCCGATGCTTCGCTGGGGCACGGCACTGCTCGCCGGCGGCGGCGCCGCCACCGCCACCCAGCTCTTCACCGTCGCCACCCGCGCCGCCTCCACCGCCACCACCGGCGGCGCCGGCAACCCCATCGTCGCCACCGCCGAGGCCGGCTCCTCGCTCCTGCTCACCCTCCTGGCCATCGCGTTGCCCATCCTCGCCGCCGTCCTCGTCCTCATGGCCGTCGTCTGGATCGTCCGCAAACTCCTCTTCGGCCGCACCCGCCCCAACCCGGTCACCACCACACCCCCAGCCCACACCACCCCCGGCGGGCCCGTCGCCTGATCCACACGCCCCAATTCGGACATCTCGTCCGCGACCCCGGTCGGGGCGACATCCGCCGTCCTTCATCGATCATCCTTCATGCCGCGCTTCACCGACGACGCCATCGTGATACGGACGCAGGAGTGGTCGGAGACCAGCCAGATCGTGACGCTGTTGACGAGGCGACACGGCAAGGTGCGCGGGTTGGCCAAGGGGGCCAAGCGGCTGTCGCCGTCGAGTCTGCAGCGGTTCAGCGGCGGGTTCGAGCTGCTGACGCTGGGGCAGGTGGTGGCCATCACGCGGCCCTCGACGGAGCTGGCGTCGCTGGTCGAGTGGGACCTGCAGGATCCGCTACGGCATTTGCGGTTGGACCTGCGGGCACAGGAGCTTGGGCTGTATGCCGCCGATGCGGTGAATGCGATGATTGCTGACGAGGACGAGCACGCGGGTGTGTACGAGGCGATGGTGGGGTTTGTGCGGTCGATGGGGGAGGACCACGCGCCGGCGTGGTCGGTGGGGCTGCTGCGGTTTCAGTGGGCGTTGCTCGCCGAGTGCGGGTATCGGCCGGAGTTGGATCGGGACGTGATCGAAGGCGACGCGTTGGCGGCGCGGGCGTCGTATCACTTTGATCCTGTGAAGGGTGGGTTGACGCTGGAGGAGCGCCCCGGCGCATGGAAGGTGCGGCGGGAGACGGTGGAGTTGTTGCGGGGTTTTGCGAATCGATCCGGGGCTTCGCAGCGCCTCAGCCCTCGGCTTGGTGAGGAGGTGATGCGGCGAGCCAATCGGTTGCTGTGCGTGTACATCCGGGCGATCCTCGACAAGGAACTGCCGACGATGCGGTTCGTGCTGGGCGGCATTTAGCCCCCGGTCATTGACCGAGGGCTAACTGGCTTCGATGCGTTGGACGTAGAACATCGAGTCGGCGGCGCGGGGGCCGACCATGTGCCAGCTCAGGGCGAAGCGCGGCTTGCACGCGGCGTAGCTCTCGAAGATGTACCGGCCCCAGGCGTACTGCTGCTCGATGTTCCGCTCGATCCGGGCGGTGTCGTGGTTGGCGATGAACGCGCGGCTGCGAAAGTCCCAATTGGGGTCGAGCCGCACCAGCAGGTGGCCTTCGTCCCACTCGATGGGGTAGCCGTGGACGAACCCTTCGCCCGTGTTGGGCGTGTGGAACCAGTAACAGAGGAAGCGGTCCTTGTCGGCGGTGGAGGTGTCCTGCGTGCCGCCGACGAGGAGCTTGGCGTGGCTGACGCGCACGGGCACGACGCCCCAGCGCTTCCTGGCGATCCACAGCGACTTGCCCTGCACGTCGAACAGGCCCACGTGCGCATAGTCCACGCGGACCTTGTCGGTGCAGTAGCTGCGGTTGATCTTGCGATCGGCGGATGGTGCTGCCAAGGTCGCGGCGCCCTGTCGCTGGCGGGTTCCAGATGGCCCGCTATCTTATGCGAACTTGATGCGAATAGCCGGGACGCTACGCGTCCCCGGTTCCTGGGACGCGTAGCGTCCCGGCTAGTAGGGCAAGGCATCCCCATGGCAGAAGTTTTCATCCGCGGCGCCACGGCACACGGCACGCTCATCGAGCAGGGCGACGGCACGATCGTGCTGGCGCTGCCGGGGAGCGATTATCGGCTGCACCTGGCGTGCGACAGCGCGTTGCACCCCGGTGTCGGCGGCCGCGTGCACGGCGTGATCCGCGCCCAGGCCCGGCGGGTCGATGTGACGCGCAGCGGCGGGGCGTTCATCGAGCCGGTGTACGGCCGGCCGCGCCGCATCCAGGGCCGCGTCATCGCCACCGACGCGCAGGCCAACACCATCACCGTCAACACCGGCGTGTGCCCGATCACCGCCACGCTCATGCCGGCACAGGCGGCCGCCGATTTTGCCGATGGAGTGTTCGTGGGCTTCGATGTCGAGCCCGGCGCCACCTTCGAACCCACGGATCATTGACTATGGCCGAGTCGCTTAAGCGCATTCTCGTCACCGGCGGCGCCGGGTTTCTCGGGTCGCACATCTGCGATCGCATGGTCGATGTCGGGCACGACGTGATCTGCCTCGACAACTTCTTCACGAGCCAGAAGCACAACATCGCCCACCTCCTCGACAAGCCCAACTTCGAGTTCGTCCGCCACGACATCACGCGCGACATCTGGCTGGAGGTGGATGAGATCTACAACATGGCCTGCCCGGCGAGCCCGGTGCATTATCAGTACAACCCGATCAAGACCATGAAGGTCTCGGTCATGGGCGCGATCAACGTGCTGGGCATGGCCAAGCGATGCCGCGCCAAGGTGCTGCAGGCCTCCACCAGCGAGGTCTATGGCGATCCGACGGTGCATCCGCAGCCCGAGAGCTACCGCGGCAACGTCAACCCCATCGGCATCCGCGCCTGCTACGACGAGGGCAAGCGCGCCGCCGA
>CAZFDT010000071.1:0-25543 GCA_964518335.1 uncultured Phycisphaeraceae bacterium
CGGGGCCGTTGAGACTCTCATACCAACTGGATCAGTTTTCGGGGAGCAGGCCAGAAGAACCGCGCGGCACCGCCCTCACCGCCAAGACCCCCATTGTGCATGAAGATCGCGAAGCCGAAGTTCTCCCCAAGGGCGTACATGTCCTTGAGCATCTCAGTAATGTCGAAATCCACGAAACTCGTTGTGCCGGTCCACTGTGAAACTGCCTGATTGGCATCAGTGAACAGTGGGAATCCGCGTTGCCCATCATCGTTATAGTAATTCTGCGCCGCATCGCGCCACGCCGTATCGGTAGCCAGGGCGGGATTGCCCGTCGGCCACACCACGTCGTTTTCCACATCCATGCGGTTGTAGGTGACATTCGTGGCGTTCTGGCCCGCATCCCTGACCAGCCAGTCCGCAAGCATCCGGTTTACGCTCAACTGCATCGCGCTAGTTCCTACCGAGCGGCGCAGCGACAGCGTTGCACTGTGGATGACGAGGGGTAGGCCGTTGTCTTCCGTGGGCAACAGGTCGAACAGATCCTTGATCGCGAGCAACCCGGTTGCCTGGCCCGAATTGCCTGCACCTTGCGTCGGGAAGCGAACCTCAATCTGACCTGCGTTGGTACCTGTAATGGCTGGCCAAGCGGTGTCCGGGTTGGCGCGTTGGACAAAGGTACCGTCAAACGTGGCGTCGACAAATCCCGTTCCACCACCACCCTGTCGGAAGCTAGTGGTGATCACATCCGCCGCGACGTAGTGGCCCAGGGTCAGGACGGTCAGCCAAGCGATCAGTCGCGTGCAAGTCATGAGCATCTCCCTCAGGGCACGTGATCAAGCAAAGTCATGGCCGATTGGAATGGGAGCGGCCTGATGGGTGACGTCGGAGAACTCCACTGGATTGCCGATCCATCAAACTCTACCCCCTCTTCTCTATTGAGACCAGTTTCAGTGTACAAAGATTCAGGTGATACTGTCAAGATGTTTTTTGATTTTCGTTCGATCGCGATGAGAGCGGCTCGGCCCGTCGTGCCGCCTGGTCCTCCTGTAACATATGGGGGATCGCCAACCGCCCCGGAGCGTGCCTGATGGCCTGGCAAAACCCGTTATCCACCGGCGATGAGCCTCGGCCGACGGCCCGGGCGCGGCCGGATCGCCTTGCCGATCTGGTGGCGTTCTGGGATTTTCAGGAGCCGGCTGGGCAGGCGCGGCAGTCGACCGGCGGACCGGTGCCCCTGACGCTGCGAGAGGCCGCCGGCCCGGTCGAGCGGGTGGCGGGAGGCCTGTTTGGGCCCCATGCCGCCCGCATCGAGCAAGGTCTTTGGCTGATGATCCCCCGCGCGGAGGTGGGGGGGCTGGACATTCACGGCCCTGCAGCGCAGATCACGGTCGTAGCCTGGATTCAGCGGGTCGCCACGACCCCGTGGCAGACCATTGCCGGCATCTGGGGCGAGACACAAGCCACGCGACAGTACTGCCTATTCCTCAACGCTCCGCGTGGGACGAAAGCTGACGAAATGCAGCGCTACCCGATGACCGACCGCATTCACGGCCACGTCTCGGCCGTCGGCGGCCCGACCCCGGGACACAAGTACTGTATCACCTACGCCAGCGGCGCCACGCCCATCCCTTTCGATCGATGGGTCTGCATCGCCATGAGCTACGACGGGCGGTATTCGCGTGTTTTCGTGGACGGCCGGCTCGATGCCAGGGAGCAGTACAACCCGTTCCCCTATCCGTACGGTCTGTACGATGGCGGGTCGAACGGCGCGCCGTTCACCGTCGGAGCAGTGCATCGCCACGGAGCGTGGGGCAACTTCTTCGGCGGCCTGCTCGGCGGGCTGGCGGTGTACCGTCGGGCGCTGTCCGAAGCGGAGCTGTCGCGCATCGCCCCCCGCGCTCCCACAACCGCAACCGATGCCCCCGCGTCCCGGATGCGGACCACTGCAACGGAGTCAGACCATGGCTGAATCGCCCGCGCCCCAACGTGTCATCTGGATCACCAGCGATCACATGCGCTACGACCACATCGCGGCCCACGGCCACGATGCGATGGTCAGCCCGCACCTGGACCGCCTCGTCCGCTCGGGGGTGAACTTTCATGACTGTTACGTGCAGAGCCCGCTGTGCATGCCCAGTCGATGCAGCTTCATGACCGGGCAATATCCGCAGCAGACGGGTGTGACGGAGAACGGCCAGTGCCTGCCGCCGGACTTCGAGCCGACCGTCGCCACCGCGTTCAAGGCCGCCGGTTACCAGACGGCCCAGATCGGCAAGCTACATTTTCAGCCGCACGAGGATCTGGACTTCGATCCGAGCCCGCGCCATTGCTACGGATTCGATGTGTTCTGGCCCAGCGAGGAGCGTGGCAACTACTCGGACGCGTACTACCACTGGCTCGAAGGCGCGTGGCCGCAATATACCGCGACGTTTCGCGTGCCGCGCTCGACCGATCCACATCGGCTGGAGACGGAGAAGCATCCACGTCCGCTCGACGTGCCGTGGCAAGCTAGTCACGCCGGCTGGGTGGTGGACGCGGCCTGCCGTTATCTGTCCTCGCGTGGGGGCAGTCGTCAGTTTCTGCACTTAGGCTTTTACAACCCGCATCCGCCGCTGACGCCGGTGCGGCAGGCATGGGAGGCGTACGAAGGCCGGGTATTGTCGCCGCCGCAACGCCAAGTCCAGGAGTGGGCGGACAAGCCCGAGCCGATGGCATCGATGCTTCGTGGCCGGTGCGACTGGAGCGATGCGGATTTCGACAGCTACCGCCGGGGCCTGGCGGCGATGGTGACGGAGATGGATCTGGCCCTGGGCGCGTTGATCGATTGGCTGATCGCGCATGACGAGTTCAACGACACACTGCTGGTGTTCAGTTCAGACCATGGCGACTTCGCCGGGGACCACGGCATGACACATAAGGGCCCGGCATTCTATGATGGGGTCATGCATGTGCCACTGGTGCTGCACTGGCCCGACGGGTTGAAGACGACCCGCCGCGACTGCCGTGGCCTGTTCGAGATGGTGGACCTGCTGCCGACGCTGCTTGGCTTGTGCGGCACCCGACCGCATGCGGCCATGGTGGGTCATGATGTATCCGCCTCGCTGCTGGCCGGCGACGCCCCGCTTGGCCGCACGGACGTGCTGGCGTTCCACGGCAGCGGCATGGCCATGCTGCGCACCGACCGGCACAAGTACATGCGTTACGAACCCAGTGGCGGTGAGGTGCTCTTTGACCTGACCGACCCAGACGGCGCCGAGTGCATCAACCGCGCCAACGACCCGGCCTGCGCGGGTATTCTCGACGCGCTACGGCAACGCATGCTGACCCGGTGCCTGATGGCCAGTTCGTCACAGCGACCGCGCCTTCATCCATTCTGAGAGTCGCGCCTCACAAGCCCGCAGCCGATTATGCGCATGGCCACCATGGCTGAGCCACCCCACACGCAGGCATCTTTGCTGGCCGACCTGCGTCAGCACTGCGGGATGGATAGGGGGTAGATCTGGATTGTGCATTCGTCGATGAAAGCCATCGCACCGGTGGCGGGCGGGCCGCGGACGGTCATCGCCGCGATGATGCAGGCTCTTGGGGACAGTGGCACACTGCGCATGCCCACGTTTGCCGATCCGCAACCGGACGGTCGGTTCGATGTGCGATCGACGCCAAGCCGCACGGGGCTGATCACGGAGACATTCCGCGCGATGCCCGATATTCGGCGGAGCCTGCACCCGACGCACGCCGTGGCCGCTTGGGGCCGACGTCGTGACGAACTGCTTGCCGGACACGACCGCACCTCAGGGATAGGTCTGCACAGCCCGATGCACAAGGCGGCCCTAGCCGGGGCCAAGGTGTTGCTGCTGGGCTGCGACTTCACGACCTGCAGTCTCATCCACATTGCCGAGGCGATCTGTCGCGTCCCATACTTGGGCAAAGCGAGGTATCACGGGTACGAGCAAACGCTGACGCTCATTGACGACGAGGGACGCGAACACCGCATCCCCCCGCGCGATCCGCCGGGGCATTCGAGACATTTCGTCAAGGTGGCGGCAAGGCTGCAGCAGCGAGGCCGGCTACAGCACGGACGCATCGGGCAGGTGGCGTGCATGAGCTTCGATGCCATGGAGGGTCTGCGGGAAGCGATCGATCTACTGACCGAGAAACCCCTAGCCCTGCTGTGCACGCGACCGAAGTGCGTTTACTTCAGCCAGGCGTGGCGGGCGGTCACATCGCGCGGCTGATGCCGAAGTCCGGGTACGCCCGGTGCAACTCCTCACAGACGTCGTCACTGATCGGGCACGACTCGCGGATGACCAGGCTGCCGGGCACCCGTCGCCGTTCAATGCGAATTGTGTTTTCCTCGATCATGGCCTTGAGCATATTGGCTGCCTCGCGGCCGATCGCCTCGGCCGGCTGGGTCAAGGCGGTCAGCGGCGGTTGGGCGATCGCCGCCAGACCCATCCCGCCGGAGCTGACCAACCGCACATCCTGCGGGATGGACAGGCCTAGCTTGGCGCAGGCGCGGATCACGCCGAAGGCGATGGTATCGCTGTGGGCGAAGATCGCCTGCGGTCGATCGGGGCGCTTGAAGTATTCGAGGGCGACGGTTTCCGGGGCGCCGTGGCTAACAGCAACCTCCAACCCGCCCAAGGGCGCGCCGGTCTGGAGAAAGCCTTGGATCAGCCCGGTGACCTTCTCCATCTCAGTCTGCGATGTGTGCGTACCGCGGCTCATGAGCATGAGCGTGCGGTGGTGCCCCAGGCGGGCCAGGCAATGTCCGACCAGTCGGCAACCCATGAGGTTGTCGGCGGCGACGTAGTTGTGAATGGCGGTCTGGTTGGGGCTGTTGACCACGACCCACGGAACGCCCCAGTTCTGCAGCGCCTCGTCGAGGCGCACGAGCGCCTCGTGATGGAAGTAGATCACGCCGCTGAGCATGCTGCCGAAGTCCTCGAGCCGTTCGAGCAGTTCGGGGATCGGATCGGGCACAGCGTGGTTGGTCTGCAGGACCATGGGGTGGAACTTGTCGCCGGTAAGGGCCTCTTGGGCGGCATGGGTGATTCGCCAAGCGTAGTCGGTGATGCCCGGACCCTGAGCGATGCGCTCGGCGGAGATGATGGCGACCTGCCGGTTGCGGCCGGCGCGGGGGATGCGTGCGCGGACGATGGTCCCGCGTCGCGGCTGGCGCTGGATGAGACCCTGGGCTTCCAGTTCACGGAGAACGCCCTGCACGGTAATTGAACTCACGTGACTTTCCTGCGCTAGAATCCGCGTCGGCGGGATGGGCGTACCCACCGGCCACTCGCCCTGGCGAATGCGATGGCGCAACTGCTCAGCAATCTGGCTTGTTCTCGTAAACCTGGACTTAGAATGTGTTTGTGGTGTCGTCATGGTCCGCATGGCTCGTCTGGCCAGCCCCCTTGTGGTAAGGATATCTACAATCATCATACGAGTGTCTGGTGATTCTGTCGATGGTTTTCGGGCTATAATGGCTCCATGCACCTCGCCGATCAACGCCTGGGGGTCGTCCGACTCAGCCCGTCCGGACCCGTCGTGGCCGGCACCTATGGCCAGTGGACGTTTGTCTACACCGTCGGTGACTACGGTTTGGATGAGGGGGCGACCATCAAACTGGCCCAACGATCACCCTCGGACTGGGGTGTGCCCCAGTTCGACCGTCCCACCGAAGAGGGCTACACTACCGTTACCACCACCGGCCGGGCACACCTGCGCTGCCGGTATGACACCAAGGCCCACGAACGTCCCTGGTTCAAGTGTCTGGTCTTCGACGTCTTCGACGGCTACTTCGAACCGGGCGACACGATCACCGTCACCCTCGGCGATCAGTCTCAAGGCTCGGTCGGCATCCGCGCCCAGTCGTTTCAGGAGACCGAACACGAATTTCGCCTACTGGTCGATCCGACGAACGCCTGCGTGGCGCGTCCGTTGCCTTCGTCGCCACGTGTCGCTGTCATCGCTGGCGAGCCGGTAAAACTCGTGGTGATCGTGCCCACACAGGCCGTGGTGGATGAGCCGGTGGAGGTGTTCGTCCGCGGTGAAGACGTCTGGGGCAACCCGACTGCCGTGCCGCAACCGCTCACGTTGGCGTGGGAAGGCGATGCCCCGGCTCGGTTCGTGAACGGCAAGCTCATGGCCACCGGCGCCGGCACAGGGCAGGTTCTAGCCGCCGCCGGCAACAGGATGGCAC
The DNA here is from genome assembly GCA_964518335.1 of uncultured Phycisphaeraceae bacterium. Taxonomy (GTDB): domain Bacteria; phylum Planctomycetota; class Phycisphaerae; order Phycisphaerales; family Phycisphaeraceae; genus CAZFDT01. The sequence goes on from CAZFDT010000071.1 coordinate 6,185, forward strand.
GGTCTAATCCGCTTACTTTCCATGTCACGCCGCCGAAGCTGCAACGCTACTGGGGTGACCTGCACGCACAGACTGAGGCGACCGTCGGCACCGGCACCGAGCAGGAGTACTTTACCTTCGCCCGCGACCAGGCCCGCATCGACTTCGCCTCACACCAGGGCAACGACTTTCAGATGACCGATGAGGATTGGGACCGGCTTAACCGCGTCGTCGCTCAGTTCCATGTCGACCATGGCTTCGTTGTCTTCCCAGGGTACGAGTGGTCGGCCAATACCCCCGCCGGCGGCGACCGCAACGTCTTCTACCGCGAAGAGGGCATGCCGATTATCCGGTCGAGCCACTGGCAGGTGCCCCAGGTGCCCGAGGATGACGTGACGCCGGCCCATCCGGCTGACGTGTTCTTCCAGCGGTTGCGCGAGAAGGTGGACCTGAACAAGGTGTTGGTCGGTTCGCACGTGGGTGGACGCTATGCCGACATCCGCCGCTACTTCGATCCACAGCTGGCCCCGCTGGTGGAACTGGTCTCGTGCTGGGGTGTGTTCGAGTGGCTGCTGTGGGATGCATTCGACGCCGGCCACGTCGTCGGCGTGATGTGCAACTCCGACGGTCACAAGGGCCGGCCTGGCGCGGAAGGCCCCGGCGCAGGCAAATTCGGCATTGGCTCGGGGCTCACCTGCGCACTGGCGGTATCGCTGACCCGGACCGCGATCTTTGACGCCCTGCATCAGCGCCGCTGCTACGGCACCACTGGACCGCGCATCGACCTGGACTTCCAGATCGACGGTCAGCCCATGGGCTCGGTCGTGAACGTCGCACTCGCGTCGCCGCCAGACCGGTCGTTGCACTTGACCGCCACGGCATGTTGCCCAGAACCGATTGAGGCGATGATCCTGTATCGCGGCAGGGAGCCGGTGCAGGTGCTTCGGCCGGCAGCTTTCGATCAGTTGGGTGATTCGCGGTACGTGCGTGTGGCTTGGCGCGGCGCTCGCATGCGCGGCCGTGGCCGACGGGTAGACTGGTCCGGTTCGCTTCATGCCGAGGATGCTCGCATACTCGACGTGCGGACCTACGCCTTCGACTCGGCGGCTGACGGCATCACCCATTACGACAAGACCGTCGTCCGCTTCCGTTCGCAAACCACCGGCGATACGGACGGGCTGATACTCGAACTCGATCAGGCGACGCGCGGACGGCTTGTGCTCGACACCGCCGCCGGTCGCTGTGACATCGATCTGGCCCGGTTGCCCGGCGACGCCGAGCCGAGGGCGTTTGACCTCGGCGGCATCGACATGGGCGTGCGGTTCCAACGCTACCCGGACCCCGGACAACTGCGCGACCGCGTGCTGCACCTTGAGACGATGGTCGAGCCTACGCTCGGTCGGACGACCCCGTGGTTTGTCAAGATCTTGCAGTGTGACGGTCATATGGCCTGGTCCAGCCCGATCTATCTGCGAGCTAACGCGGCCGACTGATCCGCCGTCCAGTCACCACAGGGAACCTCTCCACAAGGAACCGCCATGAACTTCGATGCCAACCTCAAGGCGCACCTGGACTTGGTCGGCCGGCTATACGCCCGCGCTGCGGCCTATCCCGGTCCATCGCCCGCCACGAGCGGTGATGTTCAGGCCGCCCGCGCCGAACTGCGCCTCGTCTGCGACTGGCTCGTCCAGCAGCAGAACGATCAGGGCCTGTGGGTCGAGAACGGGGTCAACCTCAGGTTCTATTCGGATGCCTACGCGGTGCGTGGTCTGCTGGCGGGTTGGCGGCTGCTCGACGAACCATGCTTCCGCGACGCGGCCTGCCGCTGGATGCGGTACGTGCTGAATCTTCAGCGGGCCGATGGCGGCTGGTGGGTCGGTTACTCGGCCGGCGATCACGACTACGACGCACCCGATGCGGACCAGACGGTGGTTTACACCGCCGATGCCGGCGAAGTGTCGCTGGCCCTGATCAACGCCGTGCACACCCTCTCCGGCGACAAGGACACGGACGATCTGGCGAGACAGGCGACCGCCGCGCTGATCCGGTTCCGCGACTTCTGCGAGATGTTTCGTCTGCGATCCGGCGGCATGGGCCTGGGTTACACCCGTCGCAACTTCTACTGCCACGATCGCAAGCAGGAGCTGCCGTATATGCAGGCTCACCACTTGCCGTGGATGTTCGCCACCGCAATCACCGGCGTGAACACCTATGCCGGCCTGTTCAGTCTCACCGGCGACGCGACAGGCTGGGATATGGCGATGACGTCGCTGGACTGGGTGCTCGACCACGTGGCCGCCCGACATGATCCGGCGGAGCGCAGCGTCCCGGCCAACGATGCATCTGACTTCACCATGCTCATGCGCGTGATGGACTGGACATTTGCCTGTTGCAGTGAACCGATGGATGAAGCTGGGCGTATCGACCCCACGCCCGAGCCTCGATTCGCTTCGCCCCAGCGGCAGAAGCTCTACGCGATCTGGAAACAGGTCATGCACCGACTGGTGGATCGCCAATCGGAGTTGGGCGAGTGGCCCGTCTACCGTGGGGATCAGTACCTGGCACGCTACGATACGCCGTTGCGGCATCGGCTGCTGTTCAGTTACGCGCTGAGCACGTACCTCGGCTGCATGGGCAACCGCAACGGTGAGGACGATCGCTTGGCCGAAGCGATGGATCGGCAACTGTGGCTGGCGGGCGATGAGCACATTCGACAGGCCCATTACGGCGTGTGCGTGCCGAGCGTCCACATGATGCCCTCCGGGCTGTGGGCCATGATCCAAGCCGAGCGGATTCAACCGGGGGTGACGCTGCCGAATCGCGGCCATGGTCCGCACGCCGCGGTGTGATCGACACGCGCTGGCACGTGGGCACGAAGGAGCCGACCGTGCAGGAAAACCATCCCTCGGGATTGATGTTTTTTCGCGGCAGCGAACCGGCCGGGTTTCGTTTCCACAACCGCTCGGCCGTGGCCCGCAGCGTAACGATGCTGCCGGAGATGACGGACCCGGATTTGGCTGACGCCACATGGTTCGGGGCCAGCGACGGTGCATGGGATGCGTTCATTGACCTTCACCACGGCCAGCCGGCCGACCCGTCCACGCAACTGCGCGTGCTCTTCAACAAGCGCGGGCTATTCGTGGCCGCCCGCTGCGTCGAACCGACGCCCACCGCGATACGCTCACTCGTGTCCGCCGACAGCCCCGACGGACGGGTGAATGTGGAAGGCAAGCAACTTCCCTATTCCGCCATCAAGGATGATCACTTCGTTCTCTTCCTCGATCCGACCCACGAAGCGCAGACGTATTATCGATTTCTTGTCACCGCCGGCGGCTACAGTCAGGCACGCTGCCTGCGCTGCAGCTATGCCGAGCAGATACACCCGGTGTGTCACGAGAATGAGGTCGTGGATGTGGTCTGGCATCGTCGCGCCGTCATGTGCGACGATGCCTGGTACGCGTTCATCAGTGTGCCGTGGCAGTCGGTGGGGCTGGCCGGACCTCCGCGGCCAACGATCATTGGTTTCAACGCCCTGCGTCATCGCAGTCACCCCGAGGGCACGTTCAGCGCCTGGGCGCGTGTTAGTTCCCCACAGACACCCGTTGCGACCGATTTCGGCGACGTGAGTATCGGCGATGTCTCGCTGTTCGTGCCCGTGGTTGATTTTGGCGAGCCGACCTTCGACTGGAATCGGCTCGGACTCAGGCTCCAGAATATGGGACAAGTGCAGCATGTCCACGCCAGCCTGCGCGTCGAGTCAACCGATGGCGGCGGCGTCATCAGTGACAGAATGGTGGAGGTGACACTGCCTCCAAGCGCCGCGAGCTCGCCGCGGACGCAGATTGAAATCCCATACTTTCTCGACTGGCACGAACGCCTGCCGCACCGAATGACGCTGACCCTCGCCGACGCGAACGATGGGCGCATGTTGTTCGAGACATGCTATCGCCTGGGCCGCGCCGCCGATGTATGCGTGACCGATCGCTACATATTCGACCGCCCACCGACCAACCCTGAGCCCGAGGACGAGTCGTTCGTCACCTTGAAACGGCAATGGTTGAACTGGAAGATCGGCAGGTTCCTGCGTCGGACTACCGTCCATGGCGCACCCTCGGACTTCTGCATCGAACACATCGATGGCCGCGTGAGGTTCAACCTCATGAAGCCCGGCGTCTGCCGTGACATCGCCCGCTACGTCGAGGAACTCTTCAACAACGACCTGGACCGCCTGTGTGCCGTCACGCTTCTGATGCACCAGAAGGCGTTCACGATGCACTGCGCCCCGCTGGTGTCCATGCACGCGGATGTGAGCGCCGCCAGCGCCATGCGCCTCAACGGCGGACACTGCTATTCGCGCGCGGTGGCGCTGGCGGGCGTCATGCGACATCTCCAACGCGCCGGGTCCGACGAACTGTTCGACGCCGCCATCGTCTACGTCCTGGGGCATGTGATCGTCGTCGTTCGGGAAACCGATGGCAGGCGGTACCTCTTCGACCCCACGTTCGGCTCGTACTTCTACCACCACGACAATCGACGACTGGCAACCGAGCAGGAGCTGGCTGAAGATCCGTCCCTGCACGAGCGTTGCATCCGCAACCGCCGCTGCGACTACTGCAACCCTCACACGCATGCCGATGGTCGCATCGGCCACATCATCTGGCCGGCGGGCGCGCCGATCGATTTCTGATGCGCCGCGTTACACTGTGTCGGTCCACTCGCGCGGCGAGGGCTGTTTCACAGATCGGCCCCCCAGCTGGCGACGGTAGTCGCTGGGCGATACGTGAAGCCAGTTACGAAACACACGCGCAAAATAATGGCTGTCGCGATAGCCCGTGCGGCAGGCGACTTCTTTGATGGTCATGCGCGTGTCGGCCAGCAGGCGTCGAGCCAGTGCCATGCGCGCTTGTGTGATGTAGCTGGATAGGGTGAAGCCACTCTCCTGGCTGAAGACGCGTGACAGGTAATACGGGCTGACGCCGACGGCGTCGGCCAGGACGTCGAGGCTGATTGGCTCGTGCAGCGACTGGTCGATATGCCGCCGGGCTCCTTCCATGATCTGCTGGCGGCGCTGTCGCGTGATCTGATCGGGCGAATCGATCGTGGTGCGCTTGCGCATGGCGGCGGCGCGGCACAACTCGTAAAGAATCTGCCCGACCCGCATGGCCACCATCGGCCGGGCGAACGCCAGATCGCCGATGAACTCGCGATAAAGCTGGTTGAACGCCTGGCCGAATCTCGCACGTGACGACCGCGCCGCCTCGGTCAGTTCCACCGGATGAAACTTCTTGAGGAACGTCGCCGCCTCGGTCCAGTGCAGTTGCACCAGATAAACCTCGAAGATGCTGTCGCGTGGGAACACGTCCTTGTGTGGGGTATTGGCGGGGGTGAAGAGGGTGTCGCCAGCCTGGCCGGAAACGCTGTATGTCGGTGTCTCAATACGCACCTTGCCCCGCAAGACATAGATCAACTCACTGTACACGTCCACGTGCTCACGCTGCGCCCAGATCGGGTCAAAGATGGACCGGCCCATCTTGCGCACCGTCACCGGCCAGGTGATGTCGGACGTCGGGTCGCGTGGGGACATGACAGCATTCCGCTTAAAGTTGGCCCATTGTAAGTCGTCCGCAGCGGCGAGCCGACTCCACCGGTGTGACAACAATATCCACCAGATCGCAAGACTTTCCCGTTGGCCAGCCACATAGCGCAGTTTAGTATGAGGCGAATCATGATCGCGACCAGCGGTCACCTCTGGAGTCTGACCATGATGATAACCCGCACGGGTACGCTTGCACTGCACGGTGGCACGCCTGCGGTCCCACCCGAACTGACCTTCGAAACCTGGCCGGCGATCACCTTGGAGGACGAACAGATGGTGCTGGCGTCATTGCGTCAGCCCAAGCATGCTTCGGGGCCGCATGTCGCTCAGTTGCGCGACGTCTTCGCTGCATGGAACGGCAACAAGTACTGCCTGCCGACCAATGCCGGCACGGCGGCGTTGCACATGTGCGTGGCCGGCTGTGGCGTCGGGCCGGGTGACGAGGTCGTCACCACCGCCCTGTCCTGGACCAGCAGCGCCACGTGCATCATCCATCACAATGCGATCCCTGTCTTCGTCGACGTGGACTGGGGCGCCATGCTGATGGACCCCGTGTGCATCGAGCGGGCGATTACCCCGTACACCAAGGCGATTCTCGTCGTGCATTACTGGGGTGTGGCCTGCGACATGGACGCGATTATGGCCATCGCCCGCAAGCACAATCTCAAAGTCATCGAGGATGCCTGCCAGGCCCATGGTGCGACGGACAAGGGTCGCAAGGTCGGTACCATCGGCCACGCCGCCGCCTTCAGCCTTAACCAGAACAAGAACCTCTGCGGCGGCGAGGGCGGCTTTTTCGTCACCGATGATCCGGATATTTTTGATCGCGGTCGGGCGTTGGCCTCCTTCAGCGACATGCGACCGCCTGAATCCGGACGCGACTATCACGATTACGGCTTGGGCTGGATGTACCGCACAACCGACCTCAACGCCGCCTTCGCCCTCTCGCAGTTGCGCAGGCTGGACCAGACCAACCAGCAGGCCCGTGACAACTGGCATCGTCTCGATGAACTGCTGACAGGCACACCGCATCTGGTCCGCCCCTACTCCAGCGAACAGCGGCCGACCAACGGCTACGCCTACGTCATTCGCGTAGATCCAGCGTATGTGACACGGCGTGGCGTGCCGCTGAGCGACATGACCGACGCCATCGTCGTGGCCCTCAAGGCCGAGGGGCTACGTCTCTCGCGAGCCAAGTGGCTGTTACCGGCGCATGCCGTGTTCCAGGCGAAGAACGCCTATGGCAAGGGATCGCCATGGACCGATGGCCACGTACAGCGCCAGGTGAGTTACAGCCTCGATCAATATCCGGTTGCGCAGCACTGCATCGACTCGTGCCTGTGGAACATCAACACCCATCGACCGCCCAACGGCGAGGTACAGTTGCAGGCCTTTGCCCAAGCCGTCCGTAAAGTGTTCGAAGCGTTGGATGATGTGCCTGTCGGTGAGCCCGAGTAAGCTCACGAGGCCGAGTTGACGGAGTGTGATGTCGATGGTCCCACCTACGCTCCAGGAAACGCAGTTCATCGGATGGGCCGGTGCCGACGTGACGCCCAGCGAATCCGTGGTGATCACCGGGCAGTTCTATGCGCGCATCAGCGAGGGTGAAAGGGACCCGCTCACCCACACGGCAATGGCGGTCGAGTTTGTAGGTCGACAACACGCCAACGCACGCGGGGTCATGGTCAATTGCGATCTGATCTGCATCTTCGATAGCCTTTTCGCTTCGGTGCGGCAGTGCGTGCGGCACGATCTGCCTGAACCGGACTCAGGTTTGGCCTTGCTTTACGCCACGCGCACCGGGTCCGAGATTCGCGCCCACAATACCATGGGGACATCCTGCAGCTCAACGACGCTTCGGAAGACGTTGTTCCCGGCAAGCGTCCTTGTTGGACCCGAAGGCGGCCACAAACTGCTGCAAGCAACGGTCCAGACCGATAGCGACCTGATGAACGCATGATTCGGATGGCCCACGCGATGGACAGCGCGAGCCATTTCGTGGTGTAAGAGGTCAGATGCATGACGGTTCGTGCCGTGTCGCTGGGTTTGCTGCTGGGTCTGCTGATAAGCGCACTGTCGTACTTTAACGACACCGTGATCCGGCAAAGTTTCTTTATCAGCAACCATCTGCCGGTCTCCGTGTTCGGCGTGCTGGTCTTTGCACTCTTGATGCTCAATCCGGCCCTGCGGATGCTGGGGGCTCGCTGGCCATTGGGGCCGACGGAGTTGGCGATGATGACGGCGCTGGGGCTCGCGGCGTGCGGGTGGCCGGGCCACAGCTACTTCTTCGGGCTGATCCCCAACGTCGCCATGCCCAATCACTGGAACCGCACCTCCACAGCATGGCAATCGACGGGCGCCATGAGCTACGTGCCAGGCGGCAGCGCGGCGCTGGCAGAGGGACACGTCCGCGACTGGCGTGCGCTGGTAATGTATCTGGCAGCTCCGGCCGCCAGCGAATCCCATGAGTCCCTTCGCGCGATCTGGGACCATTTTGGTCCTTCGCAAAAGTCCGTCCTGATTGACGCCGAACGGGGAGGTAGGATCAGGCAAAGCGACCGTGCCACCGTACTGCTTCGGCTCAATCGCGCCTTGGCGGATCCGAACCTGTTTCCATTGTCAGCCCTGTTACAAATGGATCTGCCCCGTGCTGCCGAGCAGGCGCGTGATCAGATGCAGGCGGGTCAGTCGCTTACGTCGGCACAGGTGATGCGGTTGAACCGCATGGCGCTGGTTTCGATGATGCCCGACGCCGTGTGGCCGCCTCCTCGCGGCGACGGTGTGCTGCTGGCCGGCGGTGAGGCGGAGCCGGCGGTCCACCAGGTGGTCTTTGGATCGGCGAAGTCCGAGGGCGTTTCGCTCGCCGGTATCCCATGGGAGGTATGGTGGCCGACGTTGCGACTATGGGGCGGGCTGGGCCTGCTGTTGGCCGGGGCAGCGCTATGTCTGAGCTTGATCGTTCACCCGCAGTGGTCACAACGGGAGTTGCTGCCGTATCCGCTGGCGCGTTTTGTCCGTGAAATCTGCGAGCGCGAGCCTGCATCGCCTTGGCCCAAGATAGCCGCCAGCCGCTTGTTCTGGATCGGCGTGCTGGCCATGATTGTGCTGCACACCATCAACGGCTTGGGTACGTGGTTTCCCGATGTTCCGAAGATCTCACTGAGCTTCAACTTCTACGCACTTCACCAGTTGTTTCCCAATGCCAAGCGAATTGAAGGCCAATGGTACGTCTTCAGCCCGAGGATCTACCTGGCTGTCGCCGCTTTCGCCGTCTTTCTTCCCAGCAAGACGTCGTTCTCCGTGGGCATCTCGTATTTCGCATACTTGGCCTTCGCGGCGATCCTGCTGCAGCGAGGTATTCCCACAGGCAACAGTGTGCTGGGCGGTGACGCCGGCAATATGATGCGCTTTGGCGCCTACGTTGCAGCGGGCGTGGTCATCTTCTATGCCGGGCGACGCTACTACACCCATGTCATGGGCGGCATGCTCTGCCTGGGCCGCCATGCAGACACGCCCATTTACGCCATCATCGCCGGTTACGGTCTGTGCCTGACCGCCGCGCTGTCTGTCGTGATGCTTTACAGCGCGGGGCTCGACTCGGTGCTGTCGGTCCTTTTCGTGCTGATGACTTTGCTGACTTTCGTGGTGCTGTCGCGCATCGTGTGCGAGACGGGGATGTTCTTTGTGCAGACGTGGTGGATGCCTGTGGGCGTGCTCACGGCGCTGCTTGGCATCGAGGCGATCGGGCCTACGGGTTACATTGTCCTTGCTTTGGCCAGCATCGTTCTCATCGGCGACCCGCGGACGCTCTTGATGCCGTACTTGTCCACTGCATTGCAGTTGCGAGGTCGCAACCGCGGGCTGTCGCCCGAGCAGCTGGCCCCATGGCTGGTGGTGATGTTGCTGGCGGGTTTCGCGGTGGCGGGTATGGCGACGTTTGCGGTAGTGCATAGCTACGGTGCGGGGGGCGTCTCCAAATGGGCGTTTCAGACGCTGCCGATGATGCCGTTCGACAATCTGGCGGGTCACCTGGCGGACATGAGCGCGCACGACACGCTGGGCGATGCGATGAAGGCGCCTGCTGGCCTGGCGTGGTCGGCGATCACGCTCGACGGCGTAGCCGTGTCCTGGGCGTTGCTGGGGATGGGGCTGTGGCTGGCGACGGCATTTGCGCGCCTGCGTCTGGCGTGGTGGCCGATCCATCCCGTGCTGTTCTTGATTTGGGGAACAATGCCCTCGGCTCAGTTTGCCGTGTCGTTCCTGCTGGGGTGGCTGATCAAGACAGCGGCCGTGAAGTCATTCGGCGTCAAGGGGCATAGTTCGATGATGCCGCTGATGGTCGGTGTGATCGCAGGTGAACTGCTCGCCGCGCTGCTGTGGATCATCGTGGGCGGGACGTACTATGGCGTGACAGGGCAGGTCCCCGCCACTTACCGCATTTTCCCGTGAGACACATGATGAATATCATGGATGTGCCAACACCCTTCCTGTTGATCAGCCCGGCTGTGGTTCAGTGCAACATCCGCCGGTTGGCTGACTATGCGACTGAACATAGCCTGAATGTTCGGCCACATACCAAGACGCACAAGCTTGCGTTGCTCGGCCGCGACCAGCTCGCCGCCGGAGCGGTGGGACTGACCGTTGCGAAGGTCGGAGAAGCAGAAGTTATGGCCGAGGCATGCCCAGGTACTGACGTGCTGCTGGCGTACCCGGCGCTGGATGAGTCCCGCCGCCGTCGCGCGGCAGTGCTGGCGAGGCAGGTGAGGCTCCGTGTGGCGGTTGATTCAGCTTACGCGGTCGAAACTCTGGCTCACGCTGCATGTGACGCGGGCACAACCCTGGGTATTCTTGTTGATCTGGATGTCGGACTCGGACGGACCGGTGTGCAGACGCCGGAGGCGGCCACGACACTGGCCCAGTCGATCGATCGCACCGCGGGTGTTCGCCTCGACGGCCTCTTCTGCTACCCCGGTCACATAGCCGGCCCGGCTGACCGCCAGCATAAGCAGATTGCAGGGGTCGTTGAGCTTCTCGAGAAGACACGGGCCCTGTGGCGCCGAGCTGGGTTGAACGATGGCATCATCTCAGGAGGTTCGACACCGACGGCATATCAGTCACACCTCATGCCGCCACTCACTGAGATTCGCCCAGGCACATATGTGTTTAACGACGCCAACACCCTGCGCGGCGGCTACTGTCAGCTGCAGGATTGTGCGGCAAGCGTAAGCTGCACCGTTGTCAGCGATGCGGTAGCGGGCCAAGTCGTGGTGGATGCCGGGAGCAAGGCGCTGGCCGCGGATCGGTGTTGGCCCGCGCCCGATTCGGGCTACGGCTACGTCATGGGCTATGCGGAGGCAAAAGTCACCGCATTGTCAGAGGAGCACGGGCAGATTGACATGCGCGCGTATCCTGGCCGCGACCGGCCAAAGCTCGGTCAGCGCATCGGCATCATCCCCAATCACATCTGCCCCTGTGTCAACCTGCACAACGAGGTCTGGTGGGATCACGGTGACGGCACGTGCTCATCGACACCTGTAGACGCACGAGGGCGATTGTCTTGATCACGAAAGGTCGCTAAGCCGTTCGTCAGGCGCGCCCGGGGGCCAGATGGTCTGACCCGGAGGGTAGTAGAACGGTGTGTCGGGCTTGGCGGCGCCCTTGGCATAGAAGTGCTCGAGGTGGTTCCCGGCCCGAGCGGTGATCGAAGGGTCCGCCAGGATCTGCGCCATCGACGCCAGTTCGCGATCACCGGGCAGGTAGTAGAACCGCCCCAGCGACGGATCGAGCGCGACGAGGTTGTTACCAAACTCCACAGCCGTGATGACGTGTCCCGGTACACCGACACGTGTCGCACGATAAAGGCGACCGGTCAGGTCGCAGCGCATTTGCTCAAGAATGCCGATCTGCACCGCCGCGAAACAGCAGCACTGGCCTGAGCCGAACCGCAGCAGTGACAGCGGACTCAACTGCGACACCAGCGGGGACGGCGCGTTGGCGTAGGTGAACACCGCTGGCTGATTGACGAAGAGGGTGCTGCCCAGCAGCCGGTCGATGTCGTTGTCGAACAGGTCGTAGAGATATGCGGCGATCTGCTGCAGTGCATCGGTCCGCATCAGGTTGAATACGGGTTGCCCGCTTTCGCCGGCTAGTACAAAATCGCTGGCCGCGCCCTGTGCGGTCGTCAATCGCTGCATTACCGGCAGGTGGGAGAGGATGAAATCGCGCTTGCGGTCGATGAAATCGGGCGTGCCCGGCTCGGGATCGGGGCAGGGTCGGGATGCGGGGGGGGCCAACTGCATCAGACGCCCCTCGCCGCGGCCAAGCCGGTACACGGCACGCACCGATCGCCCCTGCTCATCGGTCACATCGATAATCAGCCGATGGTGCCGATGATCGCGCGGATTCCAACGCATCGCCATCTCCAGGATGACGCCGTCGGTCTGAGCTTCCGTAAGCGTGAACTTCTGCTCGCCGCTCCAGAAAAGTGATTTGCCGTCAATCTCGTTGACGACCTGCAACCGCACGTGTCCGCGCACGCTTCTCCCGCCCACCGCCCGCAGGTGAAGCCGACACGACTGTGGTCCCAGACGCATGTCGCCCAGATCGACGCCGGATAAGTGCAGCGCCGGCTCGACGCCAAATGCCAGTTGCCCCGCTCCCCACGGAGCCATCGGATGGTGATGCGTCAGGTTCCAGCAGACCGGCGATGCGAGCGGATCGCTTCGCTGATGGTAGCAGTTGAAGCCCCATCGTCTGCCAGGCCGCGCCTCGATCAGGTCGAACGGAACGCGCAGCACCGCTGACCAGCTTTCGTCCTTCGGCCGCGAATCGCCGCAAATGGTCGCAACATCCAGCGGATGTTCGTCCAACTTCCTTTCCCACCGCTGACTGTCGAACGGTCGGCGACATTGGAAAGCAACGACTCGCCCGTCGGGCACAATCGCCAGATGCAGGTAATGCAGGTGCTCATGGGCCGGGTCGAGCATGAGTTGGATGCTGTCGGCCGTGTGCCAGCGCACAGCAAATCCTCGTCGTATGCAGCGCCCCGGCGTGCGCACGCGCACCGCCAAAGCATGGTCGTCGAACGCCGCGCGCACGTCGTAACCGGCGGCCCATTCGCACCCTTGTTGATGCTGGCGCAGGAACGGGCCAAAGGTCGGCACGTCCGACCAAGCCGCGTCATCCACGGCTCGCGGCGCTTCGGGCAGGCGCACCGCCTGGGCTAGCCGCTCAACAGGCATTTCGCCGCTGCAGTTGATCCGAAGCTGCCGTGGGGTCTGTTGGCGCACGTCGAGCAGGAACGCGGCCTGTTCGGCTTCGGTCGGATACAGCAGGGATTGGGTCGGTCTGATCATCGCGGATCCTTGCGTCTACGCCGACGGTTCGGGCTTGCGATCCCATCACATGCTATCGCCATTCAGGCCTGCGGTGGCATATCGATTCCCAGGCGGTTGATCACGTCGACGGTCCTATCCGCCATGGGTTTGTAGGTCGATCCCGAAGTCGCTGAAAATGCCGGTGCCGCCCAGCACCAAGCAATTGTCCTCAAGGTCGATGTCTGGTCCGACTGGGTGTGCGTGGCATTCAGAAAGACTATGGCGGGGTCGCGACCGGACAATCTGTGGCGAAGTCGTTCACGCACCGCATCGCGCAGGCTGCTGGCGATGCAGGTCAGATCGCGCACGCCCATGGAATGGCGAACGTAGCACTGCCCGGTGATCAGGACTGGGTGCTGCAGGGTTAGGCCAGTGCAGGCCCAAGGCAACCCGCTATTGAGGTCGTTTCCAGACAAAGAATGGCTGGCGGTGCAGGGCATGGCTGCCATTGGACGCGGCGTGTTGAACCGAAAACGAACGGCTACAGCACGTGATTTTAGCTCGCTTGCGTCGCCATGGGAATTATTCTCATGACTTGTGGACATAGAGCAACAGTGATCGACTTCACTGACACTTGGGGTTTTTTCTTGGAAAAATCAGGTGATGCTACTATGTTGGTTGTGTGGTTTGATATATAGTGGCGTCTTGGGGGCGCCATGGCCGCTCTGCCTCGATCCTTCATTGCGAGAGATATTATGAACGCTCACCCCGCAGCGCTGTTGAGCTTGATCGTCGTTCTGGCCGTGTCGATGGCCGCCGTCACCCTGACGCAGGCTCAGGATTCGATCGACCGCGACCCCCAACTCGTCTATCGCACATGGACTGATTTCTGCGCTCAGGTCTTCACGGCTCGCAGCGAGCCGCTCTATTACGAAACCTTTGGCAACGAACTGAAGTGGCTGGATGATGGCCGGTGGAGTCGCGTTAGCCGCAACAGCGCCGCCCTTGGCTTCGAGACCAACCTTCCAGCCCGAACGCACGTCGAATACGGCAAGACGCCCAAACTGGGCATGACCACCGAACCGAGCGAACGGCCATTCTTCCTACACTTGCATCACCTGACCGGCCTCGATCCCAACACGCAGTACCACTACCGTGGCGTCGCCGTCGATGAACGTGGCCAGACGATCCACAGCGACGTGCAGGCCTTTCGCACCACGCCGCAGGGTGAAGGCCAATCAATTCCTCAGCCGGGCGCCTCGCTGCCGATCGTCATCAGCGAGCCGGGACATTATGTGCTAACGCAGGACATCGTCGCCGACCAGACGGCCATTCTCGTCAACAGCGGCGACGTGACGCTTGACCTGAATGGCCACACCGTCACCTATAACGCACGGCCCATGGTCGAAACTTGGGGCTCGGGCAACCCCAACCGCTGGTGGGACCGCTCGCCTTACGGCGTGAAGGCCGACGGCGGCCGCTCCGGTCGCCAGAACGTGCGCGTCCTCAACGGCCACATCATCCAAGGGGCCGGCAGCAGCGGCGGTTCTGCCAACCAGCGTGGCTGCGCGCCGGTGGGTCTGGCCAACGGCACCAGCGGCGAACTGGCTGGACTGATCCTCACGTGGCATGGCAACCAGGTCGCCGGCGTCGAATTCACTTACGGCTCGGACAATATGACCATCCACCACAATGTGCTCCGCGACATGGGCACAGAAATCGTCAATCGTCACCAGGCCGTCCGCGCCCTAGCCCGCGGCGGCGTCATGCACCACAACCTCCTGGCCCGCGCCCGACAGCGTGGCATCGAGGCCAACCGCCCCGGCAGCCACATCTATCGCAACGAAATCTACGTCGATAGCTGGACCACCAACTCCTTCGCGATCGCACCTACCACCAACAGCCGCATCCACGACAACCGCATCTTCGGCGGCGGTTACTTAGCCGTGGGCATCGCCACCTTCGGCGGCACCGACGGCGTCCACGTCCACGATAACTTCATCCTCGTGCAGGCCACACAACCGCTACGCCGCTGGCCCGAATACGGCCCGCAGTCCGGTGCGCACGGCATCCGCGTGCAGTGGGGCGCGGTCAACACGCTCGTCGAGAACAACGTCGTCATCGGCCGGGCACGAGATGGTGGACGCAGCCGAACCCTCTGGGTCGCCCCTTCCTCCAACGTCACTGGTGTGCTCTTCCGAAATAACACCATCAAGTCGATCAGCGAAGACACGCAGACCGACGACGTGGCCGCGATCTCCATCACCGGTGAAAACGACAGCGTCGGACGCCACGAACCCATGATGTTCCTCAACAACCGCATCATCGCCAATCTCAACAACGTCCGGGCCGGTGAAACCTACGGCGGCGGCAGCCATGGCACTCGCTTCATCGGTAACACCTTCGTCCGTAGCGAGCCGCAACGTGATGACTACCACACCCTCCAGATCGGCTTCTGGACGCGCGAGATCTACGACCACCAGTTCATCGACAGCAAGTTCGAGAACGGCGCGAGCCAGGAGTCGTTCAAATTCGTCGGCACGGCCGGCTCGCGCCGCGATTTCGCCGTCGGCCACACGATCACCGTCCGAACCGTGCCACAGGCCACCGTCACCGCCACGGACCGCGAGAACAACGAGGTCTTCAGCGGCCAGGCCGACAGCCAGGGCGTGCTGGACATCCCCCTGCTCCAGTACCGCCAGTCGCCCGACGGTCGCGTGACGCTGACGCCGCACAAGCTGACCATTGACGCCGATGGCCGCACGATTCAGCGCAACGTCACCGTCGACGGTCCCAAGCAAGTTCAAGCCATGCCCTGATTCCACCGCCGCGTTGGATGCGCTCCAGTCATGAACCGGGATCTGGCGGCCGGAGGATGAGGCTCTAGTGGTCGCCGCCTCATATTGCGCCACATGTGAGGCGGCGGAAATAGCGTTAAAACAGCGGTCATGTTGGTGCCGGCCGTGTATGTCAGCCATGATTGCCCTGCTTCATATGTTGCGCACCGTTTGGCGGGGACCACTAGCCGGGCCATAAGGGTCGCAGTATGCCCCCTGCACCTACCGGCTCGGTCGGAGCCCCATCCTCCCGCACCGGCCCCTGGTGGTAACGGCCTGACGGATTCGCCGCGTCGCGCGGAAGGATGCGGCGAGCCGTGCCCATGAGCTGATGCGATGGTCTGGCTCGCACAACGCGTATGGCGCATGCTCACGCCGTGGATGGCCGAGTCATTGCCGGCAACCCGCCTGCGGCGGTGCTTGGGATGGCAACCGTACCAGTTACCTCGACTTCACCGATACCCCATCGCCAGTATACGTACCTTCCCTACATGAAGACCCTCATCAAACGGCGAGTGATCTTCGTGCTGGCAAGACATGAGGCATCGCATGACTGACGCCGAACACGACATGACAAAGACACTGCCCTCCGGGCGTGCCACGATCATGGCTGCGGCGGCGACGATAGCCATGATGCTGCCGTTGCTATTGGTCGGCACCCTGGCGGCGCAACTGACCGAGGAATTCATGTTTGGGGCCGCGGCTCTCGGCGTTGCCGTTGGCTCTGCCCAGGGACTGCGTGCGGTGGCCTCCGCTGTGCTGGGACGGGTCGTCGATCGACTCGGCGCCACCCTGGCCCTGCGTCTTGCCATGCTGGCGTCCGCGATGTCGGCGGCAGGAATCGCTCTCGTGGCGAACAGTTGGTGGACGTTGATTCCCTGGCTGTTGCTGACCGCCTTGGCGCATGCCATCGGCCAACCGGCCACCAATCGTCTGCTGGTCAACCGCACCCGCGCGGATCGACTCGGCACGGCCTTTGGCATCAAGCAGTCAGCGCCACCGGTCGCCATGATCTTCGCGGGACTGAGCGTGCCCGTGCTGGCGGTTACCGTGGGTTGGCGCTGGGCGTATGGGTTCGCCGCCCTCTTCGCCTTGATCGTCTCGTGGTATGTGCGACATCCGCCGGGAGCCGATGATCAGGCGCGACGCGCCAAGCGCCTGGCCATGTCCAGAATGCCTTTGAATGATCGCACCACGATCATGTTGATCGCCATGGGCTTTGGCCTGTCGTTCGCCGCCGGCGAGGTGGTGAAAACGTTCTACGTTGACGCGACTGCAGCAGCTGGCGGAACACCTTCATTCGCCGGGGTGATGCTGGCCTGCGCGAGCATTGCCGCGATTGTGACACGACTATCTGCTGGCATCTCCTGCGATCACACGGCAGTCGACCCGCTGCGGATTTGTGCGGGTCTTATCCTGATGGGCTCCGTTGGGCATGTCCTGCTTGCCCTTGGTCAACCCGCCATGATGGCCGTGGGTGTGGTCGTGGTCCTGATTGGCACCTGGGGTTTCCAAAGTGTTTTCTGGGTCGCGATCATGCGTGCCTATGCCACGAGCCCCGGCCGCGTGACCGGGGCGATGGCCCCAGGTGTCTTTCTCGGTGGCGCGGCAGGCCCCATTCTTTTCGGATTGGCCGTCGAGCATTTCAGCTATCCGATCGCTTGGTGTGGCGCAGCCGGCCTGGCCGTTGCATCGTCGTGTACATTCCTTCTCGCATCCCATCGGCTGCGGCAGAAACAGGCGAACTGAAAAGGCGGGGGTTTTCCGTGTCGTGCAACGCCCCTGCCTGAAACTCAGTACGCTATTCGCTGGAGGTAATTCGCATGAGCCAGAATCAGGGCGAAGGCACTCTCAAGGTCGGCTGGGCGTCGGTGGACACCACGCCCCCGCATACCGTGCCCCTCTCTGGCCAGTTCCACATGCGTCTTTCCGAAGGCGTGCGCGATCCGCTGAGTGCGACCGTGATGGCCATGGCGTCGACATCACCCGATGGCAAGCCGGTCCGCGTGGTGATGGTGAGCTGCGACCTGGTTTCGGTCAGTCAGGAGTTGATCGAAGCCGTGCGTGAGCGCAGTTGTGCGCTGCGGCCTGAGCTTGAGCCGACAGACATCATCCTCAATGCCACACACACGCACACGGCTCCCGAGATACGCGTTTCGAAGGCCACGTGGAACGTCGGTATGCGGCCGGCCGACCTGGGCATCGAGACAGAGGTGATGTCACCCGCCGAGTACAACGCGTTCCTCGTCGAACGCATCGCCGGCGCCATCGTGCAAGCCTGCAACAATTGCCAACCCGCCGGCATTGGTTTCGGATTGGGACACGCGACCATCGGCTACAACCGGCGCATCTGCTACACGACCGGCGAGACGAAAATGTACGGCGGGGTGAACAAAACCGAGTTCAGCCACATCGAAGCGGGCGTTGACCCTTCCATCAACGTGCTTTGCGTGTGGAACCAAGAGAAAAAACTCACCGGCATCGTCGTCAACCTCGCCTGCCCCTCGCAGGTCAGCGAGCTGGAGTTTCAGGTCAGCGCCGACTACTGGCACGAGACGCGCCTGGCCCTGCGGGAGAAGCTGGGGCAGGACGTTTTCATATTGCCCCAGTGCAGCGCCGCCGGCGACGTCGTGCCGGGCAAGAGTTGGCGGACCGTGCCGGAGTGGCGAGCGCAGGAGCGCATGTATCAACACCATGGCATCAGCCAGCGCGACGACATCGCGCGCCGCATCACTGAAGCGGTCGTGCCGATCATTGAAGGTATCGGCCGGGAGATCGACTGGAGCCCGACACTCGCTCACTGTGCCCAGACGCTGGCGCTGCCGTTGCGCAAGCTGACCGAGCAGGACGTGCGCGATGCCGAGGCTGAGGCCGACACGCATCGACTGAAGCTCGAATCGCTCAAAAGCGAACTGCAGGCGAATCCGAAGCTGCGCGAAAATCCGCGCTGGTACTGCCCGCTCACACACGCCTATCGCATCATCCTTCGCAACCAGGGCGTGTGCGACCGCTACGAGCGGCAGAAGCGCGATCCCCACCAACCCACCGAAGCTCATGCGATCCGCCTCGGTGAAGTCGCTTTCGCCACCAATCCGTTCGAGTACTACGTGGACTACGGCTTGGGGATTAAAGCGCGCAGCCCGGCGATACAGACTTTCCTCATCCAACTCGCCGGGCCTGGTACGTACCTACCCACTGCTCGCGCTGTGGCGGGCAAGAGCTACGGTGCTATGCCCGTGAGCACGCCGATCGGCCCGGAAGGAGGACAGCAACTCGCGGACTGGACCGTGCAGTCGCTTATCGACCTGTGGCCCGAGTTCTCGGGGGCCAAACCCTGAAGCAGACATCGCTGAACCACACTTTGGTTGGAGTAATCGGCTAGTGTACCCCGCCACACAGTATGTAACTTATGCTGACGATCCTTGTCCTTGATTTCTGAGGGCATTCTTACGCAGCTAGCGATCTACGGGTGAGAACTCCGCTCCTGATAAGTTGCACCATTTGCGGCGACCTACACTAGAAGCGGTTTCACAACTCTGCCTTTTGGAGAATTGCGCCACGGGTCGCCCTGTACTAAGAGCACCTAAAAGAACTTGCAGTTCGCGTTTGAGTCTTGCCGATGATCCCTACG